>NZ_JBAGJD010000015.1:0-73236 GCF_036864815.1 Paenibacillus sp. A14
TTCCAGTCCGCCGTCCAGATACAGGTCCGCTCTGTCTCCATTCAAGGTTCCGTAGCCGGTTGTAAACATACCGCTCGACACGCGGACTTGTCTTGCTATGCGGCCATCCAGGGCCTCACGTACAATGACGTCCCCCGTTCCCCACTGCACCGGTTCGTTAAACGTCATGCTCAGCCCTGAAACTAACATCGCTCCGCTGCCTTCCGGACTCTTGCTCACCATCTGCGGGGCCGTTTGGTCCGCCGTCCGGAAGCTCCACAATCCGGGTCCATAGATGCCGCCAAACCCTTGCCCCGCTCCATCCCGGAACATCCCCGAGCTCACTTGGACGTAATACGAAGTGTCATCCGCCAGCGGACCATTCAAACTGATCATCGCCACGCTTCCGCTCAGACGCACGTTCCCGCCGCTCAGACGTTCCACCACCTGGTTGTCCGATTTCCGGTTCACCGTAATCTCTCCGCTCCCAAGCCGAATCGCTTCGCTAAAGAGAATGGTCAGTTCCGGCTGTAATGTCGCACCGCTGCTTTGCGGCGACAGGCTCGTATAATACGGGGCCTCATCCCAGGTCGTAAACGTCCACTCGCTCGACCCCAGGATGCCCGCAAACGGGTTGCCGCTGTGGTCCATAAGCGTTCCCGGCGTCACTTCCACGTAGTACGATGTTCCGCTTTCCAGTCCGCCGTCCAGATACAGGTCCGCTCTGTCTCCATTCAAGGTTCCGTAGCCGGTTGTAAACATACCGCTCGACACGCGGACTTGTCTTGCTATGCGGCCATCCAGGGCCTCACGTACAATGACGTCCCCCGTTCCCCACTGCACCGGTTCGTTAAACGTCATGCTCAGCCCTGAAACTAACATCGCTCCGCTGCCTTCCGGACTCTTGCTCACCATCTGCGGGGCCGTTTGGTCCGCCGTCCGGAAGCTCCACAATCCGGGTCCATAGATGCCGCCAAACCCTTGCCCCGCTCCATCCCGGAACATCCCCGAGCTCACTTGGACGTAATACGAAGTGTCATCCGCCAGCGGACCATTCAAACTGATCATCGCCACGCTTCCGCTCAGACGCACGTTCCCGCCGCTCAGACGTTCCACCACCTGGTTGTCCGATTTCCGGTTCACCGTAATCTCTCCGCTCCCAAGCCGAATCGCTTCGCTAAAGAGAATGGTCAGTTCCGGCTGTAATGTCGCACCGCTGCTTTGCGGCGACAGGCTCGTATAATACGGGGCCTCATCCCAGGTCGTAAACGTCCACTCGCTCGACCCCAGGATGCCCGCAAACGGGTTGCCGCTGTGGTCCATAAGCGTTCCCGGCGTCACTTCCACGTAGTACGATGTTCCGCTTTCCAGTCCGCCGTCCAGATACAGGTCCGCTCTGTCTCCATTCAAGGTTCCGTAGCCGGTTGTAAACATACCGCTCGACACGCGGACTTGTCTTGCTATACGGCCATCCAAGGCTTCATGTACAATGACGTCACCCGTTCCCCACTGCACCGGTTCGTTAAACGTCATGCTCAGCCCTGAAAGTGAAATCGCTCCACTGCCTTCCGGACTCTTGCTCACCATCTGCGGGGCCGTTTGGTCCGCCGTCCGGAAGCTCCACAATCCGGGTCCATAGATGCCGCCAAACCCTTGCCCCGCTCCATCCTGGAACATCCCCGAGCTCACTTGGACGTAATACGAAGTGTCGTCCGCCAGCGGATGAGTCAGACTGATCATCGCCACGCTTCCGCTCAAGCGCACGTTCCCGCCGCTCAGACGTTCCACCACCTGGTCGTCCGATAGCCGGTATACCGTAATCTCTCCGGTTCCAAGCCGCAGTTCCTGATCGAACAACAAACTAAGCAAGGGGGTCAATGAAACCCCGCTTCCGTGTGGGAGTGTTTGCAAAAGCTCCATCGGATCGCTCGACATCATATAAAAAGTTTGAGGGATGTCATGAGGTAAATCATACGTCGAGTCCGTAACAGTTAATGCGCGGTCCGAGTAAGATTGATTTGCTTGATCTTGTTCTATCTTCCCACTCGCGCTGGCATAAAATGGGCTTGTCAAATTTATCACTTGAGTAGTCAACAAAGTAACTTTTATAATATGGTCTACTTTCTCCAGCTTTCTTTTTCTTCCGGCCATTACTATGTCTCCTAACCCCTATTGGAAATATGAAAACGACTTATAATATCTTTGGACTGCGCATAGTCCTGCTGACAGCTCCACACGAAATCCCCGAAATGTAAAACAACTTTTTGAGCCCTACTTAAAGCTTGGCGCTCATTTCTAATAGAATTCATCTTGCTGTATAAAAACTCGTAACCCGACCGATTTCTCGGTAATATGTATAACTTGAAGTACGGATTGCCTATCATCTCCGCAAATAGATCGTCGAACTCAGCCAAAGCCACATTCACCTTCTCATCCAGCCCAAACTTAACCCAATTAGCCAATTCCATCAACTTCTGCTGCAGTTGTCCAAAAATCTGCTGAAACAGCTCCCCCTCCCGCTGTAGTTTATCTAAGCTTCTCTTAAACTGAGCTATATCGTAACCGGAAGAAGCGTTGTCGAACATCCATGCGGCATCGACTGTTTTTGCTTGGAGCCTCAGTTTGATAACCTCATCCAGATGAAGGAATTTTGTTCCTGTAATTTGAGCGCCATCCCGGGTTGTATTAATAAACTCAATCCCCGGACTAGAATGAATGTAAAACTCCATTTCTCTCTTCATTTTTATAAAAGACGGGTTGCTGATGACCTCCCCCCCGTTTACGCCTTCCATTTGGGTCATTCCTTCCCCGTAGGGAATGCCTGTTGAATTCGTTATTCCGGATGCATAGTACTTCCGGTTGCGGTAAGCCAAGTTTTGCCCAACCAGAATAATCAGTCCCGCCTTCATACGAATCATACATTGTAACGCAATCACTGCGACTGAAGGAGCATCATTGATAAGAGGAGGCGTTTCGCCGGATTTGCTGCGAAGCAATTGCATCGATACTTCATCCTGGGTAATAATAACGTGCATTTTGGGGCCCGGATAAGAATCCAGCGTATTTCTGCCTACCGTACTTCCAAAAACGATAGGGATCTTATCTATCCGTTTATCAATTATTTTCTTAATTACATCAACATTATAAGGATTTGGATCGTAGCTGAAAGTAGCATGCGGGTAAATCCCATGTTCTATTAATGCATTCACGGCCGAACCTACCGAAAAAATATAGGCAAGCCCTTTCTCCTTAATCGTTCGGAGATGCTCTATTTCATCATTCAGTGAAGGCCCGGCGGAAACGATGACTACGGGCTTGCCTTCAAGGTGAGACTCACCCTTTTTCAGAAAATTGGGGGTATTCAATACAAAAGGCATATTATGTAAGCTGTTTAAGGCCCATTCTTTTTCATAGAACTGATTGACCTTGATTCTATGTTGCTTATAATTCACCAGTTGTCGAAGAGTATTATTAAATTGCTCGAGTTCTTTCGGAAACATCCGCATATAGGCGGGCCAAACGACAACCAGGATTCTGGAAACGCGGTCGATCAGCCCTGCAAGCGCCGGCGCGGCTTTCTCAAACGGGTCACCCAACATGATTTCATCAACCGATGATAAAATCTCCCACTCATTTGGAGAACTATGCTCTAAGAAAGCAGACATAATACCTGGACATGGCTCAAACACGGAAAAGGGAATCTCAGGATGCTTTCGTCGAAATGCCGAGATATGACCTCCAAGACCTACACCAAAAAATAGGACATGCGATTCCTTCATCACATGTTCAAATTGGGTCATCCAATTCGCTATTTCTACCTTGGGACTCACTTGGTCGTACATATAGTTTTCGACACCCTTATGAACCATCATCAAATTGCAGTCTCCCTTGCCCGCAGGGAGAATTTGAATTTCATCATTAGATTTCAACTGTAATAAGTGTGGAAACCTCTGCTGAATTATGTATTTAGGTTTAATTTCCATCGTCCGTGATTCTCCTTTGTATTCCATAAAAACAGTAAAACTGACTCACTCGCTGAATTTGACTTTACCCCATTTGGTAATTTCGACCTATTTCGAAAAAATCCCTTCTTTTTCGCGCTTATTTTTAACGACTCATTTTACAGAAAGCGATAAGAGACTATTTCCCTGAAAGCCTAGTGTCTTTAGTGATCATTTTGGCGAGTCAGTTGGCAATGGACTGCTGCCTGAATGGTCTTTCTCGCCCCCCAAACAAAAAAACCTCCTCTCCCTCCCGCAAAGTGCGGGACGAAAAAGAAGGTTGCGGTTTTCCGGGCGAGGCCTTTTGGATCACCGTCAGATTTTTAACTCCCCAAGCTTGATCAGCTCGACTACCGCTTGCGCACGACCCTTGACGTTAAGCTTTTGCATAACATTGGAAATATGGTTCCGGACGGTTTTCTCGCTGATAAACAGCTGGCCCGCAATGTCGCGCGTCGTTTTATCCTGCACGAGGAGTTCGAAAACCTCCCGTTCACGATGTGTTAACAGATTGCTGTTCCGATCGCTGCTCTTCAAAATGCGTCACCCCTCCTTGCTCGGGTTTTATGGTTTAACAAGGTTAAGGGATACAGTCAACACATCTTATGAAGAAACGGAGGCAACGGTGCCGTAACCGGATAAAATGGGCGGAGCACTGCGGAAATCCGCGCTGCTCGGAATGGACGATCTCCCCTTTGCTTCCTTCTCCACCCGACGAATGACGAAATCGCTGCCTGCACTACTCTTTTTCCGGCCGGGCCTGGGAATAGGTCTTCCGGAGAAAATCAACCGATTGGCGAATCAAAGCCTCCAGAATCTCTATACGAATATCCGCCACCTTACTAATATAAACGCATCCTTTCCCCGCGGTATGCTTGCCGAATTGCTGCAAGAGCCGTTCCCGCTCCGGATCCCCGGTCGCAAAATACAGGCTGATCTTGGACTTCCTGGGCGAGAAGCCGACGAGCGGCGCGTCTCCTTCATGTCCCGATGCGTACTTGTAATGATAGGAGCCGAATCCGATGATGGAAGGCCCCCACATTTTGGCCGGATACCCGGTCGTTTCCGAAAAAATAGCCAACAGCTTCAGGGCGTCCTCACGTTTACCCGGATGCTCCACATTTTCAATAAACTCCAGCACATCCTGGTCGGTTTCCTTCGTCTTTGGTTCATACATTCGCGATGTCCTCCTCCGGAACAATAGGCATGCCGATCTCCGGCATGAAAAAAGCTTGCCGAAAGCCAGGCAAGCCGCTCTATTCCGTTTGTGGTTTACGCCTCTTCGCCGTCCGGTTCGTCTCCTCCGGCAAATTTCTCTATCACGCCGATCAGCACTTCGAGCTCATGAGGCTCCAGGCCCGAAAGATACGATTTGAGCACATTACGCGACCGTTTTCTCGCCTCTTCGTATACCTCGTCACCGAGTTCGGTCACTGACAGCAGCACCGCTCGCCGGTCCTGGTCATCATGCCTGCGCTCCACGTATCCGCTCTGAACGAGACGGTCCGCCATCACCGTAATCGCGCTGGGCTTGACCTCCAGCTTGTCCGACAAATAGCTGACATTGCAGTTTTTGTTCTTGGCGATCAACGCGAGCATATGAAATTGAGGTCCGGTCAGCCCCAATTCCCGGTGGTGCATAATCTGGCTTTGCATTTTGCGGAACGTTTTGGACCACGCGGACAAGAGCCGCTCAATATATTCATCAAGATTAGAATCCACTATCCCTTTCACCTCTTCGGTTCATTGATGCTTACACTCAGTGTAGTATGCACCCGATGAAATGACAAGAAAATCTGTGAGTTTCCAGGAAAATCTTGCTTTCCGCCAGAGAAACGATTATGATGAAATCGAAATAATTTTCATTGATTTATAATAATAACCAAAAATAATTTTCATATCCGAAAAGAGGCGACGCCTTTTGCAGACACCCATCCTGCACGCGCTCTCCAACCATTTGGAAACGCTGCCTCCCCAGGAAAGACGGCTGGGGGAATATATTTTAAAATCACCGGCCTCCGTCATCCACCTCGGCATCACTGAGCTGGCTTATACCTGTGGAATCAGCCCCTCAACGGTGACCCGATTCTGCAAAACATTTCATTTTAAAGGATTTCCCGATTTTAAAATGAAGTTGGCCGGGGAACTGGCGCATCAGCCTTCGCAGGCCCAGTATCAGGATGTGATCGCGGGAAACGACCTGCACAAAATCGTGCAGGCGATGGAAGCCAACCATCTGGCCTCCATCACAGATACGACGCGCCTTCTCGACATGAACGAGCTGCGCCGCGCCATCGACGCCCTTTGCCGGGCCGGACGCATCGACCTTTACGGCGTCGCTACCTCATCGATCATCGCTCAGGATTTTTATCAGAAGCTGGTGCGGATCGGGAAGCACGCCACGGCGTTCGCCGATTCCCATATGCAGATTACCTCCGCTTCCTCACTCGGGAGCGGCGATATCGCTTTTGCCGTCTCCTACAGCGGCGAAACGCCGGAGACGATCGATGCCCTTCGCTGCGCCAAAGACAGCGGGGCTTTGACGGTATCGCTGACCCAGTATGGGAGCAATCCGCTCGCCTCCCTGGCCGACATATCGTTATTCTCCTCATCTTTGGAAGAAGGTATGCGCCGGGGAGACATGGCTTCGCGAATCGCGCAGCTGCATGTGATTGATATTTTATTTACGGGAATGGTAAGCATGGAATTTGAAGATTTCATTCCGAAGCTGGAAACTTCTTACCAGAACGTGCAAATATACAGAAAACAAAGGGAGGGCAATACGCATGCTTAACATTATCAAGGTAAAAGACGAACTGCAGTTCAATGAAACCGGGGCCGGCATTATCGCCAGTCTGCTTCAATCGAATCCCCGGGCCATTCTGGGACTCGCTACAGGGAGCACCCCGGTCGGAGTGTACGGCAAATTGATCGAGCTTTACCGGGAGGGCGTGGTCAGCTTCAAGCAGGCCAGCAGTTTTAACCTGGATGAATATATCGGGCTCGATGAGCAGCATCCGGAAAGCTATCGCCGGTTTATGAACGAAAAGCTGTTCAATCACATCGATATCCTGCCGGAAAATACCCATGTTCCCTCCGGAAGCTCGTCCGATCCCGAACAGGCGGCCGCAGGGTATAACCGGCTGCTGGAACAGGCCGGGCAAATCGATCTTCAACTGCTCGGCTTGGGGCATAACGGCCATATCGGCTTTAACGAACCTGCCGAGGAATTGACCGGGCCGACGCATATCGTCAAGCTGGAGGAAAGAACCCGCCAGGCCAATGCCCGGTATTTTCCTTCGATCGATGAAGTACCGACCCATGCGATCACGATGGGGATCGGTACCATTTTGCAGGCCAAGCAAATTTTGCTGATGGCCAAGGGAGCCGATAAAGCGGAGGTCGTGGCCCGGGCGCTGCGCGGACCGATCACCACCAAATGCCCCGCCTCGCTGCTCCAGACACACCCCAATGTCGTCGTGGTGCTTGACCAAGCTGCGGGAGGGCTGCTCTGATGCGGCCGGGAGCGGTGCAAATCATCCATGCTAACATCGTAACGCCCCGAGGGCGCATATCCGATGGAGCCGTCACCGTCAAGGACGGCGTCATCACCTACGTCGGCTCGACCGCCGGCGCGCCCGCGGAAACCCCCGGCTCCGTGGAAGTGGTCGATGCCCAAGGCGGCTTCGTCCTGCCCGGCTTCATAGACGTCCATGTCCACGGCGGCATGCTGCATGATTTTTCCGAACCGGGACAAGAAGCCTTCGACGCGATCACCAAGCTTCATTGCAGCCAGGGAACGACCTCGATGCTGGCCACGACGATGACGTTACCGAAGCCGGTCATCGAACAGGTGCTGGAGGAGGTTCAGCGCTACATCGAAAACGGAATGCCTTATGCCAAACTGGCAGGCGTCCATTTGGAAGGCCCCTTTATCAGTCCGAAATGGCCGGGGGCGCAAAATCCCGCACATATCGTTCCGCCAAACGCCGAGTGGATCGAGGCCTGGGAGGAGCGGTACCCGGGATTGATCAAACAGGTTACTTTTGCTCCGGAGCGTGAGGGAGCCCATGACTTGATCCGGTTTTTACGCAAAAAAGGAATCGTCGCGGCGGCGGGTCATACTGACGCGACCTACGAGGAAATGATGGCTGCCGTTGAAGTCGGACTGCATCACGCCGTGCACACGTTCAATGCGATGACGCCGCTGCATCACCGCAAACCCGGCGTAGTCGGGGCGATCCTCAGCTCTCCCGCCATCAGCGGGGAGATCATCGCCGATGGTATTCATGTGCATAAAGCCGGAATCCAACTGCTTGCCAGCGTAAAAAAGAACCATAATCTGATCCTGATTACGGACGCGATGTCCGCGGCAGGTCTCGGCGACGGCGAATATAAACTGGGCGATTTGCCCGTTGTCGTCAAGGATCATGTTTGTACGCTGCGTGACAGCGAGGGAACGCTGGCCGGCAGCACCTTGACGATGATCCGCGGGTTCCGGCATCTCGTCCGGGAAATCGGGCTTTCCGTTGAGGAAGCCTCGGAAGCCGCCAGTTTTAACCCGGCCAAACTGATTCGAATCGACCACCTTACCGGGTCGATCGAAACCGGAAAGCTCGGCGATCTGCTTCTGCTGGACCGGGAGCTTGAACTTCAACAGGTCTGGGTCGAGGGACGTAAGTTCAAAGAATAAGTTTAAAAGCGTGGCCGCAAGGGATATCTTTTCCCGCAGGCCACGCTTTTGCTTTAAATCGCCAGTTACCTTGTGACCCCGCCGGAGAAGCCGCCCGTATTCATCCCGCCGCGGTTCGCACCGCCGGTAAATCCGTTAGGCGTCGTAGGCGCATACCCGTTCGGCCCGGTCATCGTGCCGGCACGTCCCGGAAAGATCCGGTTGATCATGTTCTCAAAATCAGCAATATATCCTCTCAGCGTATCTCCCGTTCCCCCGTCGCGGGATTGGGTGGCGTAATTCCCGACCTGCGTCACGAAATCGGAGTTGCCCGAAACGTAGACGTTGCGGATATGAGGGGCTGTTCTTTTGACGGTTTCCGATATTTTGTCTTTGAGGCGCTGCGGTACATTGTCCGTCACCTGGCCGGCTTCGGTACCGTTGCCCAACCCGTTAAACGTACCGGTACCGGTTCCCGTTCCGAATCCGCTCATCCGGCCAGCCCCCGATCCGTATCCGCCCATCCCCATACTTCCATATCCTCCGGTCCCCGCCGTTCCAGGCGTACCCGCTCCGTTCATGTCGTTCAATCCCATGTTTCCGTTCGTGCCGCGCATCCCGGTTCCGGTAGTGCCGTCCATCAATCCGTTGCCCCGGGTCATATCGAACAGGCTGCCGGCGGTCCCCGAACGGCCCGTCAATCCCAAAGCCAGGCCATTGTCCCCGGCGCCGCGGGTTCCGTAATCGGCACCGTAAGGCCCGCCCATATTCGCGGTTCCCCGGTTGCCGCCGATACCGGTCGACATGCCCGTGGACATGCCGGTCATGTTGCCGCCAAGGCCGCCGGCGTTACTTGCACCGTGCATTGTAAGCGCCACATACGCATCACGGTCGGTGACTACAACGTGGGCCGTCTGCACGTCCCGAAGCTGGGCTACCTTGTTGCTCAAAGCAGGACTGTATCGGAGCGATTTAATCCGCTCACTCTGACCGTTACCGGCGCTGCGGGAAAAGTTTCGGTTGCCCTCAGGCAGGGAGTTCACGTCAAAGTTGCGCGCATTTTGCTGACGCAGGCCCTGAGTCCGGACATTGTTATTGTCCGTTCGGTTCCCGCAGCCCGTTATCCCCACCATACCGGCGATCATTGCAGCGGATAATGACAAGCTTACGATTTTGGCTCCTCGCATGAAGTCATCCCCTATCCATATAAAATTATGATGAACAGGACTTAGGATGCACCTCCGGGTTCTCCGGAATACAGGTAAACTTACCCGATCTCCTCTGTTGTCCCATGCCAAATTTAACCTTCGTTCATACGATACGTATTATGCGCTCATTCAAGGGAGGCCATGGGAATTGAAGACCGCAGTCGTTACCGGCGGAGCGGGATTTATCGGTTCGCATCTCGTCAACCGGCTAATCCGCCAAAACTTGAAGGTCATTGTCATCGATAACTTAAGCACGGGGCAAAGGAAAAACGTGCCGGAGCAGGCAACGCTTCATGTCGCGGATATCCAAAGCGAACGCACCCGGGAAATCATCCGGGAATCAAAGCCGGATTTGCTGGTCCACCTGGCGGCCCAGATTGATGTCCGGCAATCCATCGACCGGCCGTTTTTCGATGCCGATGTTAATGTGGCCGGCACCTTGAACCTGTTGGAGGCTTGCCGGGAAAACAAGGTGAGCAAGTTCATTTTCGCTTCCACTTCCGGTGTATACGGAGACCTTGCCAAAGAGGTGCTGACCGAACTCGATCCGGTGAAGCCGATTTCTTTTTACGGGCTGTCCAAATGGACCGCGGAACAATACATCAGGCTCTATGACAAATTTTACGGCATCCCCTACACCATCTTGAGGTTTGCCAATGTGTACGGGCCCGGACAAACCATAAAGGGAGAGGGCGGTGTGGTTGCCATATTTATGGACCGGCTTAAAAAAGGGCTTCCTCTTCCCATTTTCGGAGACGGAGAACAAACGAGGGACTTCGTTTATGTTCGGGATGTCGCGGAGGCCATTCTCGCTGCGGCGGAACACGGGTCGCGGGACACCATCCATGTGAGCACCGGAAAAAAGACTTCGCTGAATCAACTGATTGCGTATCTGCATGAGCTGCATCCCGAAGAAGTCGAGGTGCTGTACCAAGCGGGGAAACCGGGAGATATCCGGCACAGCTGCCTATCCAATCTTAAGGCACGCAACGACTTACACTGGAAGCCCTCATACGCGATTGAGGAAGGCCTCGCGGAAACCTACGCGAACTGGCCCGCTTTGCCCTCTTTATAATCCGTAAACATACCAAAAGGCTGACTGTCGCGATTCTGCGGGAGTCAGCCTTTTGGTATCAGCTTACGGGGAATACCGACCCTTGAAGCGAGTACGGCCCTGTAATGATGGCCCTGCTGTCCGGGGAACACGCGGTCAAATAGAAGTGCTGAACCGGGACGCTCCCGGTTTCCGTCACTATCTCCATCGTGTAGGCTTTTTCAAGACAAGTTTCCAGCGTCCGATAGATCACGGAACCATCGTGGGTATCCTTGCGAATCCTCAGCTCGATTTCCCCCTTATCCCATTGAACCGGCTTCTTCCACCCCACATCCAGCCTTAGAGTAACCCGGTCGCCGGGCGAGATGCTCATCAAAGTCACCGAAGTTAACACAATTTCCTCCTTGCCCACCAAAAAGGGCGGAAAGGTTCCGGCTGCCGTCCCTACTTTATGCGTATATTTCAAAGACCGTTCCCCTCCTTCCTTAAAGAATTTGGTCGAGCATACCGATAAAATTCCGGCAGTATACCTCCGCGTTAAACTCCGTCTGCACATGCAGCAACGCGGCCGCTTGGATATTTTGACGAAGCGGGCCGTTATCCATCAGTTCGATGGCTTCCCTGACCGCATGGTCGACATCCCCCAGTTTATAGTTCTTGCCGGTGACATTGTGAACAACGGAGGCAAACACGCCGTCACAATCCGCCGCCAGGACGGGGCACCTGCAGCTCATCGCTTCCAAAATGGCCAACGGGGAGCCTTCCGCTTTCGAGGTAGAGCACAGGAATCCGCCGGAATCTCCGATCTGTGAAAAGTAATGCATCATATGATCATTAGGCACATTGGAGCGGAGGATCAACCGGGGACTCAATTGCAAAAGCTCCACAATGCGGTCGAACTGTCCCCTTTCCTCCGGATTGGCTAAATTGGAATCTTCGAACATCCAAAGCTTGAGCTTGGGATAATGCTTCAGGAGTGAATACCCGATATACAAAAATTCCCGCCAGTTTTTGTTGTCTTCAATTCGACCCAGCCAGGCCATGATCGGCGAATCCATATGACGACCCGCCTGCTCCCGATAAGTGAACCGCTCATAATCAAAGCAGTTGTTAAATTGGAACAACGGGATTGCCGGATACATTTCCTGCAATAAAAAAGCGATATGAGGCGTATTGGGGTTGATCAGGGCGGAAGCATGGGGCTGGATCGACGAAGCTCCCTCCGTCAGCCTGTGACGAGCCAGCTCCGGCGGGCCGTATCCTTGAATTTCCAGCGCCATTTTCCCGTTGTAACCCAATTTTCTGAAACGCTCAAAACAAGTATAGTCCGAAGTCACGACGATAAAGTCATAGTTTCTTGACCGAAGAATATGCGCGGTTTCTTGGTCATCCCGGGTCAAGTAGACCGGAAAATCCTCCAGGCTTTGAAATCCCGCCCCCCAGTCGTAATACAGGCAGTCCGCCTGGATCCCGTTTCGACGCAGGGCGAGGCAACGCTGACGGTTTAAGGAATGGACGCCGCCGCTGGGTACGTAAAAAACGAACAGCACCTTCACCATCCCACCTCCCTGATGTTAAGTTTCCCGTATCGCATCATCCTGAGTAAAGATGGCCACGGTTTCTTGCTGGTTTCGGGCGAACATGGTCAAAGCGGTCGTGTGATAATCCAACGCGTTGGTGACCACGAGGATTTCAAAGGGAGCATATCGGGTCTTGATCGTCGGAATCGTCACGGTATCTCCCTGCCCCAAATGATAAAGCCCACGGTGAATCAGCCCTTGCGGCGCATATCCCAACAGTAAAAATTCAAAGCTGTCCCCTCCCAAATTGGTCAAAGATATGTCAACAGCTTGAATATATCGAGAATCGATTTTTCCGTTTTCCATCGCCTTGATTCTTAAAGTAGACATGCCAGCCCTCCAATGCAGATGTGCTTCTATAAGCCATGTTATGCTTTTCCTCTTCAAAGGGAAGGGCTCCGTCCCGCCCGGGTACAACCTTTTCTTCAGAGGCGTAACTCTTCTTCGGATGCGGGGATTTAATAGAACGACTTCGGAGTGCCAGTGGAAAGTAAACCCCCAGGCTGTCCCTGATGACGGGTTCAGACTGGGGTTTTTCGCTCAAAGATTTAGCGGGTGAGCTCCAAAACCTCCGAATCGTAGAGTGTATACTTTTGTGGAAGATTCTCCAGGATCCGGTTCCACACCGCGGAATCGACCAAAATTTCAGGATGAGCGGAGGGGACCGCAAAAATCCGGTTGTATAGATCGCCGCTTACTTTATGAGAATTGATAGGAGGGCTTGCAGCTTTCTCCGTCCGCTTATGGATAGGTTCAATTAGCGCCAAATGATAGACGGACAGCAGTCTTTGAATCATTTCATTCATCGACCAATGGACATTCCCCCAGGTCTGTGCGTTTCTTCCAAGTTCCCTGCGGAGGGCTTCATTTTCCAGCAGAAGCGACAACTGGGAGGCCAGGTTAGCGGGATCGTTTACCGGCGAGATCAAGCCGGTCTTCCCGTGTTCCACCATCTCCGGCAGTCCCCCTGCGTCCGAAACGCACACCGCCAGTCCCGCCATCTGCGCCTCCATTACCGAAAACGGCTGATTATCCTGGATGCACGAATGGACAAATATATCGGAGATCGCAAGCAGTGCGGGCACATCATCCCGTTCTCCCAGAAAACGGACGTCTTCCCGCAACTGCAGCGCGGCGACTTGCTCCTCCAATTCCTTGCGCTTCTCCCCTTCTCCCACGATCCAGCAAACCCAATCTCTCCGTGCGGACTTCAGGATTCCCAGCGCCGAAATGAGCACGTCGATGCCTTTTACCGCGGTCAGACGCGCCGGAAAAATAATCACTTTCTTTCTTTCGGGGCGTCTGATGGAGGTTCCGCGCATCACACTCTGCCGGAAAGCCTCGGCATCCAGTCCGTATTGAAAGGCGGCGATTCGTGAAGCGGGGACCCAGTATTCATGGATCAACTTGTTTCGCTGCACATGGTTGGCGGTAATCGCCAGATCTCCGGACATCGCTCCATAATGCTCCATGATCTCAAAATACCTCCAGGCCGGCGAGCCTGCATTCACATTCAAATGCGGGTTCTGAATGAAATGGTTTTTTAATTCCGCGGCTACCGACCCATGAAGATGAGCGATCAGGGGAATGTGCGGCGGCTTGACCCTGGCAAGCGCCCTGGCGGAAAATATATCCTGAGTATGAATCACATCGTATTGGTCCAAGCCAAAGTAGGCAGCCGACAGCTCCATCATATAGCGATCCAGCTCATAGAAATCGATGGGACTTTGCGCATGAAGCAAGGGGGCTTTGTTTTTGTCCAGCTTGGCAACCAACAGAGGGCGGAGTTCCGATTTGGAGAGCTCTTTGCCCCGGTTCCAAACATGGTATTTGCTATAATCCGGGCTGTTCCCCATTAAATCGACTTCATGGCCAAGCTCCTCCAGGTGCTGCTTGACCTGCATCATAAATTTCCAGACTCCGCCCACATGCGGGACGAGCCAATAAGTTGCAAGCAGGATTCTCATGCCTTCTCCTTCCCGGGCGATCAGCCTTCCGGCAGAGCGCGACTTAAGTGAATTTATGCGATAGTACAATATATTTCCCACCGTGAACCCACGGTCACGTCATTGGCCTTCCCCGGCGAAAAATCGCAGAAAAAACCGGCCCCCTTGATAGGGACCGGCATAAGAGAAAGTCGGGAATTGGACAAGAGGTTAAGCAGCGGGCTCGGAATAAGCGGCGGCGATCAGACTTTCCGGACCTACGCGAGTCGGCGTAGCCGTCGTGCTATCCACGGAAACAACCGCCTGGTAAATCAGGAATCCATCGGGATTCGGCGGCTGGTAATCGGCTCCGGTAATCGTGAAGGCAAATTGCCCGCCTTCGGCTGTGATATTCGGGAAGCCTTCCGTAACCGTGTAAATCGGCACTGTTCCCAGCGACGAAATCCGGTTAATCGTAATTGTTACATCGGTGGGTGCGGCACTTGCAACGGAGATCGTCACCATGGCGGAGAACTGGATTTCCAGGTCGGGACCCGCGTCGGAAGTATCCAAACCGAGAGTACCGAAAATGGCCGGTGTCGTAGTGACTGCGGTACCGCCCGTTGAGTTGACAGCTACCTTTGCATCGAGAAATTGATTTGGCATTAACATTCTACCTCCTTTCATAATGCTATATTATGCTGATAGAGAGACGATGCTTGGACGACTTTCCGTATAGCGAAAAAGAGGCTGTTTAATAGAATAGATTCGCGATTCCTTCCCTAATTAAACGGAGAACCGCCGGGATCAAGATCCCGGCGGTTCTTTGGGGAATGCGTTAAACAGGGGTCGGCAAGTCGGAATAGGCCACAGCCTGGAAGCTTTCCGGACCAACCCGGTTCGGGATGACGGCCAAGCCCGCTGGAATGCTGACAAAAGCTCGATAGCTAATGAAATCAGCAGCCGGCGGGATGTCGATACCACTAATCGTAATGACATCCGTCGTCAGCAGCAGCGTTCCGACCGGCAACGTTTTGGTGGCCGTATAGACCGTTGTCGAAACACCACCTATAACTCGGTTGATCGTGATCGTTACAGGGACAAGAATGGCGATGGTGGCGCTCAGCGTAACGGTAGCGCTGAAATGGACACGCAGGTTGGGGCCTGCCTCCGACGTGTCCAACCCGAGCGTGCCGAACAGCGCCGGCGTCGTTGACGCCGGTTCTGAAATGGCATTCGCGAACGAAGCGTTCTGAGAAAGCTGACTGTCTACTAAAAAGTTTGGCATTTGTTTTCTACCTCCTTTCTAGTCCTATTCTATGCAGTGTGCTAGAAAAGGGTTGGACGAATTCTCTAAGAATAGCAAAAGGGGCGAAAGGAGGTAGATTAACTTCTTGATTTGATAGACTGCTATATATCCGTTCGTGACAATAGCTGAATTATCGCTTCTCTAAAACGGCTTTGCGTGCTCAAGTACTCCGGCATGACCTTCTCTTGATGCCGCAGCGTCCCCATAGCATCGTGCCAGCGGTAGGCTGTCAGCGTTTCGTTCAAGAACGGAAAGCACGTGCCGCTCTTAATCGCCCTAATCCAAAAATCAAGGTCATGCGTATAAGGAAGCCCTTCGTCAAACAAGCCGATCGCCTGAAACAACTCCTTCTTCACCATCACCGTGCATCCGTTAACAGGATTCGCATTCAAAAAACTGCGGTAGAAATCGGTCATAGCCTTGAAACCCGGAGAAACATGATACTCAGTCACTTTTCCGGCTTGATCGATATAATTAAAATTCGTATGTGAAATTCGTGCGCGCTGCTCTCTCATAAATGCTACTTGACGAGCAACTTTATCCGGGTAGAACAAATCATCCGAGCTGAGCCAGGCGATATATTCGCCTGAAGCATGCCGGATGCCGTGGTTCAGCGCCGTGGCCGTGCCACCATTCGCTTTCCCCAAATAACTGATGGAAGAAAGATAGGGGGCAAGACGGTCGACATGCCGGGTGGAACCGTCATCCACCACGATGATTTCCAAAGGCTTATAAGTTTGGTTCAGCGCGCTCTGTATAGCCTGATCGATATAGGCACAATTGTAGAAAGGAATGACGATGGTAACTACGGGAAGCATCTCATTCTCCTCCTTCCTCCGTATCCCGGCAGTATTGGATTATATCTTCCAGGGAAGTCCGGAGGGAGAAGAGGGGGGCCCATCCTATCCTTTCCAGATACTCCGGCTTGATCGCCTCGGCCGTGGAATCGGCCGTCGGGCTATCCCCCCATTCCACCGCCATCCCGCTGCCTGAAAGGCTTATCATCATGTTCGTCACTTCTTCGAGCGTTCTGGGCTTTCCCGAGCAAACCTGATAGATTTCCCCGCTTGAACCATGAGCCAGCAAAAAGGCATAGGCCCTTACGGCGTCCCGGACATCCAGGAAATCCCTGCGTTCTTGCCGGGAGGAGACGCGAAAAGGGGGATTCCCCCCTCCTCTTTCCTCCTGCGCGATGCGGCCGCCCAGCAGCGAGCAGAAGCCCGTCGAACGGCCGGGGCCCATCAAATTGCCGGGTTCGGCCAGAATGACGTTCTGGCCGAACAGCTCTTTCCAGGACAGCGCGACCAGCTTCTGCAAACTTTTGCTCAGCCCGTAAGGATGGTGGGGACGATAGGAAGAAGAAATCGGCGGCCCGGATAACCGCGATCCCACCAAAAGCGTACGGCAATCGGGATGATCCCGCAGCGCGTCGAGTAAATACAAAACGGGGAGCACGTTGGATTCCATGTAAAGAATCGGGTCTTTCCATGACTCCGGCACGGAATTTTTGCCTCCCAAATGCAAAACGTAATCCGGCCCGATCCGGCTCACCGTTTCCCGAACCTGTTCGGACGATAGCAGGTCGCAGCGGTGGTAGGTGACCCCGCCCTGGTTCGCCTGCCCGGGATCCTCCCGCACCACCGCGGCCACCCTCATGCCTATGGAAGAAAAGTAGCGGCAGGCATGTTGTCCGGTAAATCCCGAGGCGCCCGTGATGAGAATCAGCTTGCCGCGCAGTACTTGCGTTCTCTCATCCATCTCTCCAACTCCTTCAGCATCTCCCGGTAAGGAGGGACTTGGTAGGTCCAATCGGTGCGGGTCGATACCAGCGTCCGATCCTGGACGGGCGTATCGCTTGGAACGACGGTGATATGCTTAAGATTCCAGGTCTCCCGGATCAACAAAAGCAGATCATGCTTGCTGACCGGGGCCGGTTGGGCCAGGTGAATCAGCCCGGAGAGGGACGAATCCATCACCGCATCGACCGCCTTCGCCAGCTCCAGTGTGGTAACCCCGTTCCACATGACACGCGTATACCCGGACACCTCGCCGCTTGAACTCATGAACCAGTTCATGAGCCCGATGCGCCGGGTCCGGATTTCCGGACCGATAATCGAGGTCCGGATCGTTAAATGGCCGGGCGCCCGGATTTCCCCGAGCGCTTTCGTTACGGCATACACGCTGCGGCCGTCCGGCTCATCCTCCTCGTTGTAGGCGCCCCGCGTTCCCTCAAAAACGCAATCGGTGCTGATATGAATCAGCCGGGCGCCCGTCAAGTCCGCCGCCCGCTGCAGGCGGTGCGGCAGAAAACCGTTGATATGGTAGGCGTTGATTTTATCCCGCTCGGCAAACTGGTTGAGCACCCCTACCGCATTAATTACGATATCCGGACGGACGGTTTCGACTACTTTTTCCACCATAAAGCTGTCGGCCGCATCCAGGTAGAGCCCTTGGGGATCCTTCGGATCCCGGCTCGTATAAAACACGTGGTGTCGTCCCTGGCGCCGGAAATAGTCTACCAGCACGTGGCCGGCCATTCCGTTCCCCCCGACAACAAGCAGCTTCATGACAGGAACCCCCCGCGCCGCAAAATGCCCCGGATATCCTCTTTGGACATGAGATTATGCTCCGAGCTGAAGCTGCTGAAAGAAACCGGAGAACAATGGCGGTAATGCTCCCGCAAGCCCGGGATGTTCAGCGTCGGCAAAATGACCAGATAGGCGTCATCGTAAACAACAGTCGTCATACTTTCGAAATCGCTCATCAGAATCTCATGAATTTTCTCCCCGGGCCGAATGCCGCTTTCCGTAATCTTCACACCCAGCACACCCGAATCCTCGATCAGTACCTCCGCCAGGTCCACAATCCGGCAAGTCGGCATCGTCATCACGAAAATCTCGCCGCCGACGCTTTCCACGGAAGCTTTAAACAAGAGCGATATCGCGTCGCGGAGCGTCAGGAAGAAGCGGGTCATTTTCATATCCGTAATCGTGACCTGCCCCTTTTGACGGATCTGACTCTTGAACAGATGGACCACGCTGCCGTTCGTACCGAGCACGTTGCCGCCGCGTACGGTGACAAAGCGGGTTTTGCTGCGGAGCAGGTTGGCGTAAACGATCAGCTTCTCCCCGATCGCTTTGGTCATTCCGTAAAAGTTGGACGGATTCGCCGCCTTATCCGTAGAGATGTAGATCACCTTATCCACTTCATTGGCAATCGCGGCTTCAATCACGTTTTGCGTCCCGATGACATTCGTTTTCAAGGCTTCGTAAGGCTGATCCTCGCACACCGGCACATGCTTCAAGGCCGCGAGATGAAACACGTAATCCACGCCCTGGGAGGCCTGGATGAGCGCCTCTTTGTCGCGAATATCCCCGATGCAGAACTTCAACCGGTCATCTTCAAATTGGCGGCTCATCGCTACTTGAGTGGACTCGTTCCGGGAAAAGACGATCACCTCCCGGGGCTGCTGCGGAAGCAGTTGCGTAATTAACTCATGTCCCCAGGAACCGGTACCCCCGGTTACCAAAATACGTTTATTCTCAAACATGCCGTTTCCCTCCAAGCAGAAATTTAACAACCTTCTCCGACACCTTTTCCGCCAGGTATCCCTCCGGACATTCCCACTTCCGATCCATCTCCGTCATGAGCGCCACCGACCGGGCGATACGCTCGGCATCCAGACCGGAAACGATGTTGCTTCCGCAGTCCACGGTCTCGGGACGTTCGGTCGTCCTGCGCAAGGTGACCGTCGGAACCTGCATGATGCAGCATTCCTCCTGCACCGTGCCGCTGTCGGTCAAAGCGCAGGAAGCCTGCTCCTCCAGCCGGACGAAGTCAAAAAAGCCGAAGGGCTCGTGAAATTCAACGAGCGGATGCATTTCCATCCGCAAATCGCTTGCGATTTTGGAGCGGGTGCGGGGATGGATGCTGCATATAAGCCTCCGCCCGTAAGTCTCGGCCACCTTATTTAAGCCGGACATGATTTCGCGTAAATGCTCCGGCCGATCCACGTTCTCCGCCCGGTGGGTCGTCACCAGGAAGTAGTCGCCGGGCCTGAGGTTCAAAAGCTCCAAAATGTCGCTGCTTGCGATTTTTTTCTCGTAATGGCGCATCACTTCGTAAATCGGATTGCCGGTCAGTACGATGTTTCGGCTCGGATAGCCCTCGGCGATCAAATGGCTTTTGCTTTGGGCTGTATATGGCATATTTATAGAGGAGATCGCATCGATAATTTTCCGGTTCTTCTCCTCCGGCACTTCCAAATCAAAGCAGCGGTTGCCCGCCTCCATATGCACGACAGGATAGCCCATCCGTTCCGCAAGGATGGCGCACAAGGCGCTGTTCGTATCGCCCAGGACCAGCACACGGTCCGGCTGCTCCTGCTGCAAAATGCGTTCCACTTGGGAGAACATCGCCGCCAGTTGCCCGCCGAGCGAAGCCTGGCGGTCCTGCAAAACATAATCGGGCGAACGGAGACCGAGCTGCTCAAAAAAAATACCGCTCAGGCTGGCCGTAAAGTTTTGGCCCGTATGAACCAGAACATGTTTGCTCGCATACCGGTCCAGCAAGGGAATAATCAGGCTTAAGCGGATGATTTCCGGACGCGTCCCCAGGATCGTCAAGACCTTCACCTTAATTCCCACCCCCTGAAGTTAAATGGTTTAGTCTGCCTTTACGGTTACCTTTTGGCCGACGCTTTGCGCCGGGAACGCCGCCGCCTCACCGCGCGGCGGCTCCGTCGCGGTTTTCGTCTTGCCCTCCGGATTGCGGAGGAACGGGCCCTTCTCCTTCGCAGCCATCCGGCGCGTCTCCCCCTCCGGCGCCGCCGATTTCGCGGCGCCGGCTCCGGTGCTGACGGTACGGGCCCGATCGGCTCAGGCAAAGGCGGAGAATCCTCCGGAGCAGTATATAAAACTTCCTCGATCGGAACGATTTGCCCGGAGAGGGTCGAAATATGTCCCAATATGCTGAGCAACCGGTTCTCATAAGCCACCGAGCCGAATATCGACTCCACTCGCCTTTGATTTTCCAAACCGACTTGCTGCAATGCATCCGGCAGTTCCAGCAGTTCCGAAATCTTGGCCGTTAACCCTTCTTTATCCCCGGTCGGTACAAGGTACCGCTCATTTCCCGTAAATTGGAGAATTTCCCGAAGCCCTCCGGAGGCATAAGCCACCACCGGTTTGCCGAAGATCATCGCTTCCATCGCCGTCATACCGAACCCTTCGCTGAGCAGGCTCGGGATGACCACGATATCCATCGCGGAATAGGCTCCTTCGATATCCTTCTCGTAATCAATGAAGATAAACTGAGCGCTCCGTCCCGAATCGGCGGCGGTCTTCCGGAGGGAGACGTAGTAGGTCCGGTCCACCTCGCCTCCGATTACGACAAAATACAACTCCGGGTGAAGCTTCGCCAGCCGCGACGCCGCTTCGACGAAATGATCCGCACCTTTCTCGGCGATCAGAAACGAAGAGATATAGCCGATCACCTTCGCATCGGCGGAGATGCCCCAAGCCTTCCGTTTGGCCAGCCGTTTGAGGGGCCATTGGTCCGGATGGAACTCCTCTCCCCAGGAGGGGTACAGCAGACTTACTTTGGATTCCGCGGGCTTACCTTGAAAAGGGCGGACCGCGGTTTCCGAAATCCCGATAATCCAGTCGCTGTATCGATCGATAATCGCCACGGCCCCATCCGTATGGGCATTCTCCCGGATGATCTCCGTAATGTGCCAGATGACCGGGATTCCCTGGGATTTTGCGGCCATCGTCGGCACAATGTTCACGCTCGTATTGACGAACACGTAAGCGGGAGCTTCCTGAACGAGCAGGCCCGCCAGTCCCGCCGTGGCCGGATGGCTCTTCAATCGCTGGGCATCCCGGTTCAGAAGGGCGTCGGGGGCGCACATGGTATAAAGCATAGGCGTCTCATAATAAAGGACCCGGATGCCGTATTCCCCGGCGAGTTTTGACAAGATACCCTCCTGCGGAACTACGATGACGCAATCGAAATGGAGCGACAGCTTCCTGGCCAGAAACAAGAGCAGTTTTTCCGCGCCCGTAATACTCCGGGTATTGCATACATGTGAAAAAAGCATCAGCTTTTTTCGTTCCGACATCTTCGATCACCTCTGAATCGTTGTGAGGATCTGCCGCCCCCTGATCAGGTCCGTCTTCGCGCAAAGTTACCCGAAGATTATGCGAAGCATCTCGTCGATCCGGTTGCCGTACGTGTGCTCCCGATACGTTCGCTCCAGGGCCCGGAGGGCGATTTCCTGTCTCTCCTTTTCATGGGTCAGGTAAAAATCCACTTTCTCAAGCAGTTCTTGCGGCGACGTGAACGTCTCGATTTCCACGCCGGGCACATAGAAGGAGGCCAGATCGTCCCGGGCATCCACCATTTGCAGCGTCGCGCAAGCCGATATTTCAAAGGTTCGGGGATTCGGAGATACCGCGGTAATGCCGGCCGCGTTCTTATTCGTATCATCTTCAAAAGGAGAGCGATGGAGATTGATCATGATTTTCGTGCTGCCATATACTCCCGACGTCTCTAACGGCCCCATCCATTTGCCAAGCTCGATCCGGTCGGAATACGCTTCGTATTCCGGAAGACGGTCCCACCAGATCCCGTTGATATTCAACCCCCGATCCATCAGCGGCCCGATGATCGGCTGAAAGAAGTTCACCCGGTTCCAATAAGCGGAGCCGATGAAGCCGACGTTCCGAGTATCGGGCACCCGCGTTACAATCGGCCGGTAATGATCGGGAAACGCTCCAAACGGCAAATAATGTACATTAGGGCATCCCATGGAGCGGTATAAGTCGATACAGTTGCGTTCCAGGGTGAACACATAATCATAATGGGGAGCCATCGAAAAAGTGATGTCGGTGTAATATGGATCGTCGGTCATCCATACGGCCGTCCGGATGCCGAGCGAACGCACCTGATCGATTTGCTCCAGCGATTGCTCCATTCCGTCCAGGACGAGCACCAGATCCGGCCGGGTTGAAGCCGCAAGCTCGGGCAGGGGAACGCCCGAATCGCAGATGATCGTCTCCGCGGTCAGCTGGCGCAGAGTGGATATTACGGCCTCATCGATCGGCGAGTAAGGAAAGCCCTTGCCGGAACCGACATATAGCACTCGGACCGGACGGAACGGAAATTGCGGTTTGACCTTCTCCACAATCGCATTGGAGCGCCCCCGCAAGTATCCTTCGAAGTATCCGTCTCTCAACCCGTTTTGTCTTCCCCGCTCCTGGGAGGTCAGAAGTTCCCCGCCCGCAGGCGAATAAACTATTGTGGTCATTTCGTCACTCCTTCTGTTATTTTTGCCAAAGCTTCCGCCCTCAGGCTAGCACCGCCCCGAGCAGCCGGTGGAGGCGGTCGGTGAACGTATGATATCTTCTCGTCGTCCAGAGAGACCGCCAAGCGATCTGAAGCCGTTCGTGCTCGTGGGTCAAATAGTACTCGATTTTGTTCCGAAGTTCGTCCGCGTCCTGAAACGTCTCGATGTCATATCCGGGCCGGTAATAGGTGGTCAGATCCTGGCGGATATCGGTGATCTGAAGCGTTCCGCATCCGCTGATCTCATAGGTTCTTGGATTGATTGAGGAACCCGGCACATTGTGGGAGTTGCGGTTGTCGTGACCGGCGTCGGTTGGCCGGTGCATATTGATCACGATCTTGGCTCCGTTATAGAACGACACCGTTTCTTCCACGGGAATCCACCCGTTGCGAATAAAAGGAGACAGCGGCTCATAATTAGGAAGACGATCCCAATGTCCTCCGGCGATCAATACTCTCTTGCCCTGCAAGTACGGCGCCAATTGGTCAAACAGCTCCACCCGGTTCCAAAACGCGTTGCCGATAAAACAGATGTCATACTGATGCTCCCGGGAAACCTGCAAGGGGCGAAAGAGTGCAGGGTCCGCGGCGAGCGGCAGATAGTGCACGTGCCCGCACCCGGCTTTCCGGTATAACGGGACGCACTCCAGTTCGTGGGTGAATACGGCGTCGTAATATTGCGACAGACGTACCGTATCTTCGGTGAAATAAGGATCGTCCACGAACCAAACCGCCGTCCGGATCCCCATTTGACGAATTTGCACAATCTGATCGGCATGGTTCTCCGGGAATACATGCAGCGCGTTCATGACAAGCACCAGATCGGGACGGTGGCTGGCGGCGGCCTGAAGCATCGTATCGGGGGAAGCCACTATGCATTCTTCCGTAATCGTTCGAAGCGCCTCGGCCACACCACCGTCGATCGCATCAAACCCTTGCTGAACATAGAGCACGCGGAGGTTCCGTTTGAGAATGGGGGAATACGGAATGCGGGCGAGAACCGCCTTGCATCCCCCGAAGCGGTAGCCTTCGGTATAACCGGCCCGGTATTCGTCTCCGGATCTCTCATCCATTACGTTGTTCAAGGCATTCATCCTATCCTTTTTTATTTCCTGGGTCCCTATAAATATATGCTCCACGGACACGTGCATCATGGACGACTACCCGGTAGCCTGAGAAATTGGCGAATGCCTGAATAGGCCAAAAATAAAGAACCCCCTATCCCGAAATGATCGGAATAGAGGGCTCCCTGACGGAACGCTGCCGATAGCCGGACTAAACGCGCTCGGTATAAGCCAGCGTATGCCCGTCTTCATATCCTTTGGCAAAGCCGGAATTGAATCCTTCCTGGTACGCTTCGTTGTAGGCCTGTTCATAAGCGGCCGGATCTTCCGGAACGGCGGTCGGCGTCGGCGGGGGCGGTTCCGGAGCGGCGGGCACGCTCTGGGGCAATGGCTGCTCCGGAACGGGCGGAAGTGCGACAGGAGCGGGGGCGGGAGCGGGAGCCGAATACTGGCGGCGTTTGCGCCGAAGCTGTCTTTTGCGTACCCGCTGCAGGCCAAGCCTCCGGCTGCGCCGCACAAGCCGTTTACGCTTGGGCACCCGTCCCTTAACCAGCTTTCTTGTTTTAAGCCGGCGTCTCCGCCGCAATTTCGTCATCGTTGTCATGTTTTCACTGATCCTCCTGTTCTCCTCGGGTAGCGGATGCTGCTGGATAGCACAAGTTCATAATCCATGGCGATGAAGGAGTTCCGTAATTTACCCGATGCACGCGGATGCCGCATACCGTCCGCGCCATCGCGTCTTGGTATTTTGCCAGAATGGAGATATTGGCGGCCAAATGCCGGGCCGTTTCCCCGGAGTGGACGGAGACATCGGCCAAGCTATCCAGAATGCGGGCCATCGCCATCTGGCTTTTCGCAATCGACTCGATTAATTTGAGTTTCACTGCTTCTTCTTCCTGAAGGTTCCAGGTCATTTGTCCGAATCCTCCAGGTCAAAGTTGCCGCTGAACAAGCCGCCAAAACCGCCTTCGTCCCCCCCGGATTCCTCTTCTTCCGGAGGAAGAACCGTCTTTAAATTGCTGCACAATCCGTTCTGCAGCTTGGTGAGCCCCTCGATCACCTCCACGAGCTGTTCATGGACATCCAGCGGGTCGGATAACTGCTTCTCATGCGTTTCGAAGCTGTGCGCGTGCACATGATTCAATATCCAGTTGCGAACCTTCTCCGCCTCCACCGCCTTCGCTTCCAAAATCATCGCGACATTCCACTGGATTTTGGAGGCGGCGTCCAGTATTTGCAAATACGCCTGTTCTCTGCTCATCCCATCATCCCCGCAATCCTCATCCTACTCTTCCTCCTGCCCCCGAATCTCCTTCAGAACGAGGCCGAGATTTTCGGCCATGGCCTCCTGAAGATCCGCAATGGCATTCAAATAGGAGATCACGCTCTTGTTTACGCGACCCGTATTTTCCAGCAAGCCCGGCGTTCCATCGAAAGCCGGTTCCCCATCAGGAATGGCATGCACAATCTGAGCCATGCGGACGGCGACTTCCCGTTCGGCATCGATGATTCGCGCCATTTGCTGGTGGGAATTTGACATATGAACGATGATCTCCGATATTTTTTGCTCCATCCTGATTCCTCCAACTAAGAGCTCGGATTTCCCCGCAGGAACCATGACCTTCCGCCGGTACGATCCTTTTTTAACATATGCCGAAAAGAACGGGGCCGTTCCTTCGCCCTTCTGGGTTACAGCACATCCGATGCCAGAACGACGGGAGGCAAAACCGGATGGCCTTCGGGTAACTCGGACAACCCGGGGCCGGTAACCGGTGAAGGCGAAGACGGCAGCGGCAGCCCCCAGACCCGGCTGGTATAGGCCGAAACTATTTCCCGGCGCGTTCCCCGGTCGTTTATATAGAGTCGCTCTTCCGCATCCTGAAATACCGCCAGTTGCTCCCTTTGCTTCCGCTGCAAGCCAAACAGTTCCTCCGGGGTTGAAATTTCGGGCCCGACGGGAATCTGCAGCAGATCAACGACGGACAACCGCACGGCCTGCTCTCGGATGCTCCCTGTCATCAATTGCGGGGCCAGAAGTCTGCGGGTACCGGCTTCAAGCCAGTAAATCCGTCCCGTAGCGCTCCGGACCCAGCAGAATGGCGGATAAAAATCGGGCATGCGCAGGAAACTTCCGCCTGACCTCAGCCCCTCTTCCCGGCTTGACAAATACGCATGGATTCGGCCCCACTTTTCCTCGAAAAAACCGCCGTTCTTGACGTTCACCTCGGCAAACTTCCGTTCGCCCAGTTCCTTCATCGTCATGCTCCCATAGTGGTGAACGAAGGTGTCCCCGGCGATTTTCAGCTTTTTCCCTTGAAGCCGCAGCCGGAGAATCCAGTCGTCGTCCTCGAAATTACCGAGTTCATAACCCTCGTCAAAATACCCGATTTGTTCAAAAGTACTCCGCGGAAAAAGCAGGCAAAATCCAACTAGCCGGTCCGCATCACGCCACTTTCCCGGATCGCTCCGGTTATGGGCGGCCGCGAAGGCGCGCATTCCCGTGATATCGCCGTACGCCGTCTCAATCTGCTGTTCGCCGCTAATGTAATTTGTAACCGGACCGACGGCGGCGGCATCCGGGGATTCCCGCAGGCATCTTAACAGTTGGACGATCCATCGCTCCGTAACCAGCACATCATTGTTCAGCAGAACCAGATAGCGCCCCTTGGCCATCATCAGGCCGATATTGACCGCGCGGGCAAATCCCAGGTTGGCCTGGTTAACGGCAAGGCGAAGCGGACCGCGCCGCCTCCGCAGTTCCTCCGCCGTACCGTCCCGTGACCCGTTATCAACGACGATAAGCTCGTAGGGGTAATCGGTAAACGCCTCGATGCTGTCCAGGCATTCCAGCAGCATTTCTTTCTTGTTGAAAGTGGGGATAATGATGCTGACCCCGTCAAAACGCTCGCCGAAGCCTTGCCTCCCTGCCGCGACCCCTTTGGCGTACCCCGCTTCATATCCTCTGTGAAAATCAGCCTGTCGATCCGGCATCCGGCCCTCCACCTCCATTCATCAATTCAACGGGACCTCCCCGCTCACGAGTTTGTCGGCCAGATGGCCGAAATCCAGCGCGGTCTTTCCACACTCGGCGGCGATGCCGACGCACACGCTCACGGCGGCGATGCCGGCGGCCACGAGGGCAAGATCGAATTCGATCCCCGCCGCCTGACTGACGACCCGGTTTGCGTCATGGACCCCGTTGACCGGGGAGATCACGCCACTGATCCGGAAGCCTTCGCCCGACAGCCGCTCGGCCAAAGCCGGCGCGGTGTTGCCGACGAGGAGCAAGCCGCGCCCGGCAATCAGTCTTCGGAGCCAGCCTTCCTCATTCAGCGCATAATTGATCGTTGATGACGTCATCATCAGCGTTCGATAATTCAGGCCGTAATGCCGGAGAACCGGAAACAGCAGACCTTGAAAAAAAGGGTGCCTCGACTCCGGCACACCGATCACATCGGCTCGGCGCAGCGCGCCGGCAAGCGCCTCCCGAGCCGCAGGATCCGGCAAATGAACCCCGGCATAGGGGAGAAACGAACCGTACCGCTTGACCAGTTCGGCCGGGAGGACGGTATCGTGAGCCAATGTGAGCAGTTCTCCGTCGCCCAAGCGGACGAGGGAAAGCGGTTTTCGCGCGAGCAAAGCCCGATCGAAGGCGTCATACACTTCGGAAGGTGATTTGAGCCGTACCAACAAGGAAGACAGCGCTCCCAGCCCCGCGTAAATTACGTCATCCAGTCCAAGCTCGGGCAGGATCATATGACGGGGAAGCTGACGTCCCACCCGCGCTTCGCCGCCGTCGAACAGTCCCTGACGGTAACCTTCATCATAGGCTTCGGCCCTGACCGACTCCAGCAGGGCAAACTTCTTGCCGTTAGCCGATGCGGAAGACCCGTCCGGCGGCAGGCCGGCGGTTATGCCGGAGGGCGGATCGGAGGGCGGTGGCGGCCCGGCGCCGCCAGCTCCTGCTCCCCCCTCGCGGTTTGCCGCTTCCGTTAAAGCGCCGCCCTCCTGCTCTTTCCTCCGGCCCCAGGCCCCGCTTCCTTGCCGCGAGCCGGCCCGGAGACTCCCGTTCCGGTTCCGTCCGGACCTGCGGCTTGCGGCGCGGCGATGTTTGCGCCACGCTGCGGTCAGGCCGGGCTTCCTTCGTCCCGGGCGGCGCCGCGAGCCGAGCCTGGGTAGCCCCCTGGGGTGTCTGGCTCGCATCCACATCCTCCTCCCTTCCTTTGTTAGGGCAGTACCCCTTTCATATGCTCGGCGGCCTCCTTCAGCGATTCGAAGGTCCCGGCATCTCCCCACCACAGCTGCAATACGTCGTATTCCAGCTTTCCGTCACGGGCATACCGATTGTTTACATCCGTAATTTCCAATTCTCCCCGCGCGGACCGGCTAATTCCCTGAATCCACCCGAATACCGCGTCGTCATACATATAAATACCGGTGACCGAATAATTCGATTTCGGGTTCTGGGGCTTTTCCTCGATATAGGAGATCAGATCCGGACGGTCCGGGTCAAAAACCGGAACCCCATACCGCTGAGGATCCTTTACCGGTTTAAGCAAAACCCTGGCGCTGCCCGGCGGCTGCCGTTTAAATTTATCCACGTAGGACGTCAAGTCGTCCAGAAACAGGTTGTCGCCCAGGAGAACCACGAATTTTTCGCCCGAAGCGATGAATCCTTTCGCCAGTTCCAGCGCCTCCGCGATGCCCCCCGCCGATTCCTGTACCCGGTAAGTCAAGTTCACTCCAAAATGTTCCCCGCTCCCGAAATATTGGGTGTACAATCCACCCGACTGCTTTCCGATCACCATGAGAATATCGGTGATTCCGGCTTGACGCAGCCGTTCTATCCCGTAACTAACCATGGGATGATTCCCGACAGGAAGCAGATGCTTGTTGATCAGCCGGGTTAGCGGGTATAGACGTGTACCGGTGCCTCCCGCCAAAATCACACCTTTCATGAGTTTCCCTCCCAGTGAAGTTCCTTGATATGGGGGCGGGTTTCCCCAGGATTTCGGACTACATGAGCTCCCACGGATCCACTCCCCATTTATCGATAAACAGCTTTCGGTTTCTCCTGATCAGGTTGTTCCAGCTCTCCGGATTCTCGTTTTTAAAGCTGGCGCTCCCCGCATGGTAGACCAAGGTATCCCCGCATACGAGCAGCTTGTAACCATACTGTCTTGCCCTGTAGCTGTAATCATCATCTTCATAATGCCCCGGTGAAAAGCGTTCGTCCAAATAGCCGACTCTTTCGAGCACCTCCCGCTTCATTAAAAGACACATGCCGATAAGACGGCGGACCTCCTGCCATTTCGTAGAATCCGACCGGTTCAACCGCTCCGCGAGCGCTGTAAAATCCGCTTCTCCGGACCACGGCAGATCGATTTGCTGCTGGCCGCTGGCGAAATTGGTGACCGGGCCGACAAGTCCCACCTTCCCGGAGCTCCAGAGCGCCGCCAACATGTTGGAGAGCCAGCGCGGCTGCACCTGCACATCGTTATTGAGCAGGAGCAGTTGATCCCCTGAGGCGATCGACATTCCCCGGTTGCAGGCCTCGGGAAATCCCTTGTTCCCGGGAAGTGCAAACAGCGCCAATTTCTCCTGCACCGCGTAAGCCACCGTTTCATCGGAGGAGCCGTTGTCCACGATGATGATTTCATAAGGAACTTCCGTGTGGCGCCTGATCGACTCCACGCAGGAACGAAGCAGATGGAGCCCGTTATAGGAAGGAATGATAATGCTGGTCAGACCGAACTCACTCATCTAAAATTCCTCGCTTTCGCCAGCTCGCTTCGCGACAGCCGCGTTGTATCGAGCCGGATTCCCTTCCATTGCATCACCGTCCCCAACGCCTCGATATGGTCGCCCACGATCAGCTTCGCCACAGCGTTCCCGGCGCCCGTATTCCCGGCGCGTATCCGGTTTTTGCGCAGGACGTTGACCGCGGCGGGAGCCGTTACCTCAAAGCCGCCGGCTATCGCCAGAGCCTGGGCTTTCGGGGGAACGGCCAAGGCCGAGGTTCCGATGGCGTCGAGCAGCTTTCGGGAAAGGGCATGAGGCACCGCCGTCAGCGAATTGGCCTTCAAATCCGGGCGACCCAGCGACAGATTGAGAAACGTTTTGCTTCGGGTTACCTCATCATGTTGGGAAAAGGGCGGGAGAAAGGGTGAAATATCGTTCAACGCCATATCCGCCCCACGGTCGACAGCCAGCAGAAACGATGCCAGTTCCTCGGCCTGGACGGGAAGATCACCGTCGACGAACAGGATCGTTTCCCCTCGAACCGCCTTGGCTCCGACCGCCCGGCCGACGTCATGGCCGAGACGCATCGGAAAGTTGAGCCTCAGCACCCCAGGATGGCGGGAAACGGCTTCGAAGCTCCTGTCGGTGCAGCCATTGAGCACCACAACAATCTCCTGAAGCGGCAGCTTTTCCAGTTCGGAGAGCACGAGAGACAATGTCTTCTCCTCATTGCTTGCGGTGACGACCGCCGAAGCGGGGTTTTTCAGCGGAAGCGGGACCTCCTTCCAAAGAATGCCCGAGCCTTGGGAATACCCCTGACGAAAAGCAAGAGCACAGTCCGTGGTTTCCCGGGCCCATCCGCTCCCCTCCCGCGGCTCGGCCGCTGTGGAAAACCAATCGTTAAAGGCCTCCTGGAGCGATCGTCCGCAGCTTTCCGGAGCGGCGCTGCGGGAGCCTGCCATAAAACCTGCTTTTCTCGCGGCTGCTTCCATCCGTCCCCGCCGTCCGGTTTCATCGGGCGCCGCGCGTTTTTTTTGCAGCGGAGTTCGGCCGGGTCCTTTCCGATTCCGTCCCGTGCCATGGGCACGGTATGCCGGCGGGGTCCGGCGAAATCCCTTGCGGTTCATGTGATCACCTAACCTTATCGCGCAATCGTCCAAGATCGTCATAACCGCCCCTTGGGCCCTTTTCCCGAATCAGCCCGTGGATGGCCTGCAAGTGATCCCCCAAAACCAGCGAGGTCAGCAGATCGCGTCGGCCCTTCCGGCGGCGGCGGGGGTTTAATTTGCCCACCTGAACCGTATGCATCGCCCGGACCTCCAACCCGCGGGTCACCGCCAGCGCCAGCGCCAGAGGCGGCACATCCAGTGCGGATAAACCGATCGTCTCCAGCGCTTTCCGGCTTAGCGCGTGGGGGACCGCGGTCAACGAGGCGCCCCGGAGGTCCGGGCGGGCAAGCCAGGCGTTCAGCACATGCTTGGCGATGACCACCGGGTGGGGTTCCCGCCGGTCCGTCGGCCCGGAATACCCGTTAAGTGCCACGTCTACACCGCCTTCAAGCACGGCGTCCACGAAGGGGCGCAGCTGCCCGGCGGGAATGACCATATCGGCGTCAATGAAAAGGAGCGCACGGCCTTTGGCCGCCTCCGCCCCCACCCGACGCCCCACGTCATGGCCGAGCGGGTCCGGACTCCAAATGACCTTGGCGCCGAGCCTCTGCGCCACACCCGGCGTTCCGTCGGTCGACCCGTTCGCCACCACAATCGTCTCGCTTCTCGGATGAACCCGTCCCGCTTCACGCAGGACAGCCGGAAGCGTGGCCTTCTCGTTCAAGGCCGGAATAATGATAGAAACCAGGGGCTCGGGATGATTGACGAGCGGCTTCCGCTTTTTTGGACGAATCGTTTTTTTCCGGATCGTTCGGATGCGGGATGTTCGCTTACGAATCAAACCTGTCACCTCCCAGTCCTGTTTATACTGAGCATATACCTCAGTGTATGTCGCTTCCGAGGGGTTGCAACGGCAAACGTACAGCCGCACGGCTACCTTTCTGCACAAGAAAGACGCGGGGGACATCCCCGCGCCTTAAACCTCCAGACTCCTGTAGAAGGCAGGAATCCCGTTATATTCAGCTCTCGCGAATCAGTTGGACCCAACGCTCCGCGGTATGATCCCAGCGAAAATGCTCCCTGGCAAGCTCCCTGCCGAAGCAGCCCATTCTTCTTCGTAAATCCCGGTCTTCGAGCAGGTGCGCTACGCGTTCGCTCAATTGCTCTCTCCAGGCTGCCGGCGAATAAAGCAATCCGGATTTCCCGTCGGCCACGACTTCGGGAATGCCCCCGACCCGGGCCGCCACCACCGGAACGGCCGAAGCCATGGCTTCAACATTGACCAGACCGAACGCCTCGTCCTCCCCCGAGGGGACGACGAGAACATCGGCCAGATTGTACCAGTCGGCCACTTTCGGATACGGGACGAACGGCAGAAAACGGACCGAACCGCCATAGGTCGCAGCCATCGCCTTTAGCCTCTTCGTATATCCCGTCTCCCGGTCATCCCCGTAAAATGCACTGCCGATAATAAGCAAAATAGCTTCAGGCACCGCCTTCACGATCTCCTCCCAGGCCATGAGCAGGTGATGTCCCCCTTTGGAAGGAATGAGCCTGCCGACGAACAAAACGATTTTGGCGCCTTCCCAGCCGAAATCCTTCAACCTGGCCTCCCGCAGCGCTTCTCCCGCCGGGGTCCAGCGGGGAACGAAATCATCGAGACTGACTCCCAGCGGGTTGACATTAATTTCCCTGGCGAGGGAAGGGAACCTCAGGCGGACCTCCCGCTTCAGATAATCGCTGTTCACGATCAGGCCGTCCAGCGCTTCCAAATAACGTAAAGCCCGGTCGGACCGAAGGCGGGGCGGCGAAATGAAAGTCGTCGAATGGAGTGTGAGAAGAACCCGGGTGTGCGGAAGTTTTGCCTTTAACCGGTAAGCCAGCGCGGGGCGGTTGTGGACTTCCACCGTATCCGGCCGCCATATTCTCAAGTGGTGTAATATGGAAGGGATATACCGTGATCCTCCCGGCAGCCGCCAGCATGGGACACCGGCTACCTCTCCTCTCGTCGGAAGCCCCGAGCCGGCCACTCCGTAGATCCGCACATCAAGCAGCCCGGCCGCCAGAGGCGCCACCTTTTCCACCACCCGCTCCACCGAGCTGCTGCGCCCGGAAGGAATGACGAAGGACCCCGGGGTAACGATCGCCACCTTTCGATTTGCCATTTTCATCCCCCTTTTGAGATCCTTTATCCATAAACCCGCGCCCCCGCCACGGACCGCACATATGAAAACAGGCTGCCGCCGGAGTACAGTCGTCCACGCTTTCCGGCCCATACCACATATAGTAAAAAAAGAAGCCGTATCGAGGAGGAGACACCTATGGGACAGAACCATGTCGGTATTCTGCTTAATTCCAGCATGTACAGGGGGATCCCCCGGCGAAAGACCGGTCAGGAGTCGCTTAGCAACTATGAAGAAGCCGCACGGAGATACGGACTAATCCCCTGTTTTCTTCGTCTCGGGGATATGGACTTAAGACAAAACAAATGCATCGCCTATGTCTGGAACGGCCGGGACTATGCCAAAACCGTCATGCCCATCCCGTCCGTCATTCATAACCGGGCGCTGTACAGCGAACAGATCGCCTTTCGCAAATTGGCGGCGTTAAGCGCTCGGGGAAAAATCGTATTCAACACGAATAATCGTTACGGGAAAGACGTTATTCACCGGATTTTATGGAACGATCCCGATCTGCGCCCCTACCTGCCCGAAACGGTAACCGCGTCGGCCGGTTCGCTGCAGACGATGATGAGAGGGTATTCCGACCTTATTTTGAAACCGGTCCGCGGATCGGTCGGCCGGGGAATCATGAGGCTGCGGGACGCCGGCGGCGTGTGGGAGGTTCTGTATTCCTCCTCAAAAAAGGCAGCCTTTCCGCAGCCGTCCACCCGCCTGAAGCGGGAGGATGCCGCAGCCTGGTTCAGACGCCAGAGGCTCCCGGTTCCTTACCTGATCCAGGAGCGCATCCCGCTGGCGGAGGTGGAACGCCGTCCCGTCGATCTTCGCGTAACCGTGCAGCGCGGGCTTCGGGGCACCTGGACGGTCACCGGCCTCTTCGCCAAAGCCGCGCCGCCGGGCAGCTTCGTCTCCAACATCGCCAGAGGCGGCGGCGCTTATCCCGCGACGGAACTGCTGCCCTCGGTACTCCCGGCGCATCTCGTGCCCGCCATCATCAACCATGTGGAGGCGCTGGCCTTGGCGGTGGCTCGACGCCTATCCTCCAGTCTGCCGCTGCTAGGAGACCTTGGGATGGATATCGGGATTACCTCCAAAGGCCATCCTTACTTTATAGAATGCAATGGTCGAGACCAGCGTTACGGTTTCCGCAAAGCCGGGATGGAAAAAACCTGGAAGGAGACTTACATTCAGCCCGTGGCATTTGCCGGCTACTTGCTGGAGCAGCGGGGCTTATGACCCCCGTTTTCCCCGCGGTGACCGGGAGCCCGGACAGCAAAATGGCTGCCTCCTGTAATGGGGCAGCCGTTTTATATTTCGGGATGAAGCAAATGACGAAGAAGTTGGACCATGTCCCGCCAGCTTGGGATAATCCCGATTACTGCGGATAGAAGCTTCTGATATCCGCAATATGGAAAACCGGCAGCATGCCGCCGAGCAGCAGCGCCAGGCCTAAAGCGCCGAGCAAAAGCGCGGCGATCAACAGATCGAACCGCGTGAAGACCGAGGGATAATAGTAGGTTCTTCCTCCTTGGCCGTCGAACGCTTTGGCTTCCATCGCCACGGCCACCCGGTGGGCCCGGCGGATGCTTTGGGAGAGCAGCGGCACCGCGTACAGCTGGATCGCCGCCATCCATCCGCGGGGGCCCCGCAGCCGCTGTGCTCCCCGGATTCGCAGCGCATTTTTGCGGATAAGGAGCTCCTCCCAAACCATGGGAAGAAGACGGATGGACGCCATGAAGCTGTATGCGAATTTGGATGGAAGCTTTGCATTTTGCATCAAAGCGTAGAATAAGCGCACCGAGGATGTGGTCAAAACAAAGAGCAATCCCTCCGCAGCCAAAGTGACCGACTTGAGCCCGATATGGATCCCCCGGTAAAAGCTTTCTTCCGTGACCCGGATAAGTCCCCATTCCCACCACAGCGTCTCCCCCTTGCCGAACAACATCATGGTGGAGGAAGACGAGACAAACACCAGCAAGAACGACAGGACCACCAAAAGGATTTTCCAGAACACATATCCGCTTTGCCAAAACAACAGCAAAATGAACACGACGGCCTGGTACAGCATAAAATCGGGGCGATGCGTAAACAGGGCGACAAAGAACAGCAAAATCGATCCTCCCAGCTTCAGAACCGGATTGGCGCGATGCATCCAGGTCCGGTACGAAGGGGTAAACAGGCCTTTCATCATACGCTCACCCTTTCGCCCTTCGGGATGTCCGTTCCCAGAGCGGAAGCCGGATCGGCGTCGTCCAGCCACATCCCCATCCGCATCCCGCTCCGCTCCGTCAATCCGCAGTCGGTCAGCACCCCGTCTCTCACTTCCCACTTCCGGGTGGCGACCGTCTCCGCGATTTTTTCTTCGTGCGTGACCATGAGGATAGCCGTCCCCTCACGCCGAAGCTCTTCGCATAGATCCAAAATCGCAAAGGTATTCACCGCATCCTGCCCAAAAGTAGGTTCATCGAGCAGCAGCACCGGTCTTTGCAGCACGGCGGCGCCCGCCACGCTCAGCCTCCGCTTCTGCCCGAGCGACAGCTGATACGGATGGCGCATCTCCAAACCGGCGAGTCCGAATCGGATCAGCGCCTCATCGACCCGGCGCGATACTTCTTCCGCACCAGTCTTCTCTTCCTGCAAGGAAAAGGCGATTTCCTTGGCTACCTGGTTCTCGACAAACTGAAACTCCGGATTTTGGAACACAAAACCGATCTCCCGGGCGGCGGCTTGAACAAACTTTTTGCGGAGCTTGCTCCAGCTCATGTCTCTGCCGGACAGCCGATAGCTCCCTTCCGAGGGGAGCAGTCCCATCAGGCTAAGCAACAAGGAGCTTTTCCCCGCCCCGTTCGGCCCCGTCACCGCGATAAAATCCCCAGGGTATACGCTAGCCTGCCCGGCATGGATGACCGGCCGACCTTGGCGAAATCCGCGAAAGTCCGACAGGACGATGACGGGTTGCTCCACGGCTTCCCTCCGCGTCAACGGAGCGGCTTGCCCCGGCTTTTCCGCGACTTGCCCCGGCCCCCGGACGACTATCGCTTGCTCATGCGGGTTCGCCACCCGCTCACACTCCTTCGGGATGCAGCGCCCATGTGCTTCCGGGAAAGCGGAAATATAGCCGTTCCATACCCCCGGATGCCAGATCCCGTACGCCAGCAGCTCCTGGCGGTAATGGCGGAACAGCTCTTCCGGGGTTCCCTGTCCCAACAGACGGCCCTCCGGACCAAACAAGGCGACCCGGTCGACGAGCTCCAGCTCCAGCAGTTCTTCAATCCGATGCTCAACGATGATCAGCGTCCGCGCTTCGGCCACCTCCCGCACCGCCTGCCAGATCTGCCTCCGTCCATCCGGATCGAGCAGGGCGGACGGCTCGTCGAGAAACAGCACCTCCGGCTCCATCAGCAGAATGGACGCCAGGGCCAGCCGCTGCTTCATCCCTTGGGACAGCGTGTCGATCGGCACATGCAGCTCTTTCAGCCGGAGTCCCACCTTCCTCAGGACATCCAGCATCCGCGGCACCATTTCTTCACGCGGCACACGCCGGTTTTCCAACACAAACGCCAGCTCCTCATCGACATAAGGCATGCAAAACTGGGTGTCCGGGTCCTGGAACAGCATGCCCCAGGAAGAGGGAAGCACCCGTTCCGAATACCGCAAAGGGACATCGACAAGCTCGGGGATCATGCCGGAAAGCACCTGCAGGAGGGTGGATTTCCCGCTGCCGCTTGGTCCGAGCAGCAGCAGCTTCTCGCCGCGCCGCACCCGAAACGTTAGATCTTTGAAGACAAACGCTTCTTCGCCGGGGAACTTTAACCGGAGGTCCCTTACCTCTACTGCCGTCGGCTCGGAAACCGGCGTTTCCGCTTCATCCGCCGGCAGGAGATCCACCTTCAGGCCGGCCATCTCAATCGTCCAATGCCGCCACGTCTTTGGCGGTAACGGGACGGAGCAGCGACGTAACCCCGGTGGCCTCGACCGCCTTGGCCAGCGCATAAGCCAGATACCCGGCAAACAACATGGAGCTTATGGCGCGCATGCCATATTTGGCGAACAGCATCCAGGTTTCATAGTCTGCCACATAACCGTAGTAGATATCGGGAATGAGCGAACCTATGGCCGATCCGACCCCGGCTATGGCCGCCACCGTCCCCGAATAGTTGCGGTAGCGGAACAAAGCGAAGACCAGTTCGGCTCCAAGTCCTTGCAAAACGCTGTAGAGAACGAGTTGGATTCCCCACTCGCTGCCGAACAAAATCTCCACATGGGCGGCCGCCACCTCCGCCAGCAAAGCGACCCCGGGTTTGCGAATCAGCAGAAACACAAGCGTCGCCGCAATAAACCACATGCCGTAAACAAGCTCATCCGCTTGAAAAAATACCGGAGGCACCAGGCTGTAAACGGAACTCCAAAAATGATAGACGACCCCGATCACCAAAGAAACGAGCACGGTGACCAGAATATCGCTCAGCTTCAAACCTTTTTTTGCTGCCGTACCCCCCGGGGTCGATTGAATGCTTTCTTTTCCATTTTGATTCATGCTCTACCTCTCTCCTTTTTCGTAAACATATCGTTCGGGATAAAACAAAAAAGCCGCCTGAATAAGCTCAGGCGGCTGCTAAGTCACAGGGAAATACATCCTAAAGCATGCATTTCGGACGACAGATTCTCTACGCTGGCATTATCCAGTTCAGATTAACGGTCCGCAGCGGAATATGCTGCCATCTCAGCCTGATTCACTCAAGCCCCCGTATCCCTTATGCGATTGCCAATAATATACTCCAGATGTTTCCGCTTAGGCAAGGAAAATTTTAAGCAACCGCTTCCATGGTTGATTTCGAGCCTATTCTGTGTCAATATAAGCGGAAGTGGAAACGGGGTCCCGGCGACCCCGTTGAACCTGATTTTTAGGAGGAAACAACTTGGCTGCACACTGGATGAAATGGATGACTGAACTAACCTCCCGGAAGTGGATCTCCGGGCTAATGGGCAGGTTCTCGCATTCCGGGGCGAGCCGCCACATGATCCCGTGGTTCGCCAAATCCTATCGGATTCCGCTGCATGAAGCGGAAAAGGAACTGAAAGAATACCGGACGTTAAACGAATTTTTTACGCGCAAGCTCAAGAGCGGGATGCGCCCGATCCACCCGGAACCCGGGGGACTGATCAGCCCGGTCGATGCACTCATCACGTTTATGGGCGAGATTCAATCCGGCACGATCTTTAATGTAAAAGGGCAGGATTACACCCTGGACGATTTGTTGAATCATTCTCCCCGAACAGAAGCCTACGCGCACGGATATGCCTTCGTGCTCTATTTAAGCCCGACCGACTACCACCGGATTCACGCGCCGGTAGCAGGTACCCGGCTGGAAAGCGAGCACATCAAAGGAAGAGTCTACCCGGTTAACGACTTCGGGATGAAGCATATGAAAGGCGTGCTCAGCCGGAATGAAAGACTGATTACTTATCTGTCCCATGAACGCGGCGAGATCGCCTTGGTCAAGGTCGGGGCGATGAACGTCAGCAGTATCCGCTACAGCGACGAAACCGCCTCGGCCTGGAATCAGGGCGATGATCTGGCCTATTTTGAATTCGGCTCCACCGTCGTCCTGTTGATGGAAACCGGCACTTTCGAACCGCTGCCCGGCAGGGCCGTCGGCCAAAAGGTCCGGATGGGCGAACCGCTGGGACGGTTTTTCGCGCCCTCGACCAACCAACCCTAATGGGGCTGTAAAAGGGGAAGAGCCATTACTGTACCGTAATGGCTCCCACGGAAGCGTTCAGCGACAACAGCGGTCCGCCGCTGCCCCGCCGGCTCCGGCCATCCGAAACCCCGCTGATTCCGCCCAATTCGGCCTTGGCCTCGACCTCGCAGTTCAAGGAATCGGCCAGCTTCGCTTCGATGCTGCCGATTTCCGCCTCGACCTGCAAATCCGCCGTTTTGTCCATCCGTGCAATTCCGAGCTCAATGCTTCCCGTGGAAGCGTTGATAGCGGAAGCTCCCGTAATTCCCGCTTCCGCCAATTGCACGGAGCCTACTTCACTCTTGATGCGGTAACTTCCTTCAAGCCCGGTCATGGTCACATCGCCAACCTGGCTTGTAATATCGTAGGAGACGATGTTCTCCGGAAGCTCAAGCGTATAATCGATGCTGAAATCCGAGAACCCGTATTTCTTTTCGGCCCATTTCCACAGATTCATACCGGGGTCTTCCTTGGCTTGTACGGCGATATACAGGTCTTGGCCTTCGGAAGTCACCGTAATCTCCGCCTGGTCGAACACCTTAGTCAACACATCCTGGTTAGCCGGCTTGTTCGCCGACCAGATTTGTGCCTCGATTTTGAGGTCGCTGCCTTCCGCGGCCCGGATCGCGATATCTCCCACCTCATTCTCCATCCGGATTCCGGTCGCCCCGACCGGTTGTGCGGTTGAGGACAAGGACAGAGAAGCACCGTCCTCTTTCAGTTTTCCCACATGGGCGTCCACCGTATTGCTGACGGCTTGCTCCAAGCTTCCCGCCGTCTGGCTTACGATTTGCTTCACATGCTCCTCCACTTTCGCGGATTCCGTACATCCGGCCAACAAAAGCAGTACGGCTGCTGCTCCCGCCAAAGCCGCGGGCTTGTATTTCGTTTTCATTTTTGTCCTCCTAACCAGGATAAGGTCGGGTCCGATGCGTCCACGATTTTCCGGCCCCGCCGTTATGTATTTCCTCTCACAAAACCGATACCCCTATCATAATTGTTCTCTAGCCCGCCGGACACAGCCTGCGGACCGGAATCCACCTGGACTTAAGTCGGAACCCGTGCCTAACTTGCTAGACTAGAAAAAATCATGCAGACGTCTACCTCAACACTGGCATTGCATTAAGCAACTTGAACGCCTTGCAGATAAGGGCATGATGCGGCGCGATTTTGTCAAATTCGGCTGAGCGGCGTGAAATAGAGGCTTTTCAGGTCTTTTCAGGTCTTTTCAGGGCCTAATTTCTGGGGAAAAGCGAACCAAACCTGATTTTGGGGTCCACACCGGGGCAATAACGGCCATTCTGACCGCTAAGATTCCCCCGCAGCCGAATCGGGTCAAAATAACGCCCCAAAACGCACTGAAGTTGCATCAAACCTGACAGGGCGCTGCTTATTTTGAAACTTGTCGCCTCGGTGTGGCGAGTTGGTTCCGGCGTGCCCCATTTCCCTAACCGCCGTCGCATGAGCAGCCTTGCAAGAAAGACGAAAATTGACGCTAACGGTTGCCACAGCCGTTATTTGTCCTGAAAACGCCGATCTCCCATTCTAACGGTCGCCACGGCGCTTATTTTCGCATAAACAGGCTGTTAAGGCGAGAATCCAAGAGAATAACGGCGCTCACGACCGTTAGAATTTCGAAAGGGCTACTTTTCGTTAAATAGCGGCTGCCACAGCCGTTAGACTCCTCTCAGGCGTTAGTACCAGCCGGAAAGCCTGACCTTTTACAGGAATTCATACTCGATTACATCAATGCAGGTAAGTCTTGGAAGGCAAAAGGAAATTCCCCGAAAAAAAGAAAGGCTACGCCACGCGTAAGATAGGGCTCCCATTTTTAACCACACTCTTCTTTCATGTTAGAGTTAGTGCATCGCTAGTGCCCAAAACGCCGCTATTTCGGCGGGAGGCTGAGGAAATTGCGATTGCGGGACGCCGCAGTAACCAACCGGCCCCCTGCTCATAACTCACCGTTCGTTATACAAATAAAGACGGCCGGCAGGTCCCCCCGCACGGCCGTTTCTTTCGGTTTATTACTTATATGAAGACCGGGAAATACGTCCCCGACTTAATATTAAACTGTATTAAAACCAGGTTTCTTCTTCCCGTTCGGGACGTCTCCAATGCCGGAAACGATATCTGAATATGCTGCTGCCCGGCACCGAAATTCCCCGGTTGCGCATCCGCCGTCTTTTCCCCATAATGTAACACCTCCTCCCAGACTCCGGCTATAAAATGGATTTACCCGCCAAGAATTGGGGTGAAACAGCCCGGGAGAAATTTTTTTGCGAATCAGCGAATTTCGGAGGGACTTTTGCCGGTGTACTGCTTGAATTGGCGGCTGAAGAAGAAGATATCCCGGTACCCGAGCGCATCCGCCACCTCGGTTACATTCATGCCCGCATGCAGCAGGAGATGCTGCGCCCGGTCGATCCGCGTCTTGATGATATAAGACTGGACGGATTGCCCGATGATTTCCTTGAATTTTATGGAAAAATACCGCGGGGACAAGCCGGCCCGGGCCGCCAGGTCTTCCACTTTATGCGGTAATCCGGGATGCTGGAGGCAATAATTGGCTACCTCTTGAATCACTTCATTCAACTGGTTGCTGACCTTCTTCTCTTTCGGCGTTTCCCGTTCGGCACGCAACAGGTAAATGAGCAGCTGCTTCAGAATCAGCCGGGCCTCTTCCTCGGCGCCATACGCTTTGACCAGAAACAAACGCACGTACCGGGAAAGCATATATTCAAAATCAAGCGTCTCCTCCAGCTTGCGATAAGGGCCGGGAATTTCATGAACCGGTTCGTCGATATCAAAATGGATGTACGTTAACACCAGCGGACGCTGAGGATTATGCGTGGCGCTGGTATGGTCCCCTTTCCGGAACAAAAAGCAGCTGCCCGGGCCGACCGGAATCGGTTGATCGTTCAACACCACCGTGCCTTCTCCGCTCCATACATAAAACAAATCGTAGTTTTGCAGCGGCTTTTCCCGCTTATGCCATTTCCAGCCGGGCTCGCACACGATTTTGGCAAAGGCCGGCTTCAGAATAAATGAAGACGGGGATATGTGAAGCATCTCCTCACCTCCTTGGATTTAAACGAAAGAGTTCATTACCTGGTCTTAAAACCGGATTAAGCCGATTATACTCTTATTTTTTCATTTCATAAATATCTTTCCACGCTTGGCCCATGCGGTATACCCCCTCGACCAAAGATGCGTCGTCCAGGTGGGAAAGACTGAAACAGGCCGCGGGGGGTCCCGGAGTCAGCCTGTACAGCTCACCGTCGCGAAATGTCACTCCCCGCCGTCTGGCCGCTTCCCGGAACGCTCTGTACTCCGGCGGGGACTGCTTCCAGTCGGCATAGACGAGCAAGCCGGCTTCGGCCATCCGCAGCCCAAACAGTTCCGGGATGACCTCGGCCAGCGTTTGACGGAACAGCTCGTGCTTGGCGCTGTAGATCCGGCGCATCCGGCGCAGATGGCGCTCGTAATCGCCCCGGCGCATAAAGCAGGCGAGCGCGCGCTGCTCCAGCCGCGCGGGGGAAACCGGCTCGTACAGGGCTTTGGCCCGTACGGCCGGGCCGACCAGGCCGCGCGGCAGCACGGCATATCCAATCCGCAGGGAGGCGAACATCGTCTTGGAGAAAGACCCGATGTACACGACCCGATCCTCGCGGTCCAGCGCCTTGAGCGGCTCCAGCGGGCGGCCGCGCCAGCGGAACTCGGTGTCGTAATCGTCCTCGACGATGACCGCGTTCCGCTTGGCCGCCCAGGCCAGCAGCTCCTGCCGCCGCGTCGGCGACAGCACCGCCCCGGTCGGGAACTGCCGGCCGGGCGTGACGTACAGCACCCGCGCGTCCCAGTCGCGCGGGATGATGCCGTCCCCGTCCACGGGGGCGGGGACGGCCACCCCTCCGCAGGCGGCAACCGCCCTGGAGATCCCGTGGTAGCACGGGTCCTCCAGCACGGCCGGCTCGCCCTCCCCCAGCAGCAGCTGGGTGAGCAGCATAATCGCCTGCATCGAGCCCTGGAACAGGCAGATTTGCTCCGCCTCTGCCGCAATGCCCCGGCTGCGCCGCAGATGCGCGGCAATGGCGGCGCGCAGCTCCGGGTCGCCGGCGGCTTCCGCCGCGCCGGCCGCGCCCGGGGCCGCGGGCGCGGCAGCCCGCTCCCGCGCGGCCCAGGCGAGCGCGCTCTTCCAAGCCGCCTGTGGGAACCCGGCGGCGGGCGGCCCCGCATCCTTGAACGAGATGGTCCCGGCCGGGTCCGGACCATGCGGCGGAGCGGATGCGGCCAGCGCCTCCGGCGGCCCCGCCGGCTCCATCACCCTTTGTCCCCAGGGGGACAAAGGAATGGCCGCGGCGGCCCGCCCGGGCAACGTCCGCCGGGGCTCGGCGCGGGTCACGAAGGTCCCGCTCCCCAAGACGGAACGGACGTAGCCTTCCGCATGAAGCAGGTCGTAGGCATGCGCCACACTTCCGCGGGATAAGCCATAGGCTGCCGCCAAATCGCGGGAAGAGGGGAGGCGGGTGCCTTCCCGCAGCGTCCCGTCCAGGATCGCCGCCCGGATCGCATGATAGAGCGCCTCGTATTTGTAGCGGTATTTCCGGCCTTGCGTTTCCAGCGGAATCGAAAAATTCAACGGATGGTCCTCCATTCCTTAATTATGTTGCTATATAGGTTAAACAAAAAATTGGCGTTAGATAAGGATGTGAATTGGTTTCGGAGATACAGATACGTTGCTAACATCCACAATTGTAGATAAAAAGCGCCAGCGTCGGGGTATACACACTAACGGGAAAACCTCCCGTTAATATACCACTCTTGACCCTTGGATCGGATTTAGCTGGAAAAGCTCCATCTATATCGCGGCCCAATGGCAGATATACACAATTTCAAGCGGATTAGCGGGAGGTTTTCCAGCTAAATCGCCTCTGCCGCCGCATAGGCACCGAATTAACGGGAAGATTTCCCTTTAATTTGAACCAAACCATGGGCTGTAGGGCCAAGAGGGTGAAAAGAACCCTATACACCGCTGTCTAATATGCAATAGCTCAACCTATATAATTGGACTATTAAAAATAGTGTAGATTGGTTCTTTTTTTATGTCAATTAAACGACTAGACTGGTAAAAAACCTATAAACAACCAGCCAGGAACCGGATCAGGTTCAAAATCAGGAGGAACTACAGATGAGAAGAAAAGAATTTGCCGTGGAAGATGACAGGGAGGTCGAACAATTTTTACGCGAGATGAGCTTCGGGTTTCTTGGCACCGTAGGCGCGGACGGCTGGAGTCGGGTCACGCCGCTTAATTTCGTTTATGACGGCCGCTGTTTTTATTTTCACGGCAGCCTGTCCGGCGAAAAAATGAAGCACCTGAAGCAGGATCCCCGGGTCAGTTTCACGGTTGCCAAGGAGTATGCGATTATCCCCTCTTATTTCACCGATCCGCAGCTCGCTTGTCCGGCTACGGCTTTTTTTAAGAGCGTTATGGTCCGAGGGCTCGCGGAGCCTGTGCAAAGCCCGGAGGAGAAGGCCGCCGCGCTCACGCTCTTCATGCAGAAGCTGCAACCGGAAGGGGAATACGATCCCATCACCGTCGAAGACCCTAAGTATATCGGCCAGCTCAAGGCGGTTTCCCTCTACAAAATCGTTCCCGAGGAGATCAGCGCCAAGTTTAAATTCGGACAAAATCTGAACGAGGACCGTTTTTCAAATATCGTGGCCGGGCTGGAACACCGAAATCTGGAGTTGGATTCCGAAACCGCCGCGCTGATGAAGCGGTTTTGTCCGAAGCACGCCGGCGGCGCCCCCGGGAATACGTGAATTGACCGTGACGGTGGAGGGACGAAATGATATAATGTTGGCAGTCAAAACGGCATTGTCCCTTAAAAACCGATTGGAAGGATGAACACGTGATGAACCCACTTGCGGAGCAGTTAAACGAGAATCTGAAAGCCGGCAATATCCATGTGTACGAAATGCTGTCCACCCTGGGGAAGGAAATTTATTTTCCGAAGGAAGGCATTTTGAGCCAATCCGCCGAAGCGGCGGCCGGAGCGAAAAAGTACAATGCGACGATCGGGATCGCCACCGAGAACGGCGGACCGATGCATTTGGCGGCCATTCAGGAAACCTTGTCCGCATACAAACCCCAGGATTTGTACCCGTATGCGCCGCCGGCCGGAAAACCGGAACTCCGCAGCGTCTGGCGCGAGAAAATGGTCGCGGAAAATCCTTCGATCGCGGATAAAAGCTTCGGCAACCCGGTGGTTACGAACGCGCTGACCCACGGCCTCAGCATCGTAGCCGATCTGTTCGTGGATGAAGGCGACGCGGTTATTTTTCCGGACAAGAACTGGGAAAATTATGAACTGACCTTCGGCATCCGCCGCCATGGCGCGATCATCAACTATCCGCTTTTCACGGAGGACATGAAGTTTAACAGCCAAGGGCTTCGTGAAGCTCTGCTGTCCCAAAAGGACAAAGGAAAGGCCATTGTCATCCTTAACTTCCCGAACAATCCGACAGGCTATACGCCGGGAGCGAAGGAAGGCGATGAGATCGTCGCTGCGGTAACGGAAGCCGCCGAAGCGGGCATCAATGTTGTCGTGGTCACGGATGACGCTTATTTCGGTCTGTTCTTTGAAGATTCCTTGTCCGAATCGCTCTTTGGCAAACTGGCCGGACGCCATCCGCGGATCCTCCCGGTGAAAGTCGACGGCGCGACCAAGGAAGAATATGTCTGGGGCTTCCGGGTCGGGTTCATCACTTATGCCGCCGAAGATGCGGCCGTGCTCTCCGCGCTTGAGCAAAAGACGATCGGCATCATCCGGGCTACCGTATCGAGCGGCGCCCATCCTTCCCAAACCTTTGTGCTGCATGCCTTGAAATCCCCGGATTTCGATGCCCAGAAGGCGGAAAAGTTCCGGGTCATGAAAGGCCGGGCCAACAAAGTCAAAGCGCTGCTGGACAGCGGCAAGTACGGGAATGTATGGGAATACTATCCGTTTAATTCGGGATATTTTATGTGTCTGAAGCTGAAGACCGTAAACGCTGAGGCACTGCGTCAACACCTGATCCGCGAGTACGGCGTGGGAACGATCGCTTTGGGCGATACCGACCTGCGGATCGCCTTCTCCTGCATTGCCGAAGAGAATCTGGAGGATCTGTTCGATCTGGTGTACCGCGGCGTCCAGGATCTCCAGGCGTAAACCCAATTGTGGGAGAACGTTATGTACGCCCAAGCATGCTTTACCCCCGGCTCATAGAATACTGTGTACTAAATGATCACAGTGAGAAAGGGGAATTGTGCAATGAGCGGTATTGGAGAAGACAGAGGTGGATACGGCGGCGGCGGCTTATGGACCAGCACTGCTGTTATTCTGGTGCTCTTCATCCTGCTGGTTATCGTCAGCCGTTCGATTTTGTACTAATTGATATGCCGAAAACCGTCGGAGCTTCGTGCTCCGGCGGTTTTTTTAGGTTCGGGAGTAGTTGGTTTCCTCCGAGCATCTGAACTGGAAACTGCACAAACTCTAGGGGATTTGCCCGTCTTGAATACCGCATGGCGGGGTAAATATAACGGGATTTCCTCCCGTTAATTTGGTGCGTATGCGGCTGCAGAGGCGATTTAGCTGGAAAACCTCTCGCTAATTCGCCTGAAATTGTGTATATCGGAAATTGGGGCGCGAAATAGATGGAGCTTTTCCAGTTAAATCCGATCCAAGAGCCAAGAGCGGTACATTAACGGGAGGTTTTCCCGTTAGTGTGTAGACTCCGACGGTGGCGCTTTATATCTCCCGTTAATGGTTGCCCGCTCCCTCACTCTTCCTCTTCCTCCTGCCATTTGCGTTTCCAGGTGGAGTGGAGGCCAAAAACAAAGGCGACTCCCAGGCCGAGGCTGCCGAGCAGATACGTTAGGTTACTGCCGGGGCCGAAGATCATCGGAATCCACAGGATCACGGTAATTCCTGAGAGGACGCGGGTCGCGAGATTCACGATTTCCTTCGGGCGGGAGCCGGTCGGAATCGGGTAGTAGGCGTCCGCGGGAGTATCGCTATGAACATGCCGCAGCGCGCTTAGCTGGGCTCCGATAAGAAAGATGAAGAACAAATAAATCGTCGCGCCTAGCCAGGTCTGTCCGTTCCAGCCCACAATCAGCATCCCCAGCAGGGTCAAGCGGGCGATGATGCCCAGCAGTTCGCTGCGCAGGAACGTCTTGGTCAAAAGGTACCGGTAAGCCCCGGTCCGATTCCACGGGATGCGGTTCCCGATCCCGGAGAGCCAGCGGCGGCGAATGACTTTTTGCCCTTCCGCGGGCACCTCCACAAACCAGCCGAGCAGCAGCATGACCCGGGCGGCTCCCGCTTTTTCCGCGGCGATGAGATTTTCCCACGGCACGTTGTGCTTCATCGGGAATCGTAAAGCCAGGATATAGTTGACCCCCACCAGCACCGTAAACAAGGCGCTTTTCCACGCCGGCTGCCATAACCAGGCGGCCAGCATCAGCCACAGGAAACACCAGCGCAGCAGCTTGTAGCCCATGCGGGCACGGGCGGTCGAGATCCGTAGCTCCTGCCAGGCGCCGTAGGCGCTGAGCAGCTTCAACCCAAACAATACCAGCATGATCAGCCAGAGCGGATGCCGCATTTCGAGTTCCGACCGTACATAAAGCGGCCACAGGATCAAGAGAAGGATATAAAGGCCGATTAGTTTATATACGATTCCGTTGCGGTAAGCAGGCTTGAAGTATTCGCCCATCTCCGTTTCCCGAGGCCGCAGAAAGATTACATCGGCCGGCTGCATGTAGGTCCGGAAACTGGAATACACCGTCAGCGGCCCAAGCAGAATCAGCAGAATCCAGAGTGCGGGAAGATCCGGCGGCAAATTCCGTAAAAAATTCGTATACCAGGCGGAGAAAACAATCAGCAGCAGCAGGAACAGGACCGCCACTCCGCTCTGGAATATATAAGGCACAAACGGGAGCACTTTGCTCCAAAAAGACGATTTACGCTGCCTGTACAGATCTTGAAGCTTCATTTTCTAATCTCCGCCTTTAACTAAGCTATAGAAAATATCTTCAAGCGCGGCCCCGGGCATCCCGGCCTGCTGTGCGATCTCTTCCAGGGTTCCCCGGGCGATAACCGCCCCCCGGTGAAGCACGATAAACCGGTCACAGTAATTTTCGATCGTGGACAAAATATGCGAGCTGAGCAGAATCGAAGCCCCGCTCTCTTTCATCTCCAGCATGAAATCAAGCAGGGAGCGGATTCCCAGCGGATCAAGGCCCAAAAAGGGCTCGTCGATGACGTATAGCGAAGGCCGGGCCACAAAGGCGCACATGATCATGACCTTCTGTTTCATCCCTTTGGACAGATGGATGGAGAGGCTGTCGGCCTTTTCCTCCATATGGAACAGTTTAAGGAGCCGCTCCGCTCTTTCCCGGTAATCCTCGGGATTGACCCCGTAGGCGCGGGCGGCGAATTCAAGATGCTCCCGAACCGTCAATTCCTCGTACAAAAGCGGTGATTCCGGGACGAACGCCAGGGAAGACTGATAGCCTTCCGGGTCCTCCACCCTCGTCTTCCCCCGGACGGCCACCCCGCCGCGATGCGGTGTCATCAGTCCGAGGATATGCTTCATCGTCGTGCTTTTGCCGGCACCGTTCAGGCCGATCAGGCCGACCATTTCGCCCGGCATCACCTCGAAGTTGATATCGTGAAGGACCGGACGTCCGAGACTGTACCCCCCGGTTAACTCTTCTATTTGCAAAACGGGCGTTTCACTCAACACAGGCTCCCCCTCTAACCAAACTCGTACTACCGCCGGAAGCGGCGTCTAGCGTCCTCAGCCGACTAGCTCCGCGACTGCTTTTCTTTCAGCCATCTTGGAGCCCCTTTGTTCTTTCCGTCCTTTTTCCGGTCGTTCTTGCGGGAAACCGGAGGTTTCGGCGCGGCTTTGCCCGAACGGGCGGACAGGCCGGGCTTTCCGCGTCCCGGTGAAACTCCCGCCGTCCGGTCGGAGGCCAGAATGCCTTCTCCCGCCTCACCGGCTTTAAGCGTTTCTCCGCCACCGGGCTTCCCGCTTCCGCCGTCTCTCCGCTTCTTCCCGGCCGCCGCCGGTGCCGGACTGCTCCGTCGCGCTCCGTGCGAAGCTTGCGGATCCACCACTTGTCCGCCGTACATGCCGCGCTGCCGGATTTCTATACCGAGCTCCTTCGAGAATTTGCGCATGATGAACTCTTCCTTCGGCGCGATAATGGAGACGGCAAGACCGCTTCGTCCCATCCGCCCGGTCCGTCCCACCCGGTGGACATAATGCTCCGCATCGATCGGCGGATCGAGATTGACCACGAGCGATAAATCCTCGATATCGAGCCCGCGTGCCGCCACATCCGTAGCGACCAGCACCCGGATTTTCCCTTCGCGGAATTTACGGAGCGTCACGCTTCTTACGGTTTTGTCCGCATCGCCATAGAGAGCTCCCGCACTTAGGCCCATAAAGTTCATCTTCGCCTCCACCTCGGCAATATCCGAGGTATTGTTGATAAACACGATCGACCGCGCAGGTTCATAATGACGAAGAACGCGGCGAAGCAAATCGATTTTGTCCCGCTCGCTGATGAAGTAAACATGCTCCACCGTTTTGGAGGTCCGCTGCTCCGGCTCGATGCCGATCTCCACCGCGTCCTTCATCTCCTGTCCAGCCAGTTTGCGGATTTCCGGGTTGATGGTCGCGGAGAGAAACATCAGCTGCCGCTCGCGCAGCGTACCGCGCAAAATATGTTCCAGGTCGGCGGTTCCCCCCAGTTGGAACATCTGGTCCACCTCGTCAACGACAACGGTACGGAGCGTGTGGAGCTTTAATTTGCGCAGCGCAAGCACCTCCCGGATCCGGCCCGGCGTGCCGACGATGAGCTGCGGATGCTGTTTCAGCCGCTCCAGTTGGCGCTTGATGGCAGCGCCTCCGATCAAGGCCTGTACCCGGATGCCCAGCGGCTCGCCGTATTTCTCCGCCTCCCGGACGATTTGCATCGCCAGTTCCTGGGTCGGCGCCAGAATCAGCCCCTGCAATTTTTTTTCGTCGGGGATGATGTGTTGCAGCAGCGGGAGAAGGTAGGCCAGCGTCTTGCCTGTCCCGGTTTGCGATTGCGCCAAAATATTCCGGCCTTCCAGAGCGGCGGGTATGCACTCGGCCTGCACCGGGGACGGTTGTGTAATTCCGAAGTCGGCTAATCTCGCAGTCAGCGCCTCGTCAAGGCCCAGACCGGTAAACGTAGTTATCGTCATGTAAGTTCATCCTTTATCAATTCAATCATTATTCTCATTATATGCGAAAAAACCGCACCAACCAAATCCATCCAACCTTTCGAGGCTTGCCCGACCGAAAAATAAAGGGACGCTGCGCAATTAACGCGCAGCGTCCCTTTCCATCGGCACTATTTTATTGGATTAGTGATCTGGCGTGTACGGACGAACCACCCATACGCTGGCTCTGTAAGTATGTCCGTTAAAAGTTGCCGTGATCTGCGTTACCCCGGGGCTAATTCCCCGAATATTCCCGGCCTCGTCCACGACGGCGACGGCAGGGTTATCCGCAGCAAACACGGTATCTTCCGTAACCTTGGAGGTCAGGCCCGTTTCATCCGTGTAAAAGGCGGCTATATCCAGTTCGGTTCCTACCGACAGGGAATATTCGTCAGAATCGAGGAAAAAGCATCCGGGGCCCGTTTGTCTTTCCGCCACTTCCACCGTTACGCTGGCCTGCAATCCTTCATAGGTTGCCGTAATTACCGTCGTTCCGGGGCTGATGCCGGTAATATTTCCGAGCGGGTCAACTTTGGCAATGCCCGGGTCCTGCGAATTGTAGCTCGAGGAATAGGTTACGTCCGTTACCGTAGCGTCGGAGTAAACCGCCTCAACGACGCTATCCGTGGATTGTCCGACGGCTACTTTAAGCTTATCCGTTTGAAACCGGAGCTTGGAAAACTTCGGGTTAGTCGGGGCTTGGCCGGGCACGGCGATTTTTGCCAAAGGAAACGTTGTTTTAGAGCCCGTTTCCGTTATTGTTAGGAGGGTCCCCGTGTAGACAAGGCCGCGGTCATCCAGGGAGATGCCGCCTTGTGAAATGTACAATTCGGGCGTTCCGAACAAGTATTTTTTGATCGGAATCGCATTTTCATCCGTCAAGGTGACTTGATATTTATAAGACTTTCCGGCATGTTCCGCAGACTGGTTGGAGATTACGGCAAACCCGTCCTCCATAGGCTGAGCTTGAACTATATCGCCGATCGCTGAAGCGGATAACGCATCCGAAACTTTTTCCCACAAAATGTCCCCGGTTTCGGTCATATTTTGAAGATAGTATTTCTTCTCCTCCAAATTGTATCTGGTCAGCAAAAAGGTTCCGTCCTCGGAAGGGACCACCGCGCGAATTTCGTCGGTCTCCTTCATTTTTTGCCACTCCTGATCTCCATCCGGGCCGAATTTGGTTATGAACCAATGACTATTCAGGCCCCATCTGGAGCTTACCTTCTCACCGGTTACAATAACTCCGTCGTCGGGAGTGACGACCATGTTATGAAAATAGGTATAGAACCCGAATGAATAAGTTTCGTACCAGGCTGCATCTCCATCCGCATTTATTTTTAGAAGGAATGTGTGCGTCGGATACCAGTTGTCTGTTCTGGCCTCCCCGCTGATGATCGCCCCTCCATCCGAGGTTTTTTGGATCAGCTCCGCCTGTTGAATGTAGTATGAGAGGTCAGGATAATTTTTTTCCCACAACAATTCCCCGTCGGGACTCAGCTTAAAGACAAACGGAACCGAACGGCTCCTCCAGTCAATATCTTCCCGGATTTGTTCTCCGGCGATCAGGATACTTCCGTCGGAAGTCTCCGTCACGGCAAAGGCTCTATTGGTTGAATATTCTCCGTGTTGATCCAACACATCGATGTCTTTTTTCCAAACGATCTCACCGTTGCCGTTTACCTTAACGACATGGGAAGCCCCCTTCTCGGTGAGTGAGGAACCACGATAGCCTACGAAAACATAGCCTCCGTCTGAGGTCTTAGTGACAGCGCTTCCCTTCGCATCTGTTTTCGAGACATCGATGCCTTCCAACTCATGCGACCATTGCACAGAAGCTGCTTCTTCCGGAGCCTCGGCGTGACCGCTTCCGGTCCACCCCATCCAAAGTAGAACGGACGAAAGCATTACGACAAAGGGCTTGTACAGGTATTTCCGCATGAACTGCACTCCTCCTAAAATGGAATATTTGGGAATAACAATGTAATGCCATTCCATTATTCACAAGGATATAAAGTTATGGAAATCCTTCCAATTACTCAATTTTTTAGGACTCTCCCGCGAGGTCCTGTCGTGCCGATCCTAGGCCTTCCGGATAACCCGGGATCCGTGGACAGAAGGCCGGATAGCCCCTTCCTTAACCACCCGAATCATCGCCATAGACACGGCCCTTGCCTCAACGGGACCATGAGCCCGCAAAGGGCCTTTGAAATAAAGGGGCCAAGGTTACGTCCGTTAGAGCAACCACCGTGAGCGCTGCAACCAGCCCGATGGCCGATCAAAAAATCTAACGGAAGCCATAGCGGCTATTTCGGCCTATCAGGGCGAATGGCAATTCTAACGGACGCAGTAGCTGCTATTTCGGCAAAATGAGCTCAGTTAGGCGATGAAATCCGCAAATAGGCGCTACTATTTCCGTTAGGATCCAACAGAAGCCTTTTCTGACGAAATAGCGTCTGTTACGTCCGTTAGAGCAACTGTCGTGAGCGCTCCGCCCAGCCCGAAGGCTGATCGAAAAATCTAACGGAAGCCATAGCGGCTATTTCGGCCTATCAGGGTGAGCCGAGCCGCCGGACCGAAGCGGCCAAAAGGCCGCTAATCCGCATTGCGGGCGGACCAAAAAAACACCGACTGCTACCAGCCGGTGTTCACTCTATTTCTTATTCAACATGCGATAACTGAGACGATCCGCCAAACGGGGGAACATCTGATAAAATTTCGCTCCAGCCCCCGCGATCCACGGCAGATTGATTTCCGTCGTTCCCGTGCGAACCGCATGAACCATCGCCTTCGCCACCCGTTCGGGCTTCATCATGAACCATTTGACATTGTTGACGTAATGTCCCTCGGGGTCGGCCAACGAGAAAAACGACGTATCGATCGGACCCGGATTGATCGTGGACACAGTGATGCCGTAAGGGCGGACTTCCTGGCGAAGCGCGCTGCTGAAGCCCAGCACGGCATGCTTCGTGGCCGTATAGGCCGTAGATTTCGCCGTTCCGATCTTACCGGCAATGGAGGCGATATTCACGATCCGGCCGGACCCGGCCTCCTTCATCCGCGGCAAAACCGCTTTCGTGCAGCGGACCATGCCCATATAGTTCACGTTCATCATGGCTTCAAACTCATGAAGCGGCATCTCGTCAATGGCGGTGAATTTCCCGTACCCCGCATTGTTGACGAGGCAATCGACCCGCCCGAACTCGGCGTAGATGTCCCTGAAGCCCGCTGCGACGGATGCCTCGTCGCCGACATCGAGCTCCACCGTCCTGCTGGGTCCCATCATTCCCGCACTGACTTCCTTCAGCTTATCCGCCGACCTGGCCGCCAGCACCAGCGTAGCCCCCTGTTCCGACAGCATGCGTGCGGCCAAAGCCCCGATGCCGCTGGACGCGCCCGTGACGACGATTACTTTATTGTTGAGCGACATGCTACCCTTCCCTTCAGATCAGTTACCTCTATTTTAGGAGATCATGACCTGAATATCCAATTCGCCGATTCCGTCCATCAACAGCGGAATACAAAGCGCCTTGCGGGGAGCGGCCGGGTTGCCCTCGCTCTTGATCACCTTCGGCGGCGTAATATCCACAACATATCCTTGATTGGACAAAATCGTGCTGGCATTGCCGCTGATCATATTACCCAATTCAGAGATCGCGCTTTGACCCATTTCGTCCATTTCCGTCAGCACAAACCCGCCCATCATCGCCGAAACGATCCGGAGGGCTACTTCTTCCTGCAGTCCGAAAACCACCATCCCGCTAAAATGTCCCGTCATGTCGATTTGAATCCAAATATGATCCTCCACCGGGCGGATTTCCTTGACCCCCAGACTTCCCGTGGAAGGAGAGACCTGAACGACTTGCTGAATTACTGTACGAGCCGATTCCAGAAAAGGATTGATTACTTCCGCTTTCACTATTACGCCCCTTTTCGCATAGAAGTTTAACGGTGTATTACAAAAGTCCCGAGCAAGTTTGGAATTTATTATACTTTATTCCTAGGTATAAGTCATTAAAAATCGAACAATCGATATCGAGTAAGTCTTATATCCTGAAATTCCTGCGAAAGGTTGTCATCTCCGCGTCATTGATTTAGCCTAAAAAAATCCTCTATAATTAATGAATACGAAGAGCCTTGAGGAAAGGAGGATTCGGGTGAATATCAGTCAATTGGAAACGCTGATCACAATTTCGAAAACAAAGAGTTTCCGTAAAGCCGGAGAACTCCTGAATTTGACGCAGCCCGCCGTTTCCGCCCAGATCAAAAGCCTGGAGGATGAATTCCGCACGGTGCTGGTCGACCGGAATCAGCCGGTCACGCTAACGGACCGGGGGCAAGTATTTCTGGAGAAAGCGGAGCAAATACTGGATATTGTCGAAGAGCTGAAGCAAAAACTGACCGATTTGGAACATACGCCACAAGGGCATATCGTCCTGGGTACAACAACCTCCATTGCCATTCAAATTTTGCCGCGTATCCTGTCCTATTTTCAGGACCAGTTTCCCCTGATCAAAACAACGATTCAGTCGATGCCCTCCAGTTTGATTTATCAAAATGTGGAGCAGGGTCTGGTCGATATCGGGATCGGCTATTTGATCGAGAACAACCCGCAGGTGCTTTCCACGGTGCTCTATTACGACACTTTTGAGCTCGTCGTCTCTCCGCTCCACCCCTTGGCCGGCAAAACCATTCCCACGCTCGATTCACTGCGCGAAGTGCCGTTAATTATGCTGTCCCCCGACACGGTCGGACGCCGCTTCGCGGATGAAGTATTCCGGGAGCACAACATCGAGCCGCATATCGTGATGGAGCTGTCCAGCAGCGAGGAAGTGAAACGGATGGTGGAGATCAACCTGGGGGCGGCCATTATTTCGAAGCAGTCCGTCCTGAGGGAGCTGCGTCAAGGCTCCTTAAAGGTCGTGCCGATACCGGAACTGGAAGTCACGCATCCGGTGGGAGTGATCTACAAATCGAGCAGATACGTCAATTCGGCCATGCAGCAATTTCTCGGAGACTTGAAAGGCATGCCGGAGAACCGCTTTATCAGTTCCGAGTAAATTTCAGCCAGAAGGTTAACCAGGAAGGAGCATAACAGCATGAAGTTTGATTTGCATACCCATCACTTTCGCTGCGGCCATGCCGACGGCAACATCCGCGACTATGTGGAAGCCGGGATTGCGGCCGGCCTGGCGGTGATCGGGATCAGCGACCATACGCCTTATTTCGGAAACCTTGAAGAGCACCCTTTTCCGCATATCGCCATGGCCAAGAAGGAATTCGTCAATTATGTCCATGAAGTGCTGAAGCTGAAAGAGGAGTATGCCGGGAAGATCGATGTCCTGCTCGGGATCGAATCCGATTATTTTCCGGCTCATGCCGAGACTTACCGGCAAATCCTTGCCCAATATCCTTTCGACTACGTTATCGGGTCCGTCCATAGCGTGAAGGAAGTCAGTATTTTCAACAAAAGACGCTGGAAAGGTCTGAATGAACAGCAGCGTATTGCGGATAAGGAAGCCTACTATGCGTTGATTCGGGATTCGGCCCGCAGCGGCATGTTCCAGATTTTGGGCCATATCGATGCGATGAAAGGGAATTATCCCGCTTTTTCCGACATTCCGGCCGCGGTGGCGATCGATGAAACCCTGCAGGTCATTGCGGATAACAAAGTGGCGATCGAAATTAATACGTCAGGCAAAACCAAGCTGTCCGGGGGCTGGTATCCTTCCGATGAAATTCTGGAGCGCGCGTTATTTTTCGGTGTGGATGTCACTTTCGGGTCCGACGCCCATACGCCGAAGCGTGTCGCCGATGAATGGGAGGATGTGGCCAAGCGTCTGAAAGAGATCGGCTTTACCGAATGGGTGTATTATAAGAACAAAGAGAGAATGCCCGTCCCGCTGTAGGCAAAAAAAAGGGAACCCGTACGCTACTCGCCGGATTCCAAGAGACAAATATATTCAAAAGGGGGTCATGTAATAAGTTTACCCTCTGACTATTAGAGATTGATCACAGATATATTTCATTTGTGTAACAAATGCTCGCCGGCTTGCTTAAATAAAAGAAAAGGATCTCATCCCCGGGTGCGCTGCCGTACTCCAAATCGGGTTGAATTCGCCCGCCCGCGTTCCTGCCCGGCGCAAATCCGCACTTTCGCAACACCCTTTCCGATGCCGGGTTATGAATGCTGCATCTCGCCTCGATCCGGCTTAATCGCAAGGTGTCAAATCCGAATTGGACCACGGACCGGGCCGCTTCGGTGGCAAGGCCCCGGTTCCAACGGCTCGGAGCCAGCAGATAGCCCAATCGGGCCCTGCCGGCCTCCCGATCCCAAAACTGCAAGGAGCAGATGCCGATCAGCCCCTTCTCATTCTTTCGTTCGATCCCGAAGTGAAGGTCACGCAGACTTTGATAAGTTTCGTCAAAATACCGAAACAGGCGGTCGGGAAACAGTAACGTCCCCTGCCGAAAGGAAGAATGGCGCCTTACCAAAGGGTCGTTAACACAAGCGAACAGCAGTTCCGCATCCTCCCTCTCGATTTTTCTTAGCCGCAGACGTTCACTTTCGAGCACCGGAAACTGTTCCCTCAAGCGATTTCGCAAATCCAAACCGACCGTCTCCTCTCCGGATTTTTCGGGCTATGCCCCGGTGTCTTCCTCAAGCTCCCTTTCGTTGCTCATCCGATCCGCGGAGCTGTTCCCCATCTCCTTATTGAAAATTTGCCGAAACACCCCGATCATCGAAAGCGCGTAGGCGACCGTAATAAAGCTGAAAAAAATCTCCATCACCACGATCAGCCGTGACGTATTGTCCACCGCTTTGATATCTCCGTATCCTACCGTCGTAAATGTCGCTACGCTGAAATAGAAGAATGTAATCAATTGGGAAAGCGTATCCTCCCCCATATGATCGCCCGCAAAGCTCGCACCTTGGAACAGCTTGTAAATCGAAGTATACACGACTGTAAAAAAAACAATGCAGCTCATAGCGGCAATGCTGATCCGAATCACGGCGGACTTGAGACTGACCTCCCGCTTTACGGCCGACTCCGCGATCTCATGAAAAATGAAGAGAATATAGAAGATGACCGATCCCAGTACAAACAACAAGATCACGGCTCTTAACGCCGCCTCGGATTGAAAAACCGCACCGAAATCAACGAAGCCGAGCAAATCCTCCAGCGAGACGGCGACGTAAACCAGAATCGGTGCCAGCAAGATCACCCGGCTGGACAGTTTTTTATCGAGCAGGTAAAAGAGCAGGATCAGGCCGATTAGGCCAGCCGCATTGATCCATAGCACCCAGGATTGCAAAGAAATCCCCTCCCCTATTATCGCGTTTGGGAACCTAGTTATCATTACCCAAACAGGGGAGGGAAAAATCCGGAGCATCCCGCGCGTCTTTTATTTCTGTTCCGGCGGCGGAACCGGCTGCCGCTTGAGGCGGAAAGCGCCAAAAAAGTAGGCAACTGCGTAGCTGAACGCCGTAATAAGAAACACCCATTTGCAAAAAGTCAAAGCGTGCCATAAATTGTCCAAATTCGTGAAATAGACGACCATTTCCCTGAGGACATAGAGGGGACGGTGCCAAATATCCCAGCTGTTGAACCGGATAAACCGGCCAAGGTAAATCCCGAAGCTGCTGAGCAGCAGGACTGAGATCGCAAAAATCCAACCGGCGGCCGGTCCGATCCAGCGCCGGACCAGTCCGTGAACGGAAGCCAGCGAAACGGTTCCCAGCGCCAATCCCAGCAGCGCCGTGAAAAGTACCGTATACAAATGATCCCAGAACAGCATATCCGACCAGAATCGTCCCCCACCGGAGACCGGATAACGGGCAAACGGATGCAGCAGGTCGGTCACCATATACGCCGCATTGGGATAAAAAAACAGCCACAATAGCCCGATGAACAATATAACCGCGCTCTTCAGCACGCGCTGGCGCATCAGGCTGGCCAGGTCAAGCAATACCGCAAGCCCCGCAGGGATCCAGGCCAAAAACGTATTCCAGACGAGGAAGAGATAGGGCGGCTTTCCTCCGCTCGGCAATCTTACTTCAATTACGTATTTCATGCCGATCATGGTGGCGGCCAGGAGAATAACATATAATATCCCTTTTTCCGGATAACCCAATTGTCGAAGCGGATGTTGCAAAGTCGTTTCCTCCCTTGTCAGCCTTGTTTGTAACGTCCATCGCTTATTTACAGCCTATATACGTCTGGGCAAGGCCGAAAGTTACGGCTAAAGAGGGAGCAGCTTGGCCATGTAAAGCTCGTCGACATACCGGTCTCCGAGCCGTATCGCATGCTTTCGAACACCCTCGACCTCGAATCCGCATTTCTTGTACAGGGCGATAGCCGCCTCATTGTGAGCCATCACCGTAAGCTCCAGCCGGTGAATGCCCCGTTCTCGGGCCCACAGTTCCAGTTCGGCAAACAGGCGCGTCCCCACGCCTCTTCTCGAATAGGCCTGCAAAATGCCCAGCACCAGGCTTACCGCGTGTTTGTTTCGCTTATAATTCGATCCGAATGCGCCCAAATAGCCGATCCATTGCCCCTGCGCTTCAGCCGCAAAGATCATGGAGGTCCCCTGCTCCAACAGCGAAACCAGTCGATTTCTCTCCTGCTCCAGCGTAGTTACACGCTCGTTCGGCATAAGCAGCATAAACTCCGTTTCCCGGTCCAGACGACAGCGCAGTTCCAGATAGGCCTCGGCATCCGCTTCAGTGACTTTGCGAAACTTAATTTGTGGTTCCTCTCTCATATCAGGTTTCCTTCCCCTCTCCCAAAATCCATTGTTCCTATTCCAAGGCCTCGTTCCGCAAAACCATGTGAAGGTGATCCTCCCATTTCCTATGGATTTTCAGATATTTCAAGGCCAGTCCTTCGTTATAGAAGCCCAGCTTTTCGACAACGCGGAGGGAGGCCGCATTCCTCGGCATAATATTCGCCTCGATGCGGTGCAGCCCCAACGCTTGGAAGGCATATTGGACGGTGGCCTCTACCGCTTCCGTCATGAACCCCTGCTTTTGTTCCTCCCGATCCAGCCTGTATCCGAGATGGCAGGACAGAAAGGCGCCGAATACCATATTGCTGAGCGCCACGGAACCGATGATCCGCTCCGGCCGGTCCTTCCGGTAAATCCACATTTTGTAGAAATCCCCTTTTTCATGTTGGTGTCGTTCTTTGGCCAGCAGCTCTTTTTGATAATCCAGCGTGTAATAATCTTCCTCTTTCTCCCGCTCCCATGGCTCCAGGAATTCACGGTTGCGCCGGACATAGTCCAAAACCTCCGCAGCGGCGGCTTCATCCAACACTTTCATCAACAGGCGTTCCGAGTGTAAAATAGATTCCATAGTTTTCCCTCAATTCTATCGTCAACATTATTTTCTCTCACCATAAATTGAAGGAGTATCCAAATGCAACCTTTTACCGCACAAGTGATTGAAATCATTTCCGCCATCCCGGCGGGCAAGGTGATGACTTACGGTCAAGTCGCCGGAGCCGCGGGGAGTCCCAGAGCCGCCAGACAGGTCGTTCGAATTCTGCATTCGATGAGCGGCAAACACGGCCTGCCTTGGCACCGGGTCGTCAACGCCCAGGGGGAAATTGCGATTCGCGAGGAGGAAGGCTTTGTTTTGCAAAAAATGTTTCTCGAAGGAGAAGGGGTCGAGGTGACCGGGGAAGGCCGCATTGATCTCGCTGTGTATCAGCATCATCCCTCCTAGCGGATATCGTATCGACGCAGTGCTTCCACAATGCCTGCATTTACGGCTTTCTGATCAGGCCCCTGTGCGGGCCGGTCGGTCAAGCCGTATTTTATTTTCAGCTGTAAAATCGGGTAGACCCGTTCGTCCAGCATTTTCCCGCTGATCTCCCCCTGTTCGACCGCCCGCATGATCGCCCGGATCACGGCCTGCTGCCTGTCCGGATCATGCCCAACCAAGGCGATATTCCCGCCGGCCTTGATAAAGCGGACCGCCGCTTCATCGATTTCGTAATGCTGCGTAATTGCTCCCATCGTCAGATCATCGGAAATGACCACGCCTTGAAAATCCAGTTCCGTGCGGAGCAGGTCATGAATGATCGGCTCGGAGAAGGAGGCCGGGGCTTTCGGGTCCAGCTTCGGCAGCAGCAAATGCGCGATCATCACGACGTCGGCCCCTTCGCGGATCGCATCCCGAAAAGGAAGGAGCTCAAGTTCGCGCAGCCTGTTCAGATCGTGGGAGAGCACGGGAAGCCCAAGATGGGAGTCCACCGAGGTGTCGCCGTGACCGGGGAAATGTTTGATGACGGGAATCACGCCTTCCGCCTTCAAGCCGTTCATGGCGGCTACCCCCATTCCGCTGACCCGCTGGGCCGTACTTCCGAAGGAACGGTCTCCGATCACCGGATTGGCGGGATTGCTGTGAATATCAAGCACCGGGGCGAAATCCATATTCAGGCCAAAGCCGGCCAATTCCTCCCCGATCAGGCGATAAAAAGCTTCCGACGCTTCCACTTGTTCCGTTCCTCCGATGACCGCGGCGGACGGAATGTCGCCGAAATCGCCGGGCATCCGGGAAACCCGCCCGCCTTCCTCATCCACGCTCAAGAACAGGGGAACCGGGTTGGCGGCATTGTCTTTTTTGAGCTGGTTGAACAAGGCCAGGGATTGGCGGCTCGTTTTGATATTGTCCTTGTAAAAAATAAAACCTCCGACATGATAGTCCTCGATAAATGCTCGGGTATGCTCATCCGTCTTCGTTCCTTCCAGGCCGACGAGGATCAACTGCCCGATTTTTTCCGCCGTGGTCATCCGCTTCAACAGTTCCCTGGCGGCATCGGCTGGACCTGGCTCCGGCTCCGGCGGATCTTGGGTCTCCGGCCGGGGGCTCGTCGCTTCGGGTTGGCCCGGCTGGGCGGCATCGGCCCGCTGCGAAGCCGCCCTCGTTCCATTCCGCACCGGTTCGGGAGCCCCCCGGTCCGAGCAGCCGCCAAGGGCCAGGACCAGTGCGAAGAGGATAAGAATGGCGTACCTAAGTTTCCCACTTGGTGTCATAACCATATCCTCCCTCCTTTATTCCCCGGAAGCGACACTCCAACGGTGGCGGAATTTTTCCAGCCGGGGATGAAGCGTCTCCGGTTCTTCCGTGAACAACAGCCGGATGTTTACGATCCATTCCTCGAAGGAGGAGAACGACGCAAACAGGTTCCCCATCTCCGGTGTGAGATAAAGAAAGTAAGGAGATGGATACTTCTCCGTTAAATATCGGAGCGCCGAGTCGATCGGCGTGTACTTTTTGCGTTTGCCTTCCCAGCCTTCGATGGAAATGTCGGGCCTGTTCTGCCCGCGCTTCCATTCATGCAACTCGTCCTCTCGCTTATAAAAAGAACGCACCGGATCCTTCGTCATTCTTCTGACGGTTTCCTCGTGGAGCGGGTAAAGCACCAGCCGCTCAAACGCCCTTTGCTCTGCCACCGCCGCGGCCGCATCCAAATCTTCCGATGTCACTTGTTCGAAAGCATCGTAAAAGATCAGCGTGCCTTTGCGCTGCCGTACTGGCGGTTCATAGCCGTAGGGAACCTGAATGTTATTTCGTCTCATCGCCTCGGTCCTCCAGTTCATTTTCGTTAAAATATATTCTGTTTCGTTATCTTGCTATTCTATCCCAAAGCGCGTACATTCGCACGCGGATCGAGGTATAATGGGGACCAGAGAGGTGAACGAAATGAGCGAGGTTACGCATGAACGCTGGCGGGCCATTATCGAAAACGACGCCGCGAGCGACGGACAATTCTATTATGCGGTCAAGACGACGGGGATCTTCTGCCGTCCTTCCTGCAAGTCCCGGCCGCCCAAAAGGGAAAACATCACGATCTTTGCCAGCCCGGATGAAGCGATCTCCGCGGGATTTCGCCCGTGCAAACGCTGTAAACCCACCGGCAGCCGGCTGCCGGATGAAGAGTGGGTGGCGGTCGTGACGGAATACATCGACGAGCATCCTCATGAAGCTTTAACGCTCCATTCGCTCGCCGAGCTGTGCCACGGCAGTCCTTATCATCTGCACCGGACTTTTAAAAGGGTGAAAGGAATCACCCCGCTGGAGTATATACAGACGGTACGCGTGGAACGGGCCAAGACACTGCTGCTGGCAACGGACCTGCCGGTTTCCGACGTCGGGTGCCATGTAGGATTGGCAAATACTCCTTATTTCATCACCTTGTTCAAAAAAAACACCGGCCATACGCCGGCCGGTTTTCGCCATTCGTCAATTCCGCCGGTTCAAGGAGGCTTTTAAAATGAAACTTACCCCGTCCATCTACTGGATGCATTATCAATTTGAAGATTGGGGCCTTTATCTCGCGGCCACGGAGCAAGGGCTCTGTTACGTAGGATCACAGGGCGCGGATTTTCAAGAACTGGAAGACTGGGTCAACCGCCGGTTCCCCCGCGCCGTCCTGGTCCATGACGAAGTGCGGCTCCGACCTTACGCCGCGGAGCTTACGGCCTATTTTCAAGGACGCCTCAGCCGCTTTAGCGTTCCTTACGATCTGCGGGGTACGGCGTTTCAGTCGGCGGTCTGGGCCGCGCTGTGCCAAATCCCTTACGGGCAGACCTCGTCCTATTCCGACATTGCGGCGCTCATCGGCAAGCCTTCTTCCGTTCGCGCGGTCGGGTCGGCCATCGGCGCCAATCCGGTGCTCATTACCGTACCTTGCCACCGCGTCGTGGGCAAAAACGGCGCCCTGACCGGATACCGCGGGGGCCTCGAGATGAAGGCCAGGCTGTTGGAGTTGGAACGAAAGTGAGGCTTTGAGGCTTTATGATTATGCCCCCCAACCAAACGGTCGGCTAGACCGACAGCTCCCACAAATAAATGGAGGCCACGGAGCCATAGGGCGAATACCGCGCGCGATAGGCGTCGAACTGGGGCTTCGTCAAGGAGGTCAGCCCGTACAGCCTCATCATTCCCCGGCGGATCGCCAGGTCACCCCAACTGACGACATCCGGCCGCTCCAGACTGTGCAGGAGCAGCATTTCCGCCGTCCAGCGGCCAACCCCTTTTAACCGCATTAACTCGAGGATGACTTCCTCATCTCCGAGCCGGGAAAAGCCGCTGAAATCCAGTTCGCCTTCCGCGGCCTTTCGGGCGATTTCCCAAATACAAATCGCTTTTTTCATCGTCATGCCGCAGCCCTGTATCTCGTCCGCCGAACGGGACGCCAGGCTTGCCGGGGAAATCCCGCCAAACCTCTCCTGCATGCGGCCCCAAATCGTATTTACCGCCTTCGTTGAGATCAACTGGCCGATGATGGCGTGTACAAGCGCGGTAAACAGGTCCGGGTTGACGGGTCTCTCCGGGCGGCCCAGTCTGGCTATCGCTTCCCCCAAAACCGGATCCGCCCGTTTCAAGTAATCGATTTGCTCCTGACCATAGTCGAAATATTGAATAGGTGGGGCACTCATCTCACGATCTCCTCCTCTTATATCTCTAACTATAACGGATCATGGGATGGAAAATACCTTTTGGCGAGTAAAAAGGCAAGATAACGAATTTCCTGTTCCCTCCGGTTCTGTGGTAAGCTAATGAGCGCAAACGAAAGGCTGGCCTCTATAAGTTGGCGCCAGAAGGGGAGGAAAACTAGAATGGACGTGACCGCATTTCAAGAATGGGTGAAAGACTACTATGAATCCAGAGGCTGGTCCGAGCTGGATATTTTTATTAGGATCGGCTTTTTGGCGGAAGAGACAGGGGAGGTAGCCCGGGCCATCAGAGCTTTGGAAATCGGCAGAGACCGTCCGGATGAAGCCCCGGGCTTCTCAGCTGGCAAAATACTCGAATAGGCGCTATCATTTCCGCTAGAATTCCGGGTCCATCAGCGATTCCGCCGCGGCAGCCAGATAGTAAGCCAGGCCGGTTTGCTGTCCCTCCAGCATACCTCTGTGAAAGTCGTCCTCCCGGAAAAAGCGGGTCTGATGCACGAAATCCGTTACCGAGGCGGGAAGACCATGCTGCTCCAGAAAGACCAAATGACGGCGAATCAGCCGCCCGACCCTCTCATCATTGTGCTTAAGTCCCTCCTTAAGCGCTTCGGCCATCCGGGCCATAAAATCCGCCGCTTCCGCAGCCTGCTCGTTTAACTCCGGAACATCGATCCGTCCCTGTTCCAACAAATCCACGCCGTAATTCTCTTTTAAATGCCGATTTTGCTCCTCCAGCGCCTCGGCCCAAGCCGCTTCGCTGTCAAAACCGCGGAACATATTCCGCCGATCCATCGGCTCGCCGCGATCCGCCGCAACGATCGATTGTTCCAAAGTCGAAAGAATGGTTCCCAGTTTCTGTTGCTTCCGCAAGAGCAGTTCTTTTTGCTCCGTCAATATGGCTCTCCGATTCGTCCGCTCCGCAAGCAGCTCCTTGATTTGTTCCAGGGAAAGGTCCAATTCCCGATAAAACATAATTTGCTGAAGCCGCTCCAACTCCTTATCACCGTACAATCGGTAGCCAGCCTCCGTGATTTCCGCCGGGACCAGCAGTCCGATTTTGTGATAATGATGCAGCGTTTTTACCGTGACCTTCGCCAATTCGGCGACTTCTTTTACTGAAAGATACATCACGCCTCACTCCTTTCGATATCCAGCTTAGCCCCTCCCCTAAGGTAAGAGTCAAACATTTTAAAATCATCCGTCTCTCCCCTTGACCCTCCTCTTGGGTCAGAGCTTACGCTGATTCGGACAAAATAACCGAGTAGGCCGTTTATTATGTTGAAAACCAACCCCTTTAAGCTGTTCCGGAGCCGGTACGTCAGCCAAAAAAAGGGAGGAATCTTCGCGGATTCCTCCCTCTTCCAGTTTATTGCATGACGGATTGATCCATCTTGCCCTGCAACTTCACCAAGGTCATGATCACCGACGCGGCCTCGGCCCGGGTGACCTTTCCGGCGGGGTTAAACCGGCCGTTTTGTCCCTGCAGAAGCCCCAGCTTTATGGCCAGGGCCACCTCTCCCTTATGCTTGATGTCTTCTTTATCGGCGAATGTATTGAGGCTCTCATCTTCCTTCAAAAATGAGGCCAGCTTGTTATACTTGGCAATCGAGGCCAGCATGACGGCCAGCTGTTCCCGTGTCAGTTTCGCCTCGGCATCGAATTCCTCCTCGGGATTAATCCATTTCCGCTCCGCGGCATAGACTGCCCCGTTATAATACGGACTGTCGGCAGGGATGGCGGATACAGCCTTCGATTGCGCCGGTTGGTTAAGTCCATAATTCAATTCATAAGGAGATACGGCCTTCGCCATCATCGTCAGCCACTCTCCGGCCGCGATTTCTTCATCCGGCTTGATGTGCCCGTTCGGGTCGGGAGAAATAATGTTGTATTGAAGCAGTGCGGTTAGTTCTTCTTCCGCCCGATGCCCTTTCAGATCGGAAGGTTCGGACTTGGAACCGGCTCCGGCTCCATTCTCAAACACCGTGACCCATTGCCCGGTCATTGCATCAAGAATCTGGCCGTCCTTTGCGGGGCCTTTGAGTTCGGTCACATAAGCCAACCTGATCTTTTCTTTCACATAGGTGTTATCCGCGTAATGACCGCCCGTTTGTAAATACTGCAGTTTTGCGCCATATTGATCCTGGAAGGCCTTAAGGGCCTCTTCTTTCGAGATTTTGGCCGCCTGTTCCCCGGTCAATTTCTCCACTCCCGTCTCGCGGCCGATGCCAAAATACTGCAGTTCGCCGTTCAGATCCAAGTTCACTGTCAAGTCTCGGCTGTTCACCGGAATGTCTTTGATGAAGCGTCTGAAAGAATAGCGGTAGCCTGCTTTATTTTCCGTGAGATGATCCTCGCCTTCCTGCTCCACCAGTTTATAAAGAAGGGTGGCGTCCGGGACCAGTTGATTCACCACTTCAAACGCTCGCCGCTTCGCCGCTTCCTTCGACAGTGTGGACGCTTGCGCCGCCTTGGAGGCCGCCGTCGTTCCAGCGGTTTGCGCGCCGAATTCTTCCATCCGGAATTCAAGCAGTTGCCCGGTTAAGGCATCGACTTCCGCAGTGGTCTGTGCCGGAGTCGTGTTCACGTTGTACTTTCCGCCTTGTTCATCCCAGGTGATCCGCCAAATCTTCCGCTCGGAATTCATGTAATCCGTATCGAGTCTGGAGTAGGATAGCGTACGCCCTTCCGGAATCTTGGCCGCCTTCTTCACCACATTTACCGCCTCGTCGGCGGTCAGTTCTTTTCCCGTTTTATGGGGAGCAAAAGTCTTCTTTCCGGCCGGAATCGGCGTATAAACCCGAGGTGCCTCCGATATGTCCGCGCCTTGGTAATCGAAACGCTTCCCGGTGATGGCATCAATGGGATAAGACGAGGGTTCGCTCGGCTGCCAGCCAAGAACCCAGCCCGTGATTTCCGAGTTCTTATAGACAGGATGATAGGCCAACTCCACGTCCAATTGTTTTTTGAAGACCTGCTCCGCCTCCGTCGGGGCGACTGTTGGTGCGGCTTCGGGGTACACCGGCCGTTCCGGCGATTTCGAAAAAGAAGTGACCTGTCCGTTCCCGTCAATGACTACATATAAGTATTCGGATGAGGTCGGTATCCCCTTATGCAGCAAATTGAAATGAAAATTGTATTCCATCGGGCCAAACAAGGATGACCCCCTGCCCCACACATCGGTGTCCTCCGCCTTCAAATCCTGGAGCGAAACGGAGGGCGCGGCTTTGGATATGAACGCCTTGGCTTTCTCCAACGCTTCTTCCCGCGTCAGCTTGTGCGGGTAGTACGTTTCGTTCTTATCGTTCGGGATCGAAAGATATGTACTGATCAAATCTCCCGTTATCGCGTCCACCTGCGAATCAAACCCATGATAGGTGTTACCGTCGCGGAAACTCCAGTTGATGTTCCACACCATCTGATTGGCCGGACGAGGAAAAACGTTCGTGATCCCCAGTTCAATCCGTTCCGCCTCATAGTTTTTTAAATCCGGGAAAAGCTCCTTGATTTTGGCCACGGCCTGTTCCTTGGAAAACTTGGCCAATGCGGGGTCCGGCGTCTCCGTGCCCGGCATCGGTACTTCCCCGGAGGCGATCTTTAGCTTCATCCCGTCGGAGAGATGATCCAAGGGAATACCGCTTGGCGCACTGGCCCCGTCGTCTGTCACCGTTATAGATGTGGTTTTCGTGCTTTTATGCACGGCCTCGGCTCCAGCCCAACCCGCAGGCACCAGCAAGGAAATCGCTACTATTCCGGTGCACGCCGCTTTGGCAGCGAGCTTATAGTCTTTGGACCTTTTCTTAGTCACATAATCCCAACCTTTCAAAATTGCTTACTCTCTTCCATTTTAGCGGGATTGGCACCGGATTGCCATAATTATCCTACGGGATGCAAAAAAGAAAGACCGGCAGGCTCCTGTCCCCCGGTCTCATAGCCAAGATGGCTCTATCCGTTTCCGTCCCGTCGCCGCAGCAACCGTTCAACAGCCGCCGCCGCTTCATCTACACTTTGCGCCTGAATTGTTATAAATTCGGCTCCTTCATACTGTTCCTCCGTATAGGCGTAACGCGGATCGTAATAATACAACAACAGCAGTTCCACCGCACGCTCGTAGCTGCCGTTCCTCAAACATTCACCGATCTCCACGGCGACGGGCCGATGGATGCGGGAAGCGATTTTGTCGAAGGCTTTAAGACAGGATTCGGGATGCTTCCAGGGCTGATAGTCCTCCAAAATATTTTGCACTCTCGCCTCGATCGGAAGCTCGATCCGAATAGGCGTGCCTTGTTCTTTTTTGGCCATCACCAGCTCGGGGATCACGACCTTCCCGATCCGCTTGCTTTCCGCCTCCATCAGGACATAAGGCGCGTTGGCGGTCTCGATCAGTTCGTCCAGCAGCAGAGCATCGAACGTCTTTTGGTTGTGCGCGCGCAGCCCGATGTCACCGAATACCGAACCGCGGTGCCCTGCCAATCTTTCGAGGTCGATGACCGGATAGCCCCTCTCCTTCAACAACCTTAGTAAAGCGGTCTTGCCGTTGCCGGTATGCCCGTGGATGACATAGGCCGGAGGCTCGTAAGACATGCTCTCCAGCATGGCGACCACCCATTGCCGGTAGGCGCGATAACCGCCGGTCAGCCGGTAAGAGTGAATGTTCATCAGGGAGAGCAGCGTCGCCGTCGTCCGGCTGCGCATCCCGCCCCGCCAGCAGAATACCGCTTTTTTCCCGGGGACCGCGGCGAATTGTTTAATAAATCCCGGCAGCTTGGCCGAAATGATCTCAAGCCCACGTTCCTGGGCGGCGTCCACGCTGACCTGCTTGTAGAGCGTGCCGATTTCCGCCCGTTCCTGGTCGTCAAAAAACGGGATGTTCAAGCTGCCCGGAATCGTCGACTCCGCATACTCGGACGGAGAACGGACATCGATCAGAACAAGCCCCTTTTCCCTCTGCTCTGTCAATTCTTCGATGCTGATATCCTGAAACATGGGGTTATCTCCTTTATTCGACCACGATGCGGCCCGGATGGGCTTCCGTCGTTTCGCCGATCAGGCTGGCTTCGACCCCAGCCGAAATAAGCGCTTGAAGCAGCTCGTCCGCCTGTGGGGCATCGACGGCAATCAGCAGTCCTCCCGAGGTCACGGCATCGCATAAAATATAGCGGCCGATTTGATCCAGCTCCGCCGGAAAATCAATGTCCCCCTCCACATGGGCAAAATTGTTCTTCGTTCCGCCCGGAACGAAGCCCTGTTCGGCCAATTCGCGAACGCGCGGCAGCACGGGAACATCCCTGTGGCGAATCTTCACGCCGACTCCGCTCCCCTTGGCCATTTCCAGCGCATGCCCCATCAGCCCGAATCCGGTGACATCCGTGCAGGCGTGCACCTCATACCCCTGCATCGTTTCGGCCGCCGTTTTGTTCAGCGTGGCCATGACACGGGTTACCCGCTCGATCTCTTCCGGCGTGAGCGCGTCTTTTTTAATCGATGTCGTCATAATCCCGACCCCGATCGGCTTGGTCAAAATCAACCGGTCCCCCGGTTTGGCCCCGGCGTTGGTTCTGACTTTGCCCGGATGAACCAGCCCGGTCACGGCAAGGCCGAACTTCGGCTCCTTGTCGTCGATGGAATGGCCGCCGACCAGCGTGGCTCCCGCTTCGCTCACTTTGTCCGCGGCCCCCCGCAGAATGTCCGCCAGAATGCTTTTATCCAGCGTGGAAATGGGAAAAGCTACGATATTGAGCACCGTCAGCGGCTTGCCGCCCATGGCATAAATATCGCTGATCGCATTGGCCGCGGCGATTTGGCCGAACGCGTACGGGTTGTCCACGATCGGCGTAAAGAAATCCACCGTTTGGACGAGCGCCATTTCGTCGGTTAACCGATAAACGCCCGCATCATCGCTCGTATCCAGACCGACGAGCAAATCGGGATTCGGGACGGGGGCGGGCAGGCTGCGCAGCACCTGGGACAAATCGGCGGGACCGATCTTGCAGCCACATCCTCCCTTGCTGGATAAAGACGTCAGTTTGATTGCATCGGATGCTGACATATATAAATCACATTCCTTCCAATGATAAAGATGTATAAATCCGTCGTCGTACTTTTAAATCGTACTCCTCTGTTGCCGGGAAAGCAATGTCCCCAACTTCCTCCGGCTTTGTGATATACTAAAATGCGTTTCTTGAAATACTGAACTGCGGAGGTTACATCCATGTCATCAACATCTCGTTTAAACCCGCAACGTCCGCCCCACATGAACCGGGGCAAAACGCTGCTCTTCGTCGTCCTGTTTGTCATCATTGCCATCGTCGGTCTAAGTTATGTCAAATGGTGCCCCTATTATGAAAAAGCATTTAAAGCCGCGACCCAACATACGATCGGCTCATCGATTCTCGGGTCGGACGCGGCTATTGCCCCTTCCTGGGGAGCCGCTATAGAATATGCTGCGGCTTATTTCAAATCGGTCTGGAAAGCCGCGGTGCTGGGCATTCTGCTCGGTTCTCTCGTCCAGGTGCTGCTTCCGGCCCAGTGGTTGTACAAAGTTCTGGGCAAAGCGAACTTCAAAAGCACGCTGCTGGGCGGTGCCGCTTCGCTCCCCGCGATGATGTGCAGCTGCTGCGCCGCTCCGGTCGCCTGCGGGCTGCGCCGCCGCAACGTCTCGATTGGCGCCAGCCTCGCCTTCTGGATCGGCAATCCGGTTCTGAATCCCGCAACCTTGATATTTATGACTTTCGTGCTGTCCTGGAAATTCACGCTGCTCCGGGTAGGATTCGGATTGCTGCTGACGTTCGGGGTCAGCTACCTGGCGAACCGGTTTGCCGAGCAAAATACCGTGCCGGACAAGCTTGCGGCAAAAGCGCCGATACCGGCCGAGGATGAAGATACGGCGAAGCTGCCGTTCGGCCTCCGCTGGCTCAAAAGCCTGGGCCTGATGATCCTTAACATCGTCCCGGCTTATTTGATCTCCGTGCTGCTGCTCGGCGCTTTTCAGCATACGATGTTCCCGGTCGCTCTGGGCGGCGGGATTCTCGCCATCCTTGTCTTTGCCTTCGTCGGTACCCTGTTCGTGATTCCGACCGCGGCGGAGATTCCGATCATCCAGTCGTTCGCCGCCATGGGACTCGGTGCCGGCCCGGCGGCCGCCCTGCTGCTGACGCTGCCGACCATCAGCCTGCCATCCCTGTTGATGGTGGCCCGCGACTTTCCGCGGAAGGTGCTCCTGTTTGTCTTCGCTGCCGTCGTCCTCATCGGAATTGCGGGCGGACTGATCGGCGCGTTCGTGCTTTAAGGCGGCACCGGCTTATGAAGGGTGAATTCCTCCCGTCATGAGCAGGCCTTTGCGGGATAAGGCCGGCCTTTGCGGGAAGAGCCGCTGCATTAACGGGAAAACCTCCCGTTAATGCAGCACTCTTATCCTCCCGGTTGAATTTAGCTGGAAAAGTTCCATCTAATTCGCGGTCCCATTGCCGATGTCTCCCATTTCCGGCGAATTAGCGGTAGAATTTCCAGCTAATTCGCTTCGGCAGCGGCATAGGCACCAAATTTAACGGGAGGAATTCCATCTAATTGCCCTACGGCAACAGCCTGATGAGTAAACCTAATAATAAGTTTTTTACAGCTGCTTATAGTAAAAAACCGTAGCCTCCAGCCGTCCGACCGAGGATCGCGCATACCCCGGAATCCGTCCGGCCGTCCGATATCCCAGCGATTGATAAAGCTGATTGGACGGGTCGCCTTTCCTCGTAACCAGGATGAGCAAGCTTCTCCGGGCTTCGAGCGGGTCCGCTCCGCCTGTTCCATCAACCGGCGGCCAATCCCCTTCTTCCTGTAACCCGGGGTACCATCAGTTTAGCCACTTCCGCGCGGTGGGCCCCGTTCGCCTTCATCGCCAGATGCAGTTGAACGGTCCCTACTACCTTTCCGTCGATCACGGCAGTCCAGAGCAGCGCATCGGGACCCAGGACATGATCCCAATAATCCAACGCTTCATCCATGCTTAAAGGCGCCAGAAAGCCCACGGACGCGCCGTCCGCCACGATGGAGATCAGCAGTTCGGCCAATTGTCCCCTCTTGGGTTCGTCCAATCCCTCAACTTTCATGATTTCTACTTGTTCGCTCATGACCATCCTCCACCTCCACCCTTCTGTTGAGACCTATCCCCTTTGTTTTTATCAGGATAAATAGGACTAAATTCTTGTATTTGGGTAAAAATGCCTCTTGGTTCTTCCGATAATATCGCTAGTGCCCTATCAAGCAACCTTGAAAACATTGAATTCCTGCAAATCTGCATGTTTTTTTCTTGTTCGGAACACAAATTTGAAAATTCCTGCATTTCTGCAGGAATTTTCGACGAAACTGACTCGTTTCTCTAAAATCGCTAGAAATACCTGCAGATTCGGCTAGGCCCCCTTAATCCGGAGTCCTACCCTACAATGTTTATGAATTCACAGGATTGCTCCTTATTCTGCCGTATTACACCGCTCTATGAAAGGCAGAGGTGTCTTCCAGTGTCCTCACCCATATCGAGAACTTCGCTGGAGACATTTTTCTTAAGTTACCGTGAATTTTTCGGTTGTTGTAAAAGTCCATGTATTGGTCCAGCGCCTCATAAGCTTCATCGAGGGTCATAAAGTCCCTTTGGCTAAACAGATGGCGCTCCAGGACGCTGTGAAATGACTCAATGTAGGCGTTCATATTGGGGGACCGAGGTGGTATACGCTCATGAATAAGATCCAAGCTTTCACAGGTATCTCCAAATAGCTTGCTGACGAACTGCGGACCATTGTCTGTACGAACCACCGGCATAGGCTCGCCGGGCTCTATACGGTCTTGCAAGGCATACCATAAGGTTTGGACGACTTGTTTAGCTTCGCATACTGGGCCTCTATACTGCCCTACTACCATTCGGTCAAACACATCTATAATGCTGAGTACAAAAAAGAACCGTTCCTGCCCGATCGCGTATCCATATTTAATGTCCATTTGCCAAAGTTGGTTTGACCCCGTTATAACTCGATTTCTCGGTAATCGGCGAGGGTGGGAACGTACGCGCTTTCTAGGTTTCTGCAATATGTCTAACTCTTGGCAAAGTCGATAAGACTTCTTTTTGTTGAAGATGAGATCATACTTATCTCGAAGGGATTGGGCCAAAAACTTATAACCATAGACAAACTCTTCTCCTTCAAGGAGTTCGAGCAGCCATTCTTTGATTTGTGCGTCGCTAACTTTCTCACCTGTAGCCGTGTAAGAGTATCCAGGCACGGGACGACCTGCACGGCTTTCGGTTGGACGTTCTTCGCCTTTTTCTGCTGACTGGGCCAGTCGCTTTTTACGGTCGTAATACGTTGATTCTGACAACCCAAGAATGCGCAGCACAACAGCTGCCGGTTCCCCCCGCTTAATGAATGGGTCGGCTATTTCAAATTTTTCAGATAAGCGGGGTTTTTCTTTTTTAGCAACTCTCGCAAAATTTCGATTTCGAGTTCTTTTTCACCAAGGACCTTAACGGCCTTTTGGTAGCGTTGCTCTACCTCCTGCAGGCGTTGCAA
>NZ_JBAGJD010000016.1:0-70887 GCF_036864815.1 Paenibacillus sp. A14
AGTAAAATCGACAATTGGACCTATAACAGCGAACAAGATACATGGACATGCACGGCTGGGCAAACGCTCCATTTCCGGAGAGGGAGTAAGGAGAAAACAGAAAGTGGGTATGAAATCGAATACCGACATTACCGAAGCTCCGGCTGCGAGGGTTGTCCGTTAAAGCCGCAGTGTACACAAGCCCAGGGTGATCGTGAGATCAAAGTTAGTATGAAGTATTTGCGGTTAAAGAGCCAGGCAAGGCAAAAACTCCGCAGTGAAGAAGGTTATGCCTTGGCCGTAAGGCGCATGATCGAGCCGGAACCTGTGTTTGGCGATATGAAGAACAACCGAGGCTTTAAAAGGTTTCTGCTTCGAGGCTTACAAAAAGTAAGTCTGGAGGTCGGCTGGCTTTCCCTTGCCCACAATTTGCTTAAGAAAGCCGCCGTAGACTCCAAAAAAGAAGGAGCTAAGCGAAAACAGCCCGCTTAGCTCCTTCTTTTTTTACAAATATCATCCTATTTTGTTGGAGAGGGTGTTCCAAAGTTTACTTTTGGGACAGCCTCCTCTTTTGACAAGGCCGTTTTTTGTCCCGGCAGAAAAACAAGCTGATTATCCCCGGGCAATCGTGGAATTGACTCCGCCGTACCTCTTTAAATCGAACGCTTTTGCCGTCCAGCAACTACCCATGTACTACTGCCCCTTCAGACATCGTAGTAGGAGAAAAATCGTATTTAACCCGCGGGGATCAAGGGGCCTAGCGCATTTTCTGATCCTTCCAACTCCAAAAAGATGCAAATCTGCAGGTATTTCAGTCCGGTCCCTGAGGGGATTCGAAAAAAGATGCAAATCTGCAGGCATTTCTGGCGATTTTAGAGAAACGAGCCGATTTCGTCGAAAATCCCTGCAGAATTGCAGGAATTTTGAAATCATTGTTCCAAACAGAAAAAAAACATGCACATATGCAGGAATTCTATGTTATCAAGGTCCTCTGATGTGGCGCGCTGGATTGGAGCAGCTGTTAATGCTGGCCTTGCACTCATAGCAAGTATCTTTTTATTCTCTGCTCAAACAATGTAATATAATGGAATTTACGAGGATACTTGTCTTCACGCAGCACATCGAGCAGCACCGACTGTCCCTCCGAGTAGCATACCGCGTACTCGCACTCGTCATATAACAGCCGTGACAACCTTTGAACGTTCTCTATATTTTCCTTGGTCCGCCATCCAAAACGAATCATATCCAACTGGTCCAGCGGATCACGGTAAGTGTCCAAAACGATACAAATACCGGGCTGTTCTTTCCTGCCGAATACCAGCACATCCCCAGTGTTCACCGGATTATCAAAATAACGCTCATAAATGGCTTCCACGGGAACGCGGATGCTGAGCGCATCCATCACCGCCCGAAAATTCGGATGAGGGATATACTCGTCGCGCTGCTCGTCCGGATACAATACCAAATCGGAAATCGAGGCCATGACCGAAAAATCAATATACATAGACTAGCCTCCTTCTTTATACCTTTCCTATTAGCTGCTACCGTCCCCTTACGCTGCTCAGCTTTGCTGATACACGCCCGCGGTCAGCCTGTCCTCGGGACACACGAACATGTAAAAAACACCTTCCCCCATGTCGAAATCATCCCAGTCCACTTGGCCGACAAACCGCATTCGCTGGTCGCAGCAGGGACACTGCGGGTATTCCGCATCCTGGACCCAGCCCGGATGCCCCCCGATTTGCGAGCCTTGTTGGGACATGCCCCACTCCGCGGCGTAAAACGGGGATCGCGGCGTCTCAGACAGAGTAGGCTCGCCTGCGTTTCCCGCCGCATCGAAGGGTTCACTGTCCTCCGGATCGAAGACCGGCAGGTAGTCCGGCTCCCGGTTAAAGCGGCTCCAGACGGGGACGCCCCGGGAATCAAGCTCCATGTAGATGATGCCGAAACAGCCGCAGCGCTCGCAGGTTTCAACCCGCAGACGTTCCGTCGACAGACCGAGATAGGCCACGGACGGATGAGAAGCATCCACATCGATCAGTGCGTTCAATTTCCCTTTGCACCACGGACAGACGGAGGAACTGCTTTCCAGGACCAGGAAGCTTGCCACCGGCGGCCCGTCAGCATCAGCCTGCCCCCGCTTCGGCTCGGGCTCATCCGAAAGGGCAATCGCATAATTCGGCGGATGAATCAAATCACGGCGCTTCCCGTCCGAAGTGAGCTCCCAGCCCGCTTCGAGCGCATAAACTTCAGGCGCGACATACAGCCGCTCAGCCCACTGCGGCGGGTGGACCCGCCATTCCCGGAATCGGCCGACCACCTCGGAATCGCCGATCCAGCTTAAGATCAGCAGGATATGATTGCGGTTCTCGTCGTCTTGCTCCACCTGCTCAAGCAGGCGGTCCCTGATCTCCGCGGGCGCATCCTTATACAAAATAGAAGGATAATAGATACCGCGTTCCATGAGCTCGGGCAGCACCCCGGCGATATTTTCGTTCCGGTAACATACCAGCGCCAACAGGATATTTTCCGCGATATCCTTATCCCCGTCCCCGCTCCCGCTCAACAGCTCCACCGCATAATCCAGCATCCGTCCGGCCTGATCGGCCGTTAGGGAAACATAGACCCGTTCCTTCTTCAGCGGATAACGCACATATTGGATCAGCGGGTCATGCCGCCTTGGAGCATGCATAATCTTGAGGATTTCCACCGGATCCGTCAGACCCTCATACAAGTTCACCGTTTTGCGGTTCTGCTCGAGGTAAGCTTGATATTTCTGCTGTTCCTGCCACTGATGGCAGGGCATGCAGTAGCCGCCTGTTTTGGCGGCCGTGGTCGGCAAAATGGTTGCTTTGCATCCTTCCGTTTTGCAAGGGATACGTTCGGTCATGATGATTCCACCTCCATAATTTAGCGCTCTCTCCCTCTCCGATCAGGGTCCAATATCGTTCTGAGCATTCCTCGTACTTGCGTCAAAGCAGCGGGCACTTTCCGTTCCATCTCCTCCATGGCAGCAAACCCAAACTCCTCCAGACGGCGGCGTACATTCGAACGGATATAATCTTGGTCCGTCTTATGCTGCCAGAGCAGCCGTTCATACGATTCGAGCAATACGGGGTCGGGCACGTCCGACAACGCCTGCACGGCGATGTGCTGCACACGGACCTCCGGATCTTCGAGCGCTGTCATGAAATCGGACAGGTACTCGGCCTTTCTTGCGGATTTCCCCGCCTGATAAACGGCCTGTATGCGAAACTCCTTGTCCGGATGACGGAAAAAAGGCAGCATCCAGGCCACCATGTCCACGCCGGCATCGTTCAAAATGTACGTCATAAAGCGAAATGCCTCCGCATTCGTTTCCCGCGGCAGCAAACGGACAATCTCCTCTGTGAATCGCTGCTCTCCCGGGGGCATGTACCACTTGATATACTGCAGAGCAAGCAGGCGGCCTTCGGCTTCCGTCCCGTTCAGCTTGTGCCGGATCAGCGGTTCCGCCCGGTCGAACCTGGTTTTGGCCAGCACCTGCAGCGCCCGGCGGGCTGCTTCCCCCGAGCTTTCCCGGCATAGCCCCTCCAGAAAAAAGACCGTTTCATCGGCGATTTCCGGCAGCTTGAGCATCCCTTCCAACGCCTCCAGCTTGACCGCTTCTTCCGTCGCCGCAGCATACAGGTTCAGCAGCGCGCGATCGTCTCCGCCCCGGCCCATACCGAACCAAGAGTCGTCGTAACCGGCGATCGTCTCATCGAGCCAACGCTCGTACCAATCCAGAAAATGCTCTTCATATGTAAAAAAGGACCGGTGGCTGTCCATATCCAGATAAACCACTTTCCCCCGGTATTCGCCCGTTATGACCAGCATCGTTTCATAGCTGCACCCCTGTTCGCCGATATTCAGCAATCCCTGAACCCGCTTCGCGACCCAGTCGTCATATTCCTCGTCGGTCATGGTGTCGGGATCGGGATCGTTCGGCTCCCCGTCCATGACAGCCTGGCTCATTTGGGGCCGCAGGGCCGCAGGTTCCCCCATGCGGTCCATCTCTATGGACTGCTTGGTCCCCAGCGGGTGAATCCCGTAGTAAGGGCCTGCCCCGCCGTTCCCGATCTCCGTCAGAAAAGCGGCATATTCCTCGGGCAGCACGATGCCGTGCGTTTGCTCGAAACGCTGCAGCTCAACGGGACTCAGCCGTTCATTAATCCTATACCGATGCGACTTGGCGCCGAACACTCGATAATCCGGGTCCGCTTGAGCAGCCAGCAAGAGTTTGCTGCGAATCCGATCCAACTGATTTTTCACAAGAGGTCCCTCCTTTTAACAAAAAAAACTATGGTATACTTTGGGATGACATTTAACGGAAAGGATGCACGAAGCCTGATGTTAAAGGAACGGATCGACTATTTGTGCAAAAAAAGAGAGATCGCCCGCAAGGAGTTGGTGAACGGCCTGGTTACGCAGGCCCATTTCGCCAACATTCTGGCTGAGCGCTACCCGCTGCCCGAGGATTTGGCGGTGCAAATCGCGGGCCGGCTCGGCGTCACCCCCGCTTACCTGCTGGAAGCCTCGTCCGTATCGGAGGAAACGCTATCGCGGGCGGAAGCGGCCTTCGACCTGTTGTCACAGTCGGCGGCCACCCTCGATGAACAGCAGGTTGGCGAGCTCCCCGACAAGGACGACACCCTGACCGTCGAGCTGACGACCGCATTGATGAAAGCCGTCTACTACCAGCAGTGGAATAACACGATAGCCTACGATTATTTACACCGGAACTACCTGGATTTTTTCCTCGAAAAATATGGCCGACTCGAAGGCAACAGCATGCCCCAACTGCCGGTGCCTGCGAAAAAAGCCCTCTACTATTACCGTATCCAGCTGTTCCGGTCCCAAGGGCGTTATGACGAGGCGTTGAACCAGTCCCGATATCTGGCGGACATGCTTGATCCCGGAACGGAAATATGGATTACGGCGCAAAATTTTATGCTGGAATCCTACATCTATTTAAAGCAATTCGACCAGGCGAAGCGGACCTTTGAGCATACGATGAAACACGTTTATGAGCAACGCTGGTTTCATCGTCTGTCCGAACTCTATATCGCCTACAGCGGCTATAATTTCTCGGTCGGACTGGTTCAGGAGGCGCTCCTTGCCCTGACGATGGCCGAGGCCAACCTGGTTTACGCCGCCAACCAAGGCGAGTTGTTTCCGGCGCTGATCAACAATCGGATCATTATGCTGATCCTGCTGGGCGAATACGACAAGGCCGAACAGGAGATCGCCCGTTACGAAGAGATAACTCTCCGGGAACCCGAGGAGGTTCGGGTTCAGTTCCGGCCGCTCATCCATGTATACCGCTGCGAACTTGCCGTAAGCCGGAAGCAGTGGGCCTTGCTGGAGAGCGAAATCGCCATGCTTGCGCGGACCGCCCATAACGACGACCAGCAAATGTCGCTGCTGTTTTACCGAAGCCGGCTGTCGCTGGCCCAAGGCCGGTACGAGCCATTCATGGAGCAGGCTTTGGCCTGCCTGCCCTATTACGAATCGGTCCGGCAGGCCAATCGGCTGGAGCCGCTGTACGAGACGCTGGCCGTCGTCTCCGAGGAGCTCCGCAAGTATAAGGACGCGGCGGCTTACTATAAGAAGCTCGTTCAGCTGTTGAGGAGCAAGTAGAGCAAGTAGGGAAGCCGACCGCCGAAAGTGCGCTCCCTTCCCTGCTTGGGGACGGCGGCGGCGCCCCGCAAACCAAAGCCAAGCTGCCGGATGTCATACGCCGGCCTCCAAATTATGTCGAGGAATAGTTGACGATGATCGCTTCCCGCGAAGCCTCGTCATAAGCGATCCAGAGTTCGTCGCCGACCTCCACCCCGTACATCGGTTCGATCGTTTGGGTCATCCGGTAGGTCATGCCGCCTCTTTCCAGCGTGATCGTGGCCAGCGGCCGTTCCCCCAGCGTGCCGTCGTACTGGACCGAGGTCACCTTCGCCGCTCCCTGCTTGCCGCCGCGATGCAGCCGGACTTCCTTCAAGTAGTCGTCTTTTCGCATCGCGACAGGAACCGTTATGCCGGCTTTCACCGGAAGTTCCCGCGGCACATAAAGGCTGTTTATCTTGCGAAGAGGCACCGAACCTTCCGTGAGCAGAACTTCGAACAGCATGAGCTTCCGTCCCCCGATCGTAATCGGATACTCCTCCACGCGGAGCACTTCGCCCTCCAGGGTAAACTGCTCCGACTTTTCAAAACTGCCTCCGTTTCCGTAACTGTAAAGCCGCACCGTCCCCTGGATCAGCGCCAGGGAAGCCCGTTCGCCGACGCGGTATTCGAACCCCGGCGGCTGCACCACCGGCACGACGTAATCGCGCCCGTCAGCCGTAAAGTGGAGCTGCAGCGCCTGTCCCCGGTTCACCCTGCCGTAAGGTTCGATCCGCCGCAGAACCGCGTTGCGGATAATTTCCGGCTCCGTTCCCGGCTGCTGCCCCATGTCCTTGAGATCTTCTTCCGTGATAAACACGGCCTTGTTCTTTTTCCGGTTATAGCTGATCATGACAGGATCTCCGACCTTAATATCGTTCAGGTACGAGATGACCTGCTTGATTTCGATCTCCTTAACCTGCCCCTCGTCCTCGAACCGGACGGTAAACCCGACCTGCGGCCGCTCGTTCACATAAAGGCCCGTTTCCCGCATATCGACGATCTTGCCCGGCAGCGCTACACCTTCGGCGATTTTTTTGGATCTCGTTCCACTCAATAGGCGAGGAAGCAGAGCTCCGCTGAAGATGGTGGCCAACGGAATAAACAGCCAAACCGCCCAGTTGATCACGAGTGGGCCGCCTTGCCTTACGTAATTCCAAAAGCTTGAAAACGATACGCGCGTTTCGTTTTCGGCGACCACCCAGCTTCTGACCAGATCGCCCCCGAACACCTTGGCCTCCCGGCTTTTGACATTGACAAATCCCGCCGCCGCATGCTCGCCGTTTACATAGTAAAGCGTATCGCTGTCCGGTTCTTTGTGGAACTCGATATCCTCCCCTTTCAAATCCTCATAAGAGAGCTTTCCGAGCAAATCGGTGGCATCGCTGTATTTCCCGGTTTTCTCATTGAACACATAGCCCAGCACAGTCCCGTTCAGCTCATCTTCCGCCGTCGATCCGGCAATCAGCACCTCCTGATCGTTCAGCAGAAAAACCTTGGCCTGATAAACCGGTTTGGGCGTCGGTACGGCGGCTCCCCATTCACTCTTGGCCGCATTATAAAACACGGCCTTCCCGGGATAATCGCCATTCTCCCGGACCAGCTTCGCGTTGTTGAAGCCGAAGTGCTTGGCGAAACTCGCCCCGGCCCGGTCCTCCGCGTCGAAGGTGTTCTCCTCCTTGTTCTGCAGGAGTACGAGCGGCAGCCCGTTATTGTCCAAAATTCCGCTGACAAACGCGGTTCGGTCGTCTTTCAGGCTCACCGAAAAGATCGGGACCGCCTGATCGTTCTCAAAGCTGCGGTGAACTTCGTTCACACTGACAGGTCTCGCCGGAAGTAGGTCGGGGTTATTGAAATTCGCCATTTGCAGCTTCCCGTCCTTCACCTGGGCCAGATAGAGCGCCTGCCCTATCGTTTCCCCCGACACAATCAGCCGGCCGCGCCACGAATAAGTCCCCGAGCCCATTCCCCCGGGGATGTGCACCGTTGATCTTGCCAGTTCTTCAACCTCCCCGGACGGGCGGATAAAGTTGATCCGCAGCCCGTTGCTGCTGTTATACGTCGGTATGATCACACCGCCTTGCTGATATACCGCCGGTCCCAGTTCCCCGCTAAAGTCGGAGTCCAGGACGAACTCCTTCAGCACATTTCCGGTGGCGGTATCAAACAGCCGCGCCGTAAACTGCTCTTCGCCGAGGTCCTTTTCAAAAACCCCCACCGCTTTTTTACCCTCATCCAGCACATAAACCCCTTTCGGAGTCGGCAGGTAATCATCGACATTCCCGATATAGCGGTTGTAGCTGTTCCATACGGACACACTTAACAGAATTCCGGGTATAAAGAACACCAGATTCAGCAGCGATATTCCCCGCATTTTTTTCACTTTACGACCTCTCCCTTCCTAAAACACACGGCCGTTCTCAGCCATCCTTACAGATACGCCCCGAAATAGAACTCCGCCTTTTCTCTGGAATAACCGTCTTCCCCTCTCCAAGTGGCCATCGAGTTAAAGTCGGTGCCGCGGCCCCGTTCCTTCCGGTAGTCGTCTCCGGACTGCAGCAGCCCGGCGTATCCCCAGATTTCCATCACAGAATCCCGTTCGTCGCCATTGGACGGAAAAACATCCTTCCAGCGTTTCTCCAATTGCCGGGCCGCTTCTTTATCGCCGCAGGCTTCCACCGATTCAAACATGCGCTTAAGAATCGTCACGTCCTCCGCGCTGACCGCCAATTCCTCTTCCTGTCCGGCAAGCAACTCTAAATCCATTAGGCAATAGATCAGCCAGTTTAAACGGACGCCTCCCCATTTCACGCGTTCAAAATTTAGGACGTTCCAGTCCTGATTGATATATTGTTCGTTCGCCATCAGCCTTCTGTCGTTGCAAGCGCTGCAAGCGGAGTAACTCGGCTGTTCGGCCGGCTGTTCCGTGTAGGTATGTAAAGGCAAGTCGTACGTTAACGCATAGCTGGAAAGGGCACTTCGTAAGTAAACCTTGCGCGTGGAAAGACTGTGCAGGAAGGCGCGTACCACTTTATCCTTTGTAATCGACTTCTCGTGCAGCTCCCGGAGCCGGCGAATGCACTCGTCATGCGAGATCGTCACCGGGTCGAACATAACGCCTTTGCTCTTCGCATACTCGAAATCTTCATCCGTACAGAGCGGACCGCCCGCTCTCCAGCGGCCGGAGCTCCAGTAGGTGTTCAGCAATATTTTTTTGGCCTTGGCATCCATCGCCTTACGCCTCCCGTTCACTCAAAGATTTGCCCCACATAAACTCCGGGGTTCGCCATAAATTCCGCATATTTCGCCAGCGGCGCGTATTCCTGATGCTCCACGTCATAGTAACCGATCATTTTGGAGCCGGGATGCCAGACGAGAAGGATATCGCTGTAATTGTCCATCTCGGCGGACAGACGCAGCAGCTTTTTACGGCCGAGCTTCATTTCGATCGTGTCGGTCAGGCTGAAGAAATCGATATAATTCACATCGTATTCGTTATCCGGCAAAGTAAGGCGAAGCTCATCCCCGCTCAAAAAGGCCACCAGCTCCGCCGGAAGATGATAGCTTTTGAGCGCATGCAGCTTGTTGCTCCGCTCATGAAACTCCGGCGGTTCCAGCGCTTTGAGATACTCCGCCATTTCGCGGTTTTTCGCCGCTACCGCGATCGTATACGGCCGCTCCCCGTCCTTTTCGGCCAGAGTAACATCCGCCCCGCGCTCGACCAGATAGCGGACCATGGCCATGTCTCCGTTTCTGGCCGCAACGGTCAACGGGGTCGCCCGGTAAGGGTACACCATGTCCGGTTCGTTGTAATTGATATCGACCCCGTGGTCCAGCAAATATTCGACGATGTTCAACTTATGGTCGGAAACGGCAGTGCGCAGCGTTTTGCCCCCGTGCTCCCGTAGGTCGAGCCCCAGCTCGCGGATCAGCGGAATATGGCCGGACTTTCCGTAGTAGGCTTCCTGATAAGCCCCCGAGCCGACATGGTTCACCAAGTCGATTCGGGCCCCCTGCTCCCGGACGAAGCGGACAGTCTCCTCCCGGCCGTACCGGACCGCCAGCAGAAAGGCCGGATTTCCCGGTTCGTTCAACTCCGCACCGTGCCGCACCAGCAACTTCACAATCTCGAGCCGATCCATAATCAGGGCCAGATCCAGGGAGGATAACTTGATATGGGTCCCCAACTTCATCTTCTCTTCTATATTCCATCCATCCGCCAGCATCGTCTCTACCGCCGCCACATCCCCTTTGTAGATGAATAACGCCATTTCCGGCAAAGTTTCGAACTTCCCTTTATCCTTGATCTTGTACATAACTGTCCCCTCTCCGCCATAAATCCGGCCAAACTTTATTCCGCCGCCGTAAAGACCAATACCCGCCCGTCGGCATTGATGACCTGCGTACCGTTGCCGAGCTCCGCCAAGGGCCGCTCCCAATGGACATGTCCGCAGCAGACCAGCAGAGACGGCGCGGCTTCAAGCTCCCGCCGGATTCCCGGATGACCGGGCAGCCCCAGTGCCGGCACGTCCGGCCCCTGATGCAACAGCAGCACATCCGGACCGCGGCGAAGCAGATTTCTCAGCGCGTTCAAGTAGTCCGCTTCGGGCCTCCGGTTCGGCTTGCCCGCCCTTCCGGTCACGCCGCCCAAACCGCCAACGACAAGCCCACGGTGCGGAGCCGTCTTCGGCTCGGCATAGAAATCCACGCCCGGGGCAGCCTCGAGCTTGGCGCTCCCCTCCGCCGTAAACAAATCGTGATTGCCCGCTACGCCAAGCACGGTGCCAAACTGCCGATGGAACGCCTCCCAGACCGGAAGCGGGTCGCCGCTGGAGCCTCTTTGGCCCGGATCGCCGTACAGGTCACCGCACAGGAGCGCGACGACCCGTTCGGGGCTGAACCGGGGGAGACAGTTCTCCAGCAGCAAGGCCAGCAGTTCCGGCAACTCCTCGCCAATCAGTCGGGAGGAACGTCCCTCTAGCGGCCCGTGCCCTGCCATTCCTTGGAGATCCGAAGCCACGATCAGCGCATCCACCTCGTCCGGAAGTCCGAGCATCTCCCCCAGGTAAACCGGCAAATATTCGTTGGACACCCCTTGGCTTCCGGGTGCGGCGGCGGTATAGGGCAGCTGCTCTATCGGTTCCTCCGCCAGACAGACCACCTTCAACTGCGCTCTCCCTCCGCTGCGCGTTTTCATGACGTTACTCCCGCCCCTTCTTCTCCCGCTTATCCGATCGTGGATACCACATTGCCATCCTGATCTTTGATATGGGTTTTCTCAATTTGAATGACCAATCCTTTATAAGCTGAAATCCGCAACGTCTCTTCCCTTGGCTGCAGGGTACGCGACAGTTCGTCCGCGGCCGCCGCATCCAGCGTCAACCGCACTTCATCTTCGCCCGCCTCGTAGCCGGTTTCTTCTCCCGGCTTCAGGACCACCCGCAAATCATGACTGGCCAGGGTCAAGTCCTTGCCTTTCAGAAGCCGGCCGCGCAATAGTTTGCCTACCGTCGGAGCCTGCTTGGCTCCCAAAATGAGCACGGCCGGCGTCTTGCTGAGCAGACGATTCTTGCCGGGCGCCCAGGCCAATTGATCCACGAACAAAAAGCCGGTGCTTGAACCGTCCCGCTCGATCCCTTGCTGAACCGCTTCGTTTACAGCGGGAATTTGCAGCAGGGAATCGCGCGACAAGTCGGTGATATATCCCGGGAGCGCCGCCCGGCTGGCCTCCAACACGCTCAACGTGCTCCACGTCTTCATGGCCTCCAGCTCATCCTCCGTAATCCCGACCATCTGCAGAAATTCAACCCGTCCATTCGGGGTATGTACGGCAGGCAGTTCGGAATCTTCCATAAAGGCCAGGGCGGTCAGCAGTGTATCGGCCCCCAGGCAGATCGGGCCATTGGCGTCCAAATAATCGCCGGCCGCGAAAATATTCCCACTGTTAAACACATACCGTCCCATATTTTGCAACAGATTCAGCGCCCACATTGGAGGCTCTTCCTCGTCTTCCTTGCGCGCCACCCGAAAAGTAAGCTCAAATCCATAGCCGCTGTAATCGGGGTCTTCCGATTCTTTCTCGTAAAGCTCGGAAAATCCGAACGTCACGATATGCCAGTGCGGGGACGGCTTATCCGCCTTGTAAGCGCTGAGGCCGTCCAGCGGATCCTTTCCCCCAAGCATATAGGGAATCGCCGTGCCGTAATGCTTGGGCTCCTGCGCCCCGTACAGCCTGGTCATTTGTTCTTCAATCGCATCCCATCCGGTTGTCACTACTTCTTCGCTCATAATTTTTCATTCCTCCAAATGATGATTTTGTTTTGCTAAATTTTGTTAAGTTCAGGTTCAGCCCGAGGTGTCAAGAGTCTCTAATGTGCATGAAACGATCCTAGTTCCCCATACTCGATTAGTACGCAGTCTCGCGCCCACATACATCCAAATCGTATTGGGCCCACGGCGGTCAAGGTGCCGAGCGCACTTTCAACTCAAAAACATGCAAATCTGCAGGAATTCTAATCAAGGTTGTCAGATGGGACACTAGTACCCGTCAGACAATATTGACTAACGGGAAAACCTCCCGTTAATTTACCGCTCTTGGCCCTTGAATCGGATTTAACTGGAAAAGCTCCATCTATTTCGCGGCTCAATAGCCGATCTGCACAAATTCAGGCGGATTAGCGGGAGGATTTCCAGCTAAATCGCCTCTGCAGCTGTATAGGCACCCAATTAACGGGAGAAATTCCCTTTAATTTGAAGCAAACCGTTTGGTTGCCAGCCCCTCCTGTTCACGGCAGTTTGCGTCTCGGCTTCTTCGGTACGACGGGCTTCCAGGCCACCGATATTCCGACTTCCCCGCATGCCTGGTTGACCGCGTCGAGTTGCTCCACGTCCAACTCCCAAAGCCAAAAATCGTTCCCGAGCTCCGTCAGCTTTCCGTGCTCACGGCGGCTAACGATCCATTCCCCCAGCTTGACCCCGCCGATATCGATCTGCAGATGCCGGCGGTTTACCAGGTTGCCAGGGTACACCATCCGGAGCATCTCCCCGAAATACCGCCCCTTTCCTCCGTATAAACCGGGCGTTTCCTTGTTGAACGCAAAGCGGTTCTCATACGGATACACGGCCGCCCCTCCATTTCCCGCCGCGTATAAATAAGCGTCGGTCATCTTTTCGGCGCTGTAAATGATCCCGTAAGAAAAGCGGGGGAATCGCTTCGCCAAATTTTCGAGCCATGTTTTCAGCGGAGCGTAAACTTCTTCAAGGGGAAATTCGCAAAACGCCGTCAGATGGGGAAAGCCGCCGAACTCCCCGGTTTGCCGGCTAAAGGCCGCATGCCAGGGGACCGATCCTTGTCGCTCATGGTAAAGCCAGTACGCCTCGCAATCGCCGCGCAGCACCATCTCTTTCAGCCGGTCCGGAGAAACCTCGAACAAATCATGATCCCCTTCATGGTCCCCGTTGCTTAAAAGCCTATAATAAGTGGCGGAGTTTACGCTGACGCCGATCGTCTCGAAAAAAGACACGCCGATGTCCATAGCCTCCCGCGCGGTAATCCCCTCCGTATCGTAAATCGCAATCCCTGTGTTCACGGCAACCACCTCCGTGTTTGTTTTTATGAATAAGTAAGTATAAATTCATCATTTCTTATGTATGTTGGTTGTTTAAATGGAGCCTTACATGATAATCCCTCCTCATCTAAATTCAATAAAAGGTAACTAGTCTCGCTCGCCGGAAACCGGACCCGCCCGGTTTAAGACGAAGCCAATCCATTCGCTTCAACGGGTTTACTGAGCCAATGCTCGTCGGTTTGCACATGATTCTTCCGGACAAACTTGGCGACCGAGCGCTTGAATTCCTCGTAAGGAAATTCGGAGGCCAGCCGGACCACGTACCCCTCCTGTTCCCCGCCGCATTGGGACTGCTTCGTGTAGCATGCCTTGGCGGCTTCCTCGCTCCAGATCCCGCGATACAGCACCGGAACCGTCGGAATTCCCAGCTTTTCCGCCCAGACTACCGTCTCATCCCAAGACAGGCAAATGTTGCGGTTATCCCATACCGAGAAGAGCATATAGTATCCGGGCAGATTCGTATAGGACAGCGAGTGCTTCGCAAACACGTTTTCCCCACACAGCCGGTATCCTTCCGGGATCAAATATTTGATACCGCCGTGGAGTGTCTTCACATAATGACGTGAAGGGTGGTCTTTGCTGTCCAGCGATCTGGCGTGGATAAAATCGCGATACATTGTCGTGTTTTCTCCGTCCATTTTTTCAGTAATAACGACCTCCCGCCCCGCAAAATGCTCCGTATTCCGCAAAATCTTGTCATCGTCGGTATAGCTTCTGGACCACGGCAGGTGCATCGTTTTCGGATATTTCACTTTCATCTCATCACCTCCTCTATTTGCCGAACGTGTCCGCTTCGGCGAAGAAATACAGCTCCGCCAGCATCCGGTCGCCGAGCAAATGGTAGATCTTTGACGCTCCGGCGTCTCCGCCATGCAGAATTTCCATATGGAAGCTTACTATGTTCACCACATGCAAAACCAGGTCGTCCGCGTATCCGAGTTCTTTCAAAACATGGCAGGCTATCGCCGCGGATACATGCTCGTGTCCAAAATACGAGTAATATCCCCGGTTCGGCTTCCAGACCTTGCAGAACGGCTTGCCCGCGTCATGAAACAAGGCGGCCAGCTGCATTTCCAGCAGGTATTCCCCTTCGTAAAAAGCATCGACATATTCCATCACGGCCTGAGTATGCTCGGACAACGTTTTGGAATGATAGGGATTCTCCTGGTCATAACCCAGCATTACGTTAAAATAGGGAGAACTGCGCAAATAGGCAAACAGCTCGTCATGCCCCGGTTTTCGCGCAAGCAGTTGTTCCAGCCCCGTCCGGTCCAGCCCGGTTTCCATCGGCGTTCGAACGAGATGCAGCTTGTCGAAACCTTCGGCAAGTACGGGGAACTCAAAGTTTTTAACATACTTCTCCAGCACCTGGTCCTCGATTTTGCGTTTTCGCTGCCGCACCCGGTCCCGGGCCAGTTCGTAAGGCGCGGTAAAAATATGGCATTCCACCGGAACCTCCTTGAACCGCTTTACAAATTGCATCCGCCGATCCCTCGCCACATTCGTGGCGTCAAAGACGACGTTTCTTCCGGACGCCAGCGCCTGTTCGATCTCGGCAAAGGCTTCGTCAAAGATGCGGTAGGTGTTTTTTTGCCGGGATTCGCTCCCGAAAAGCCTTTCCCGGATCGCATCCGTCGCCACCAGCACGGCTCTTTCCCGTTTGCAGCATTCTTTCGCGTAGTGGCTTTTGCCGCTGCCCGGAATGCCGGCCAGCATATGAATCGTACTCATCTTCATCACCTCCTTTCCAAGGCTTCATGTCTCAAGTATACCAACCCGTTTATCCGTGCAGAAGGTATTTGCGATTAAACAAAAAAATCGGCGCTCTAATGGATTAAACACATTAAATCGCCGATTCAACAAGGGTATGCAGCTTGCTTTCCGCAAAATTTACGTGCTGTTTCTAAAATAGAAAGCCATCATTTACTATTTTATTGTGCCGGATTACCAGCGCAGCGGCTCCTGATCCCGCCACAGCATCCAGCGGTCCGTTTCCAAAATGTCGGCCGTGCCGATGCTGTATTCGCTCTTCCTCCCGCTGTCCAGGTTCAGCAGATGAAGCATGCCCCCATACGTGCCAACGGCCAGCATCTTGTCGTCGGCGGTTGCCGTCATTCCAAAGATCGTACTGCCTACGAAATGCCGCCAAATCTCCCGGCCTTCGCCATCGATCAGTTTAAGGTATCCGTAGGCATCCCCGAGGATAAAGCCTTGCTTCAAAGACACGCCCGCATAGACCCGCATCTCCTCATTAGTCAAAGGCCACTCCGTCTCCCCGTCGCCTAGCCTCTCCAGTCCATACTCCGCAAACGGCACCTTCATCGTCGCCCCGTTATAAAAGTGGCAAGCATTGTACCACACCTCACGGCTATCCTTTGAAAACCGGGCAAAGTGCGGGTAGCTGGACGCCGGTTCGAAGGCGAAAACCTTCCCGCTCTGCAAATCCTTTAACATATGCGAGCTTCCCTGCGTGCCGTAAGCCAGCCACCGGTTATCGGGCGAGACGTCCCCGTGAACCATATCCGCAATGGTATCTTCCGCTTTGTATTTAATGAGGTCCGCGAGTTCGGGATAGAGCAGTTCGGCTGCCCCCTCGCTGTCCAGCAGGTAAACGCCGTACCCGCAAACGAGCAGCAGCTTCCGCCCCGCGTCAAAAGGAATCACCTCATCCATCACGTTCTCGGGATGCTCTTCATCGGCCAGCGACTCCAGGCCCGGGATCGCCGCCTTCAGCTTGCGCTGCACCTCTTTCCAAGGGTAGACGGCTACCTGCTCCCCTTCCGTTTCGGCAGTCATGCCGTGAACAACGCGAATGCCTTCCTTATCGACCAGAGCGACATAAGAAGCGCCGTCCCTGGAGCCTCCGGCGAAACACGCGCCGGACACTTCACGAAGCCCTTCCTCCCGGGCGACATAAAGCGTGCCCCGTTCCCGCTGGCTGCCGACATGCACCAGCAAGCCGCCGTCCCGCAAAAAAGCCAGCGGTTTTACCGGCTGAAGCCGCTCCTGAAATTCGGAGGTAATCGGCCAGGATGCCGGCGGAATTTCCTCCCGCAGCCGCTTCGTCTCCCCGGCCCGATTGGCGCCGCGAATCATGTCGAGGATCTCCCCCGCGATGCTGCGCCGCTGATCCTCCTCCGGCGGCTTCAACTCCTCCGGCCAGCCGGTTTCCATGCCGACCCGGACATATTCGTTGATGTCGGAAGCGTAGCGTTTCCCTTCCGTCCGCCACCGTTCCGCGATTTCTTGATTCAACCAACTCATCGTAACAAATCTCCTTATGTATCGTGATTCGACGTTTCTATCTACTACTTAAACGATAAGAACTCGCAGAGGTGTTCCGCGCGCTCCATTCCCAGCAATGCCCGCAGTGACGGTTCTACTTGCTCCAAATAAGCCGGTTTGGTTTCATAGGTTTCTTCATCCATGACTTCTCCGCCAAAAGCGCGTGCCTCCTCGATCAGAATCGCCAGCGCCGAGAACAAATCTCCCAGCGAGGATGCGACGCATTCCGGTCGCCCCCCGGCCACCCCCGCATATACCGGCGAACCCGGTACAGATGTATCGACAATCAGCGGGTCGTCGTTGAAATTGGCGATGACCACGTGCTGACGCGGCCAGGTTTCGGATTCGCGGTAGGGCTCGCCCTGACCGATCCAGCGATAGCCCAACTGCTGGCGATGCAGATGCTCCGGCGCGGCAAAAAACAACACGGCGGCATCCCCGATCTCAACGGCCGCATTCTTCAGCTTCCGCGTCCCCTCCGCATTCGAGTCAATCATTTCGTAGTGGCTGTACAAATATTCAAGCTCCGGAGAAACCGGAATCCGCTCGTCGATTTCATAGCGAACCGGCTCGGGGCGGAGACGGATCTCATGCTCTTCGAACAACCCAAACGCCTCATTGTAAAGATCCTGCTGCTCCAAGAAACGCTGCAAAGCAGCCTTCAACTTCTCCACAATTTACCTCCCCCCTTTCCCCCAGTTTCATTCCATACGCCTATCTCTTCATGATACACTGGAAAAGCTAGGAAGCGGTAGGTACAAAGTATTCAGAAAGGCAGGGAAGGCCATGTCATTATTATCGGCGGAGGAATTGGTGGACCGGGAAAACCACGCATGAGAGGAAATCCTTGAGCTGCTGCGCCAGGGCACCAATACATATACGATCGTTCCCGCCGCGCGGCAAGCGGCGAATGACACGTTGTATCGTTTGCAAGTGAGTACAAAGTCCTATTTAGGCACGATAGCTTACGAGACGGGAGGCATTCGGTGGAACGAGGGCTGGATTACGCTGCTTGGAGCGGGCGGTCCGGGTATTTCCGGCAGTCTGAGCTCCTGGAATGGGCTTGGACCGGGAGAATCGGTAGTCACGACTGAGGACGGCTTGCTGGTGGTCGCTTATGATGCGGCCGGAGGCTTTTTTGCGCTGGATACGGGTAAATTCGGACGAAGCGGGCTGATCTATTATTTCGCGCCGGATACGCTGGAGTGGGAATCGACCGACCTGCAATATTCCGGTTTTCTGGCTTGGCTCGCGGAGGGCGACTTGGATTTGTTCTATCAGACCTTCCGCTGGGAGGGCTGGCAAGCTGATATGGAACGCCTCGGGGAAGGGCAGGTTTTCGCTTATTACCCTCCCCTCTGGACCGCGGAAGGCGGCGGAGAGACGAGCCGGAAATCGCCCGTTTCCGTTGCGGAAGCCTGGGGCGTTGCCGTTGGAGGAGCAAAATAACCGTCGCGGACCCAGGGCGCTCTTCGCCATGGAGTGGAACGATTCCCTATAAATTACTCCAACTAACTAACCGCCCCCCCTGCATACTCCTAAAGGAGGAACGTACGACTGACTGCGCTTTCGAAAGTCCACCCACTAACGGGAATTTCTCCCGTTAATTTGGCTCATAACGTCCTCAGGGGGCAATTTAGCTGGAATTTCTCCAGCTATTTCCGCCCACAAGGAGCGAATCTGCCACTTCCCCAGAGATTAGCTGGAGGTTTTCCCGTTAATTGTGAGCTTCCGGCTATGTGGGTTAAATTAGCGGGAGGTTTTCCAGCTAAATGTCCGGTTCTCCTTGTTGCGATGGGGCTTGACCGGATCGACCGGCGAAATCTTGATGTTTTCCCCCGAATCCCAAGTGGCAAGCCAAATAAGCGTCGGTTCTAGTAACTTTAGGGGTAATCCCGAACGGACAAACGTGACTATACGGTTGACAAATTTTTCTGCAGGTTTTATTTTATTAAGTAATCACTAAGTGAAATGAAGGAGCGAATATACATGACCCTAAACTTGAAGCAGCAAAAAGCCGCCGAAACGAAGAACCGTTTGATCGATTCCGCCCTCCGCGTTTTCTCGGCCAAGGGTTTCGGAGCGAGTACAACGAAAGATATCGCTAAAGAAGCCGGCGTTACGGACGGATTGATCTATCATTATTTTTCATCCAAAGAAGAACTGCTATGGGCGGTCATTGAAAAGCATACCCTGAACAACGATTTGGAAAAGGCCATCAAGGACTTCTCTGCGGAGAACTCGCTGGAAGAGCTTCTTCTTGCTTATTTCACGAAATTACTGGATATGCTGCATGCCAAATCCGAGCTGATCGTCATGTTTTTTGGTGAGGCTCAGCGCAATCCGGCCATTCACCAGCGTTTGGTTCAACTGGTTGAAGCGGGCATGGAGCCGCTCGTCCGTCTTTTGACCGAAAAGGGGGTCCCCCATTCCTCGGAATTGCACCTAGCCGTCCGGAATGTGCACACATCCTTCGTGATGTACTTTCTGCTCTTCGGGCGGAATGCCAAAGATAAACAAGAGCATGTCCTGTATATCACCGCGACGGTTAAACAATTTTTAAAAGCCATCCTCTGAAATTCTGTTTTTTTGGTCATTTCACTTAGTGATCACTTAATAAACAAAAAGAGGTGTATGAGATGAATGTCATCGAAATGAACCGGGTGGAGGTTTCCTATCCCCGCAAGAAACAGGAGCGTTTCTATGCTTTGCGCGAGCTTTCCATCGATGTAAAGAAGGGGGAGATTTTCTGTCTGCTGGGCCCGAACGGTTCCGGCAAAACGACCTGCATCAATCTTATTAACGGGTTAGGCGGACCGACCGGCGGCGATGTTCGCGTGTTCGGTCTGAATCCGCAAAAGGATGCCCGGCAGGTCCGAAGCCGGCTGGCCGTCGTCCCTCAAGAAACCGCGCTATACAACGATCTTACCGCCAGGGAGAATCTGCTTTTTCACGCGCAGTATTACGGTCTGCCCAAAGCCGATTGGCAGCCGAGCATCGCGAAAATGCTGGATCTGGTCGGTTTAAGCGACCGTCAAAAAGACAGAGTCGGCACCTTTTCCGGCGGCATGCAAAGAAGGCTCGCGCTGGCCCGAGCGCTGCTGACTTCTCCCGACCTGATCCTGCTTGACGAGCCTACCTTGGGCGTCGACGTCCAGTCCAGAAACTCAATCTGGAACCAAATCAAAGCCCTTGCCTCCGAAGAAGGCAGAACCATTTTCTTGACAACAAATTACATGGAGGAAGCGGACGAACTGGCGGATCGCATTGTCATCATTGACAAAGGCGTCATCTCGGCGGCCGGTTCACCGGAGCAGTTGAAAACGGGCATGATGAACCTCGAATTGGAGCTGTGCTTTGCGACGCCGGAGCAGGCGGCACAAATGGCGAAAGCCGCATCCGAACGGCGGCTGCCGGCCGTTTTCTCGGTTGCGGATAACAATGCGGTCGCCCGGGTGCCGAATAAAGCCGTTGCTCTTGAGCTTTTGCAGGCATTTCCCGCCGTGCAGAACGGAATCGTGACTTTCCGGTTGAAGGAGCCCACGCTGAATGATGTTTTTCTGCATTACACGGGGCGCAATTTGAGGAACTAATAAGGAGGAAACTGCGATGCTGCAAGGAATTCGCGCCATGCGCGCCATGGTCCGCAAAGACATGACCATCACCTGGAGGAACCCCTCTCTGCTGTTGCTCGGCATTATCGTCCCCGTCGTATTCGTTTTGCTGTACTCGCTCATTACGCAAGTATCCGCCACCAACCCGGTCGTCATAGCGCGGGAATCCCAAGGGCCTTACAGCCAGAAGCTGATCTCCATTTTGACGGAAATGAGTTCCGTAGACGGCCCTTATTTTACGGTTAATACGACCGATCCGCGCGAGGCCAAAGACCGGTATGTGCGGGGCGAGGCTGCGGCCATGATCGTCATCCCCGCCGACTTCGACGCCGAACTGAGCGCTGGAGCCCAAGGCCGCTCAAGGCCGCAAGTGGAATTGCATGTTCATAACCTGAACTCCGATGCCACCAAGAACTTTCAGCTTCGCCTGGACCATGCCGCCTATCTTTTTCAACAGGAGAACGCTCCGCTCAACCTGATCCACGTTGACGAAGCGTACAGCCGTTTTCCCCGCGATGTATCCATGAAGCTTTATGTTTCTCTTGGCCTTCTCATGTTTACGGCGATCTACGCCTCCATGGTTAACACCGGTCTTTTGATATCAAGAGAATGGGAGGAGCGTACGAGCAAAGAAGTCATTCTCACTTCCGTCGGCTTCCTTCCCTTGATTATCGGCAAATGGACCACCGCCTTTGTCCAGACGATGGCGAGCGTGCTGCTGGTCCTGGGCATCATGGGGGCAACGCTGGACTTCCCGCTCCACCGGATGGACCCGGTTCTCTGGTTCTGGATCTTTATTCTGTTTCTGTTCGGGGGTTCGCTGGGAGCCGCGCTCGGCGTCTGGCTGCGGAAATCGATGCCGCTGATTACCTTCTCCGCCGTCACCGGCATCTTTCTTTACCTGGTCTGCGGCAATGAATCCTCCTTGCGCGGATTCGCCTATGGCGGGCCGGTTGAAGTGCTGTGGCGTCTGGCGGACATGATCCCGGTTTCCCAGGCCGTTGAGCATATGAGGCGAACTTTTCTCGAGTCCGGATCGGGGTACGCATTTGAGGGATTACTGCCCCTCCTGATCCTTTCCGCCTTTTTCGCATGGCTTTCCAGCTACCGAATGAAAAAAAGCCTGTCCTATTCTCAGGGCCAATGAGGAGGTAACCCGTTTATGAAGAAAAAGTTGTACGCCATATGGGGAACGTATTTGCGTAATTTAAAGCTGCTCGGCAGGCAAAAGCAACTGTTGGCCGCCCCCCTCTTTCTGCCCGTGATCGTCATGTTTTTAACCGCGGTCATTATGGGAGCCGGGGGAGATCAATGGCCGATCGGGCTCATTAACGAGTCCCGAGATCCTTCGTCGCAAACGCTGCAAGCCAGCATCGAACAGAGCCGTTCCAACATCACGCCTTACTACCGTATCGTTGAAACCGACCTGGACAGTGCCAGAGCGCTTGTGCGGGAAGGCAGGCTGCAAATGCTGATTCGAATCCCCGAAGATTACGCAGTAACCCGGGAAGTCAGCATTGAAACCTATAACGTAAACACCGATATGATGAAGAATGTCAGGCTCCGGCTGGAGCACAGTCTGCTGGATGAACTGAAGGCCCGCAACGAGCTGCTGTTCACCCCGCAGTTGAAAACCGAAAAGGCCGAGGATGTTTGGCGCGTTTCGTTTATCGCCGGAAGCTGCGTGCTCCTGTCTCTGTTTTTGGGAGCCGCTCTGACCGCCGCCAACTTGTTTGCCTTCGAGCATGAGAACCGGACCCGCAAGGAGATTTTTTTGACTCCGCTGCCGCTATGGACCGCGGGAATCGGCAACATCCTCGCCTCCTTGACCGTGACATGGCTCTGCTCCATTCCGCCTTTGCTGCTGGCGGTATCCGTTTTCCGGATGAAGATTCACCTCGTGAATTTGCTGCAGGTTTATCTATTTATGATTCCGGTGATGATCGCGTGCAGCGTATTCGGCATGCTGATCGCATTATGGTTGAAAAATTACCGGGTGCTCCAGCCGGTCATTCTGGTGACTTCGATCGCGACCTTTTTCGGAGCCGGCGGCTTCATAGGCGTAAGTGTCTTACCTCCCGGGTCACAGATGTTTTCCAAATACTGGATTCTCTCGCGCGTGTTTGAGTGGTTTAATCCGCTGCTCCACCGTTTCTCATCCGGGTTAGCCCTATCTCAAATCATCGCGATCACAGCCGTTATGGCGGTTTCGCTGCTATGTGTTCCGGCCATTTACAAAGGTGCGGCGGGAGCCCGAATGTCTAACGGGCAATAACCAGGCGACCTCAAGCCGTAAAACCGACGGCCTAAACCGAGTCCTCCTGAATTCGGACCTCCCTCGTCCTCTCCGCATACCACGCGTAAAACGACTGCCCCCAATCGGCGGGAACGTCGGAAAGCTTCTGGTGGAGGACCGGGCGGGCCCGGTTTACAAGATGGACGGACGCCAGCCCCAGCCAGCGCTGCAGGACATTCCGCGTCACCTTGACCTCGATCATTTTTTCCCTTTTGCTGATAAACAGCCGGGAAGTTAGCCCCCCGGTCCGAAACTGCAGAAAGTGACCATGAATCGCATAAGCGGTATTCCAATGATTCAGTAAACTCCATACCAGCGTCCAGATGAACAGTCCCGCCGTAATCATCCACCAATCCACAAAAGACATCCACCCGGGAACCGGCGGAGAATAGCAAAGCAGAACCAGCGTAGCCGCAGCCCAAAACCAGCCGTATTTGAACATACTTGTTCCCCAGGAGCGGCGGGGTAGAGGGCTCATCTCGGGGGAGATCTCATAAGCAGGCAGCATTTCCGCTATCAGACAGTAGGCCCGCTGCACCGGCAGGAAGGGATACAGCGAGTTCACTTCCCGCTCCTCATCCCCCGCTCCGCCGGCCGTAATCAGCCGTACCTCCGCCAAGCTAAGCAGGCGTTTCATCAGGGATTGGGTGATTTCCACCCCCTGGACCTTCTCCTTCGCGATTGAGAACACTGTCGTCTCAACCATTCCCTTGGCGATATAAATCCGCTCCTCGTCCGAGGAAATTTCAAATTTACCGTATTTGTAAAAAGTCACGGCGATCCCTAAAGCGACGGAAACGCCGGACAACAATACGATTACCGCAGCCGCCAGCCACCAGGAACTCATCAGCATGGCGAGCAGGCCCTGAGCCGTGTCTTCAAGATCGATAAAATCCTCGGCCTTGGAGTAAAGCGAAAAAAGCACCGGAATCAGAACAAGAAAGCTTAGCGAAGTGAATGAAGCTTTGATCAAGTCCTTCCGCGTCGGACTGAAGTGCAGCATCCGTTCGGGTTTCGGAGTCCGCGGCCCTTCCGGGGAACGTGTGGAATCCGGGGATGCCGTCCGCGCCGCGGCTTCCGCGGCCACCTGTTCTTCTCTCCCGTCCGCTGCGTCTGAATCTTCCTCCGGCCGAGCCAAACCGGCGACCCGCTTCTCCAAGCGGTCCGCTTCCGCATAAGAGATGACGCGAAATTCCACGGCCGCGTCATCTCCCTCCATCCCGGTTTCAAACCGGATGGCCGTCACCTTGAAAATCCGGTGAAACAGCGTCGTATGGCGGTTAGTATTTTGAATTTTGGCGAACGGAATGACCTTTTTCGATTTGACGAAGACCCCTGACTCTAAACGGAATGAAGTATCATCGAGCTGATACCGGCGGGTCAGCCAACTCCAACCGATGGACAATAAGCCGATACCGGCGGCGGCGAACAGAGCGAGCCTCCCGTATTTCACCCAGGCCGTGTCCGAGCCCGCCTTGAGCACAAACAAGAAGAAAAAGAAATAGACCGTATTCTTCCCCAGGTTCCAGATTCCGAGCAGCATAACCAAAGGATGATAACGTTTGGCCCGGCTCATTCGTCCACCTCTTTCAGCTTGGCATAACGGGCGATTTGATTTCTTAACGCTTTGGCCACATCATGGTCCAGCATGGGAATCGTATGGGAGGAGCCCATCGTTTTGACCGTAACCGAGCAGACGCCGTACCTTCTATGCAGCGGGCCCTGCTTGGTCGCTACCGATTGAATTTTGGTCATGGGAACCAGCTCATTCGTTACCGTAAAAGCCCCGTATTTTAACTGCAAAAATTGTTCCGATACCTCATAACGCCATCTTGCGTACAGAAGGAATGGGTGGATAAATACGGACCACAGTGTGAGCAGCACCGCCAGAACCGCGGAGCCTATCAGAATCCATCCCACCCAGAACACCCAGGAAAAACGGGCATCCAGATAGAACAGTACCCCGAGCACCAGGAAAGCGATAACGCTCCCGATTATCTCGTTTATGATCCATATTTTCACCGCATGTTGGGATAATCGATTAAGAGGCTCCCTGATTTTATTGGGCAAAATAACCCCTCCTTTCCAACCGAATCTAGTAGACACGGCCGATTCGGGGCGGATCGCTATCGCGTCCACCTGAACCGGCCGTGACATTTTCAGAGGGCAGGAAGATTCGTTGTGATGCTGCCTCTGCCTTAGTTAATGCCCTGCAGCTTTCATCAGCTCATAGATTTTACGGGTCGTATTGACGTTTCTTACTGTAACCTTAGAGTAGAGCTTCGTCCCGATCAGTTTCTGCATCCCGCTCTTGGTTACGTGCTCCCGGTCCACCGACCAAAGAATCGCTCCAGGCACATAGAGCACCCGGTCGATCTCCGGTTTGATCACCAACTGCTCCAACGAGCTCTCATGATCCACCTCATCCCAGAGAAACAGCACATCGCTTTTCATCGCAGGACCGTTGGTCCAGTCGGGCGGAAGCGCCTCCGTGATGCGGGAGAATTGCTCGAAACTGCGAACCACCACTTTAATCTGCAGGCCGAAATCCGTCTGAATCTTCGCTTCCAATATGGCCGCAAGCTCAGTGTTCAATTGCATCTCCGAGTTAAATATGATATTTCCCGTATTAATATAGGTCACGACATCCTTCATCCCGACCCGTTCGAAAGTCGCCTTCAATTGCTTCATATCGATCTTGTTGTTTCCTCCGACATTAATTCCGCGAAGCAGGGCAATATAAATCACCGATTTCCTCCTCTCAAAATCTATTATTAAAATCATATTTGAATGGCCGGCTTTTGTATATATATAAGTTGAATGGCGAACACTTCGCTTCTCGGCGAAGCGTCAGGACGTTTTCCGGGTTCCGGCCCAGAACAGGATCGCCGCCGTGCTGATTCCTCCTCCCAATATGCAGACGCCGAGCCATCCCGCCCGGGAATAAACCAAAGTCGAGGCTACCGCCCCCGCGGCGCTGCCCAAAGAATAGAAAATCATATACCCCGCGGTCAACCGGCTTCTCGCTTCCGGAAGCACGCTTAAAATCATGGTTTGATTCGTGACGTGAACCGCCTGAACCGCATAATCCAACATAATGACTCCCAGAACAAAAATCCATAATGACTTCTGCATCAACCCGATCGGCACCCAGGAGAGGGCTAGAAGCAGCAGCGCCCAGCCGGTCGTTCTTTGCCCCAGCCCCTTGTCCGCAAGCCGTCCGGCACTTCTGGCCGCCAATGCGCCCGCAGCCCCGGCAAGCCCGAATAAACCGATCGCGGTATGGCTTAGCGAAAAAGGCGGGGAACTGAGCGGCAAGACCATCGAGGACCATAAAGTGCCGAAGGCCGCAAAGATAAAAAAGGCCAGCATCGCGCGGACCCGCAGCAGAGGAATGCGGAACAAATCTTTCATCGAGCCCAGTAATTTCAAATAGGAAATGGGGGCGGGACGTCTGGTAGCGGCTGGAGTGACGATTACAAAGAAACAGGCCAGGATCACGGAAATGGCGGCGGAAACGATATATACCATCCGCCAGCCGGACAAGTCCGCCAACGTGCCCGAAAACGTCCGGGCCAGCAGAATTCCGATGACGATGCCGCTCGTAACGAGACCGATCGCCTTGCCGCGGTCGGCGGGTAAAGATCTCGCCGCAGCCAGCGCAACAAGAACTTGCGCAACGACCGCCAGAAAGCCGACCATCCCCATGCCGAGAAACAGCACAACGGCACTCGGCGCGAACGCCACCAGGCTTAAAGCCACAGACGACAGCAGCAGCATCCAGGTGACGAGCCGCCGCGGCTCAAGCCTATCTCCCAGCGGAACGAGAAGAAACAACCCCAGCGCATAACACAACTGGGTCGCCGTGATCACCGTCCCGATCACGGCTTTGCTGATGTCAAATTCAATCGCTATTACATCGAGCAGCGGCTGGGAAAAGTAAACGGCGGCCACCGCGGTGCCGCACAGGAAGGCATAGAGCACAGCAGCGGCTCTGGAGAGGTGCATCGAATACTCGGAAGTTCCCGGATTGGAATCGGGCTGAAGTATGGGTTTGGACAAACAAAACAACCTCCTTTTTTGTACCAATCGGTATTTAATTTTTCGTTAATATTAACTGCTTTCTTTCGTTAATGTCAACCGGAATTGACGAAACCGGATTTAAACCCTATGATTATTTTATACTGATCGGTAACGTGCATAAGGAGGAAGTACCATGGCCAGAATTCGCGAATTCGACGAACAAAGGGCTTTGACCGAGGCGATGCATCTTTTTTGGGAGAAGGGGTATGAAGCCACCAGCTTAAGCGACCTGACCGCCCGGATGGGGATCCGAAAGCCTAGTCTTTACGCGGCCTACGGTGATAAATCGTCCCTATTCGAAGCGGCGCTCCGCAAGTACAATCACCTGCACGCCCAGCAGATCCGTGAACAGCTAAAAGAAGAAACCTCCGTGAAAGAAGCTTTTCGGAAACTTTTTCGGGAGGGGGCGTTTCCGGGGTCCGATCAAGGGCGGAACGGTTGTTTTTGCATCAATACGATGGTGGAACTGGCTCCCCACGAGGCGAGGTTTGAAATATTGACCCGTGAGCATCAACAATATCTGGCGGCGATTTTTGAAGAAACGCTTGCGCGCGGAGTCGCTTCCGGAGAGCTCAGCGAACCCCTGGATAAACGGGCCGTCGCGCAGACTCTCGTTGCCTCTTTTATCGGAATTACAGTTCTGAAGAAATCAAATCCGGATCCGGCATGGATCGAAAGCTGCATCGTTACGGCGTTAATGCTGCTTCCTGACTCTATACGGTGAGAAAAAATAAATATAAACAAAGTTCCCCCTCTTCGCCACCTATTGGATGGTAATATAGGGATATCCTACAAAACGGAGGCGTTCACAATGAAAACGATAGCGAGCCACGGGCAAATGAATAAGGGGACCCACGTATAATTGCCCTTAACCTGCGCGATTCCCTTGAGAAAAGGGGAGAGCATTTTGAACCGATATGCGTTGCAGCAATTTGAATACCACGCATGGGCAAACCGGAAGGTTTGCGAGCATTTAGAGGGATTGACGGAAGAAGTTTACCGCAAAGAAGTTCAAAGCGTATTTCCGACGATCTACGATACGATGGTCCATATCTACGTTATTGACCGCGGGTGGCTCGAATTTTTTGAGTCCAGCGGGGTCACGGATACTTCGCCCGAATATTATGAACAGTTGAAAAATAAGGTGGATGCCATTGTCGCGGAAACCCGGGGAAAGCGCATTGAAGAGCTAAGCCTGATGCAGGATGAACTGGCCGGACAATTCAGGAAGTTCATCGAAGGCCACGAGAACTTGGAAGCTTATTTCCCGTCCGGCGGTTTTCAGGCTCGCGGCGTGGACTTCCTCCAGCACATGGTGAACCATGGGACTTATCACCGCGGCAATATCACCGCGATGCTTAGACAATTGGGGTATCCGGGAACGCCGACCGACTACGGTTATTATCTGTATATTTTGAGCCAATGAGCGGAAACGGCCCGGAATGAGAATTCCGGGCCGTTCCTAATCCAACGTAAAGAGGGAACTTATGTTGAACAGCCGCAATAAAAAATACATACTCGTCATGGCTTCATTTCTTATGGGCGTCCTGATCCTTATGAGTATTCCCTTTCTGAGGGATCAATGGCAAATGCGGACCCTAAAATCGACCGCTCTGACGGATTTGTCCATCATGAATATAAGGCCGGGTCAAACTGCGGGCTCTGTTGATTTCTCTCAGTTTAAGCCATCGCCTGACTTTGAAGACCGAACCCAACACGGTCTGCAATACAAATACTTTGAAGACTTCATGGTCGCCTTGGATTCACGCGGAACGATTGTGAAGCTGCAAACCTTGTCCGATAAGGGTCTCCGAAGCTTTGGGGACGGGACGACCACCGATATGGCGCAAGTGGAGAAGCGCTGGGGAACCGATTTTGTCGTGCGCGGTTATGACCGTGAGCAAGGGCTGACCGCGAGGATTTATGATGATAAGCAAAACCGGCTAAAAGCGGAGTTTGTGTATCCCGAAAACGGAGAACTCGACGGTAAGCTCGTTTTTTTGATACTGGAAAAATACTAACCCCGCTGGGCCCCCGAACTTTCTATTGACTGTTCCCTTGGGGACGGGTTTAAACTCACACCCGAGGTGATGCTACATGCTGATTCACGAGGCCGCAAAAATCAGCGGCTTGACCAAGAAGGCCATCGCTTACTACGAGCGGCAAGGGCTGATTGCCGTTCACTATAATTCCAACGGTTACAGGGACTTTAGAGCGGAGGATATACGGACGCTTAAAGAAATCTCTGTGCTGCGAAAGCTCGGGCTTAACGTCCAGGATATTAAGCATGTCCTAAGCAGCGGAGACAAGCAGCGTGCGCTGCGGGATTGTTTGCTGACAAAGGAAAGACAGCTGCGACAGGACCAGGCCCGGCTTGACGCGTTGCGCGGTGTACTGGAGCGGCATCCGGACGATTTGGGCGCAACCTTGGATGACATTGAGCGGAGACTCGACGAAATGCTTCCCGTTAAGGAGAAGCTGCTGCAGGCTTTTCCCGGCAAATTCGGCGAATATCTGTACGTTCACTTTGAAAAATACCTGGGAGAACCCCTGGATAGCCCGCAAAAAATAGAAGCTTATCACCGGATCATCGACTTTCTCGACCGAACCGGCGAACTGGAGCTTTCCGAGGAGGCGGAGCAGATTCTGAGCAATTCGTTCGAGGCATTAAGCAGGGTGGATTTTAAAAAGATCCATGATGATCTCGAAGATGCCCTTTTGGATGTGCCACAGTATTTGTCGGCCCGCCGGGATTCCATCTCCGCCTGGCTGGAGTACCGGGAATCCGCGGCATTTAAAGCGAGTCCGGCCTACCGTTTGCAGCAATCGTTAAGGGAATTCCAAAGCCGGAGCGGATATCACGACATCTTTATACCCAACCTGAAAATATTAAGCAGCTCCTATCGGGAATATCATCGGAAACTGGAGGCGGCGAACGCCTACTTTTTAAGTGAATTTAATCCAAAAACGCCCCCGGAATAAGCCGGGGGCCGATTCTATTCCTCCATCGCCCAGAATTCGGGTCCGTATTCCCGATCGGGCACCCGGACACTTAACTCCTTGAAAGGGAACCTTTCTCCTACTTTTAAACTATATGTTTCATTTTCCAAGGGCGAGCCAAAAGAAAACTCCAATTGCCCGGCATGAAGATCAAACAATACCGAATGAACGGTTCCAAAATTCTGTTTATAGTTATGGACGGTGATCCCCTCGGGATACTCCCGTAACGTTAAGTCCCTTAGTTCCTGTTTGGATACCGACAAACTTCTTCCGAGCGTGCTATGGATGAGGTCGTAACGGACCTTGGACTGCCGGAGCACTCCTCTCTCTTCAATTCCCGGCAGTACGGCGTGATTCGTAGCACTGATATAACCCGCCTCCCGGCTGGCCCTTGCGATGGCCATCTTGCCATCATAAGTCTCCACGACGGCGGCCTCCCCTTTAATATCCGCCAAAAGCAGGTTCATATTTGCCCCGATCGGCATATCCTTCAAGCAGAAAATGCCTTCTTCGACATTTTTACAATTTTCGAGCAACGCTCTCACGATCACCATAAATTGCAAACCGGCTGAAACCGGCTTTTTCATGCCCGGATGCATCCCGACCGGAATGCCGCAGGAGGCGAAGGCAACGGACAAGCCTTTTTCATTCAACCCATCGCTGCGACCGAAACAAGAAACCGAGAACCCGCTGTGGCTGTATTTTCCCGTGATCTTCGTCGAGCACAGCCGCATATCGGAAATTTCCGGAGACAAGTCGTAGTTTCTGAGAACATAAGTTTTGCGATCGCTGGCCTTGGAAGGCAAAACCGCCGCCAAACTGCATCCGCCGGGCTTCAAATAAGCTTCATCAAAAAACTTCAGAGCCCTAATCTCCACGTTTAACGAGTCTGCAAACCCTTGAATTTCTTCGCTAAGTCCCGGAGCGTACGCATCCATTACTTTTGCCAGTTCCTTGTAGCGCGTTTGCCCCATGGGATTGGACGAAATCCATGCTTCCTTTGCCCAAACCATCGACTTTACCTCTTCACCTTGTTCTTGGCCAACTGCGTAACTATCACCTTCCAGGTAAGAAAAATAGGCCGGAATAACTCTCATTTCTACGGTCTCCCCTCTCTTTGCAAAAGCCCCCGTACCGCTTCAAACACCGTATCCGAGCGCCTTTTGGCTTTACATAAAAAAGAATAAACCCTCCAGCAACTGGAGAGTTTACCCCCTTTCGATTTTCGAGAGGATCATTTTTTCGCATAATAGCGGCTGCACAGCCGTTAGACTTCCGACGGACGCGGTACCAGCCACTCAACTAAGAGGTACAGAGACTGCGGCGCACAGTTTAGTCATAAACTCGGAGGGATGAAGACTGAGATCGGGACGAATCTCTTTCCCGTTGTATTCGGACGGAACCAGCCCTTGTTCATAGATTTCCATAAATTCGCCAACCCGGGTGAAACTTCGTTCTTCGATCCATCGGCACAACTTTTCGTATCCCGCGCCCAGTTCGGAATAAGGCCCCCGGATGTCTATGCAGGCGTAGGTTCCCTGCGGCAACATCTTGCAGCCGCTGATCCGAGGCTTATCCTCAACGGGCATTAGCAGCTCGACATCCGCTGCCCCCTGATCCAAACCTCTCGCATGGAAAATCGCCATCATTTTACCGGCAACGGTTAAGTTGAACGCGTAAAGCCGGTCAAATAAATCCTTGACCAGATGATCGATCAAGGCCGGCTTGATCTTGTTCCGGATCGTATATACCCGGATGGCTTTACGTTCCTCCAGGTAACATTCGGACATCGGAGGACCCGGGAGCAGGCAGGCCTCCTGCGTCACTTGTCCGTTTAACCGGTGAAGTTCTTCCATTTGTTCATCCAGTTGTTTTCTCCGAAACTCAAGCTCGCGAAGCTTCTCCTCAAATAAGCGGCTCCACTGCTCTTGATCCTGGTTTTCCATAAACTTCCTAATGCTGGCCAGAGAAAATTCGCAGCTTTTGAGCAGCACAATTTTTTTAACGGTTTGTATTTTGTCATAATCGTAATACCGGTAATTCGTGACAGGGTCGATGATAGAGGGTTCAAGCAGCCCGATGTCGCTGTAATAGCGCAGTGTTTTAACCGGAACGTTACAGATTTCCGCAAACTTTCCTATTGAGTACATCGTAAAAGCCTTCCTTTCAGAGATCGCTGTTCGGAGTAACCCCCGCGCGGCGACTGACGACGTTCCTATTATTTAGAAGGCCCGCCCGACGCCAGCCAATGGAAAGGGCGGGAAATCCCGCCGGGAAGCTTCGTCCCCGCGTCGCCTTTGGCCGCATTCACCTGGAATTGGGTGAGAAAAAGACTTTCCCTCAAGTCGGCTCCCCGGATATCCGCATCGCGCAGATCCGCACCGATCAGATCCGCCACCCGCAGATTCGCTCCCCGCAAGTCGGCCGCGATCAAGTAGGCGCCGCGCAAATTGGCGTACCTGAGATCGGCTCCCTTTAAATTCGCGCCGATCAGATCCGCGCCCCGGCCCGCTTTTTTGTGGGGCTTCCAGGGACCCTTATGGCGGCGAATAGCCTCGTTTCGCACCAGCTCGCTCGTCTGCAGCAGCAGCGCGTTGACTTCCGCGCGATGGGCCGCCACGTCCAGCTTGATCAGCGCTTCCGGGTCAAGCTCCGTCAGCCGCTTCGTCTCCTCCAGCGCGGAGGTGAGCTCCCGGTGAATCGACAGCGTCTCCTGCCGTTCCAGCGCTTCCGTCAAATACCACAGCAGCTCATGCAGCTGGCGCATCACCGGAAACACCTCATACATCCGCCCGGCCGTTTCCGGTGCCTGCCGCCAGTCCCGTCCGCCGTAGGTCACCTGCGAGACCTGCTGGCCGGCACCGAAGCAATCGTACACCGTACAGCCGCGGAACCCCCGCTCGCGAAGCGTGCTGTGAATACCGCAGCGGAAGTCCTCCTTCAGGTTGGCGCAGGGCTGCCCGGCCTGCTTGTCGACGGCAAAATCGACGGAAGCCGCAAAGGGCAGCGCCACACAGCACAGCCCAAAGCAGCTTTCGCAATCCGCCTGCAAACGGAAACGGCTTTCGCCGGAAAATGAAGACGTTTGGGTTTTTGTTGATTTTTCAGACATTCATTTGTTCCTTCTTCCTGGACCTTAATCCTCTGATAACCTAGCCTAAATTTTATCGCAGCCCCGGAGAGATGAACAGAGAAAGTTTGCGGAAATCGCGGGTTGCTACTGAAACCAGGCTTCCACCTAAGGGCTGGCCGCCGGAAGGTCCATTCCTTTTTTCCAAACGAGAATGCGGTTCTTTCCCTCACCATAATAAAAAGCCCGAATTTCATGGTTCCCGCCGTATTTCGCTTGATAAATCTTATTTTCGACATCGATAACTTCATAGTAAGACTAAACACTTCCTTGTACGGCTCCTTTAGCCGATGCAGCGCTCTATGAATCCGCAGAGTTTCATCTTTGTTCAACAAGACGTCCTCCAGGTTCTCACGGGTAGACGAGAGGCCGGTGCAAAGCTCCGGCAAAAAACGCTTTTGTTTCTCAAGGTGGGAAAAATAAGTATGCTTGGCGATTTGGCAGAGCCACACGCTGAGCTTGCAGTTGCCTTTAAAGCCGTCGATCCCCCTTAAGCGCTTTAAAAAACGTTTCCTGGGTAATTTCCTCGGACAGTTCCTCATTCCGGCTTAGTGAATATACAAACCGGTACACCTCGCGAAAACACTGGCGATAGATCTCTTCAAAGTCAGCCACTTGTTCACATCCTCACGACAATTAGACCGGCCAAACCGCAATTCGTTACAATTTTTTTCACTATATAAGTTGATTTAGAGAATTGACGCTAGTAAAAGTGAAATGGTTTCGGAAAACGTTGCCAACATCCACAATTGTAGATATAAAGCGTCACCTTCGACGCCGGCGTCTACACACTAACGGGAAAACCTCCCGTTAATTCACTGCACTTGGCCCTGAAGCCGGATTTAGCTGGAAAAGCTCCATCTATTTCCTGGCCCAATGGCCGATATCCACAATTTTGAGCGGATTAGCGGGATGTTTTCCAGCTAAATAGCCTCTGTGGCCGCATAGGCACCGAATTAACGGGAAGAATTCCCTTTAATTTGAACCAAACCATGAGCTGTAGGCCAAGAGTGTGAAAAGCCCCCCTCCCCCGCTGTCCAATAGGCAAATCAATAGTTCAAATAGTTCAACCTATATAACTAAAAAAGAGAGCCGGCATCTTGCCCCCTCATTTAACTTTGTTGGAATAGCGTAGCTGTCAGCTTGTCTTTTTCGCATAAAAACATATACAGGATTCCTTCGCCGTACTCCTCCAGTTCACTCCAATCCAGTTGAGCGATAAAGTGCATGCTCTCGCCGCAGCAAGGGCAAGCCGGATACTCCGCATCCTGAATCCAACTCGGATGCCCGCCAATTTGGGAATTCGTCTGGGTCAAGCCCCAAACCGCCGTATGAAAGATGAGACGCGGCTTGGCTTCCAACTCAAGCAATGGCCCGAAGTTCAGATATTCTTCACCGTAATCTCCCAAATCGATCTCCGGCATATATCCCGGCTTTTCATTGTACTCGCTCCAGCTTGCGACTCCCCGATCATCCGACTTCATAAAAATAGTGCTGTAGCAGCCACACCTCATACAGGTTTTAAAATGCAACCGTTCCTGCCGCAAGGACCAACCCGAGAGCGACGGATGGTGGGCATCTACGTCCATAAGAGTCGTCAGCTTACCGCCGCACCAAGGGCAGTTTTCACGATCCGGCAGCAAAAACTTGCCGGGTTCCCCGCTATCGAGCACTGCCGCGGACGGTTCCTTCCTCCTTAGGATGGCATAGGCGGGGCTTCGGATCAGATCCACACGCGTCCCGTCTTGGCCGAGCTCCCATCCGGCCGCATATGTATATTGTTCCGGAGGAACAGGCAGCTCTTCCGCCCAGGAAGGGGGATTTTTCCTCCACTCTTGAAACCGGGTTACCACTACCGTATCACCAATCCAGCTTAAAGCCGGCAGCAGGAAGTCGAAATTTTCAACGTCCCATTCCAGCTGTTGAAGCAATCGATCCCGCACCTCCGGTCCGGCATCTTTAAACAGGATCCCGGGATAATACATCCCATGCTCTATAAGTTTGGGCAGAGAGCGCGAAATATTATATTCTCTGTAACAGACCAGGGAAGATAATAGTTCCCTACACATCTCCTCATCTCCGGAGACCAATTGTTCCAGCGCCTCATCAAGTATTTTGTCCGCTTCCGCTTCCGTTAAAGATACAAATAACTCCTCATTTCTTACATCTGTCATCGGCTTACCTTCCTTTAATTTTCTTTTGCAATCTGTATTCCATTATAATCCAATCCCTGGAAATAAGCTTTAGGGGCAAGGCGGAAATTTGCAATTCGGGACCAACGCCCTGCTTGATTTATGATAGAATGGTCATGCTATATCGAAATGATCTAAAGAGAGGAACGTCCCACATTGGCACAATTGTTTTACAAATATGGAGCGATGAACAGCGGCAAATCGATCGAAATTTTGAAGGTGGCCCACAATTACGAGGAACAGAACAAACCGGTCCTTATTTTTACGTCAGCGTTGGATAACCGCGATGAAGTGGGTTACGTCTCTTCCCGCATCGGATTGCGCAGGGAAGCGATCCCAATCGATGAGGAGACGGATATTTTCGGCATCGTCCAAAATCATACCCCCAAGCTCTATTGCGTGCTGATCGATGAATGCCAATTTTTAAGCGAAGGCAGCATCCGGCAATTGGTGCGCATCGTCGATGAGCTGGACATCCCGGTCATGGCGTTCGGACTGAAGAACGACTTTCAGAACCACCTTTTTGAGGGAAGCCGGCAACTGCTCATATATGCGGATAAAATCGAGGAAATGAAGACGATCTGCTGGTTCTGCGCGCGGAAAGCCACCATGAACCTGCGGGTGGAAAACGGCAAGCCCGTCTACACCGGCGAGCAAATCCAAATCGGAGGCAACGAATCGTATTATCCGGTATGCCGGAAATGCCATGCGAACCCTCCGCTGTAGCTAAACTGCCTCTTCTGCCGGGCAGGCACTCAGATAAAGGGAGGCAATCCCCGTTATACGGATTACCCTTTTGGGCAGCTTGTCCTCCCAAAAATGCGTGCCTGCCGGGTGGTTATAAATAGAAGCCAATATCTGTTTTGCGCTTATGATTTAAACTATATAAAGCGTATATTGAGCTGTAATCCGTCCCAAACGCGAGCGACGGTGTTGTCAGAAGTTCTACTAACGGAGGTGAAAAGGGAAGCTTCATCCCCCGTAATGCACCAAAATCGCGGCTCGTCTCCATACTATGTTTCAAACCGGCTTCTTCAAAGTCATCTTTTTGCTCTGACGGTCCGTCGCAGACGGTGTGATGATACCCAATTTCTCCGTTCTCCTTAATAGTGACCAATTGGGACATGCTTTCAACGGATTCCGGATCTATGGCTGCATTTAGGCGAATATCGTCATCAAAATATTTTTTAACCTTGGCTGCGATCTGTTTCGCGTATTCTGAATCCGAGTTCATTTTCTCTTGAACCGCCGGATGTATGATCACAACGTGGGCACCGCTCGGTATTTTTTCAAGATCTTGCTGCACCCAGGGTTCATAGCCTGAGGCCAGACGAGTTTTGGGCTTCCATGAGCTTAGTTCATTGATCGTATTTTCATCGACGGTGTCCTTAAATAGCTTAGACGTCGGAAAGTCCAGTCTCTCCCAGTATTTAAACCGGGATGCATCCAAAACATGATATTTCAGATCAGGATAGATTTCTTTTAAACTATGCTCAGCGCTAACGAATGTACTTTTGTTATTTGCATTTTTCAAAGCGGTACCCAGTAACTCCCGAAAGTCGGGCTCAAACCTCGAATTCTCAATTGGATTATTCGAGTAGTTAAGCGCATTCAGATAATCCCTTGCCCCAACCTCGTATATATTCACTTCCCTTGCCTCCCTTATCCGATAGTCCCCTTATGTCATTAACTTCTACTCCTACCCATATGTATCGACCAAATTCCAAGATTTATGAGATAAATCCACCAAATATTTCCCAATTAAGTTAGACGACAGCCAATTCGGCTCTCACTTACGGAAGCCATAGCCGCTATTTCGACCGCTCCAGCCCAATTGGCTTTCTAACCGGACGAAATAGCTGCTATTTCGTTAAATTGAGGTCATTTTGCCGGGGATCAGCACAAATAGGTGCTATGATTTCCGTTAGCCTCGTGACTTCCGCTAGAGCCTGCAACCACCGCTAGAGTGACTTGCGCTGCACCGGGGCCCGCGATTTCCGTCAGGGCTAACGCAATAGCAGTCTGCGCCATATTGACGAAGGAGCGGCATAACATTCCGCTCCTTAGTCCCCTGCCCACTTCACCTCACTAATCACAAACCGGCTTTCCGGCATCGCCGGCATCCGGGACAGCTTAAGGTTCAAGTCCTGCTCGGGCACCGTGTAAGTGACCCGGTTCACCAGAAAGTCCAGGCTCACTCTCATCGTATCGATCGTGAGCCATTCCCCGGCGCAGCGGTGGCCGGTATAATGATCCCCACCGCCTTGGGGGATCAGATCGAACGGACCGCCTTCCCAGGAGCGGAAGCGCTCCGGCCGGAAGGTTTCGGGATCCTCCCAGAGGGCGGGGTCCCGGTTGGTTCCGTAAACGTCCAGCAGAACCATCGTTCCCTCCTTGAACTCGCAGCCCCGCCAGACAAAATCCCGGCTGACCACCGCTCCAAGCATCGGTGTGAACGGGTAAAACCTCCGGACCTCTTGAACAAACCACTGAGCGTAATCCCCGTGCCCCCGCCTGTGTCCATCCCCGTCCGCCTTCATTCTCAGCTTGTCCGCACATGCCGGGTAATCATGCAGCGCCATGGCGCTGAACATGACATACCAGCTGATCGCGACGATCGGCCGCAAAATATTGATCAGCTCCACTGCCGCCACCTTGGCGTCGAGCAGTTGGCCGTCCAAGCCGCGGTGCCAAGCCATCGCGTGTGCCGCCGTTTCCTCCGGCACCTGACGCAGGCCGTCCCGGATCTCGCCGATCAGCTCCGCGATCCGCCGTTCCGCCTTGGCGCGGGCTTGTCTTCCCCGCCGGTGCCGCAGGCCGACCGCGCCGAACGCGTCGACCATCTCGATGTATTCTTGGCCGCGCTCCTGCACCTCGTCTTCGTCCAACGGCACACCGGCCCATTCATAGGCGGAACGGCACAGCACATCCCTCGCCTCGTCGAACAAAACGACCGCTTCTCTCCCGATCCAGCGTTCCGCGGCGTCCAGCCACGCCTTCTCCGTGACCCCCTCCAACTGCTTCAGGCGCTCCGGCGTCATTAGGTCCATAAAAAGCCGCTTCCGGTGGGCATGCTCCTGGCCATCCAGCGTCTGCACACCCCCCTGGCCGAACAAGGACTTTTGTATCCGCTTCGGGATCGCGCCCTGCCTGTGAAAACGGTCGGTATCGTAAAACAGTCTGGCCGCTTCCTTTCCCCCCATGCAAATGGCCGGCTTGCCAAGCAGCCGCGTCTCAAAAATATCGCTGCCAAACGCTTTGCGCCGGTTAAAAATAAACTCATATCCCTCAGTCATCAGAGCCACACTGCTGTCCAACGTTTTTTCATGCGGTACGGACTCTCGCTCAAACTCACTCATTTTGGCCGTTCTCCCTTCATGGCATCGCTTCTTTTATATCTTTACCGCTTCCTGCCATCCGGTAATCACTGTCCCCAAAATTCTGCTCAGCCGGCAAGCTCAAGTGACCTTTGGTTCTTCACACTTCCGCAGGGGCCTGGCATTCCACTTTGCCTTCCCGCTTGTCCGCTTTCTCGGTCCCGCTTCGGGCATCCACCGTTTCCGCCAGCAACCGCACATAATCGAGCGATTTCTGCAGATCCAGCATCTCCCTTGTAAAAATATACTTTCGCTCATCCAGCAGCGCATGTACTTCAATTTCACCGGGCGGCTCGCCGTAAGCGCTGTGCCAGAACACATGGGCGGTATGGACAAACGCTTTGACAAGTTCCTCGTTATTTTCCACTAAAAATTTCTGCACCTTTACTTGATTCGGCCCGCCTCCACTTTCGCTTTTCCAAACGGCCTGGAAGATGACGGACAATTGTACGTCCAGTTCCGTCACCTGCGTCTCCCAATTCTCGTATAGCGCTAAAGGGTACTCGTAAATCATTTCCCCCGTGATCCGCGTTAATTGCGCCACGATACGGTTATATACCCGCCAATAATGAAGCGGGTCTTTAAAATCGGCCCTGCTGCGCGGCCAACGCCGATTGAGCAGCACTTGGATCGGCGTATGGACCCGAACGGCCGGATCCATGGTGAAATAATCATTGACCGCATGACCTAAGGCGTATTGTACGCGATGCTGCCAGGTTATTTTGGGCTGAGCAGCGTCACGGCTTCCCCAGTCGGTCTGCGACCTGATCCATTCATCCAATACATAATCCACGATGCGCTTCGTCATTTCCTGGAAACCGCCTCCAGGCTTTTGGCAAATTTCAAGCCGAATTCGCGGCACAGCACTTTTTCCTCGGGACTTGGCCCATACTCCACTTTCAAGCTGTCCTGAACGATCGTTGCGCCGAGCTTCCTCAGTTGCTCCGCCAACTCGTCCACGGCCCCGCAGTATAACCGGTACGTCGTATCCCCGCTCCCAAAGACGGCGGCGGTGCTTCCTTGAAGCGGGATCTCCTCCATTTCTTCCGCAAAATCCATGAATTCGTCGGGCAATTCTCCATCTCCCCAAGTGTATGTCCCAAGCAGGAAAGCATCGTATTCCGTCAAGCGGAACGCACTGCAATCCTCCACCATTTTCAAATCGGCTGTCGCTCCGGCTTCACGAATCCCTTCGGCGATCAGTTCGGCCATCTCCTCCGTATTGCCGGTCAAACTGGCATAGACAATGATAATCTTGCTCATACTCCTCATCCCCTTATGGTGAGTAATTTAATATCCGAAGTATAGTTGATAATGATTATCATTGTCAATTGTGAATGGTTGCGAAACACCCTTTTTCTCAGTCCGGTGCCTTACGTTCCCACACAACAAAACCCGCCCATCGTCGCGGCAGACTTGAGCGGGTTTCATTTTCATACTGTACGCTTTTTTCAGTCCATATCGTAAATCGTTCCGACCTTTAGCCCGTACAGCTCGTTGTAGATCTTCTCGGCATAGGCATCCGTCATCCCGGCGATATAGTCGATGATCATATGTTCCCAGGTCCAGATCGGATCTCTCCGCTGCTGGTCCCGGTCGAATCTGCGCAGCCAGTCCCCGGGAATGATCGACTTCGAGGTGACCGGATCGACAAAGGCGTCCCACAGCCTCTTGATAATCCAGGCGCTGCGCTTCTGGAGCCGCTGAACCCGCAGGTCCCGGATCATGGTGACCCACGCGAAGCTCTTCAGAACGCTGACGGTCCGCAGCATATCTTCGTCTTCACGCCCTTCTTTTACAAACGTGACCTTTTTCCAGTTCCCGTCTTCGACAACACCAAGGCTCCCTACAAAAAGACTGACCCAGTAAGCTTTCACTTCACGGCGGGTCCGCGAGTAATCGTGGTCGCAGATCGGCATTTTGGCATTCCATACGTTGAGAAAAGAAGAGAGAACCTCCTCCACCTTGACCTGAATCAGCGCAGGTGCCCATCCCTTCCAGAAGAAGTCGTCCAACGTCAAAATTTTCTCGACAATCAGCCGCTGAATATGCGAATCGAACAAAAAATGCTCATGGACTTCGATCTTTCCGGCTTTGATGCCGTCTTCGAGATCATGCGCGGAATAGGCGATATCGTCGCACAGATCCATCAATTGGGCCTCGAACGTCTTCTTCCCGGCCGGCATTCCCCACAGGTCCCGGATATGGGAAATATACTGCCACTCGTGCCGGTAAAGTCCCTTTACGTTTTCCGTTCCGGGAAATGGATACTTGTTCGTGCCGAGCAGGACGGCGTCGGACAAGTTCAGCCCGTCTATATTTTCCCGCTTCTCCAGGAACATCATCAAGCGGAAATTGTGGGCATTGCCTTCAAAATGCTCATACTTATGCCGCATCTCCCGCCGGATCGTCTCCTCTTCCCCCGGTGCCGCATTGCGTTCCTTCATCGCCTCCCGGACCTTCTCGCCGATAAGGTTATTCAGAATGTGCTGCAGCACTTCTTCCCCTTTATGCCCGAATGGCGGGTGGCCGAAATCATGGGAGATTGCGGCGCATTCCACAACCTCGGGATCGATGATCAGGCCCGGATGCTCCGCCGTCTCCGCCGCCAGGGCCGGATAGGCCCGCAGCAGGCTGCGTGCCGCCTCCCTGGCGATTTGCGCGACCTCCAGCGAATGGGTCAGCCGCGTCCGGTAATAATCGCCGGTCCCCGCGCCAAAAACCTGCGATTTTCCCTGAAGCCGCCGAAAGGTCGGCGAGTGGATCAGCCGGGAATAGTCCCGCTCGAACGTCGCGCGATTCGTTTCATGCCCGATATTATCGGGATACTGCCGGTGTTCTCTCAATTCCTGAATATTCATGTTGCCGCACTCCTTTTCTCTATATAAGCTGCATCAGGCCAGATGCGGAATTTAACGGGACAACCTCCCGTTAAATTCGCCGCTCTTGGCCTTTGAATTCAATTAACTGGAAAAACACCATCTATTATACGCCCCAACCTCAGAACCACGCCATTTCTGGCCGTATAGCGGGACTTTTTCCAGGTAATTCGCCCCAGCCACCGCGTAAGCAGCAAATTACCGGGAAGCATTCCCGTTAATTTGAGCCAAAGAGTTCCCTGTTGGAAGGAGCCCCCTGCTTTATGCTATTGTAGCCGCCAATGGTTCTTACCGTCTACTTGATCGCCATCTTTGTCTTTTGCCGATATCGTCTCGGAAGGCTATACCGCCGGGGCTTCCCCGGAACGAGCTCAAGCTTTGGCTTAATAAGCCAAAGTTTTTTATATTTAAACTAAACTTAAACCAGGTTGCATTCGTCGTATGATAAGATAATACAATCGAGAATTTGATGATACCGGAGGTTCTTTTTATAATGATCCAATCCTACTTGTTCCCCATATCTTATGCCTTTATGGCGTTTCCTTTCGCGGCGCTGCTGTTTACGCTGCCTTTCCTTGTGGTCCAATACCGCCGGCACGGATATATCAACAAAGTCCGCGCGTTCGTTTTATATCTATTTCTGCTGTATTTGATGAACGCGGTCTTTCTCGTTATGCTGCCGTTTCCGTCGACCCGCCACAATCCTTCGCTTGCCGGAGGGGCCGTCCAAGGGATTCCCTTTAATTTTATCCAGGACATTCTAAAAGAAACGACGGTCGTCAAAGGGGAGCCCTCCACCTATTGGCGGCTGATCAAAGAGCGGGCTTTCCTTCAGGTCGTGTTTAACGTGTTCCTGACCATTCCGTTCGGGATGTTTATCCGCTACTATTTTCGTTCCGGAGCCTTCCGGTGTTTAATACTGTCCTTTCTGCTGTCCCTATTCATTGAAATTACACAGCTCACCGGGATTTACGGCGTGTTCGATCATGCTTACCGGGTGTTTGATATCGACGATCTGATGACCAACACGCTGGGCGGGATGATCGGTTTTCTCGCCGCGGAATGGCTGTCCGGGCTTCTCCCCCGAATCGAACACTTGGACAAAAACATCGACCTGTCCACCAAAAGAGTCTCCTACACCCGGCGCGGGCTGGCGTGGATGTTTGATATTTTTCTCTGCGTCCTCCTCACGACCGTTTGCTACCAGTTGGGAATCCCGGGCCCCTATTTCGTGGCGACGGGGCTGTATTTCATGCTGCTGCCTTATTTGACCGGCGGCTGCACGTTCGGCAAATGGCTGGTGCGGATCCGGTTGACGGCCACGGTGCCGAAACCCGGCCAAAACGCGGAGGAATCGGGCATCCTGGCGGCATTGCAACATTTCCGGACCAAGGAGAACGATTCCGAATCCGTTTCGCTGGTTGCCCTCATAGTCCGCTACGGTTTGCTTTACTGGGTGATTATCGGGCTGAATTATACGGTCGTCCTTGCTCCGGGATCGTGGGGCGGATTGTTGAGATGGGTCGTGGCCATGTTCGTCCCGATCCTGGACGGGTGGTTTTTTATCCATTTCGTCAAGCATTTGCTCAAGAAAGACTCCACACTGTTCTATGAAAAAATAAGCGGCACACACCATCGCATCCTGTTCAAGCAACCTGCGGCCGAATCGGACGCCTCCCAAAGTTAACAAGGCGAAACGAAACGCCCCTTCCCAAAAGGAAGCGGGCGTTTCTTGTCCTGCAGATATGTACGGATATTAAAAAACGTTATCGAGATTAAAGGGCGTTCCCGGTTCAAAGTTTTGTTAGTCTTTTGCATCGACCGTTCAATAAACCCCATCAATTCACCCCCTTAAGTTCAATTTATATAGCTATCTTAGACCTTGTTAATATTAACCATATGGGAAAAAGACTCGGGCGTCGTTTCCAGGATCACCGGGCAATGATCGCTTCCCATGATATGGCAATCGATCCGTGCATCCGCAAGATAGGGCGCTAGCCGGGCGGAAGCCAAAAAATAATCGATCCGCCATCCGACGTTCCGCTCCCGCACTTTGGGCATGTACGACCACCAGCTGTAGACGTTTTCCCGGTCGGGATAAAAATGTCTGAATGTATCGATAAAGCCGGATTCCAACAGCTGCGTCATCTTGCCGCGCTCTTCGGGCGTGAATCCGGAATTGCCCTCGTTCGACTTCGGATTCTTCAAATCGATTTCCCGATGGGCTACGTTCAGATCGCCGCAGACGATCACCGGCTTGCGTCCATCCAATTTCACTAGAAAGTTGCGAAAGCGGTCCTCCCATTCGAGCCGGTAATCCAGCCGCGTCAAGTCGCGCTTGGCGTTCGGCGTGTAGACATTGACCAGGAAAAATTCAGCATATTCCAAAATGACCAGTCTGCCTTCAGGTTCTTCATTCTCTTCCATCCCGTAGCGCACCGACAGCGGCTGGATTCTGCTGTATACGGCGGTGCCGGAGTAGCCTTTCTTCTCCGCATAATTCCAATACTGCTTGTATTCTTCCCCAAGCTCCAGCGAGATTTGGCCTTCCTGCAGCTTGGTTTCCTGAACACAAAAAATATCCGCGTCCGCCTCCTTAAAGTAATCGTAGAAACCTTTATTCACACAGGCTCTCAGCCCGTTGACGTTCCATGAAACCAGCTTCATTTCTCTCTCCCTGCCGGGGGGCTGGCGCCTGGCCGTACACCCCTGTTTTTTATAAAATTGTACCCTTTGTCCAAAAAAAACGTCAATCAACAAAAAAGCCGCCTCATGGCGGCAAAATGAATGAGGCCGGATTATTCGGCCCTAAAGGTTAGAGTTTAGCGGGAAGCCTTTCCCCGTTTCACGACTTCGGCATCGTACATTTTGACCTCCGTGCCGAGGACGAACGCCGGCGGCTGCTTACCGCGGTTTTCCTTGTGCCCTTGGATATGGGCATCGCTCTTCTCCCAGTTCTTCCAGGCCTCCTGCGATTCCCAGCGGATCACCACAACCACTTCTTCTTCCTCTTTGCTCTTGGTATTCACCATCACGCTGACATCGATTAATCCGTCCATTTCATGGAGCGGGCTCGGTTCGCTGAACCGGGCGACCACTTTATCGCTGTGGCCCTTTTCGATTCGCATCGTTCTCGTCATGACAAACAAGGATAACGCCTCCTTAAAATTACAAACACATCACTCTGCTAGTTTAATTGATAATAATTATCAATGTCAATTGATGGCGAGTTTGTTAGTACTTCTCCTATGAGCAGCATCACATTTTTTAAAACCGGCCCATGATACAATGTTGGCATTGTTCTCAATATTCAAATTTTTGAATATACGAAAATATAGACAAAGGAGGGGCTTCAATCGATGGACGTGAGCTTGCAGCAGTTTAAAGCCGAATTTTTCAAAGCGCTGGCCCATCCGATGCGTATTCGTATATTGGAGGTTCTATGCGAGGGGGAACGGAATGTCAATGAACTACAGACGATACTCGGTTCCGAAGGCTCGGCCGTATCCCAGCAGTTGTCCGTGCTCCGGGCCAAGAATCTGGTCAACACGGTAAAAGAAGGCACAACAGTCGTATACTCCCTCCGCGATCCTTTGATCAAGGATTTGTTGGCGGTGGCCCGGCAGATTTTTGACAACCATTTGGTGGAATCCATCTCCTTACTGGAAGGCATTCGTAAAGAAAAGTAAAATTATCCGACTTAAAAACAACATGCGGAAAAGAAGGGTTAGGAATGAAGTGGACAGGACGGTTTAGCGGGTATCAGGCAAGGGATTTGCGCCAGGATCTGATCTCGGGCTGTATTGTGGGGATTGTGGCGATCCCGCTCGGCATGGCGTTCGCTATCGCTTCGGGGGTCAAACCGGAGTATGGACTATATACAACGATCGTGGCCGGCATTCTCATCTCGCTGCTGGGGGGATCTAGGTTCCAGATCGGTGGACCGACCGGGGCATTCATTCCCATTCTGCTGGCGATCGTGCTTCAGTACGGTTACGAGAACCTGCTGATTGCCGGATTTCTTGCGGGAGTTATACTGCTGCTGATGGGCTTGTTCCGGCTGGGGGCCTTGATCAAGTTTATTCCCCGCCCCGTGACGATCGGCTTTACCGCAGGCATCGCCGTCACGATCTTTAGCGGGCAAATCGCCGGTTTTTTGGGGCTTGAAGGCGTCGAGCGGCACGAATACTTCCATGAAAGTATGCTCGAAATCGCCCGCCGGCTGTCTACCCTGAATATCTTCAGCGTGCTGACGGGCTGTATCTGTCTGGCCGCTTTAATTCTGACGCCGAAGGTCCTGCCGAAAGTGCCCGGATCGCTGGTCGGCATCATCGTGTCCACGCTGGCCGCGGCCTGGCTCTTTCCGGGGAAGGTGGCGACGATCGGCTCCGCCTATGGCACGATTCCCGGCGGCCTGCCCCGCCTCCATTCACTCGACCTGTCGTGGGATCATATCGGCAGTATGCTGCAGCCGGCCCTGATCATCGCGATGCTCGGCAGCATCGAATCTCTGCTCTCGGCCGTGGTTGCCGACGGAATGACGGGAACCCGGCATAACAGCAACCGGGAGCTGATCGGTCAAGGCATCGCGAACATCGTCACCCCGTTCTTCGGCGGCATTCCGGCCACCGGGGCGATCGCGCGGACGGCCACGAATATCCGAAACGGAGCGGTGTCGCCTTTTTCCGGCATCATCCACGGGGTGGTCGTGCTGCTGATCGTGGCGGTATTCGCGCCGTATGCTTCGAATATCCCGCTGGCCGCCATGGCGCCGATTCTCATGATGGTCGCCTGGAACATGAGCGAACGCAAATCGTTCGCCAAGCTGCTCCGGACGCGGACAAGCGACTCCGTCATTCTGCTGGTTACCTTTTTGCTGACCGTGTTCACCACCCTCACCACGGCCGTGGAAATCGGGCTCGTCCTTGCCGTGCTGCTCTTCATCAAGCGGATGAGCGATATGCTCACCGTCGATAAGGTGCTGCCGGATCCCGCCTCCAGCAAAAAGAAAGTGAGCGCACATACCGTTACCGAGGATCATGATTGCCCTCAGGTCTCTATCTTTACGGTGAACGGCCCACTGTTTTTCGGAGCCTCCCAAACCTTTGCCGATTTCGGTGTCCGGCTGGAGCGCCGGGAGCTTCGGGCCGTGATCTTCCGCATGAGCCAGGTGCCCCTGATGGACACGACGGGGGAAGCGAATTTTGCCTCGCTCGTGAAACGTCTGCAGACGGCAGGGGTGAGCGTCGTCGTTACCGGCTTGCGCCACCAGCCGCGCCGGTTGCTTCAAAAGACCGGTGCGCTGGAACTCATCGGCGAGGGGAATTTCTTTGAGCATACCGGCGAGGCGATAGAATATGTGCTGGGGCTGTTAAACAAGGACAAATGCCAAGGATGCCGGCACTTCGCCTTCAGCGAATGCGCGGGATTTTGCGGCCTGGCCGAGGTCCCAGCCACCATAACGGCTAAGGCTGCGGCGACGGCGACGGCGACGGCGGCGGAACCAGCATTTCAACAGCAAAGGCCCAAGCCCTCGCTACGTTAGACTGGCGCTCTCAAAACGAGCATTTAACCGGGCTCCTTCCGAACCCGCCGATCCGGCTTGGGAACGGAAGGAGCTTTACCTTTTTCGTCCATTCGTTTATATTAATTTATAACTGATTAGTTAGTTATAATAAAAATATGAATGATCGGAGGCCGGAGAAATGCTTACCTCTAAAGGAGAAGCGAGTAAGAACAAGCTGCTGGCGGCGGCGGAGCAGCTTTTTGCCGACAAGGGCTATCACGCCGCGACCGTGAGTCAAATCGTTAAAACGGCCGGGCTCACTCAGGCCTCTTTTTACCAATACTTTAAGAGCAAGGATGAGATCCTGCAGGAGCTGCTTGGCAAATTTGAAGAACAGCTCCAACCGTTTACCGATGCGGGACGCGAGGCCGGAAACAAGTCCCCCGAAGCGCTGGAGGCGTTTGTCATCCATACTTTTACTGGACTGTTCAGCCTGCTGGGGCAAAACGTCAACCTCACCCGCATTGCGCTGCTCGAGTCGGAGGGAGGGGCTTCCCTCCGGGATTCCATTGTCCGGCAAATCAGCGGCAATATGCTCCGAAATCAACAGGCGAGGATCGTCAGCCCCAAGGTGGACCCCGAGCTCGCCGCGGAGTCGGTTGTCGCCTCGGTGGAACGACTGATTTACAAATACGGGACTGCCGGAGACAAGACTGCGGCGGAAATGGGTGAACAGTTGGGACGTTTGTTCCTGAACGGCATTTTGCTTCATCCGGCGAGTCATGCTTAATATATTGGGGGGATTCCCGTGAGTTTATTGCCTTTTTTGAACGAACATATTCAACTGGTCAGCCTGTTCTGGCTATTCCCGGTGACTTTCCTGTTCCATGACTTTGAAGAACTGCTCACCGTGGAGAAATGGGCCACCCGGCATCGCGATCATCTCGACGACACTTTACCCGATTTCTTTAAAAAAATTCTCGGCTCCTCCCTCCGCATGAACACGCTCCATTTCGCCAAAGATGTATTTGCGGTCTATACGATCATCGTCGTCGCAACGGGGCTGGCCGTCTTTTTTCACGTGTACCTGCTCTTCCTAGCGGCACTCCACCTCTACTTTCTTCATGTTTTCACCCATGTCGGGCAAGCACTATATTTAAAAAAATACACCCCCGGCGTGATTACCGCCGTTTTCCCCGTGCTCCCTTATTCGCTATATGCCTATTACCGTCTGCTCTCGGAAGGTGTCGTAGGCTTGGGGGACCTGATCTGGGCCTTGATCTTGATGCTGATTATCGTTCCGGTCGCTCTGTTTCTGCTGATCAGGGGAAGAAACCGCTATGCCGGATAATCCGCCTCCGCCATAGCGGCCTTTTGGGGCGCTACTTCGGCCCGATTCGGCTTCGGGGGAAAAATAGCGGTCAAAAAGGGCCTTGCCCTGATGCGGGCCCCGAAATCAGGGTTTGCATTCAAGGCCCTGAAGCTGCATCAAACCTGACAGAGTCCTGCCTATTTTGAAACTTGTCGCCTCGGTGTGGCGAGTTGGATCCAGCGCTCCCCATTTCCCTAACCGCCGGCGCATTTTAACGCTAACGGTTGCCACAGCCGTTATTTGCCCTAAAAACGCCGACTTCCCATTCTAACGGTCGCCACGGCGCTTATTTCGCATAAACAGGCTGTTTGGGCGAGAATCCAGGGAAATAACGGCGCTCACGACCGCTAGAATTTCGAAAGGGTTACTTTTCGTTAAATAGCGGCTGGTACAGCCGTTAGACTTCCCTCAGGCATTAGTACCAGCCGGAAAGCCTGACCTTTTGCAGGAATTCATTCTCGATTCCATCAATGCAGGTAAGGTAAGGTCTGTCTCAGATCGTGTGCGGGTTAGTGCCCAAAAGACCGTTAATGTGGCGGGCAGCACAGGCCCTTATTCATCTGCCCGGCTTCAAAGGGAAGCTGGCGCTGACAAATGAACCTTGGTGTAACTTAAAAGAACCCGTGTCTTTTAATGACACGGGCTCCTCGCATCTCCTAAGGAATTATGCCGCTTCCGCTCCCCGCTCTTCGGGAGAACTGCCTGGACCATCGGAGTCACCGGATTTTCCATTTGGAATATCAGGAGTATCCAATGCATCGGGGGCCGGGTCGATAGATTCCAAAGTCGAGGCATGGGGCACTCCTGACTGAATATCGCCATTCCCGTTGTATGTCCATGTTCCGGCGTTGAAGAGATAATTTCGTTGGTTGTTGCTGTCCCAGTTCGCCTTCCCATCGCTAAAGCAGGCCTCCAAACGCGAAGCCGTTCCGATATCGATGGTCAGCTTGCTGTATCCCGCAACCTCGGACGGCTCCATGGCCACCCCCGGCGCAGTCGTCCAGCTTCCGCCTTCCGGACGGTAATGGATAAACGGTGTGGTGAAGCCGTGCTTGTAGTAGACCGTCACCTTGTTGCCTCCGCTTCCGGCCGGCTCAGTGGTCACTTCCACCCTGTCGCTGACCGGCGACTCGTTGCCGGCGGCATCGCGCGCTTTTGCCGTGTACTGGTAAGCCGTCTCCGGTGTCAGCCCCGTATCCGTAAACGTTGTCTTTGAAGCGCTGCCTACCTTCACATTGTTGCGGTAGATGTCATACTCCGTTACCGCTACATTATCGGTAGAAGCGTCCCAACTTAACGTCACCGTCGTATCGGTAGTCCGGTCGGCTCTCAAACCGCCGGGAGCCGTAGGCGGCTCCGTGTCGCCAACCCCGTCCGGATTCGACTCATGCCAGGTTCCGTCGTACCAGCCTTCCGAGGTTCTTACGAATCCGTGCTGGCCTTTTCCGGGATTCTGCCTACCGTTGCTGTCCCGGAAAATCAACGTTGCACTGTCGACGCCATTGATGGTATAAGCATACCACTCTCCGCTCTCCTTGATCATCGCAGGAGACGTTGCCCAAGTGGGTTCTGTTACCTTGGGGATGGTATCGTAATAATACAATTGCGGCGCTCCCCAATCGGCCGGCTTCTTGAAGTGAACCGTCAAACCGCTGTTGGGGTCTTTTTTGGTATATTTAAACTCTTGCAGGGCGGAGCCGTGTTGATTTTCAGCGTATAATCGCAGCATGACCGAATCGCCAAACTCCATCGCTTCGCCGATCGTAATCTCCGTTCCGTTTGTGTAGCTGATCCCTTGTTTGGGATCGCTTCCGTCCAAGGTATACTTTCCGCTTTCGGCTTTATTGACACGCAGTTTGATTTCCAAAGTCTCGGTTTTGAAGCTGCCGCCCGCGGGAGAAGCGGACACGGCCGGCAAATCGGATTCCTTGATTTGCTCGATCAAGATGAGTCCATGGGCTCCCGGCGTGAGTGTGGCGACACCTCCGCTTACCAAGGCTTCAGCCCCGGTATAGGCATCCCTGACGGTGGTTCCGTCCGGAAACACGGACGCCACGTTCACCTGGGTAGTCCCCGAAGCGCCTATGGCGACTACCACCTTGTCGGTAATCCCGTCTTTGTCATAAGTGCGCTTGAAGGTGTAGGGACTGTCGGCAATTTTGGCATGGCTCCCAGCTCCTACGGCAATATGTTGATTCCGGAATTGGCCTACCTTCTGCCAATGCGAAAGGACATTCTGATTGAGCTGATTCCAGTTCATCGAAGAGCGCGTCCCCTGTTGAGGATCCGAGCCGGTATCTCCGAAAGCCCTCGCCGCCTCGTCTCCATAGAACGTTTTCACTCCGCCCGGCAACAAAAGAAGCGCCGTGCCGGCTTGAATTAACCCTCCCCGATCGTACAGCTTAGTATCGTGCGAGGAAATATAGCTTAATACGTTAAACCCGGGATCATTATTGATCTTCGTGGCGTAATCGGCATAGATGCCTTCCAGGGAGTTTAAGTTCGCGCCTTGGAAGGAAAAGTTGATGATGGAATCAAATCCGTTGTTGAAATACTCGCTTTTGCCTACCCCATGCCCCCAGACTTCGCCGGTCATCCAAAAAGGATCGTTCCAATCGGCACCGGGTTTATCCGGATTGTTTTGTCTCCATTTTTGCAGAGCCGCATTGGTTTCACTCTTTAGCTGTTTCCACCGGTTGAGCTCCACATGCTTGGCCGTATCCGCTCTGAACCCGTCAATGCCAAACTCTTCTACCCAAGCTCCCAGCCACTTGATGACATAATCGGCCGGGGGAAGGCCCAGATCCTTCCGCAGGTTTTTGGCCGAAGGAACGATCCACGGCTCGTATCCGGCGGTTTCTTTGCCCCATTTTGTTTTCAGCAGGGTCGGGAGCCCGATATTGTTCGTCACGTTCGTGCGAAAATCAGGTAAATTTCCTACACATTGCGTGAGATCGCTGCCTCCACAGCTCTCATAGCCGGCGATGCCCGCCCGAACCCAACCTCCCCACCATGTGGCCCAGGCCGGAGCATCGTTATAATTTACGTTATCGTGAAAGCTGTGCCAGGTTTGACCGCTTCCCGGCGTCCAGCCGGCCCCTATGTTGCTGCGGGCGCCAAAGCCATATTCCTCCATGTCTTTCAGGGTTCCGTAGCCCGGGTGGTTCAAAACGACGTCCAAAATGACCCGAATCCCTTTTTCATGCGCGGTATCCACAAATTCCCGCATATCTTCGACGGTACCCATATTTTTATCCATCATTGTAAAATCAAGCGCATAGTAACCATGGTACCCATAATGGGCGAAGTCCCCGCCGTTCCCGCCGCCGACCCAACCGTGGATCTGCTCGTAAGGGGCCGTAATCCAAATCGCATTGGTCCCCAGCTTCGTAAAGTATCCTTCATTCAGCTTCTCGGTCAGCCCCTTGAGGTCACCTCCATGAAATGTGCCGATATTCTTGCCGGTCGCGTCACGAGTAGGTCTGCCATAAGCGTTATTATTGCTTGGATCCCCATCCTTAAAACGATCGGTCATTACAAAGTAAACGTTTGCATTATCCCAGCTGAAGACAGCCGGTCCGGTCGGGCCCTCCGTCTCCGTAACCTTCTCCGCTAAAGCGCCCGCCCCCGCCTCCAAAGCATCCGCATACTGAACCGGTAAAACCTGTGAACCAAAGGATATTGTAATCAGGAATATAAAACTGAGAAAAAATGACGCACACCTGAGGGTCTTTTTCTTCACGCGTTTACTCCTTTCAAAATAAGTATTTTTGTGCAAACGTTTGTATTTTTCGGAAAATGCACTCTTCGAAAAAAAGATTACTTTCTTAGCCATTGGAATATTAGGAAGTGCAAACGTTTGTTTTTTGGGGCATACTCACCTCCTGCTGTTCAACTTTGCAGCTCCGCAAAACAAAATTAAATATGTAAGCCCTTACAATATTCACGCTGTTAATTTTGTTTAATTTTGGAAGTTGCTAGCTGGATTGTAACATATCCCTCCGCACATGTATACTCTGTTTTTATGCAGCCAACTTCTTCATCCAATCCAGGCTCATTTTTTACCCGGTTGTTTAAAAACCCCCTCTTTGGTTAATAGTAATCGACAAGCAAATTAAACACATAAGAGGTGATACGAATGGGTTTCTTATGGTCCTTAATTATCGGTGGCGTTATCGGTTGGCTGGCAGGGTTAATTATGGGCAGAGATATTCCCGGCGGCATCATCGGTAATATCATCGCAGGCTTTATCGGCGCTTGGCTGGGCAGCCTGATTCTGGGCAACTGGGGTCCGGTCATCGGAGATTTCTACTTCGTTCCGGCTCTGATCGGTGCCGTTGTGCTTGTATTTATTGTCAGCCTGATCATGGGCTCAATGAGACGCGGGCGCTCGTAACTTAATGCGAAATGAACCCCAAAAAGAACCGCCGTTCCGGCGGTTCTTTTTGGGGTGAGCGTCAGGAGGCGTGGGCTTCCCGGTATTCCGAAGGCGTCATGCCGGTGACCTTTTTGAACACCTGCGTGAAGTAACGCGGATCTTGATACCCGACCAGCGGGGCGATCTGATACACTTTAACCTGACTATTTTGTAGAATAAATTTGGCTTTCTCGATTCGGCATTGGGTTAAATACTCGAGGAAGGTGTATCCCGTCACCTGTTTAAACAGCATGCAGAAATGGCTGATGCTCAGGTCGGCCACTTCCGCCACCTCCTCGATGCTGAGGTCCTTATGATAATGATTGGCTATATACCCTTTCGTTTTGTCGATCATGCTGTGGATGTGTTCCTTCGGCTGGGATTCCTTGCTCTCCTTGATCCATTTCCCGAAATTCAGTTTTAGCAGTCCGATCATTTCATTCAGGCTCTCCAGGGAATGCAGCTCCTGCAGAATCCCCTCCAGCGACCACTCCAGCAGCAGCTTCATATGCTCAAATTCACGGTACAAAACCACCGTCAGCTCGACGATCATCCGTTCCGCGGTTTCCTTGGAGAATGCCTGCGCTTCCAGATAGCCCTTCGTCTCATCCAGCAGGGCGATCAGGCGCTCGTCGTCCAGCGTGCGGACCGCTTCCAGCATCCCCGGTTCCAAGTGCTTCGGATACTTCGCTTCGCGCGCCGCCCCCAGCTCGGGGGCCGGTTCGACGAATACCCCTTCCCTGTCACTGTAAAACCGCCGATACAACGCTCTGGCCGCGCTCTGGTAAGCCTCGCTCAATTGGCCGATTCCCTGCGCCGTCTGGCTGAAGCCGATGGAACAGGACAGCTTCGTATTGACCTTGATCCGGTGAATGATGTCCCGGCCCAAGCTTTCCCTCCGCCCGCTCATCGCCGCCGGAAACAGCATGACCCACTCCCCGCTGTGGAAAGGGAATAACGTCAATGCCCCTTGGGCAATCGACCATTCGCTTAGAATGTTGCGGATCGCGAACAGCCACAGCCTTCTCTCTTCCATGGACCATTGGTCGTACAGCTTGAGATAGTGGTCCAATTGCAGCACGGCCACAACATAATCCTCCTGAAGCTCGCTGTTCTCCAGCCATTTCATGTGCCTCAGATGGCTTTCGCTGTGATTGCCCTCGATCAATTCGGCAAACATCCGCTCCCGGGCCAGCATCGATAGCATTTGCACGGAATGAAGCAGCTTATCGTTTTCCAGTTGTTTTTCCAACGTTTTGATGGCGCGCAGGATCATTTGGATTAATTCATCGTGGTCGATCGGCTTGAGCAAGTAATCGAAGGCCCCCTCCCGCAGCGCTTCCCTGGCATATTCGAACTCTCCGTAGCCGCTGATAAAGATAAACAGGCGCTTGGGGTTCTCCGCCATCACTTCCTTCATCAAGCTGATTCCGTCCAGCCCCGGCATGCGGATATCGCTGATGACCATATGCGGAGAGAGCTCGCGGACCAGCTTGAGCGCCTCTTCTCCGTTTCGCGCTTCCCCGGCAATTTCCAGGTTCAGCTCATGCCAGGGAATCGCCACCTTTAAGCTCCGCAAAATAATCGGTTCGTCATCTACGAGAACAACCCGATACTTTGCTTCTTTGGATTCCATGAAGACACCTCCAGACCATTAATTGGGCAGAGAACTGTTGCGTTGGTTCCAATATTGCTCCGATGTCGCCTGAATCTGCTCAAGCGCTTCATTGGGGGAGACTTGGCCGCCCAAAATCTGTTCCACGACCTTCAGGAACGTTTTGTTCACCTCGGGTGACAAGGCATTGTCATACGCCAAAAAAATCTTATCGCTCTGCCGCATCAGCTTCACGACCTGATCGAACACCGGCCCTGTACGTTCCGAATCAAACGTGATTTTCATCGACGGAATCCGCAGTCCTTCATATACGACCCGCTCCTGGATTTCTTCCGTATAAAACGCTTGCAACAATTCCAGAGCAGCGGTGCGCTTCGCCTCATCCAGATTGGAGGACAGCGCGATCCCGATCGTATAGCCGCCCGCTAACGAAGGCTCCTGGTCCGGAAGCAGCGTAGGGAACGAAGTTACGCCGACCCGGTCCGGGAAATCATCCGGTTCGTCCCCGTTATGGAACAGGTTGATATCCCAGCTTCCGTTCAAATACATGGCCGCTTTTCCCGACGTAAACAAATCGATGGCCTCTTCCGTGGATAAATCGTTGGTCGGCTCGCTGAACGCTCCCTCGGATACCCAGCTTTTAAAATGCATCATCGCCTGCAGGTAGGCGCTGTTGTTAAAATCCGCTTTCGGATTTCCCCGGGTCAATTGGTTAATGAGCTCCGGTCCCGCATAGCGGTCCATGAAGTAGTGGGCGAAAATCGCGGCAGGCCAGCGTTCTTCATTGCCGAGCGCAAATGGAATCACCCCGTTCGCCTTGAGCCGCTTCACGACAGCGTCCATCTCCCCAAGCGTTTTGGGCGGTGAAATGTCGTATTTGGAGAATATCTCCTTATTATAGTATAGCGGCTCGGCATGCCCCTCGATTGGCAAACCGTAGATACGGCCGTCGTACGACCACGCCTGAAGATCCTGAAATTTCCCCTCGAGCCCGCTCTCCCGGACGAAGTACGTCAGATCCATCAACCGGTTGGAGCGAACATAAGGCTCGATCTCGGCGCCGGCGAAGAGCACGAACATATCCGGCGCCGTTCCCGTCACCATTTCGCTTTTCAGCTTTTGCTCCCGGTGGACGGTCTGATCCATTCCCTCAAAATTCACTTTGACATTCGGATGGGATTTTTGAAACGAATCTACAACCTCCTCAAAAATACTCAGCATTTTCCGGTCATGCTCCTTGATCCAGAAATGACGAAAGGTCAGTGTGATTTTTTCGGTCTGTCTCTCCTCGATCGGCTCGCTCCCGTTCATGGCGAGAATGAGCACCGAGACGGCCAATACGAAAGCGTACACGACGATCCAGCCCCAATTGATCAACCATTTCACGACCGCTCTTTCCCCCTTCATGAATCGATTTTCGGGATGCGAATCCGGATGATCGACCCGCATCCCGGGGAGGAACAGATCATGATCCCGTAATAACCGCCGAACCGGATGCTGAGCCGTTCGTGCACATTTTTGAGGCCGACGCCGTTCTCCCTGTATTTTTTCAGACTGCTGCGGTCCTTGTTCCACAAGTTCATCAGCGTCTCGTGATCAAACCCGGGCCCGTTGTCCATCACGTCGATGAGGATATCCCGTCCACCATCCCGGGCGGTGATCGAAATGAATCCGTGCTCTTCCATCGGCTCGATGGCATGGTACAGCGCGTTCTCGACGATCGGCTGCACGATCAGCTTTTGCGTTTTGTAATATTTCAAGGATTCCGGGATTTCGATTTGATACGTGAACTTATCTTCGAACCGGAATTTCTGAATGTTCAAATAATGCCGCACATGCTCCATCTCCATCGACAAGGGAATCAACTGCTGGCTTTCGCTGATGCTGATCCGCAGCAGTTTACCGAGCGATACGACCATTTTGCTGATATCCTTGTTCCCTTGAAGCACGGCCATCGAATTGATCGACTCCAATGAATTGTATATAAAATGCGGATTGATCTGCGCCACGAGCGCCTGCAGCTCCACTTCTTTTTTTCGCGCTTGCTCCGTCTGCACCTGCTCGATCAGCTCGGAAATTTGCGTACTCATCCGGTTAAAGCCGTCGATCAGCAAATCCGTTTCATCCCCGGCCCGCAAGGCAGGCGGAATCGGTACAAAAATGCCCTGCTGCACCCGCTTCATTCCGTTCACCGCACTGATAATGCTCCGCACCATCCGGCGGACAAAATAGCGGTCGAACAAGAAGGCCGAAACCAAGGAGACCAGCACCAGGACCATGGCGATATTGCGGATCTGAATCGACTCCGACGCGATCAGCTTACTCGGCGTAATGGCGACGAGATACCAATCTTTGTTATGTGAAGGCAAATAAGTAATCAGCGATTTCTCGCCCGCGTATTTATCGACATAATAGCCTTTTCCGTTTCCGTCCACCTTCGGACTCTCGCTTAAAAACGGAAAATCCGTACGTTCCCCAATATGCTCGCCCGACTTGTCAAACACGATATTTCCCTGCTGGTTGACGAGCAGAATATCCCCTTGTTTGAGCGTGGCGGCGTCCCAAAACACCTGATCCAAAATATCCGGCTTTACGTAAATGACAGCGGCTCCAATATCCTCCAATGAATAATAATCCTTGATCACCCGGGCCTGGATCAAAACCGGTTTCCCCGTGGAGGCGCTGCCATTTTCGCCGGGGCCGACCCAGATGGGTCTCCCTTCGGCCGCCTTCATCGCCCCGTACCAGTTTTGTTTGCTGAGCGTATCGAATGACATGGCCTCATTATATTGATACAACAGCTTCTCCTTGGAATAGAGCCCGAAAGAGGTGATCATCGGATGGTTGATCAAGTTATTGATATCTTGCCTTTGATCATACGTGATGACAAAGTTTGGCTGCTTCAAGGTCTTCTGAATGACCGGTTGTGTTATCGCCGAATTGGAGATGGTGGTGACCTCGTTCAAGGCGTATTTCAGCTTCCGGTCGGTCTCCAGCAGAGAAACCCAATAAAAATTACTCGACTTCTTCTCCATGGCGCCCGAAAAACTGAAATACGAGATCGATCCCATCAAAATAACGGGGATAAACACAAGAAGAATAATAGCCAGCAAGATTTTCCGACGGAGCTTCAAGCATTCGTCCCCCTCCACAATCTCCTATCTCTATTATTCTTCATTATGCGTCTTATCTCCTTGCCACCCTAACAAAAGTCCTAGCTCTTTATCGCGCCGGAAGTCAACCCGGCGATCACCCAGCGGCTGAACAGCAGGAATACGATCAGGAGCGGCAGCGTCGCCGTAAACGTAGCGGACATGATCATGCCGAAGTCCAGGCCGTCTTTATTCGTAAACAGCTGCTGCAAGGCAATTTGGATCGTGTAATTCTCTCTGTTTTTCAACACGACCAGCGGCCAGAAAAAATCGTTCCATACATTCATAAAGTTCAGGATACCCAGCGTCGCCATCGCCGGCGTCACGACCGGGATTGCGATATTCCAGAAAATGCGGAAATGTCCGCCGCCATCGATCCGTCCGGCCTCAAGCAGCTCGGAGTGAACCGCGGAGGTGATATACTGGCGCATCCAGAAAATCCCGAACGCGTTGACCATCGCCGGGACGATCAGCGCTTTATAGCTGTCGATCCAGTGCAGCTTGGCCATGATGACGTACTGGGGAAGTACACCCAGTTGGGCGGGTACCAGCATTGTGGCGATAACGAAAACGAACAGCGTCTTTTTGAACGGAAACTCATATTTGGCAAAAGCATACCCCGCGAGCGTGCAGAGGAAGACTACCGAAATCGTAACGGCCGACGAAACGACAACGGAATTCATCAGCGCCCGGAAAAAGTCCGTCCGTTCCAGCACGCGCGAAAAATTGTCGAAGAACTCCGCACCCGGCGTCATCAACGGCGGAATATGGAAAGCGGCGTCCTTCTCATTGGTAGCCACCACGAACATCCAGTAGAACGGAAAAATGGAGACCAACGCTCCGAAAATCAAAAACAGGTAAAAGAGCGTTTTGGCGACTAGTCCCGGTTCATCCGGTTTTTTGCGGCTTACTGCAAGTGAACTCATGCTTTTTTCCCCCCGGTGTCTCCGCCCATCCGGCTCGATAGCATCATATTCAGGACGGAGAAAAGAATCGTGGCGATAAACAACATTACCGCCGTGGCGGCCGCGGTTCCGAAGAATCCGTTCTTGAACGCCTCATTGTACAGGTAGGTCACCATCGTAACCCCTTCCTGACGCGTGGAGCCTGTGCCGGACTGACCGAGGAATACGTAAGGCTCGGTAAACAATTGCAATGCCCCGATGGTTGATACCAGCGTGACGAAGATGATAAACGGACGAAGCAGCGGTAGCGTGATGTAGATCAACTGCTGGCCGCGGCTGGCCCCGTCGATTTTGGCGGCCTCGTAAATATCCGTCGGGATACTTTGCAGCCCGGATAAAAAGATGATGGCGTTATACCCCATCCAGCGCCACATGACCATGGTGGAGATGGCGATTTTGACGCCCCACCAGCCGGAGTTGAACGGCACGCTTTCCATCCCCAGGTTGCTCAGCAGCCAGTTCACCATCCCATTGTTCCCGAACATGGTGCTGAACACCAGCGTTACGGCAACAATGGATGTGATATTGGGCATGAAGTACAAAATCCGGAACGTATTCTTGAACTTGTTCAGGGCGGAATTGAGCATAACCGCGACGAGCAGGGCGACAATCAGCTGCGGTACCGTCCCCATCAAGCCCATCAGCAGCGTGTTGGTGAAGGAGATCCAGAAGGTCGGATCGCTCGTAATCAGCTCATAGTTTTTGAATCCGACGTATTTCATCGGACCTAACGCATCCCATTTAAAAAACGACAAATAAATCGTAAACAGAATCGGATACAATCCGAAAATGGCGAACAGAATAAAGAACGGTGAAATAAACGTGTATGCCGTAAGCTTGCTTCGTCTCGATTCTGTCCAGAATGGCCGCTTGGCCGGAATCGGCTGCGACGGTTTCGCGGTGACTGTGTCAGCCATGGACGCACCTCCAGGAAGTCATTGATAAATCCGAATCCGCTGAAAAGGCTGTCGCCTTCCGCGGATTCGGATGATGAACTGCGCTATGCAGCTGTTTCGATAATCTTGTTCCGATTAGCTGCGTTCCACCAACGTCTTGATTTGTTTCATCGCTTCATCCCATTCTTTTTGCGGATCGGCTTTTTTCTCAAGCACGTTTTTGAGCGCATTTTTGATGATCGTATCGACTTGGTCATGCAGCGGACCGTAGTAGACCGGTTTTACGCGTTCCGCCGATTTGGCATAGGCTTGCGAAATGACTTGGCCGCTGAAGAATTCGTCCTTTTCTTCGCTGAACGCCGGTTCGTCGTACACTGCCGGAATCGACGGGAACAAGCCGCTGTCTTTAAACGATTTCAATTGGCTTTCTTTGTTGAGCACCCAGGAAATGAACTCGTACGCTTCTTTCGGATGCTTGCCTTCTTTCGGCAGCGTCAGGAAGGATCCGCCCCAGTTTCCGGCGCCTTCAGGCATTTGGGCAATCGCCCATTTGCCGGCGCTGTCTTTGGCGTTCCGGATCGTACCTGCGATCCAAGCCGGGCCGAGCATGACGCCGAATTCACCTTTGTTGATCGCGTTTTGCCATTCCGGCGACCAAAGGATCCAGTTGCCGATCCAGCCTTCTTGAATACCTTTTACCGTAAAATCATAAGCCTTCTTGACTTGAGGATTGGTGTCCCCGATAAAAGCTCCATCCGCTTTGTTGAAGTAGATTTGGTCCGGCGATTGGTCGCGCAGTCCGTTGTAGACGAGATCCGTCAGGTCCGCAAACGGTTTGCCGGTTTTGTCTTTGAATTGTTTGCCTACCGTGGCGAACTTATCCCATGAGTCGATCGCTGCGCTGAATTGGTCCGGATCCTTCGGCAAGCCGGCTTGCTCGGCCAAATCCGTACGATAGTAAACTACAGTAGGACCGATGTCCGTTGGAAGGCCCAGTTGGAACGAGCCGTCCGTGGACGTCGCTTGTTTCCATTTCCAATCCAAATAGTTCCCTTCGATATCTTTGGCTCCGAGATCGTAGAGGTTATAGAACTTGTCTTGATTGCTGATGAACCGCTCCATAAAAGCGATTTCAAGTTGGAAAATATCAGGTGCGCCAGACCCGGCGGACAATGCCGTCGTCAGGTTGTTATGATGTGCCGTTTGGTCGGACGTATTCTGGAACTTGAAGGTGACGTTCGGATGTTCTTTCGTATATTCCTTCGCCAGATCTTCATAGTTTGTCGTGCCCAACGACCAGAAGGTAAGCTCGACTTTCTCACCCGAGTCCGTTCCGCCGTCCGTGGAGCCGCCTCCTTCATTAGCGGTCTTCGCCGGAGCGTTTCCGCCGTTGCCGGCCGTTTTATTGCCGCCTCCGCCGCAGGCGGACAAGGAAGCAACCATCAGGACGGCCACCAGCAGCATCGCCCAAATTCTCGTTCTCTTCATTGCTTTGTAACCCCTTTCTTAGTAACTCGTATTTTCATCCTTAGTCTAATGGAGGCGGGCGTTTTTTTTGAGGAGACAATATTGCGATTTATGGTTGGAATTTTTATGATTGGAGGATACCTGCTGCTGGCGACACTTGTCCACATGGGGATAAATCAGATGAGTATGTAGTAAACCGTGTACAGCTTGTTAATATCCTGTGTATAAGCATTTTTCTATAAAAAAGAGCCATAATTACACTCGCTTGCGGCATGAAATCGCTCGGACTCCATTGCAAGAGAAGTAATTTATGACTCTAGGTGGGTAATTCGGTTGATACCCGGGTTAGAACAAACCTGCGATTTCCCCGTGTTCATCGAGATGGATATGCTCCGCTGCCGGGGCTTTCGGCAATCCGGGCATCGTCACGACATTGCCGGTAAGCACGACAATAAATCCCGCACCGGCCGACAGCGTGATGTCCCGCACCTGAACGACGAAGTTTTCCGGCGCTCCAAGCAAATTTGGCTGATCTGAAAAAGAACTCGGCGTCTTGGCCATACAAACCGGCAAATGTCCAAAGCCCTGGCGCTCAAGTTCCTGAATCTTCGCCTCTGCCTTGGCGTTTAGCTTGATGCCGGCGCCTCGGTAGATCTCGCGCACGATCGTTTCAATTTTCGCCCTAATGTCCAGGTGCCCGGAGTACAACGGCGCATAGTGGGACGCTTCCTGCTGCAGCAAGCCGCGCAGCGTCTCCGCCATTTCGATGCCGCCTTCACTGCCTGCGGCCCATACATTGGAAAGCTCCGCCTTCACGCCCAGGCGGGCGCATTGCTCTTGAACGATTCGGATCTCCTCCGACGTATCACTGGTAAAATGGTTAATCGCCACCATGACGGGCACACCGAATTTGCGAATATTCTCCAGATGGCGGTTCATATTGGCCAAACCGGCTTGCAACGCTTGTGGATTCGGTTTATCCAGCTCTGTCCTTGGAACGCCGCCGTTATACTTCAGCGCTTTGATGGTGACGACCAAAACCGCCGCATCAGGTTGTAGTCCGGCTTGCCGGCACTTGATGTCGAAGAACTTCTCCGCGCCAAGCTCGGCGCCGAATCCGGCTTCCGTCAGCACGATCTTGGCCAGCTTCAATGCGGTTTTCGTGCCGATGACACTGCTGCAGCCGTGGGCGATATTGGCAAATGGCCCGCCATGCACAATCGCCGGCGTTCCTTCGCCCGTCTGCACCAAGTTCGGCTTGAGCGCTTCCTTCAGCAGCACGGTCATCGCATCCACGGCGCCGATTTGCTCAGCGGTGACCGCCCCACCGGACATCGTATAAGCGACGACCATGCGGCCGAGGCGCTCTCTGAGGTCCCGGTGGTTCTCACTAAGACACAACACCGCCATCACTTCGGAAGCCGTCGTGATCATAAACCCGGATTCGTGCACATTCCCGTTCCCCTCGCCAAGTCCGACAACGATTTGCCGCAGGCTCCGATCGTTCATGTCCATCGCCCGCTTCCACAAAATACGGCCTGTGTCAATTTGCAGCGCGTTCCCTTGAAATATATGATTGTCGATCATCGCGGCCAGCAGATTATGCGCCGAGGTGATCGCGTGCAGATCGCCCGTAAAATGCAAATTAATGTCCTCGGACGGGACCAGTTGCGCTTTATTGCTCCCTGTCGCCCCACCCTTCATGCCGAAGCAAGGACCTAACGACGGCTCCCTTAGGGCAGCGATCGTCGGCTCTCCGATCGCATTGAGCGCCTGCGCCAGCCCGATCGTGGTCAGCGTTTTTCCTTCCCCGGCCGGCGTCGGATTCATCGCCGTCACCAGCACTAACTTGCCGTCCGGCCTTTTTTTTAAATCCTCGCGCAGGCTTAGGTCTATTTTGCATTTGTACCGACCGTACAGATCCAGGTATTTTTCCGCAATCCCGATGGATTCCGCCACTTCCAAAATTGGTTTCATGCTGTTCAGCAACCTCCAGCTATAACATTCATTTTCTGTAATCTCATGAAAATGCTAGCTCTATTGTACATTAAGCAGTTGAGAATATAAGTGACGGAATTAGTAACGCGGATGCAAATTACTGCAAATCTGCAGGAATTTATGGGGGGTTAGCCCCTACTGAGCAAAATTCCTGCAAATCTGCAGGCTTTTTTTTCGGTGGAGGCTCTCTCCGAGGAACGAATCGGAAATACCTGCACTTTAGCATCTTTTTCACATTTTGAGGCTTAAACGCTAGAAAATTCCTGCAGATTTGCATCAATTGTTATGAGAGCATACAAAAAGAGCACCACCGTATAGAGGGCACTTTCTTCTATGATTTGTTTTCCAGAACTAATATTATCTTTCAATAGATATTGTTTATTACTTTTTGTCTATATGTTTGCCATTGTTCTAATCCACGTTCTGGTTTATTGTCAAAGTTTATAATATCCTCATCTACTGCCTTCCAATTCGGTTCATCACAAATCATCTTTATAGCAGTCAATGCTCGATTGTCTCCTCTAACGTGTAACATTAATGAAGTAATATCATTCTCCTCGCCAATATTAAACTCTATTGAGTATCCTTCCCTATCTAGTGTCCCCCAAGCAGGATCTCTAAAATCTGCATCGGGAAAAATCATGCCTAAAGTTTTAACTACATCCTCCCTACTGCCTAACTGTTCTATGTTTGAATCTTCAATCTCATCTATTTTATTTACTTCTTGTGAAAATTTCATCAACCTTCTTTATATAGTCTTTTACCTATTAGTGACTTTACTTCACTTTCCTCCAAGTCTACGAGCAATCCTATACGATTTAAGTTCATTTCTCTATTTCCGAAGTTAACCATTTCAATAGACTTCACAAGTACCTTTTTGCTTTTGCAGTCTCTACAAATTAATGTATCGCCATTCTTTAAGACAGTACCTCTATTAATTATTTCTCCCCCAATTACAAATCCTCTACCATTGATTTTAAATACATCTTTCACTTCAATTTCAAACATGTATGTCACGCCTTTATTAGCAGTTTAATAGTGTTGAATTAAAATCTTGATTCCATTTGCTTTGAAATTTCATTCATCTTATTCAAAACAATATTCCAATCAGGAGTATCTGCATAAAGAAGTTTCTTGTTTTCGAACGCTGAAACGAGTTCTTCGTATTGAATTTGATTGGTTAATATTTGTTCACGATCAATTTCCAAATCTTTAGGGTTACTTTCTAACAATGCAGAAATCTGCTTATGCATATCTAAACCAAATGCTTTAAAACTCTTTACCAGCCCCTCTATAAATTCGGAATAGTTACAGGAGAATGTCCCTTTAGGGCTGGCCCATAATGAAACACCTTTATCATTTTCATACTCAGCAAACCAATAAATATGTAACTGATCCTCATTTCTTATTAAAAAACAATCAGGACCTCCTGTTAAATATCCAAAATCCAGCCTTCTACAGTAAAGCCAACCTCGAGCCACCTCGTACACTTCATCAAATTGTTCGTCACTTTCATCCCAAGCTAATTCGATCCAAGCTTTTAACGACTGTATGTATTCCTTTAGCTTTCCCAATGAATTTATCTTCTGAAAAAGCTCGTTTGGAACTGGAATTTCTACATGCCGAATAACTTCGCAAATGTCCCAAAATATCCTGGCAAATTGATAATCCACAAATTTAGAATCATCCTCTGGCTCCCATTCTTTAATGATTTCATCACTATATTTAGGGAACTCAACGCCTTTAAAATTAAACCAGTAATGAGAGTCGGTTAATGCAAACCAGTGTAACATTGGATTATTGCCGTCTCGCCAGGGTACAATGTCCTTCCAGTTCTTCAATTGATATTGAATCAGAAGATCACCCCCTGAGCCTCAAGTTTTTTATGTAATCTCCTATAACGCTTTTGTATCAACGAACCCGAGAGGCTTAATGCAGCTCGAGCAGTCGGCCGTAGCGCGGTCAGGTGCGCAGGGTTGTCCTCCTGATTCCACATCTCGAAAACCCCGGGCGGACCAAATCAGGCTGCCCGCTGCGTGAATATTGTGTTGTAAGATGTCCCCGCCTTCGAAGCGTTCCCTATGTCAGTGGCTCTTCTCCAAATCTTGCCCACAATAGAGGGTATCTAACTTCCAGTTCTTCTTCCTTCCAATCAATTTCAATATCTATTGGTTCAAAATTATATCCGTGAGCTTCCAATTCATTCAAAAACTCCGTGTTTGCATTATCGTTATACTCGTACGTTCCGGTCTTTTGATAAGTGTAAGCATCTGAAGCCACTGACAACATCTCTTCTAATTGAGGTGCAAATTCATCTTCCTGTAAATAATCGTCAGTTAAAAATCCAGCTAAAAATTCAGGATTCTTCAAAGCTTGATTGAAAACTTCTTCTCCTCGAGAGATTAACCAGCCCCTGAAATAATCAAATCCATCATCCGAACATCCTCCCATAATTACAAAGGCTGCACCCCATAATGATGAAGTATATGACTGTATCATCTTATTCTGAAACTCTATTTCGAACTGAATAATCTCTTTGCTCGTCTTCGTTGATAATTCTTTAGTTAACCATTCTATTTGTTCTGCACCATACTTTATGGAATCATTTATTAATTCCCAAAGAGTACTTATTGCCATAGGAATAACCTCCTCCAACGTACTTTATTCTTCTTTGCAGGATTGTCGCCTGAATCCGCTTTAATACCCATGCTTCCGGCGACCGAGGTCCGTGCAGTTGACCCGTTGCGTGAATACGGTGTTATCGAAAGTTCCCGGCCTCTCGAAATACATTCAACTCTTCCAGAGGAAAAGCTTCTACCCTGATTATTGTTTATCTAATTTTTGTTATGCGCAAGAATATTAACAATTTGATTATATGGATCCCGAACATAGAATCTCCGCACACCCCATGGTTCATCTGCTGGTCCATATTCAATATTGAAGCCTGCATCTTTCATTCGTTTATAAACCTCATCAACAATATCATCTACCTCATCAATATCATCTTCCTCAATGAATAAATAAGGCGTAGCAGATCCTGACCCTCCTTGTGACGCAAAGCTAATTTGAATGCTCATTTCATTCTTTGAACCGTAGGTTGCTATCCAACCATGATTCATCAACCCTCCTACTGTTTAATTCATCATCTATTCTTAGCCATGGCCTAATGGCGAACCGTGCTTCTCCGGTTCTATAATCGAATAATCTTTCTACAATCTTTACTATTCTATTATCAATAATTAATGACCACGGGCTCATCTTGGATAACTCATTATTCTCTAGCCTATACCCATCATTACTTAGCCTCGTAGCATTGTTTGCCCGACTCCATGTTACTGGAAAAACCTCGGGAAGACCAAATAGTTCTTCGACACCTTATTCCTTGATTAAATTCTTTGACATTATTATATCTCTACCAAAGTCTTCAGACTCTATTATTTCTAAAGCATGGTATCCAAGCTTCTCATAAAATCCTTGTGCCGTAATGCTACTAGGAAGCTTAAGCGATGTAGTCCCGGAATCAAGAGCTATTCGTTCAATAAAATCAATCAAAACTCTACCAATTCCCTTATTGTGGTAGTGAATATCAATAAAGACTGTGTATATGGTATCTTGATCAAGACTTGCAGTACCGATTATCTTATTACCTTCAACTACAACATATACTTTTCTGATTTTTGATATTGAAGATATATATTCTGGGGTGAAGATTCTACTCATATTCTTTATTATCTTTTCTGGATAATCTTTGATGTTTACATTTATTAAATTTTCTCTGATAATGCTTGATACCATTCCGGAATCATCGTCATTAAAATCCCGAATCAATAAATTAGTATTCAATAATCTCACCTCTTATTAGAATTACGAGACGATTTTATTTGACATGTTTGGGTGGTCTCGTATACCGTTCCCGTATTTACGAAACGCCCAAGCCTTAGATAACTCTTATCTTAGGCTGGGGCATTTGTTGTCCGAGCTTACTTCTTCGATTATTCATCTGACAACCAAGAGGCGATAGCCCTGTGAATATGATGTTATAGGATGTCAGCGCCTTCTTAGAATTACTTAATCATACCTTTCTTCCACTTTTATTTTGAGTAATAACACTGTTAAATCCTCGTCAATCATTTGTTTTATAGAATTCATTTCTTGGTAATCGTAGGTATTTAAAGAATTCTCATTTTCTCGATAAACTGCTAATATTTGGGTTTCTCCCGCTTCCAAACTAATTGCTTCATTTCCAATGGCATAGTCCCAGGAACTAATAGTTCCTTCTTTGTAAAAAATATTTTCATCTATATTATGAGGGGCTATGCTTGTGGATGGAGAATATAAAAAGAATGATGGATAATCGCTGTTAGGGTTAATAATTCCAAACCCCATATGACCTTCTTCATCTTTATTAGGACTTAATCCATAGGACAATTCGGTTAAATGAATAGGTTTATTACTCCCCTTTTTATACCCCTCAACCCAAATAGTTACCCAACTTCGATTTGCGTGTGGTAATTTTAAATTATAATCAAATAAAACCCCCAAACCCATTTTTTCAAATACCTTTTCGTATTCTGAATTGACATTCGCAGATATATAAGCAATTTTCTCTTCTTCAATAGATTGATTACTACATCCAGAAACAATTAATAGTATAGCCAGAAATAGCATTGACGAGATAATTAATTGATTATATTTCAAACCAATCCCCCCTTTGAGTACCTATGTTTTGGTTTTCAATTGAGATTCAATAACTTGCGATAACTTCCTATAACGTTTTCGTATTTACGAGACGCCTCAACCTTAGATAGCTCATGTCTTAGGCTTGGGCGTTTGTTGTCTGAATATTCTTCTGTGCCTTTACATCTGACAACCAAGCGGCGAATTGCCCGCAGCGTAGATACATTATTATACAACAGGATTCTCTATGAGTGCCCCACATCGTTTAATGTTGTTATGTTTCAGGTGTGTATTCAATTAAATCCGATAATTTGCACTCAAATGTATCACACAGCTTTAATAATGTTTCTAATTTTGTCGTTCCAATATTTATTTCTTTGTACAGTTTATTAATCGAATTTCTACTCAGTCCTGATTTATTCATTAATTCTGTTATATCATCGATTCGATGTTCGGCCATTAAAATTCTAAGATTGCACTTTATCAAAAATACCCCTCCCATGCTCAATATATTATCTTTTAAGTACATTTTTTCAATTCAAAGACATCATTTCACCTTAGGGAGTTAATAATTATCCTTACATAAATTCTATGAGGGTATGTAAAAACCCTGTAGAGTTAAAAGAGGAGCGAAGTCATTGATTGAATCATTGATTGAACCATTAGAAGTTTTAGCTGAGCCCTTGCAGTATCTAAAATTATCCGAGAATCTCTTCCCGATAACCTTCAACACACCCATTTCTTTATGAAGACGCTCTATCTTCAGTACAAAATGTTTCGGAAAGTAAATGAATTAAGGGCTCCTGCGGCCCTCTTCTTTTTATCTTCTACCCCTGCCGTAAGCGACGACGCGTGAATATGGTGTTAGACGATGTTAATGCCCTCTCGAATAACATACGTTTAATTGAGTTCCTTTTTGTAATAATAGTGTTTTTTTCCTAAAGGTGCATTTTCGATGATTGCTATTACCTCGTAACCATATTTTTTATAGAATTCGGGAGCTTGAAAACTGAAAGTGTTTAGCTTAATAAACGTACAACTTTTTGCTTTTGCTATTTTTTCTGCTTCTTTTAATAATACCTTACCAAGTCCTTGTCCACGATGATTATCATCTACCCATAAAATATCAATCTCCATCCAGTTCCAGCATATTGCACTATTGAGACCCGCTATAATTCCTCCATTATCATCCTTCACACATAAATTAATTTCTTCATAAGTTCCATTCGGCACATGTTTAGAATTGAACTCAATGAGTTTTCTTCTAATATAACTTGTTTCATCATTTGTGCTTTGAGTTATCTTTGGGAGATTCGACATATGATCCTCCTTTAAGTTTGTTCTTATTCGTTGTACTAAAGTAATCTAACGTTCTTGTATTCACGAAAAGACCCAGCCTTAGATAGCTCCTATCTTAGGCTGGGTCTTTTGTTGTCTTGGGCTCTTTCTATGATTATACGTGATTCTTATCCTCTAGTCTTTACAATAGTGTCAGCTAATGCAGCCCGATGCGAAAATACGGTGTTAGATGTTGCCGCCTTCTTCAAATATTGCTTGAGATGTTATGTTAACAGTCTTGAAATCTCCTCGTTGATCAGTTCAGCCTGCTCATGATTTATTGCATGTCCTGCATCCTTAATGATTTTGTAATTTAACTTATTATCCTCAAGTCTCTTTATAGCTTTAGGATAATTAGTTAATCTATCATATTCTCCAATTAGGAATACTCCCTTTTCTCTCAGTTCAGATAACTCTAAGTCACTATGTATTTCAATTTTATGTTGCGCCATTGATCTATTGTTAAAGTACTTCAATAAATAAAACCAGTGCTTCATAAGAACGTCATTCTCTTCAAACTTGGAGAAGTTTGGCCCGCTTAATTTTCTTAGTAATTTTCTACAATTCTTCTCTGTTGGAAACAGCGCCTCCGGTAAAAAAGCAGCCATCATTTTTGAAAAAATCTCAAATTGACTTGTAGGGATTCTGCCTGCCAGGCAGATGGCCTTGGTTACCTTGTTGGGTCTCCTTAATGCATAGTAATAAGATAAGTATGCGCCATATGAAACCCCACATATATTTGTAGTATGTATTTCTAATGCGTTTAGTATGTCGTCAATCCAAATCACTTGATTAAAGCTTTTGAAATATTCTTCATTAGGTTCACTTTTTCCTGAACCTCCAATCGCATCAACCGCAATGATGTAAAACTTCTGTGATAACTCCTTTATGTTATATATCCACATCATCGCTGAATTATCGGCAGTTCCATGAAATAGTAGTAAAGAAGGCTTCTGACGATCGCCAGCAATAATCACATGTGTCAATCCATAAGTAGTTTCTATATCCCTCTCTTCGCAGTCCGAATCCCAAGAGTTTAACAACATGTCGTATGTATCAATAATCAATTGCCTTCCGGACAGACTTTTATATCTTTCCATCGTCGTTATCCTTTCATAAATGATTTGCGGCAATTTCTTATAACGGTTCGGTGGTTTACGGGCCCAAGAACCTTAAAGGGTCCAACGCGGCCTTCGCGACGCGGTAGGTTTGCGGGGTTGTCGCCTGAGTCCGCTTCCTTGATATGCCTCTCGGCGACCGGGCAGTCGCAAGGCCGTATTTGTGTAAATGTATTCGCTCTTCCTACCTGAATCAGGTATCCATCGTCTACCGGAAATCGATTTAATTAACTGATGATCTGTCGGGAAAAATGTCTAATACCACAGCCGTATGAGAATAATAAACTAATTTTTATCTCCATCTTTTTCCTCCAGTATATCAGTATAATAAAATACTGGAAATCAAATTATAAATGACTTTAAGGTATACAACCCCCGAAGTCTCCCGAAGAGAGCACCACCGCTTCATATGGTAGTGCTCTTTCGATTTGTTTGGCGGCCCGTCCTACTCTCCCAGGCCTTCGGTCCAAGTACCCTTGCGCTGGAGGGCATAATGGTCATGTTCGGCATGGGCAAGCGTGGAACCTCGCCATCGCCACCAAGCATGATTTTTGCAATGCTTCCTAAGCCTGACTTTGCTAGGCAAATTGTCAGACCTCAGTTATAGCTTCTTGTGAATATGAATTCCTGCAAATCTGCAGGAATTATTGGGGAGATAACCCCCGCTGAGCGAAATTCCTGCAAATCTGCAGGCTTTTGTTGCTGCTGAGGTTCCCTTCGGGGGAAAGGGCCGAAAATTCCTGCACATTTGCATCCTTTTCGCTCTTCGGGGCACAAACGTTCGGAAATACCTGCAGATTTGCATCAATTTGTATTAGAGTATACAAAAAGAGCACCACCGCTTCATACGGTAGTGCTCTTTCTTAGTTGCTTGGCGGCGTCCTACTCTCCCAGGACCCTTCGGTCCAAGTACCATCGGCGCTGGAGGGCTTAACGGTCGTGTTCGGGATGGGTACGCGTGGAACCCCTCCGCCATCGCCACCAAACGTGTTCAGATGTTTGATCACCTGAAAACTGGATACGAAACGTGCTTTGCGTTTTAGTCTCCTCAAGTGCTCAGATCGGCTTGTTCAGCCTGACGCCACTTTTTGGAGTTGTTTTTGGATAAGCCCTCGACCGATTAGTACCTGTCAGCTCCATGCATTGCTGCACTTCCACCCCAGGCCTATCAACCTCGTCGTCTTCAAGGGGTCTTACTAATTGGGAAATCTCATCTTGAGGGGG
>NZ_JBAGJD010000017.1:0-69581 GCF_036864815.1 Paenibacillus sp. A14
AGGCACTAGCATTGCATTAAACCTGACACAAGAAATTAACGGAACAGTATTTACTAAATATGTTAATTTATATGTTATTTTCATGGAATAAAATAAAAAAAGCTCCTATTGTTGAGTTAGATGCGTTACCCATAACTCATCTCAACAAAAGGAGCCAACCATGGGTAACATACACAATTTATCTGTGATTCGTCAATGCTTTTCTTATATTTCTGAAGAAAATTTTAGCTTTCCAATTTCCGATCATCGTGTTCGCAAGCTTACTACCTTAAAAAGTATCAAGTTAATTTTAGCCTCCCAACTCGCTAAGTGGGATTCTTATGAACACATTTCTCAAGCCACTTCGAACAAGCACAACGCTGCAGGAAAGTCTGGAACTATCCAGCATCAGTAGTTCTCAAATCTCCAGGCGTCTAAAGATGATTCCTACCGAGATACTCGAAGGTCTATTCCTTGAACTCATCGGCAAGGTCAAGCAGAAAGCTCCATCGGAAATCAAGGGCACACAGATTCGGATTATCGACTCGACTTGTCTAAGACTTCCGGCGACACTGGCCAACTGGGCGTACGTAACCCGTGACCACACTCAAATCAAAATTCATGTTCGAGTCTTGGTTTTGACTAAAAATGAAGAGAAAGAGGTCATTCCTGAGAAGGCCATCCCTACTACGGGGAATGTGAGTGACTACGAAACCATGAACTTTCTGGTCGAAGATGACGGCACAATATACGTGATGGATCGCGGTTATGTGAAGTATAAACAGTTCGATACTTGGCTAGAGCAAAAAGTTCAATTCGTAACTCGAATCAACGAAAAACATAGGGTTTGGCAGGTGGAGCAAGAGCTGCCGGTTCATCCGGATTCAAACATCATCCGAGATGCTATCGTTCAATTAGGGAGTGCCTTTCGCAAGACAGAGAATTCTTTACGCCTTGTAGAGTTTTTGGATGAAAAGGGGCGCAAGTATCGTCTGGCTACTTCGTGCTTTGACCTAAGTGCTGAGGAAATCGCGGACATCTATCGGCAGCGTTGGCTGATCGAGCTATTTTTCAAGTGGATGAAGCAGCATTTGCGATTAGTGAAGCTGTATAGCTATGATCCTCAAGGGATATGGAACCAGATCTTTATCGCTTTGATCGCTTATGCTATGGCCATGCTCATTCATGTGATCAGTGGAACCCGAATGAGTTTGTGGGAAGTGCTTCAATCACTTCGTCTTTTATGGGAGAAACCTAATTTGCTACTTGAATCCGAGCTTCATCGAAGGAGTAAAAGCCAGAACAACAAAGGGCGTCAAAGGAGTACAAAAATGTACAAGGAACCGCCTATTATGAACACATCGGTTGGAATGATCAAGCCAAGAAGAAAATGAAGCTGAGTGAAGAGGCAAAATAGAACAAAAAGTTAATATCCATAAAATGGAATAACGCATCTATTTTCTGACCCCCTTCATTTTTTGGCCAATTACTTAAAAATCGATATGGAAAAAAATTACACAACATCTCTGTAAGCCATCATGTAAGCTTTGGTGCAATGCCAGTGATTTTTAGGGCCTTATTTTCGGAACAAGCGGGCCAAACCCTGATTTCGAGGCCAGCCACAGGGCAATAAGGCCTTTTTTAACCGCTATGATTCCACCGGAGCCGAAGCGGGACGAAATAGCGTCCCAAAAGGCCGTTAACGTGGCGGGCGGCCGGGTAAAATTACGGGCGTCGGATCCAGCACGCCACACCGCTTCTTAACTCGTCGAATAAGCATTAAAATGGTCCGTACCCTGTCAGATTTGATGTAACGTCGATGCGTTATTAGTGTTGGATCCCTTCCTGCTGCAATCGTCCGCGCAAGAATCGCCCACGCGGAATCGCCCGCGCCGAATCGCCCGTGCGGAATCGCCCGCGCAAGAATCGCCCACGCGGAATCGCCCGCGCCGAATCGCCCGTGCGGGATCGCCCCGCGCAAGAATCGCCCGCGCCGAATCGCCCGTGCGGAATCGCCCGCGCAAGAATCGCCCACGCGGAATCGCCCGTGCGGGATCGCCCCGCGCAAGAATCGCCCACGCGGAATCGTCCGCGCCGAATCGTCTGTGCGGGAACGCCCGCGCAAGAATCGTCCGCGTCGAATCTTCCGCAGCCGGGAACGCGGGCGCGAAGGCGCGCCGGGCAACGGCCGGGTCTAACGCTGGAAGCGAAGCGGGGTGATGGTCTGGTTTTCCCCAGGACCAGGTTCCTTCCCTTTGTTGCGGGATTTTTTAAAATTATGTTATCATTACTCTATTATATGGGCTCGAGAAAAGATTGGGGGCTTGGAAGAGGACATGTGGACTGTTATGTACATTGCGCCTACCGCCAAAGTGGCGGACATGATCAAGACGAAACTCACCGAAGAAGGCTTTCTTGTCCAAACACGTCCTGTTAATTTATCCAAACAGCAGTTTGAAATTTTAGTTCCGTCTGGTGAACTGGAAGAGGTTCAAGAGGTTCTTAATTCGATATTGCATCCCTGAGGGCAAGGAAATAGGCATGGGCAACTTACCGGCATTGTTTCCTTGTCTTGCTGTGATGCGGCCAATAAATTTAACGGCTGAAGAGGTGTAGTTGTGTTTAAAGACTTGTTTCAGAAAAAAAGGAAATACGCGACCATTCCTTCAGAACGTTTGGGGACCAGCGAAAGTCCGCAGCCGGGAGACCGGCCGAAGCGTGAAATACCTGAGGGTCTGATGAGTAAATGCAGCCGCTGCGGCAGCATTCAATACAGCAAAGAGCTTGAAAAGAATCTTAAAGTCTGCCCTTCCTGCGGGCACCATATGCGTTTAAACGCCTTGGAACGGATTCAAATGACGTTGGATGAGGGAAGCTTCCTTGAATATGATGCGGATTTAATTTCCGTCGACCCGCTAAATTTTCCGGGTTACGCGAACAAGCTGGAACAGCAGAAGCTGAAGTCCGGGCTTCGTGAAGCCGTTGTAACCGGAGAAGGGACGATCGGCGGCTTTCCGGCGGTCATGGCCGTGATGAGTTTTGATTTTTTCACGGGCAGTATGGGCTCCGTCGTAGGCGAGAAGATTACGAGAGCGATAGAAACGGCGACGAAGAAGCGTCTTCCGTTGATTATATTCTCGACTTCGGGTGGAGCACGGATGCAGGAAAGCATTTTAAGTCTGATGCAAATGGCCAAAACCAGCGCTGCGTTAGCCCGTCTGGACGAGCAGGGCGGCCTGTATATCTCGGTCATTACGGATCCGACTACCGGGGGCGTTTCGGCCAGCTTTGCCATGCTCGGCGATCTTATTATCGCCGAACCCGGCGCGGTGTTCGGTTTTGCCGGCCGGATCGTGATCGAGCAAACGATCCGCCAGAAGCTGCCGGATGATTTCCAGACGGCGGAGTTCAACTTGCAGCACGGTCAACTGGACATGGTCGTCCACCGTAAAGAGCTGCGGGCCACCTTGGCTCAGGTACTGGATCTGCACAACGTGAAGGGAGGAGTTAATCATGGCGGGTGAGCTGCCTTTTGAAGCCCCTCTCGTGAAACTTCGCGAGAAAATCCGGGAGCTGGAGCAATTTGGTCAGGAGAAAGGGATCGATTTCAACGAGGAAATCGCCCGGTTGGAAGAGCGGTACAAGCAGTTGGAGGAGGAGATTTACAGCAGCATCTCCCCTTCGCAAAAGATGCACTTGGCGCGGCATCATCAGCGTCCGACTTCCCTGGATTTGATCGAGCTTATTTTTGACGATTTCATGGAACTCCATGGCGACCGCGTGTTTGGGGACGATCTGGCCGTTGTCGGCGGACTGGCGAAGCTGAACGGGACGTCGGTGACCGTGCTCGGACAGCAGCGGGGCAAGGATACCAAAGACAATATCGCCCGCTTCTTCGGAAGCGCGCATCCCGAAGGTTTCCGGAAGGCGCTCCGTCTGATGCGGCAAGCGGAAAAATTCGGCCGTCCGATCGTTACGTTTATCGATACGAAGGGAGCATACCCGGGGATTACGGCGGAAGAAAGGGGGCAGTCGGAAGCCATCGCCCGGAATTTGCTGGAGATGGCCAAGCTGCGGGTTCCTGTCGTCTGCGTTGTCATCGGCGAGGGAGGCAGTGGCGGCGCGCTTGCGTTGGGCGTCGGAAACCGGGTTTTGATGCTGGAGAACGCGATTTATTCCGTCATCTCGCCGAACGGAGCGGCTTCAATCCTTTGGAAGGATGCCTCCAAAGCCGATCAGGCGGCGGAAGCGATGAAGATTACCGCCCAGGATTTGCTGGAAATGGACGTGATCGAGGAGATTGTTCCGGAGCCTCGAGGCGGTGCGCACCGGGACTACGAGACTACGGCCGTGGCCATCAAAGAGAGTGTCGTTCGGCATTTAGAAGAATTGTCTCTTATGAATCCGGACGAGCTTGTGGAAGACAGATACCGGAAATTCCGCAAAATCGGACAATTTGCCGAGGGCGGGGCGAGCCGGGCGCAGGAAAAAGAAGCAGAGCCCATTATAGATTCCTCCCTAGTGGGTAATGACTAGATAGACTGTTACAATATGATAAACTTCCTATACAAAATGGGGAAAATGTAGTAAATTTAATTGTTGGAAATGATGTATAGAGAGAACTAAATAAACGGAGGAAACCCAAAATGCGCAAAACAAAAATCGTATGTACTATCGGTCCTTCCAGTGAATCGTTAGACAACACCAAGAAACTGATCATGGCCGGGATGAACGTCGCTCGCCTCAACTTCTCCCACGGAGATTTCGAGGAGCATGGGAATCGGATCAAAACGATCCGCCAAGCGAGCGAAGAGTTGGGGAAATCAATCGCCATACTGTTGGACACGAAAGGTCCTGAAATCCGCACCGGCAAATTGAAGGAAGAACCGATCGAGCTTGTGCAAGACGAGTTCATCACTTTGACAACCGAAGAAATTCTCGGCGACAAAGACCGCATCTCCATCACATACCAAGAGCTTCCTGGCGATGTGGAAGTCGGTTCAACCATTCTGATCGATGACGGTTTGATCGGTTTGACCGTAGTGGATATTCAAGGAACGGAAATCAAGTGTCGTATTGTCAACGGCGGTACCATCAAGAGCAAGAAGGGCGTTAACGTCCCAGGCGTAAACATTTCCCTGCCAGGCATCACTGAGAAAGACGCTAACGATATTATCTTCGGGATCGAACAAGGCATCGATTTCATTGCGGCTTCCTTCGTTCGTAAAGCCAGCGACGTTCTTGAAATCCGTCAATTGCTGGAGAGTCACAATGCCACGCACATCCAAATCATCTCTAAGATCGAAAACCAGCAAGGCGTGGACAACCTGGATGAGATTTTGGAAGTTTCCGACGGCCTGATGGTTGCCCGCGGTGACTTGGGTGTGGAAATTCCTGCGGAAGATGTGCCGTTGGTACAGAAGCGCATGATCGAGAAATGCAACCGCGTCGGCAAGCCGGTCATCACGGCGACGCAAATGCTGGATTCGATGCAGCGCAACCCTAGACCTACACGCGCTGAAGCAAGTGACGTGGCCAATGCGATTTTCGACGGTACCGACGCGATCATGCTGTCCGGCGAAACGGCTGCCGGGAAATATCCGGTGGAGTCCGTGCTGACGATGTCGCGTATTGCCGAGAAAGCGGAATCCGCGCTGGAATATCGCGAAATGTTTATAAAGCAAAGCAATGCGCAACAAACAACGGTGACCGAGGCGATTTCCCAAGCGGTGGCTAACTCCGCGCTGGATCTGAACGCCAAAGCGATCATCACTTCGACGGAAACGGGTTATACCGCTCGTATGGTCTCCAAATACCGTCCGAAAGCGCCGATTATCGCCGTCACCACGGAAGACCAAACGCTGCGCCGTCTTGCGCTGAACTGGGGCGTAACTCCGGTGAAAGGTCAATTGGCCACTTCCACGGACGAAATGTTCGACAACGCGATGAAGGGTGGACTGGATTCCGGTCTTGTGAAGGAAGGCGATCTGGTTGTGATCACAGCAGGGATTCCGCTGGGCCGCTCCGGTTCGACGAACCTGGTCAAAATCGGACAAATCCGCAAGTAATAGCTTTAGATACAGCTAGCCGCATATCAGAAGCAATGGGCTGCCCGTACAACGGGCTTTCCATTGCTTTTTTGCTAGATTAAGCCGAACTAGAAACGGTGCAACTCTTGTAAATGACAGGGAAAGGGGCGTACTAAAGATGCATGTTAGCGAGCTGGCGATCAAGCCCAAATATTTTGAGTTCGATATGATGGGCATCGTCTATCATGCCCACTATCTGGGCTGGTTTGAAGCGGGACGGACCGCGTTGATTGAGGAACTGGGACTAAACTACATTCACATGGAGCGGGCGGGTTATATTTCGCCGGTTCATGAAATGAAGGTGGAATACCGGAAAGGGATCCGTTACGGGGATGACGTTTTGCTCCGAACCTGGATCAGTTCGAACGGCGGCGTCAAAACGGAGTACGCCTACGAGGTGCTGAACGGGGGAGGCGAGCTTTGCGTCGTCGGATCATCTACGCATTATGTGGTCCGAAGGGAGGATTTCAAGCCCGTTCAGTTCAAAAAAGTATTTCCGGACTGGTATGAAGTATTCGAGCGGGCCAGTAAATTTTGATTCCGGTACATCAAAACGTTACAATACTCTTTAGAGCTTTGCTATAATTCATGGAGTTACGCCGCAGGAAAAAGGAGTTATTGTATGCGCAAATGGATAGCGGTATTTATCGTAGTCGTTCCCCTGGTAGAGTTTTGGGGTTATGTGTGGGTCGGGGAGCGGCTTGGTGTCGGAAAAACGATCTTTCTGACCTTGGCCACTTCGGTGATCGGCCTTCTGATGATGCAGTTTGAGGGCCGCAAGCTGATGGCGGATGCCAAATCTCAAATGATTGGCAACCAGATTCCCGGCAAAATGATGATCGAGGGCTTATGCGTGTTCGGCGGCGGGATCCTGCTGTTGATTCCGGGTTTCGTAACCGATGCGATCGGGTTTACGATGGTGTTTCCTTTAACGCGTCCCCTTTATCGTTTGCTATTGATGAAATGGATCGGCAAAAAAATCAAAGACGGAACGATCACCTTTTTCCGGCGTTGACTTTTTGATTTTTTTTCGATATAACTAGTTTAACTATTTTTGGAACTGCATATGAAATATCTGCGAACGGGACAGTACGCTGCTGGAAACCATAAAAGCGAGCCGGGAGGGTGGAAGCCGGTATGGGGAAGTGGGCGGAAGCGGGCCCGGGAGATGGTTTGCCGAAGGCGGCGGGGGTTGCCGCAAGCCGTAGTCAAATCCGGGTGTTGGCCGTTATCCTTCAGAGTGGTTGGGACGATGGGTCCCGACACGCAGAGTGGTACCGCGGGAACTGTAAGTCTCTCGTCTCTTCAATGGAGATGAGGGGCTTTTTTATTTGGAGAAAAGAGGGGATTGGAATGGATTGGTTTAAAAAAATCGTCGCGGAACAGATCGCTAGAGTGCTGGAAGAAATTACGGAGCAGGAAATCCGGGACTTGCTGGAGATCCCGCGGGACGCTTCCATGGGCGACTTGTCGTTTCCTTGCTTTACGTTAGCCAAAAAGCGCAAGGCTTCCCCCGCGGGGATCGCCCGGGAGCTTGAGGAGGGGCTTCATGCCCGGGGTATCGCCGGGTCCGGCCTTATCAAAGTGTCGTCGCAAACGGGTTACGTCAATTTTTCTTTGGATCATGCCGCAGTAGCCGAGGCGATATTGCCCGGGATTTTAGAAAGCGGGGAGCGGTATGGAGCGGGGGATATAGGAGCGGGCAAAACGGTGGTGATCGATTTTTCCTCCCCGAATATCGCCAAGCCTTTTCACGTAGGCCATCTGCGCTCCACGGTCATCGGAAGCGCGCTGTACCGGATTTACTCGTATCTGGGTTATCGTTGTGTCGGTATCAACCACCTGGGGGATTGGGGGACGCAGTTCGGGAAGTTGATCACGGCCTACCTCCGCTGGGGAACCGCCTCCCGCCTGGAGGAAGCGGCCATCGACGAGCTGTTGGGGTTGTATGTGCGTTTTCATGAGGAGGCCGACAAGGACCCCGCTTTGGAGGATGAGGCCAGAGAGTGGTTCGTCAAAATGGAGCAGGGAGACGAGGAGGCTAAGAAGCTGTGGAGACGGTTCGTCGATGTAAGTCTGGCGGAATTCCAGAAGATCTACGATCGGCTCGGCGTGCGGTTTGATTTTGTGACCGGGGAGAGCTTTTACAATGAGTATATGGATGATGTTGTGCGGGAACTGAGGGAAAAACGCCTGCTTGAGGAGGATGAGGGCGCTTGGCTTGTCCGCCTCGAGGAGTACGGCATGCCCCCGGCCTTGATTCTGAAAAAAGACGGCAGCTCCCTCTACCCTACCCGCGACATAGCGGCGGCGCTGTACCGGAAGCGGACCTTCGGCTTCCATAAAGCCTTGTATGTGACGGACTATTCGCAAAGCCTGCATTTTAGCCAATGGTTTAAGGTGATCGAACGGATGGGCTACGGGTGGGCGTCCGAACTTGTCCACGTTCCGTTCGGGCGGGTCAGCCTGGAAGGCGAGGCCATGTCCACCCGGAGGGGGAAAGTTGTCCGGCTGGAAGAGGTGCTGGATCAGGCGGTTTCCAAAATCCGCGAGATTATTGAGGAGAAAAATCCCAAGTTGGAGAACAAAGAAGAGGTTGCCCGGCAAGTTGGCGTGGGTGCGGTCATCTTCAATGACCTGCGGGGAAACCGGATCAAGGACATCGATTTTTCCTGGAAAGAGGCGCTCAGCTTTGAAGGGGAGACAGGGCCGTATGTTCAATATACGTACGCCCGGGCCTGCAGTGTACTGCGCATGGGGACGGGAACCGAGGATCTGCACGGCTTGAACCTTAGGCCCGGCATCGATTGGGACCCTCAACGGTTAAGCTGTGAGGCGGAGTTCAGGATGATCAAACAGCTCGGCCTGTTCCCGGAAGTGGTCGGGCAGGCGGCCGCTAAGCTGGAGCCTTCGCTGATTACCCGCTACTTGGTGGATACCGCCCAGGCTTTTAACCGGTTTTATCACGATTGTCCTATTCTGAAAGAAGAAGCCTCGCTGCGCATCGCCCGCCTGGCTCTCGTTCAAGGCGTGCGGATCACGTTGAAGACCGGGCTGGGACTGATCGGGCTGCAGGCGCCGGAGCGGATGTAGGGCGAACGTGGAGGAAGGCTGCAATGAATCATCGCAGCCTTCCGTTCACGATATAGTTGCGCAGATCGCGGATCACGCCCGCGCGGATCATGGCGCCGATGACGACGAAGGAGACGGGGCCGATAATCAGCCCAAGCACACCGAACAGCTTCAGTCCAGCAAACATGGCGATCAACGTGGGCAGGGGATCGAGACCGACGCTGCTGGCCAGCACTTTGGGCTCGATCAGTTGGCGTGCGATCAGAATCACGCCGTACAGAATCGACAGCCCGATCCCTAGTCCGAGGTCCCCTGTCATATAGGCATAAAGCAGCCAGGGGACCATGATGGTTCCGACGCCGAGATAAGGGAGCAGATCCACCAGACCGATTAATAAGGCATAGGTGAAGGCGGATTCGACGCGCAAAATCAGAAGGCCGATGAGGACGATGACGGCCGTGATCGAGATCATGATGAACTGGGCGCGCAAATAGCCGAACAGCGCTTTTTGCAAATCCCTCCAGACCTCTCCGGCGGTCTTACGAAAGGCAGGAGGGATAAAGCCGGCGAGAAACCGGATGTGGCGCTCCCAGTTTTTACTGATAAAAAAAGCGGCCAGCAAGATGACGACCAGAATCAGCCCGAGATTGGGCAGCGAGGTCAACAGTTGAACGATCCCGCTCAGCAGACCGCTGAGCAGGCGCGATACCGCCGAGCTGATTGTGCTTGTTGTGTTGTCGATGTTTTGATTGATCGTGTTTTCGTAATCCGGGTTATCGGCAATAAAGCGGTTGATTTCATTGATGATGTTTTGGATTCCTTCGCTTTGGCTCCATTCGACAAACCATTGCCGCCAGTTTTCGATATGCTGGTCCAAAGACTCGGCCAGGCTGATCAGCTCTTTGACGAGCCGAGTGATGGCGGCGGACAGGACGATCCCAGCTCCCCCGAAATAAACCAGGAGCGCCGCGGTAACCGCGAGCCAGCGCGGCAGTTTGACGGCGGCCTGCAGCCAGCGCACAAAGGGGTTCATCGCATAGGCGATCAGCCAGGCGATCAGGAACGGATACACTAGCGGCAGCGCCCAGTAAAAGCCGCCGGCCAGCAGGATCAGAACCAGGAGCACTCCGGTCCCCCGCATCAGGCGGTTTCTCAATACATTATCCAAACGGCATTCCCCTTTTCGGACAGGTCCTCTTTCTACCCTATTACTTAGCCTCTTTTTCTATGCCGGAAACAATTTGCCCAGGAAGTTCACGAAGTCATCGAAAGCAAAAAGATATAAAGTGACTTTTTTCATTGCAAAACGAAAGCGATTACAAAAAATCATTTATCACCACGATAAAACAATTTGATATCCCAGACCAGGCTGTTCGGGTTCCCTTGTTTTTAAAAATCCAGTATGATGAATTTACAGGATGAACCGAGTTACCGATGAACACGGTACCCGGCGTCATAGCCAGATATCTACTTTGTCCGGGCCTTGTTATTGCCATGCTCTGAAAATTTTAAACTTTTAAATTGAAAATGTTTTCATTGGCTTGTTCGGCTCATATTTCGTTTTTAAAGGAGAGATGCACTATGACGGCTACCAAAGGACTGGAAGGGATTGTGGCAGCGACTTCATCCATCAGCTCGATTCACGACGGGGTTCTTGCCTATCGCGGCATTAATATCGATGACCTGGCGGAGCGTGCGACTTATGAAGAGACTGCTTATTTGCTTTGGTACGGCAAGCTGCCTACCAAACATCAGTTGGCCAACCTGCAGAATCAACTAAGCGAATATGCGCCGGTACCGGAAGCGGTTCTCGAGCAAATGAAGCTCTATCCGGCCAACGCGAATACGATGGCCGTTCTCCGTACAGCCGTTTCGGCCCTGGCTTTGTACGACGAGCAGGCGAATGACAATACGCGCGATTGCAATCAACTTAAAGCGATCAAACTGCAGGCCGAGCTGCCTACGTTGATTGCCGCTTTTGCCCGGATCCGCGAAGGGAAAGAACCGGTCGCTCCCTTGAAAGGCGTTTCGCTGGCTCACAACTTCCTTTATATGCTGTCCGGCGAGGAGCCGGATCCGGTCGCCGTCCGCGCCCTGGATCAAGCGCTAGTCCTGCATGCGGATCATGAGCTGAACGCTTCCACCTTCTCCGCCCGCGTCACGGTCGCTACGCTGTCGGATATCTATTCCGGCGTCACCTCCGCGATCGGTACCTTGAAGGGCCCGCTGCACGGGGGAGCCAATGAGGCGGTGATGCGGATGCTGAGCGAAATCGGCACCTTGGATAAAGTCGAGGCTTACATTCAGAACAAGCTCGCCAACAAGGAGAAGATCATGGGCTTCGGCCATCGGGTTTACAAAAACGGGGACCCTCGCGCCAAGCACCTGCAAAAAATGTCCCGTCAGCTGGGGTTGATGAAGGGCGATACGACCCTTTACGACATTTCGGTCAAAGTGGAAGAGCTCGTGACGAATCAAAAGGGACTGAAACCGAACGTCGATTTTTATTCGGCCTCGGTTTATACGATGCTGGGCATTCCGAGAGATCTGTTCACGCCGATCTTCGCGATCAGCCGCCTGTCCGGATGGACCTCTCATATTTTGGAGCAGCTTGACGACAACCGGATCATTCGTCCGCGCGCCGAATACACGGGAGCGACGAATCAGCGCTACATCCCGATCGATCTGAGATAACGCCGACCAACCCGGGAAACCGGGTTGGTATTATGTTAAAATGGATAACACACGAATATAAGGAGGAAATCAAAGACATGCTGAAATTGGAAAAATTCAGTCTTCCGACCGAAGGCGAAAAAATCGTTATCGATAACGGCAAGCTTCAGGTGCCGAACAATCCGATCATTCCTTTCATAGAGGGGGACGGCACAGGCCGCGACATTTGGAAAGCCTCCAAGCGGGTTCTGGATGCCGCTGTGGAGAAAGCTTACGGCGGCGAGAAAAGAATAGCCTGGTACGAAGTATTCGCGGGGGAGAAGGCCTACAATACATACGGGGAATGGCTGCCAGCGGATACGCTGACTGCGATCCGCGAGTATATTGTGGCGATTAAAGGCCCGTTGACTACGCCGATCGGCGGCGGCATCCGTTCGCTGAACGTGGCGCTCCGCCAAGAGCTGGACCTGTACGTATGTCTTCGCCCGGTCCGCTATTTCGATGGCGTTCCTTCTCCGGTGAAGCGTCCCGATCTCGTGGACATGGTCATTTTCCGGGAGAATACGGAGGATATCTATGCGGGAATCGAGTACAAAGAGGGCTCTGAAGAAGTGAAGAAGGTGCTCCAGTTCCTGCAAAATGAAATGGGCGTGAAGAAGATCCGCTTCCCGGAAACCTCCGGCATCGGGATCAAGCCGGTTTCGGAAGAGGGCTCGAAGCGTCTGGTGCGCGCGGCCGTGGAATATGCGATCAAGCATGGCCGCAAGAGCGTTACCCTCGTACACAAGGGCAATATCATGAAATTCACCGAGGGCGCCTTCAAAAACTGGGGTTACGAAGTGGCTGAGGCCGAATTCGGCGACAAGGTATTCACTTGGGCCGAGTACGACCGGATCAAGGAAGAATCCGGAACCGATGCGGCCAATAAAGCGCAGAAGGAAGCCCAAGACGCGGGCAAAATCATCATCAAGGACGCGATTGCGGATATCGCGCTTCAGCAAGTGTTGACGCGCCCGACGGACTTCGATGTGATCGCTACCTTGAACCTGAACGGCGACTACTTGTCCGACGCCTTGGCGGCTCAAGTCGGCGGCATCGGCATCGCGCCGGGGGCGAACATCAACTATGTAACGGGGCATGCGATTTTTGAAGCCACTCACGGTACGGCTCCGAAATATGCGGATCTTGACGTGGTGAATCCCGGCTCCGTGATTTTGTCCGGGGTGATGCTCCTTGAGCATTTGGGCTGGCAGGAAGCGGCCGACCTGATTTATAAAGGTCTGGAAACATCCATCAACAACAAGACGGTTACCTACGACTTTGCCCGCCTGATGGAGGGCGCTACGGAAGTGAAGTGCTCCGAGTTCGCGGATCAAGTCATTAAAAACATGTAGGAGGTCTTGATCAACGTGGCTATTCGTCGTAAAAAAATTACGGTCGTCGGCGCCGGCTCCACCGGCGCGACTACGGCGCTGATGCTTGCGCAAAAAGAGCTCGGGGACGTCGTTCTCCTCGATATCCCGCAGTTGGAGAACCCGACGAAGGGCAAGGCGCTCGATATGCTGGAAGCCGGTCCGGTCCAAGGCTTCGACAGCCATATCGTCGGGACCTCTTCCTACGAAGACGCCGCGGAATCCGACATCGTCATTATTACGGCGGGGATTGCCCGCAAGCCGGGAATGAGCCGCGACGATCTCGTGAATACGAACGCGGGGATCGTGCGTTCCGTTTGCGAAAACGTGAAGAAACATTGCCCGAATTCCACGGTCATCATCCTGAGCAACCCGGTGGACGCGATGACGCATACGGCTTACCGGACGCTAGGGTTCCCGAAAAACCGCGTGATCGGCCAATCCGGCGTGCTTGACACCGCGCGTTACCGTACGTTTATCGCGCAGGAGCTGAACGTTTCGATGGAAGACGTTCGCGGCTTTGTGCTCGGCGGACACGGCGACGACATGGTACCCCTTGTCCGGTATTCCAGCGTCGCCGGGATTCCGATCGAAGCTCTGCTTCCGCAGGAACGGATCGAGGCCATCGTCCAGCGCACGCGCGCGGGCGGCGGCGAGATCGTCAACCTGCTCGGCAACGGCAGCGCCTATTATGCGCCGGCCGCATCGCTCGTGCAGATGACGGAAGCGATCCTGAAGGATAAAAAACGGATCCTTCCGGTTATCGCTCTTCTGGAAGGCGAGTACGGCTATGACGGCCTGTTCATGGGCGTACCGGTCATTTTGGGCGGGGACGGCATCGAAAAAGTGTTCGAGCTGGAGCTGACTCCGGAAGAAAAAGCGGCTTTGGATAAATCCGCGGCGTCTATACGCGAAGTCATTTCGATCGTTCGAGGGTAAACATGTCAGAAATGTGAATTTTTGAAAATGAGGAATCCTCCCGTCTCGGGGGGATTCCTTTCTTTTAATGACAACTCTAGGTATAATAGATTGTAATAAATCTAATTGACAAAGGTGGTTGTGATATGTATGGAATCATGATGTTTCTCCACATCGTGGGTGCCTTGGCGCTGGGCTTCTACCTGGTGCTGCCGATCGTATTCAGCAATGTGCCCAAGCTGACGCCGGCTGCCCAGGAAGGTACCGTGTCCGCCGTGAAGACGCTTAATACGTATGCGCAGATCGGCTTGGTCGTTCAATTGTTGACCGGCGGATATTTGATCAGCGGCGGCGGTGGCGGATATTCGGTGCCATGGATGATCGTTGTTGTGGTCTTGTTCCTGGCGATTGGAGCCTTCAGCGGGATGCTGGGGAAGCCGCTCCGTCAGGCGACGGAAGCAATCCGGGCCAACAAAGGGATTCAGGACACGGCCGGAAAGCTTCGGACCTTCAGTACGCTGCTTTGCCTTTGCGTGCTGCTGATTTCCTTCTTTATGGTGTACAGAAATATCATTTAGCCATTAATGGAATTCCCTACATAAGGGCATAAAGAGACCATTCCAGAGCCAGGCGACTGAAATCGCTGCCCGGCTTAGGAATGGTCTTTTTGGCCAAGCCATCAGATCACGGCCGGGCATTCACGCTCGCAATATCCTTGAACTCCTCCCCGGAGGAAACCGGGCGCGACAGCTCGTGGCAGCGAACGATTTTGGAATCTGCCCATTGGAACAAAGCTAACAGTTCCACCTGTCCGCGGGCTCCGTGTTTCTTCGTAACATCCACTTCATATCGAACCGCCGCCATCTGCTCCTCCTGGTCAAACACGATATCATGAAAAGGGGACACCCGGATTTGCCCGGCGATCCTTTTCAATTCCGCAATATGATTTCGGAAGGCGACCAGGTCGGATGTAACGCCGTCCGTAGTCTGCATGTAGTTGCCGGCAAAGTAATCCGGTATTTTGTCGATGTTTAAATTCTCAACGATATCCCGGTACATTTCCTCCAAAAATAAAATAGCTTCCGTCTTGTTCATCATAATAACCTCCGAGTTTAGGAAATTTGTGATCAGATCAAGCTGGACCATGCGTTCAAGAATCGAATAATCACGTCTAGTTCCTCGTCGGAAAAAGCGCCGAACAGCCGGATATATTCATCCTTCAAACGTTCATGAATCCGGTCATGGGCCTCCGCCGATGCACCGCCTTGTTCAGATAAGCGATAATAAATTTCTTTCTGATTTGCGACGTTGTGCGAGGGAAGCAGCAACTGCCGTTCCACAAGCGGACGGACAGCTTTGGTTACCGCAGGCTTGGAAAGATGAAGCCGCTCCGCAAGCAGCGTGTTATTTAATGCTCCGGGCTGTTTTTTGACCAGAGAGAGAATGTGGAGCTGGGTGAGCGTCCATTTTGATTCCGCTGCGGGAGTCAATTCGGAAGCGAGCATCTCGGCCGCCGTGCTTCGCGTTTGCACCCGTTTTTCTCTTCTCATAATGAATTGTTGAACGGCTTCAAGGGCTTGATTCTGTTTATCGGTTTCCATGGGGTACCCCTTTCTGTATAGTTAACCGGTTAACTATATTTTAGTTTACCAGTTAACAAAAACTTGTCAAGCACGAAAAAAACGCGAGTTGAAGAAGAACCTTCATCCCACGTTTTCTATTTCTACTTCTGCATATCATCCAAGTGGGCAAACATCAACTTCAGGATGTCGAGCGCCAGTTGTTTTTCTTTCGGCGAACGCTCCATCATGATTTGCCTTACTTGATTCATAAATTGGTCATCGTTGATCTCGATGGAATCGTGCAGCAAGTAGTCGACGGTAACGCCCAGTTGATTGGCCAGTTTAACGAGAGTTTCCAGGGATAAACTGCGTTCGCCCCGCTCAATCTGCCCTATGTATGCGTCGGAAACCTCGATTTTCTCAGCGAGTTTTTCCTGAGTCAGATTCATCTTGTGCCGCTCCTGCCGCAGCCGCTTGCCTAGTGCGTCATAGTCCATATTACCCCTCCTGTATTTAACCATAGTGAGATTGAGAGGCAAAGATAATAAACTGTTAGTTTTGTTTCTGTTTACTGAAAGCATGAATTGAAGTATTATGGTATTTGGAATCGGATAAAACAAGAAGTATACCCTGATTCTGGATTTATTTATTATGCGTGCTAAGGAGAATTTTTATGTCTTCCCAACCTATGGTTTCTATCATTATGACGGTAAAAAATAACGGGATCGATCTGTTTATGGCCATGGAGTCCTTAAAGGTTTCGCAAACTTCCATACCTTACGAGCTGATCCTGGTCAATGAGGGATCGGTGGACGGATGCTGCGATTTTTTGATGAATTATAATTTTCCCCGGCCTTTCCGTTTGCTCAAGGGCCAGACCGGTGTACCTTCCCGGAATTTGGGTGCGGCCCACGCGTTCGGCGCCTACCTGATCTTTTGTACGCCGCGGTTGTATTTTGAGGATCATTGGATGGAATCCCTGTTGGCACCGATATTGGGGGGCGAGGCCGACGGGGTATCCCCGCGAATGGAGATCCATGAAACTTCCCGATTCGTTCCCGAGCCTTGTTACGAAGGGGAGCTTCTTCACAGTATGGAACAGTATCCTTGGAGGATTGACGACGAAACGCTTGCCTGGTTATCCCCGGATTGCTTTGCGATTTCCCGGGAGAAATTTGAGGAAATTGGCGGGGTGGAGGAGAACTTTGTCGGCAAAGAGCTGGAAACCTCCGAGCTTTCGCTGCGAATCTGGCTTTTTGGAGGGCGTTGCCAGCTGGTTTCCGCAACCACGTTAATGCTGGTCTACAGACAAAATTTCCCCAGCGATGACAGCGGTAAGAAATGGGGGGGCGATTTGCTCAGGCTTGCCGAGCTTCATTTCCAGGAGAAGCGGATTGCGGCTTGCCGGAGTTTGGTGGTCCAGGCATTCGGTGAGGGGGCGCTGGGCCCTTTGGAGGAGATATCCCGCGCAACGTCTTTTTCCAGAGAAAAATATGCGGTTCGGCGCATGCGGGACGATTCCTGGTTTTTTGACCATTTCGGGATTCCGGTTTAACGATTTCCTGTTTGGTCCCAATCCTCCGGTGGTAAGTTAGTTCTGGAAGCGGCTATACCTTCACGTCGGGTTGTCTTTCACCATTTAGGGACTCGGCATAAGCTTCGGCGTGTAGGCCTATCCTAGAAAGGGTAACCAGGACTACGATTGACGGAAGGAGAATGAACCATGTCAGGAAACGGACAATCGAAGCAAACGATGCCTCCGCAGCATCAGGATCAACAGCCCGGAATCGAATCGGAAATGCATCCCCGCCCCGAATACGAAGGAACTTATTTGGCGGCGGGCAAGCTGCGCGGTAAAGTGGCGCTGATTACCGGAGGGGACAGCGGGATCGGCCGCGCGGTCGCGGTCGCCTATGCGAAGGAGGGCGCCGATATCGCGATCGTCTATTTGAACGAGCATGATGACGCCAACAAAACGAAAGGGGAAATTGAGCAGGAAGGCCGTAAATGCGTACTGATTCCGGGGGATGTGGGCGATGAGAGCTTCGCCAAGGAAGCGGTTAAACAAACGGTCAATAGCCTCGGCGGCCTCGATATTCTGGTCAATAACGCCGCGGAGCAGCATCCGCAGCAGCAGATCGAGGATATTACGACCGAGCAGTTGGAGCGGACGTTCCGGACGAACATTTTCTCGATGTTCCACCTCGTAAAGGCCGCGATGCCGCATTTGAAGAAGGGAAGCGCGATTATCAATACAGCTTCGGTCACGGCTTATAAAGGCAATCCGACGCTGATCGACTACTCTTCCACCAAAGGGGCGATCGTCAGCTTTACGCGCGCGCTTTCGATGAATATCGTCGGAAAGAAGGGAATTCGCGTCAACGCGGTAGCGCCGGGGCCGATCTGGACACCGCTCATTCCGTCGACGTTCGACGCCAAGCAGGTGTCCGAGTTCGGCGGGAATGTCCCGATGCAGCGCCCGGGGCAGCCGGAAGAATTGGCCGGGGCCTATGTGTACCTCGCCTCCGACGATGCTTCCTACATGAGCGGACAAGTGTTGCACATTAACGGCGGCGAAATCGTCAACGGTTAAACAAAAGGGTGTCCCCAAAAGTCAAAAATGACTAGGTGACACCCTTTTAATTTTAACGGAAGCTATAGCAGCTATTTTGCGCAATATGCCCATTCGATGATCCTAACGGAAGCCATAGCAGCTATTCTCTAAAATACCGACTGTTACGACCATGTTTCGGAGGAATAGAGGCTATTGTTTCCTTTAGAACACTGAAATAGGGGAAATGTCGAGATTATCAGCTACTATTTCCGTTAGCCGTGCCAGTGGTGTACTCACAACCCGGGCCAGCGGATGGAGCTTGTTTGTCATGCCTCATCTGACAACTCGTCCAGTGTCATTTCAAAGCTGGGTGCGAACTCTCTCAGGAAGAAGTCGACTTCCGGCAGACACATATGTTCCAGCTTGGCAAGGAGCTGCTGCTTCGCCACCGCAAATTCGCGGTTTCCGGCCGCCAATTCCCAGGCGCATTTCAAATAGGCGTCAAGCGTGTCGGCCGCCTTCACCATTCTCATCAGCTCGGCGTCCCCGTCGGGCCCTTGATGGGTCGAAGGCGAGACCAATGGGGCGTAGACGGCCCGCAAAGAAGGAGGCACCATGGAAAGCAGCCGCTCGGCGGCAATCCCTTCCATTTCCCGGAAGCTCGCCAGAAGCTTGGGATTGTGGTGCTTCACGGGCGTTGGGATATCCCCGGTAAACACCTCGGTGGCATCGTGAAACAACGCGAGCGTGGCGGCCCGTTCGGCATTCAAACTGCGCCCTGTGACATGATTGCCGATCTCGCATAACAAATGGGAGAGCAGCGCGACGTGAAAGGAATGTTCCGCGACGTTTTCGGCAGCGGTGCTCCGCATCAGACTCCAGCGCTGGATAGAACGCAGACGATACATATAAGCAGAAAAATGGTAGCTCATCCGTGAGAAACCTCTCTTTTTGACATGATGAATTTGTAGATATTTCAACCTCGGGGATAGTACTATGTTATTATAAAGCTATCGAGAAATTCAGGACAAGAGAGGGGAAGATCGGATCATGCACCAGTTTGAAGAGAGCGTATATCGATTGATTGTGGAAACGTCAACAAACTTGCCCGGGGATGTCCGCAGGGCGGTGAACCGGGGGCGGGCCATGGAGAACCAGGCCACGCGTGCTGGCCTTGCGCTGTCGACGATCACCCGGAATATTCGAATGGCCGAGGAGCAAATTTCCCCGATCTGCCAGGATACCGGAATGCCGACGTTTATCGTCCATACTCCGGTGGGAGCGAACCAGATTGAAATGAAGAAAGCAATCCGCGCGGCGATTCAGCGGGCAACGAAAGACGGCAAGCTGCGGCCGAACTCGGTGGATTCCTTGACGGGCGAGAACAGTGGAGACAATCTTGGTCCGGGGACGCCGGTGATTCACTTTGAGCAGTGGGAGCAGGATTTCATCGACCTGCGCCTGATCCTGAAAGGGGGCGGCTGCGAGAACAAAAACATCCAGTACAGCCTGCCCGCGGAGCTGGAGGGGCTTGGACGCGCCGGCCGCGATCTGGACGGCATCCGCAAATGCATCCTGCACGCGGTTTATCAGGCGCAGGGGCAAGGCTGCAGCGCGGGCTTTATCGGCGTGGGCATCGGCGGCGACCGGACGACCGGTTACGAGCTTGCCAAGCAGCAGTTGTTCCGCGAAGTGGACGATGTGAACCCGGTTCCCGAGCTCGACCGGCTGGAGCGCTACATTATGGAAGCCGGCAACCGGCTTGGGATCGGCACGATGGGCTTCGGCGGCGAGGTCACGCTGCTCGGCTGTAAAATCGGAGCAGCCAACCGGCTGCCGGCGAGCTTTTTCGTTTCGGTCGCCTACAATTGCTGGGCGTTCCGCCGTCAAGGCGTCAAGCTGGACCCGGCTACGGGCGGGATCCAGAGCTGGATTTATCCGGCAGGCAGCGAGGTCCAGGTCGGAGATTCCCTCGAAGAACCCGCTCGCGAAGCCGCTGCGGCCGCCACCGTACCGGCAGCCGGCCAAAACGATGGCCCAAGCGGAACGTCCGCACCCAGTCAAGGCCGCGAAATCGTCCTGCGCACGCCGATCACCGAGAAGCAAATCCGCGAGCTTCGGGTCGGCGACGTTGTCATTATTCAGGGCGAGATGCACACGGGACGGGATGCGCTGCACAAATACCTAATGGATCACGAGGCGCCGGTCGATTTGAACGGGGCGGTCATTTATCACTGCGGGCCCGTCATGTTGAAGGACGGAGAGGAATGGCAGGTCAAGGCGGCGGGTCCGACGACCAGCATCCGCGAGGAGCCATACCAGGGCGATATCATCAAGAAATTCGGCATCCGGGCGGTGATCGGCAAGGGGGGGATGGGGCCGAAAACATTGGCCGCCCTCAAGGAACACGGTGCTGTCTATTTGAATGCCATCGGCGGAGCGGCGCAGTATTATGCCGAATGCTTCAAGAAGGTTAACGGCGTCGATTTCATGGAATTCGGCATTCCCGAAGCGATGTGGCATTTGGAGGTGGACGGCTTTGCGGCGATCGTGACGATGGATTCGCATGGCGACAGCCTGCATGCCGGTGTGGAGAAGGCTTCTCTGGAAAAGCTGTCTACTTTTAAAGAAACGGTGTTTAAATAACGATGAAAACCTTTCGCACAAGGCTTACCTTGATTTTAATGAGCCTGGTCGGCGTCTCGATGTTGGCCGCCGGCCTTACGATGGCTCAGGTTTTTAAAGATTCCCACATTCGTGCGCTAGAGGAAAATATGGCACGGGAAATCAATTTACTGGAGAGCACGTTCGCTTTCATTCCTCCCGATCGCCCGGATGCCGTCGATTATTACACGGACCGGGCGCGGGAGCTTGATCGGCTGACGGACTCCCGGGTCACGTTTATTACGCTTGACGGAGAGGTCATAGGGGATTCGGAAATGCTTCCGGGGGAGATGGACAACCACGCCGGACGCAAGGAAATCCAGTCTGCCGAGGGGGATGCCGTCGGCAGTGCGATCCGGTACAGCGAAACGATCGGCGAGGATATGCTGTATGTTGCGCACCGGGTCAAATCCGACCGGGGGTTTGAGGGCTATATCCGTTTGTCGATGAGCCTCGAAGCCGTGGGGAAAGAGATGAATAAAGGCTGGTACTTGATGGCGGGCGGGCTTCTCCTGTTGTTTGTCGCGGCCGCCCTCGTCAGCTACCGCGTCGCGTCCGGATTAACCAAGCCGCTGGAGCATATTACCCGGGTGGCGAACCGGATTTCCCGGCTGGATTACGACGCCAGGGTGAATCTGGACCGGAAGGATGAAATCGGCCAGTTGGGGCATGCCATCAACGGGATGGCCGACAGTCTTCAGCAGCAGCTCAAGGTGATCCACGATAACGAGGATTTGATGCAGAGTGTGCTCGCCAACATGACCGGCGGCATACTGATGGTGGATGCGTCCGAGAATATCGCAGTGATCAACCGCGAGGCGGAACGGATCCTTCATTTGCGCAGCGACCAGGTTCAGGGAAAGCCGTACCATGAGCTGAAATGGAATTACGAGTTCATGAAGTTTGTGGAGGAGGGGATCACCCGTAAGGAATTTTTGCGGGAGGAGCGGAATTTGTATTCGCCCGAGGAACGGATCGTCCAGTTTGACGGCGTTCCCATGTTTGAGGATGACGGGAGCTATCGGGGGATGCTGTTCCTTCTCCAGGATGTCACCGATATCCGCCGGCTGGAGGTCATGCGCAGCGAATTCGTGGCCAATGTGTCCCATGAACTGAAGACGCCGATCGCCGCGGTGAAGGGCTTCGCGGAGACCTTATTGGCCGGGGGCGTGAAGGACGAGGATACGAAGCGATCCTTCCTGCAGATCATATTGGATGAGGGCGAACGGCTGAACCGCCTGATCGGCGACATTTTGGAATTGTCGAAGATCGAATCGAAGCGGGTTCCCCTAGAATACGCTCCGGTTCATTTAAAGGAGCTGTTTGACAGCATCTTTGAAATGCTGGATCCGGCGGCCAGGAAGAAATCGATCGTGATGCTGCAGATGGTTCCCGAGCATTTGTTTATAGAAGGGGACGAGGATCGGCTGCGGCAAATTTTTATGAACCTGTTATCCAATGCGATCAGCTATACGCTGGAAGGCGGACGGGTCAAAGTGGAGGCTGAGGTGCTCGGCGACGGGGACGAGGAGGAAAAACTGCGGATTACGGTAAGCGATACGGGGATCGGGATTCCGAAAAAAGATCTGCCCCGCATCTTCGAACGCTTCTACCGGGTGGATAAAGCGCGGTCTCGCAGTTCCGGCGGTACGGGGCTCGGGCTTTCCATCGTCAAACATTTGACGGAGCTGCACCGGGGGACGATCCGCGTTGAGAGCAAAGTCGGTGAAGGTTCCTCTTTCATCGTGGAGCTTCCGTTTATGCAGCATCACGATGAGGAAAGTTAAGCTCGCTTTTTCCGTATTTTTATATTTTTACACCCCGTTAACATATCCATGATATGCTTGGCTTGTTTAAAGGGCGTGAAATGGGATGGATCTGCAACTACTGGAGAAAATGGGGGTTACTATGACGCAGCGATTGTTGGTAATAGAAGATGAGCCGACGCTTTCGAGACTGCTGTCTTACAATTTGACCAGCGAGGGGTACGAAGTCGTGGTGGCCGAGCATGGCCAAGCGGGCTTTGATACGGCGATGCAGCAGGATTTTGATCTCATCTTGCTGGATCTGATGCTCCCCGGCATGAACGGGTTTGAGATTATGTCCAAGCTGCGTGGAGAGGGCGTCAAGACGCCGATCATTATTTTGACGGCCAAAAATGCGGAGCAGGAGGTTGTTGAGGGACTGAAGTCTGGGGCTGACGACTACATTACCAAACCGTTCGGCGTGGCCGAACTGTTGGCTCGGGTGGCTGCCGTGCTCCGCCGTTCCAACGGCCAGGAAGAACGGGAGACCACGGCGGTGTCCGAAGAGGCGCAGATTTCGCTCGGAGCGCTGACGGTATATCCGGAGAAGTACGAGGTTACGCTGAATGGGGAACAGATCACGCTGAGGCCGAAGGAATTTGAAGTGCTCCTTTATCTGGCCCGAAAGCCCGGTGTGGTGATGACGCGCGACGACCTGATGAACGCCGTCTGGGGATTCGACTATATCGGCGGCCAGCGAACGGTGGATGTCCATGTCAGCTCGCTGCGCAAAAAGCTGGAACTGGACCCGGGTTCGGTGCACATCGATTCGATTCGCGGGGTTGGTTATAAACTTGTGGTAAACAAGAAAAAGTCGGTCCATCATTGATTTTTCGATGATGGACTTTTTTTACAAAATGATGAATATTAGGCTATTTTACATGGGTCTATCGTCCTGTGAATATTCCCGTAACAATCCTGAACTATCATTTCTGACATACCCCTGTTTGAAGTAGGGACAAGGAGTGGTAGGAGATGAGCAATCAGGCAGTACTGGAGCTAAACAGGGATACCTTTACGGATACGGCGGAATACTGCCGAAATGTCCCGGTGATCGGCCCGCATGAATTGTGCCGGGAGGTGCTGCAGATGTTTCAGAAGCAGTCCGATATTCCGTGCATCGTGATTTCCGACGAACGTCATTTTCCGGTCGGGTTAATTATGCGGGATACGTTCTATCGCTATTTGGCCGGTCGTTTTGCCGCCGACCTGTTCTATGAACGGCCCGCGCTGGAGTTCTCCGAGCGATCCCCGCTCCGCTGCGAGCTGTCCGTACCGGCTTACGAATTGCTGGATGCGGCGCTTGGCCGCAAAGGCCTTCATTTTTACGATTGTCTTATCATCACGGAGCGCGGAAAGTTTTTCGGCATTATGACGGTGCAGGACCTGATGATGCTCTCGCGAAATTTGCAGCGGGAGGCGGAGGAAGCGAGAAGAATCGCCGTGACGCAGAGCGCTACTCGCGTGTTGGAAATCGAACGGGCGGCCGGGCAGGCGTCCGAAGCCGCCAAGCGCAGCCTCAAGGAGACCGAGCGTATGTCGGGGCTGGCAACCGCAGGAAGGCTGGAACTGGAAGAGGTGAAGGCGATGTTCGCCCGCGTCGCCGAGTTGACGCGTTCGCAGGAAGGCCAGGTCACCGAGCTCGCCGCCCGCGCGGGGGAAATTTCGCAGGTTGCCGCCCGGATCCGCGAGCTTGCGGACCAGAGCGGGATGCTGGCGATGAACGCGACCATTGAAGCGGCGCATGCGGGGGAGCACGGGCGCGGGTTCGCGGTCGTAGCGAACGAGGTCCGCAAGCTGGCTTTTCAGACGAAGAAGCTGTCGGGCGAAATCGGTGCGACGCTGGAACTGGTGGGCAGCCTGGTGAATCAAACCGCAGATACCGCCGTTTCGACGGCCCGGGAGATGGAACAAAGCCAGGGGCGGGTGAACAAGGCGGAGCATACGTTTTCCCAGCTCGTCGAATCGGCTCGGCAGACCGAAGTCCGCGGGAAGGAAGTCGCCCATTCGGCGGAAACCGCCGTGCGGACGACCGGGCTTGTCAGGGAAGAATTAACGAAGCTTGCCGAAGCCGATGGAGAGTGAATTTTTACACAGCGTTTACATTTGAGCTTATCCCCTTTTACATAATTGAGGTAGAATCGTCATGTACCCATTTACCTAAGCGTCAGCACGGGCTCGCCAAGCGTGAGGTCCGTGCTTCGTATTGAGATTACATTTTTACAGAGTGGGAGAAATGACATGACCTCGATTATTCATATTGACCAACTGAACCTTTACTATGATCAATTCCACGCGTTAAAAAACGTGTCTCTCGACATTCCGGAAAAAGCGATCACCGCTTTTATCGGGCCTTCCGGCTGCGGCAAATCGACACTGCTGCGGACATTGAACCGGATGAACGACATGATTCCGGCCACGAGAATTGAAGGCTCCGTGAAGATTGCGGGGGCGGAAATTTATGGTGAGGATGTTCAGGTGGAAACGCTGCGGAAGCAGGTAGGGATGGTGTTTCAGCAGCCGAATCCTTTTCCGAAATCAATTTATGATAATGTAGCCTACGGTCCAAGACTGCACGGGATGAAAAATAAAGCCCGACTCGATGAGATCGTCGAACAGAGCTTGCGTCAGGCGGTTTTGTGGGATGAAGTGAAGGATTTCCTGAAACGCTCCGCGCTCAGTCTTTCCGGCGGCCAGCAGCAGCGGCTCTGTATTGCCCGGGCAATAGCCGTGCAGCCGCAAATTTTGCTGATGGACGAAGCGACATCGGCCTTGGATCCGATTTCGACGCTCAAGATCGAGGAGCTGGTTCAGGAATTAAAATCCAGGTATACCATCGTTATGGTCACGCATAACATGCATCAGGCAGCACGGATTTCCGACCGCACGGTCTTCTTCCTCAACGGGGAGATCGTAGAGGCCGACGATACGCGCACGCTCTTTTCCACCCCGCGGGATTCCCGTACTGAAGACTATATTTCCGGCCGTTTCGGTTAACAGAAGGAGGCTACCCGAGATGATACAAAGAAAAGAATTTGACCAGAATTTGGAGGATCTGAGACAACTGCTCAGAAAAATGGGCGAACACGTGGAGGATGCGCTAAGCGAGGCCATCTCCGCTCTGCAAGCCTTGGATACGGGCTTGGCCAAGAAAATCGTGGAGCGCGACGTGATTCTTAACGAATTGGAAGAACAGGTGATGGATCTCGGCTCCCGCCTCATCGTCACCCAGCAGCCGGTGGCGAAGGACTTGCGCCGGATCATCGTGGCCTTCAAGATATCCAGCGATCTGGAGCGGATGGGGGACCTTGCGATCGATATCGCCAAAGTCACGATCCGTCTGGAAGGGCAAACCCTGATCAAGCCGCTGGTGGACATTCCGAAAATGGCCCAACTGGTCATCGCGATGGTACGGGAATCGCTGGAGTCCTATCTCGACGAAAACACCGACCTGGCTTACAAAATGGCGAAGGACGACGATGAAGTCGATCATTTATACAGCCAAATCATCCGGGATCTGTACTCCCATATGACGGAGCATCCCGACACGCTGCAGCAGGCCATGCTTCTGACATTGGTAGGCCGTTACATCGAGCGGATTGCCGACCATGCCACCAATATTGGGGAAAGCACCGTATATTTGGTCACGGGTCACCGACCGGATCTTAACCAATAAAGAACTTTAACAGTGGAGCAAGTTTTAAAGGAGATCCTCCGGCATTTGTCCGGGGGCTCCTTTTTTGTTTTTGCTTTTTTATATAAGTGGCGCATGTGTTAGAATAGGTAAAGGATTAAGCTGAAGGACGAGGTGTCATATGGAAAAATTGATGCTACTTGACGGCAACAGCATTATTTATCGCGCTTTTTTTGCGATGCCGCCGCTGACCAATTCGAGCGGTTTACACACGAACGCCGTATACGGATTTACGAATATGCTGCTACGTCTGATCCAGGAGGAGAAACCGACCCATATCCTGGTTGCTTTTGACGCGGGCAAAGAGACATTTCGTCATGAAGGCTACCAGGAGTATAAAGGAGGCCGGGAAAAGACGCCTTCCGAGCTGTCGGAACAATTTCCGTTGATGCGCGAATTGCTGGAGAGCTTCGGGATTTCCTGGTTTGAGCTGTCCGGTTACGAGGCGGACGATATTATCGGCACGATCAGCAAGCAGGGAGAAGAATCGGGTCGTGAGGTTCTGGTCGTTACCGGGGATAAAGATATGCTGCAGGTCGTCAGCGAGAAAGTTACCGTGGCGCTGACGCGGAAAGGGATCAGTGAGGTGGAGCCTTACGGGCCGAAGGAGATCGAGGAGAAGTACGGTTTAACCCCGCTGCAAATCATCGACTTGAAAGGCTTGATGGGCGATGCTTCGGATAACATTCCGGGGGTTCCCGGGATCGGGGAGAAAACGGCGCTGAAGCTGCTGCATCAATTCGGCTCCGTGGAGGAAGTGCTGTCCCGTACGGATGAGCTGAAGGGGAAAATGAAGGAAAATTTGGTCAACCATGCCGAGGATGCAAGAATGAGCAAACGGTTGGCGACGATTTTCCGGGAGGTGCCGGTGGAACGGACCTGGAACGATATGGTATTTAACGGTCTCCGTGAAGAGACGGCGGTGCCGATATTGCGCAAGCTGGAGTTCAAATCGCTGCTGGAGCGGCTGAATTTGGGCGGAGACACCGCGGGAGCGGGAGCCTCAGCGGAACCGGAGCAAGAGGTAAACGTGACGATTGTGGATGCTGAGACCTTGTCCGAACTGGTGGAAGCCCTGCCTCGGATCGAAGCCATGCATGTGGAATCGACCGGGGAAAATCCGCACCAATCGGATGTGATGGGCATGGCTCTTTCGACGGCGGACCGTCAATTTTATCTCTCGCCCGAGTTTTTGAAGAGCGGAGAGGCCGGGCCGGTTCTTGCCTGGCTGTCCGATCCCAACGTCAAAAAACACGGGTATGATCTGCACCGGACCGATCTTGCCCTTCATTGGCAGGACATCCCGTTCGCCGGGGCGGATTTCGATATCCAGCTTGCCGCGTATTTGCTGGATCCGACGGAAGGCGATCAGACGCTCAGCGCCCTGGCCGCCAAATACGGACTGTCCTTCCTGGCCTCGGATGAGGAAGTATACGGCAAGGGAGCCAAGTTCAAAGTGCCGGATGAGGAGACGCTCAGCCGCCATTTGGCCCGCAAATGCGGGGCGATTGCGAAGATCGTTCCGCTTCAGCAGGCCGAACTCGAGAAGAACGAGATGAACCGGCTTTTCTATGAGCTGGAGATGCCGTTATCCCGGATCTTGGCGGATATGGAGAAGCAGGGGGTTGCCGTGAACCGGGATGCCTTGATCGAGCTCGGCAAAGAGTTCGAGGCTCAGATCAACAAGCTCGTCTCCCAAATTTACGAGATCGCCGGTCAGGAATTTAACTTAAATTCCCCCAAACAATTGGGCGAAATTCTGTTCGATAAACTTGGCCTTCCCGTGATCAAGAAGACGAAAACGGGGTATTCCACCGACGCGGAAGTGCTGGAGAAACTGGCCCCTTATCACGAGATCGTGCAGTATATTTTGGAATACCGCCAGTTGGCCAAGCTGCAGTCGACCTATGTTGAAGGTCTGCTTAAGGAAATTCACAGCAAGACCGGAAAAGTGCACACGTATTTCCGCCAGACGGTAGCGGCCACGGGCAGGCTAAGCAGCCAGTTCCCGAACCTGCAGAACATTCCGATTCGTCTTGAGGAGGGCCGGAAAATCCGCAAGGTCTTCGTGCCGTCGGAAGAAGGGTGGCTCATTCTGGGCGCTGACTACTCGCAAATCGAGCTCCGCGTGCTCGCGCATATTTCGGATGATCCCGGACTGAAGGAAGCGTTTCTGCACGACATGGACATCCATACGAAGACCGCGATGGACGTTTTCGGCGTGCCGGCGGATCAGGTGGATGCGAATATGCGCCGTTCCGCCAAGGCGGTAAACTTCGGCATCGTCTACGGCATCAGCGATTACGGGCTTTCGCAGAACTTGAACATCACGCGGAAGGAAGCGGCTCGTTTTATCGACCAGTATTTCGACGCCTTCGAGGGCGTGCGGCGTTACATGGACAATATCGTTCGCGATGCGAAACGGGACGGCTATGTCAAAACGCTGCTGGAACGCCGGCGTTATCTTCCGGAGATTAACGCGTCCAACTTCAACCTGCGCTCCTTCGCCGAAAGAACGGCGATGAATACGCCGATTCAAGGAACCGCCGCCGATATCATCAAGCTGGCGATGGTGCTGATGGACGAGGCGCTCCGCACCCGCGGGCTCCGAAGCCGGATGCTGCTGCAGGTGCATGACGAACTTGTCTTTGAAGTGCCGCCGGAGGAGCTTGACACCATGACCAAGCTGGTACCGGAAACGATGGAGAAAGCGCTGGACCTGTCCGTGCCGTTGAAGGCCGAGGTCAGCAGCGGTACGAACTGGTATGAGGCCAAGTAACCGTTCGAGTATCGGCTGGGCCTTCTTCAACAGCCGTAGCTTTACTATAGACATCGAGGTGACAAGACAATGCCGGAATTACCGGAAGTGGAGACGGTCAGAAGAACGCTGACCGGACTCATTGTCGGCAAAACCATCCAATCGGTCAGTGTGCTGCTGCCGCGAATTATCCAGCGGCCGGACGATATCCGGCGCTTCGAGCTGGAACTGGCGGGACACCGGATTCTGGATGTGGGCCGCAGGGGGAAATTTTTGCGGATCATTATGGACGGGCTGGTGCTGGTCTCTCATCTGAGGATGGAAGGCCGGTACGGCCTTTATGATGGCAGCGATCCGCTGGAGAAGCATACGCACGTCATATTTCATTTTACGGACGGAACGGAATTGCGGTATAAAGATGTACGCCAGTTCGGGACGATGCATCTTTTTTTGCCCGGCGAGGAATTTAGCAACCAGCCGTTGGCCAAACTGGGTTTGGAACCGCTCGACGATACCTTTACCGAGGCAGCGTTCCGGAAGGCGATCTCGGGGCGGACCACCAAGATCAAACCGGCGCTACTGAACCAGGAATACGTGGTCGGGCTAGGGAATATTTATGTGGATGAAGCGCTTTTCCGCGCGGGCATTCACCCGGAGCGCCCGGCCAACCGGCTCGGCGATGCCGAACTGACCCGTCTGTACGAGGCGATATTGGCTACGTTAACCGAAGCGGTGGAGGCCGGCGGTTCATCGATCAAATCCTATGTGAACGGACAGGGCGAAATGGGGATGTTCCAGCATTCGCTGCGGATTTACGGCCGGCAGGGAGAACCTTGCGTTAATTGCGGACAAGCCGTGGAGAAGACGGTCGTGGGAGGACGCGGAACCCATTTTTGCCCGAGCTGCCAGCCGCAATATGCGGACGAACCTGTTGTGAAGAAAAACAGCGTTCAGGGGAAGCCTAAGGAAAAAACGAAGGCGAAAGCGAAAGGTCCCGCTTCTAAACGGGCTCATACCGGAAATGGAGTGAGAGGATGAATATCGGGTTAACCGGGGGGATCGCGACCGGAAAAAGCACGGTATCACAGATGCTCGTTAAGCGGGGAGCGGCGTTAATCGATGCCGATGTCATCGCCAGAGAAATCATGGAGCCGGGTCATCCTGTTTTGGACGCGGTGGCGGAACGGTTCGGAAGGGAAATCCTGCTGCCGGATGGGCGCCTTGACCGCAAGAAGCTTGGTGCGATCGTCTTTTCCGACACGGGCCAGCGCAAGGCGCTGGAAGCCATTACGCATCCGGCGATTCGTGCGGAGATGAAGAGAATGATGACGGGAATCGAAGCGGCGGAGCCGCGAAGACTGGTTGTGGCGGATATTCCGCTCCTCTTTGAGTCTGGTCTGGAAGGGTTGTACGAAGAGGTGATGGTCGTCTACGTCCCCCGAGCCATTCAATTGGAGCGTTTGATACTGCGGGATCGGCTGACTTTAGATGAAGCGGAAGCCAGACTGAATGCCCAGATGGATATCGAAGAAAAAAGAGAGAGGGCGGATGTTTTGATCGATAACAGTCACGGCAGAGAAGAGACGGAACGTCAAATTGATACCTTTTGGCAGGATAAGGGACTGGCATGAGTTGGCTTCGTAAAAAAAGAGTGCTGCTTTTGTTGTTTTTGGGCTTTATCCTGATCTTATTTTTCAATTCCGCATGGCTGTCGCTTTTTTATCCGATCCCTTATAAAGAGGAAATTCGCCATCATGCCCGCAGCAACGGTCTGGACCCGTTGATGGTGGCCGCGATTATCAAAGTGGAAACGAATTATAAACCGGGCTCGGAGTCCAAAAAGGGAGCGCTTGGCATCATGCAAATCATGCCGGATACGGCAAAATGGGTCATCGAGAAGGCCAAGCTGGAGGATGTCCCGTTGGATCGGGTGAAAGAGGAGACGGAGACCAATATCCGGATCGGAACCTGGTATCTGAAATCGCTCTCCGACCAGTTTGACGGGAATATGATAGCGGTCATCGCCGCCTATAATGCGGGGCCGACCAACGTGAAAAACTGGCTTCGCAGCGGCCGATGGGACGGGCGGCTCGAGAGCGCGAAGGATATTCCTTTTGGCGAAACGAGGCATTATGTACAACGGGTTTCCCATTATTATAAACAGTATTCAAGTATATATGAGGATTTTTAATTCAAAAAGAAGCATGGGCAGCTAAAAAGCTGCCCTCACTTCCCGTTGATCGGTGTTTATTATCTGAATTGACCTGCCAGCGATTGCTCGGCCAGGGTCACCAAACGTTTAGTGATGAAACCACCGATCGAACCGTTCTCATAAGAAGTCAGGTTACCTGCATATCCGTCTTGTGGGAAAGAGATTCCAAGCTCTTGAGCGATTTCATATTTCATTTGCTCCAGTGCTCCGGAAGCTTGTCTAACCACCAGGTCATTCGAAGAATTGTTGTTTTGGGCCATGATGTTCACCTCCTTGTGGTTGGTAACTGTATTATGCTCGGGATTCGGCAACTTCATTACCTGTTTTTAAAGTTATATATTGGAATCAAGAAATAAGAAAGCCGTAGTTCAATGAATCGTGATATAGAGCTTAGGGCGAGAACGAAAGGAGGGAGATTCTTTTGAAATGTCCCTATTGTGATTATTTAGGTACAAAGGTGTTGGATTCCAGACCGGCGAACGAGAACCGTTCCATCCGCCGCCGCCGGGAGTGCGAAAAGTGCAACCGCCGCTTCACCACGTTTGAAATGGTGGAAGAGATGCCGCTGATCGTGATTAAGAAGGACGGCAGCCGGGAAGAATTTAGCAGAGAGAAGCTGCTTCGCGGCTTGATCCGGGCCTGTGAGAAACGGCCGGTTTCCGTAGAGCAGTTGGAGTCCATTGTTTCCGAAGCGGAGCGTTCTCTTCGGCAATCGGCCAATGCGGAGGTGGAAAGCAGGCAAATCGGCGAACTGGTTATGGAACAGCTTTATCCCGTCGATGAGGTCGCTTATGTGCGGTTCGCTTCGGTTTATCGCCAATTTAAGGATATCAATATGTTTATGAAAGAACTGAAAGGTCTCTTATCCAAAACAACCGGAGAGGATCAATAACAATACGTTATTTTCTTTACTAAGGAGTGAGAGCGAGATGCAGGCAAATCGGCTCATCGGACCCGCTTGCGGTTTTCTGGGGGGCACCACCTTCGGCAGTGGGATCGCTTTTTTGCTGGGATGGACATCTTACTCCGTCATCGCTTCCGTGTCATTCTTCGGTCTGGCCGGTGCGGCCCTCGGAGCCATAGCTGTAAAGATTCTACAAAAGCAGGTGGACTAAAACTAAAGTTCGCGCATATAACATTGGTAAACGTTTGTCCGGAGTTTCTTCTGGGCAGGCGTTTTTTTTATTCGAATTTTTTACATTGCGTTTACAAAACAAAAACATGGGTTTGATATTTGCTGCTTATAATCGAGTTGTACAAACAAATGAGGGGGAAACCTTAACAATGAAAAAGAGTTTGGTCTTGGTAATGACTTTGGTTTTAAGTTTCGCATTGGCTGCTTGCGGTCAAGGGAACAAGACGAATAGTGAGGGTGCCGGAACAAACACCGGAACCACGAATTCCGCAAGTGGAGAGAAAGGTGCCGCAAACGGTGGAGAAACAACAACTTCCGAGCTTTCCGGTTCGATCCTGGCTGTAGGTTCCTCCGCACTTCAACCGCTGGTGGATCAAGCCTCCAAGAAATTTATGGAGAAGAACCCTAAAGTATCGATTCAAGTTCAAGGCGGAGGAAGCGGTACGGGCTTGACGCAAGTATCCGGCGGACAAGCGGACATCGGTAACTCCGACGTGTTTGCGGAAGAGAAATTGGATGAGGCGGCTGCCAAAGGACTGGTTGACCATCAAGTTGCGGTGGTGGCTATGGCTGCGGTGGTAAATCCTGAAATTACGATCGATAATCTGACTAAAGACCAGTTGGTTCAAATCTTTACCGGCAAAATCACCAACTGGAAAGACGTAGGCGGTCCGGATCAAAAGATTCAAATCGTAAACAGACCGTCCAGCTCCGGTACGCGCGCTACTTTTGAGAAATACGCGCTCGGCACGAAGACCGAAGACCTTCCAGGCGCCATTCAGGAAGATTCCTCGGGCACGGTTAAAAAGCTTGTAAGCGAAACTCCCGGCGCGATCGGTTACCTGGCACTTTCTTACCTGGACGAAAAAGTGAAGACTGTAAAATATGAAGGTGTGGAAGCGACGGAAGAAAATGTAGCGAACGGCACTTATCCGGTATGGGCTTACGAGCACATGTACACCAAAGGCGAGCCGAATGAAGTGGTAAAGGCGTTCCTGGACTACATGGTATCCGATGAAATTCAAAACGCGGATGTCGTAGAGCTTGGTTACATTCCGGCCGGCAAAATGCAGGTGAAGCGCGATCTGGATGGCAACATCACGAAATAATAGATCGACATCATCATACGGCAAGACAAGAGGCGGAGTATTCTGCCTCTTTCTGTGCTTTCAAAAAGGAGAGGTCTCATGGCTCGGTCCAGAGAAAATCGCAAAATAAAACAGCACATTATGGAAGAGTGGACTGGTAAAGTTTTTACCTCCTTATGTATTGTGCTGCTTGTTGTGACTATATTTTCGTTAGTCTATTTTGTCGCCACCAAAGGGTTTAGCTCCTTTATCAAAGATGGCATCTCCATTGGAGAAATCTTTGGAGGGACCGAATGGAAGCCGGAGGGAGAACCGCCTTTGTACGGCGCGCTTCCGTTTATCATAGGTTCCTTCAGTACGTCGATTATGGCCGCGATTATCGCCGCCCCGCTTAGTATTTGCGCAGCCTTATTCATGGTTGAAATTATGCCGAAGGTTGGGCGGAAATATCTGCAGCCCGCGATCGAGCTGCTGGCCGGGATCCCATCCGTTGTTTACGGGTTTGTGGGTCTCAGCGTGATCGTTCCGTTTTACCGGGATATCTTCCCGGGACAAGGCCTCGGGATTGCCGCCGGGGCCAGCGTGCTGTCCATTATGATCCTGCCCACGATGACATCGATTGCTACGGATGCGCTCGCGGCTTTGCCGCCGGGCCTTAAGGAAGGTTCCTATGCGCTTGGGGCCACCCGTTGGCAGACGCTGGCCAGAATCGTGATTCCGACGACGCTTCCCTCCCTGATGACGGGAGTCGTTCTCGGCATGGCACGGGCTTTCGGCGAAGCGCTCGCCGTTCAGATGGTCATCGGGAATGCGCCGCATATTCCGCACTCCCTGTTCGAGTCCGCTTCCACCTTGACCAGTGCGATTACGCTGAGCATGGGGAATACGGTCATGGGCTCGACGCAAAACAACGTTTTGTGGACATTGGCCCTCATTTTGATGTTAATGACCTTCGTTTTCGTCTTTATTGTTCGCTGGCTTGAAAGGAGAGCAAACCGATGAACGCAAAAACCGCAGACAAAGTCGCAACAGCCGTCATCATTTTTTTCGCCGGTATTATATTGTTGATTATGGCCGGTTTGCTCGGATTTATCTTGGTACGCGGCATTGGACATATCAGCTTTGATTTCTTGACATCGCCGCCGGAAACGATCAAGGAAGGCGGGGGGATCGGACCGCAGCTGTTTAACTCGCTTTTCCTGCTTGTCCTCACAATGATTATCACGGTTCCGCTCGGGCTTGGAGCGGGGATCTACATGAGCGAGTACGCGAAGCCGGGGAAGGTTACCGATTTTATTCGCCTTATTGTCGAAGTGCTGTCTTCATTCCCGTCTATCGTGGTCGGCTTGTTCGGCTTGCTGGTGTTCGTTAACGTGTTCGGCTTTGGCTTCTCCTTGTTCGCGGGTGCGTTGGCATTGACCGTATTTAACCTGCCTCTGATGGTCCGGATTACGGAGCAGGGGATGGCCAGCGTTCCGCAGGCGCAGAAAGAAGCAAGCTTGGCCCTGGGCTTATCCAAATGGAAAACGATCAAATCGATTATGCTGCCCATCGCCCTGCCGATCATTCTGACCGGTACGATCTTGGCCGCGGGCCGCGTCTTCGGCGAAGCTGCCGCTCTGCTGTTCACTGCGGGGATGAGCAGCCCGAGACTCGATTTTTCCGATTGGAATCCGCTGAGTCCGATGTCACCGCTCAATCCGTTCCGTCCGGCGGAAACGCTGGCCGTTCATATCTGGAAGATCAATTCCGAGGGGCTGGCGCCGGATGCGCCGGAAATTGCCGCGGGTGCTTCGGCCGTCCTGATTATTACAGTACTGCTGTTCAACTTGGCGGCCCGGTGGATCGGACGCATGCTGCACAAGAAATTTACGGCAACGAAATAGGAGGACTCCCATGCCTAATATAGAACTGTCCACCAAAGATTTGAGCGTATTCTACGGGGAAAAGCAGGCGGTCAAGGAAATTTCCCTCGATTTTGCCTCACGCCAGGTCACGGCGCTGATCGGCCCGTCCGGCTGCGGCAAATCCACCTTTTTGCGCAGTCTGAACCGGATGAACGATTTAATCGATGGAGCCCAGATCACCGGGGAGATCTGGATCGGAGACGAGAATATCAACGACCCCAAGACTGATGTGGTGCTGCTGCGCCAGAAAATCGGCATGGTTTGGCAACGGCCGAATCCTTTTCATAAGTCCATCTATGAGAATATTGCCTTCGGGCCGAGATACCATGGCATCCGCGATAAAAAGAAGCTGGATGAAATCGTGGAAGAGGCGTTGACGAAAGCAGCCCTCTGGAATGAGACGAAGGACCGGCTGGACCGCTCGGCCCTCTCCCTGTCGGGGGGGCAGCAACAGCGGCTGTGCATCGCCAGATCGATCGCGGTCAATCCGAGCATCATTTTGATGGATGAACCGGCTTCGGCGCTGGACCCGGTGTCCAGTGCGAAAATCGAGGAACTTATCGCCGATCTAAAGCGCGAATACTGCATTATCATCGTAACGCACAACATGCATCAAGCCGCGCGCGTGTCGGAGAAAACCGCGTTTTTCCTTATGGGCGAGTTGGTCGAATTCGACGATACGAGCACAATTTTCACCAATCCGACAGATAAGCGAACCGATGACTATATATCCGGCAGATTTGGATAATTTCAATTCCGGACCGAATCCGGCTGGCCCAAGGGGCCGGCCGGATTTTCCTTTTTCTTGTCATTTGAACAAGTGTTGGCACGTAATGGGAGGATCGAGTAAAATAAGAGGATATGACGGCCTTTACTGGATATTACGGTTCGGAGGATCAGGAATGGATATTGAAGTACTGATATTGGCTCAGTTGATGCAAGGGCCAAAGCACGGATACGAAATCAAAAAGAATATCGTGGTTGTTTTGAACAGTCAGAGAATGATCAACAACAACTCGCTATATCCGAAGCTAAAACGGTTTGAAGAGCGGGGGATGGTCAGCAAAACGATGGAGGAGCAAGATAAGAGACCTAATCGCCATGTATATGCGATCACAGAGTCGGGACGGCGTTTTTTTTTGGACACCCTTCACCGTTTTTCGCCGGAGCTGATCGAATCGGATGAGGAATGGGGTCTTCGGCTGGCCTACTATCATTTTCTGGACAAGCCGGCGCGTATGCGACTTCTCGTCTTCAGAAGACAAGCACTGGCCGAGAAACGGCTGCGTTTGGAAAAGCTGGGGCAAGGAGATTTGCCCCTGTTCTCACGGGAATTGTCGCTCTACCTGCAAGATATGATGATGAAGGAAGAAGAGATTATCATTCGGCTGCAAGCTGAGCTGGACCAGTTATAAATTCTGGACCATGGACGGGGAAGCAACGCGACCGGAGGCTATTTTGAATTTTCCTTTTTACGATCATACTGATAATATACTTTTTCGGCCAGTGCAGTTGACTGCGCCGGGTGACTGGATGAGGAGACAGGATATTTATGCAATTGCTGGAGTGGATAGAGGGAATGTTCCGAGAGTTCGGTTACTTTGTGCTGCTGCTCGGTCTTCCCGTGGACTTCATTGCGCTGCCGCTGCCCCCGGGGCAAACGACATTGACCTATACCGGTTACTTGTCGTATAAAGGAGTGCTCGCTTTTCTGCCGTCGATTCTCTCGGGATTTGCAGGTTCTGCGATAGGAATTACGATTACTTACTTGATTGGGCATCATGTGGGTGCCCCGCTGGTGGAGCGATACGGAAAATGGATCATGCTGAAACCGGCCTATTTGGAGAAGACGCGCAAAATCTATGATAAATACGGTAATAAAATGCTGTTGATCAGCTTTTTTGTTCCGGGAGTCCGGCAATTTTTCGGTTACTTTGTCGGCATTATCCGGGTTCCTTTTCGAACTTTTGCGCTTTATGCATATCCTGGTGCACTTTTGTGGGTCTGCGTTTTTGTCGGTATCGGATATATTTTTGGCGAGCAGTGGCAGCAGGTTATCGTACTGGTGGAGAAATATCTCGTTTATTTTTTCGGAGGCTTGGGCGCCTTATTGGCGGGAATCTTATATATAAAGTGGCGGAAGTGGAGAAAATGGAAGCTTAAGCAGGTCAAAACTCCATGACGCGAGTGCCGAATCCTCGGCGCAGTACATAAAAAAACGCCGACATATCCGGCGTTTTTTTCTTTAGCTTTTCTCCGTTCCTTCATCCTCGTTTTCTTGACGGACTTTAACCAGTGACAAAAAGGCGAAAAGATCTCCCAGGACGGTAAGACCCGCCCCAATGAGGGCCAAATCGTCCGCCGTTATCTCTGAATTGGTGATCGTACTGTTACCGCCGCGCGAGTTCTTCTTATTTTTGCTCCTGATCGCCACTTTTCCTTTATTGGGCATACGTACCACCTGCTTTAAATCGTCTTTATCTCAGGATATGCCGGGGGTGCGTAAAGGGAGTAGGCGCTGTAAAGGTTGGACTTTCGCCCCGGACCGGCGGGAAGCGTGATTTGGGCCGGCTTCTGTGCGCTTGCCGTGGCCTTTGGACGTTATGCTTAATATGATACCGTATACTGAGAAAAGGGAGGGAAAGTCATGTCGGGATATTGCGAAAACGGAAATAATGGCGGATACGTCGGCGGAATTTGGACTTCTACGGGTGTTATTCTGGTCCTGTTTATCCTTTTGGTTATCGTATCCAAAGGCTTCTATTAAGACCTTTTGACGTCGAGGAAGGGCCCTGCTGCGCCAGGGTCCTTTTTCATGGTTTCATTTTACATCCTCGCTGTCCTGGTCTATGATTAATAAGATAACCCGAACTCAGGAGACGTGAGGAGGATTGGCGTGCCAAGTTTAGTGTTGGAAGGCGGGACTCTTCGTCCGATTTTCAGCTCCGGCGTGATGGATGCCCTATTGGATGAGGGGATTATGTTTCCTTATTGCATTGGCGTTTCCGCGGGAATCAGCAACGGAATTTCCTATATTTCCAAACAAAAGCGAAGAAACCTGGAGATCATGGAGAATTATCGGAATGATTCCAGATACATAGGCTACCGGAACTTTTTCAAAAACCGCAGTTTGTTTGGTTTGGATTTTATCTTTAAGGAAATCCCGTCCCGGCTGGTTCCCTTTGATACGCCTACTTACAGGTCTTATAAGGGAAAGGTTCTTGTCGGCGTTACTAATGCGCATACGGGATCGCCCGAATATTTGAACGGCCTTGAAGCCGATGAACAGTGGACCCTGCTGCGCGCCACTTGCGCCATTCCTTTTGTTTTTCCGGCGATCGAATTGAATGGCCAAAAGTATTACGACGGAGGATTGGCGGATCCCATCCCGATCCGCAAGGCGGTGGCCGACGGGAATGCCAAACACCTCATTGTATTGACCCAGCCTAAAGGGTATGAGAAAAGGTTAAGCAAGCGGACCGTACGGGCGGCAAAGCTGCTACGCCGCAGATTTCCCAAGCTGGAGGAAGTTCTTTTGACGCGGCATAAGCACTATAATGAAACCGTTGCCTTCTGCGAGCAACTGGAACGAGAGGGCCAAGCCATCCTTCTTCGGCCGGAGGTTCCCCTCGACAGCTTTGAGAAGGATATCGGAAAGCTGCGCGAAACCTGTCAGCATGGATACGAGTTGGCGATGAAGCGAATGGATGAGATACACCGCTTATTTTAAAAAGAGGCGATCCGAACCTGAAGCTCCGAATCCGATTCGGAGTTTTTTTTGCGGGTTCAAACCGCTGGAATAGGATGGGGATTATAAAAAACTACAATTTCTGTCATTTATCACTGTAACTTGGGTTTTATTCACACAAATTTCAAATTTAAGGTTATAATGGGGCAAGTTAGGCAAACTTAGTAAATCACTTCCTAGATCGTTTCGGTCGTTGCGTATATAGATCTCGTGAGAGATTTATATAAATCGGTTTCGGGAAGGAGTGAGGCGGGCTTTCATACACTGGAGTAACAGGAAAGACAGCAGGATGGGGACGGACAACTTCAAAATCAAAGGAGGCATAGGTTATGGCAGCTATTCGTCTTTCGAGGTCTTTTTCGATGAAAGCGGTTACTTCTTTGGGGGTTATGTTGGTTGCTGTTTTTTGTATGGTCCTGTTATCGGAAAAAGCTTCCGCCCATGGTTACGTTGATTCTCCCGGAAGTCGGGCGATCTTGTGCAAGAACGGCCAGAATACCGATTGCGGTGCGATTATTTATGAACCGCAGAGTCTGGAAGCGCCCAAAGGATTTCCGGCGGCCGGGCCGGCGGACGGGAAAATTGCCAGTGCAGGCGGTATATTCCCTAAGCTGGATGAACAGTCCGCCACCCGTTGGAGTAAAGTAAATATCTCTTCCGGTCCCAATACGTTCACCTGGGATTTGAAAGTTCCTCACGCTACCAGCAGTTGGAAATATTATATTACAAAACCGGGATGGAATCCCAATGCTCCACTGTCGCGGAACTCCTTCGATCTGACACCGTTTTGCTCCGTGGACTACGGTGGTGCCCGCCCGCCGTATACCTACTCCGATACTTGCAATGTACCGGAAAGAAGCGGCTACCATGTGATTTTGGCGGTCTGGGAGATTGCGGATACGGCCAATGCTTTTTATAACGTCATCGACGTGAATTTCGGGGGGACGAACCCGGTCGACACGCAAAAACCGAGTGCCCCCGGTTCCTTGGCGGCCAGCGGAATTACTTCCACCACCGTCAACCTTTCCTGGAACGCTTCCACAGATAATGTGGGTGTCACGGGATACCGGATTTATCGGGGAGGGAGTCTAATCGCTTCAGTCCCGGGCACGGTTTTGAACCATACCGTGACCGGTTTGTCGGCGGATACGGCTTATTCCTTCACCGTCAAGGCGGTGGATGCGCCCGGGAACGAGTCGGGGGCAAGCAACGCGGTAAACGTAAGGACAGGCCAAGTTGTCAACGATACACATGCGCCAACTGCCCCGGGCTATCTGCATGTGATGGGGACGCCAACCTCCTCCAGCATCGCGTTGATGTGGAATGCTTCTTCAGATAACGTGGGTGTAACCGGCTATCGCATTTACCGGGGCGGCACGCTTGTCCAAACGGTAAGCGGTACAACCACTTCGTATTCCGTTACAGGACTTAGCGCGAATACGAGCTACAGTTTTACGGTTAAAGCGGTGGATGCGGCGGGGAACGAATCGGCGGCAAGCAACGCGGTGACCGCGAAAACGTCCGAAGCTCCGTCCGTTCCGGAATGGTCCCCGAACGTCGCCTATGCCGTAGGGGCTATGGTAACCTACAACGGTGCCGTCTACGAATGCCGGCAGGCCCATACTTCTTTGGAAGGCTGGGAGCCTTCGACGACTCCGGCGCTTTGGCGGTTGAAATGAGATTTGACCGATAGAGAATATTAGGATTATAACGAAAAAATCACTGACCGAAACTGTCAGTGATTTTTTTGTATACTCGTACCGAAAAGAAAATTTGATAACGAGTTTTCGCAAACTCGCGACTTTAGTCATGAGTAAGAAAACTTCGGTTCAGGCATGTCATTTGACGCGATATGGAGGAATGCAAATGTTTTGGAAAATAGAGGCCTTTATTCAAGAATGGGAAGAAGAACGGAAATTAACGGAGAAAGTGATGAGCGCTCTTACAGACGAGTCATTGACCAGGCAGGTGATCCCAGGCCGCAGGACACTTGGGGATATCGCCTGGCATCTCGCGCTTTCGCCGCATTATATGACCGGCTGCGGGCTGATTTTTGACGGTCCGGCCGGAGGAGCGGAAGTTCCCGAATCGGCGGCTTTCATTGCGGAGCAATATGAAAAAGTGAGTTTGGCCCTACAGAAGGCGGTGCAAACCCAATGGGATGACGCCCGGCTTCAAGAAATGCAGGAGATTATGGGACAACCTTATCGGCTAGGGGAAATGCTGCGATTCACCCTAATGCATCAAGCCCATCACCGAGGGCAGATGACGGTGCTTATGCGCCAGGCGGGATTGAGAATCCCTGAGGTTTATGGGCAAACCTACGAATCCTGGGTCGAGGCAGGGATGGAACCTCTAAAATAAAAAAGGTACAATGAAGGAAATTCGGGGACTTTCCCTTAAGGAATTGAGGTAACGCTACATGTCCAAAGCCGATCAAATGCTGTCGATCCTCTGGATGCTCCGTTCGGGCCGAAAAATGACCGCCCAAGAGATCGCGGAAAGGCTGGAGATTCATGTCCGTACTGTCTACCGCTGTATCGACTCGCTGTGCGCCAGCGGTGCGCCGATCATTGCGGAGCCGGGCCCCGGAGGCGGCTACAGAATCTTGGGACGCTTTGCGGAATCCCCCCTTATGTTTGACCGGGATGAACAAAAGGCTCTGGTTCATGCCGCCACTTTCGCCAGGGAGGCGGGCTACCCTCACACGCAGGCGCTGGAGAGGGCGGTAGATAAGCTGAAGCTGTACACCAATGAAGAACAGCTCAGCGAAATGGAGCGGCATGATCAGGGTTTAGCGGTCATTCAGCCTCCTTCGGAGGAGCGGGAAAGAAACCTCTTGGCCCAACTGGAGCAGGCCTCGGCGGAGGAGAGAACACTTGAAATGTTGTACGATAAGGGGAAGGGAGCCCCTACCTCGCGGTTGTTCGATCCGTACGGAATCGTACATTGGAAGGGAAGCTGGTATACGGTGGGTTACTGCCGCCTGCGCGGGAGTATCCGCAGCTTCCGGGTGGACCGAATTACCGGGCTTGCGGCCACGGAACAGCATTTCAAGCGTCCTGACAATTTTTCGGCCAAATCGCATTTGTTTGCCGGCCTCCTTCCCGGCTCCCTGGAGAGCGAAACGCTGGTGACCGTCCGGGTTTCCGGGAAGGAGCAGGTGCTGAACGAACTGTGCCGGCATTGGTTATTCGGTCACGCGCTGGTCAATCGAGGCAAGGAAGAGGCGGTCTTTCGGCTCGGAAGAGAATCGTTGATTTCTTATGTCCCGCATTTGCTTCTTCCTTATGGAAGGGCGCTGCGCATCCTGGAGCCCGACTGGTTCATCGAAAGGCTGGTCGAGGCAAGCCTAGACATCGCGGATCACTACGGAACAATGAGCGGGCAGCCAAACACGTGACACCAGCCGTGATTTAGGCCGGCAGGAAACGGGACGGTTCCCCGGCGTAGGTAAGAACAAGCTGGTGCATGGCTCTGGTGCAGGCGATATACAGCAAGCTTTGATCCATCTCGTTTCGGTAATTGTCCTGATCGGCAAAGGGAACGAGAACGGAATCGAACTCTAATCCTTTCGCCAAATGAGCGGTGGTTACGACGATGCCTTCGTGGTACTGCAGACTGTTGAAGTCAAGCATCTTGACGGGAATATCGCAATTTTGCAGATATCCGTAGACTGAATTCGCTTGCTTCGTCGATTTGCAGATGATTCCCAAGGAGCGATATTCCGAAAGCATAAAGTTCTCGACATGTTGTTGAATCCGCGTCAATTCTTCGGGGGCTCCCCCGCATGGCTGTAGAAGGGGTTCTTCGCCGTGCCGCTTCACCGGGATAAGATCCGGGTTGTTTTTGATGTTCCGGGCAAATTCGGTAATTTCCAAGGTGGAACGGTAACTTTGGTTCAATTGGACGGTTTCGGCCGCCGGGAACATGGACTTGATCTCATTTAGGGAAGTTGAAGAATACGGATTTACGGATTGTCCGGCATCGCCCAGAATGGTCTTTTTGCAGGAGAAAAGAATCGACAGCACCGCATATTGAACCGGCGTATAATCCTGCATTTCATCCACGACCAAATGCTTCACGAATTCATAAGGCGTAAGGCCTTCATAATAGTGCTTTACATAAATCATCGGGAACACGTCGCTATATTCGATAGTTTTGGGGCGTAGAGGTTTAAAAAGCTCGGGCTTCCCCAAGTAGCTGTAAAAGGCCTTGTACAGGGTTAGAAGATTTGCGTGCCGGTACATTTTTTGAATGGCGGAGCGGATCAGCCGGGCTGTGGAGGCGGAAGGCTTCTCACCGTCTGGTCCTTTGAGTTCCCCAGAAATCTGGTTAGCTATCTTACCCAATCTTGCTTTCACCGGCATTCTACGCAGGGCATAGTAACGCGTGCTGATCAGCTCCTTGGGAATAAAGAAGGATTCGATTTGCAGATCGGCAGCGATAAAGTCGTTCCGGTCGGCGAATTCGATGAACTCGTCCAGCTCCGTAACGAATTCTACCCTGGATTTGTAAGCGATTCGCTCCTTGGTTTGCCAATCATCCCGCTGTATCAAATCCACCACCTGTTCGTTGAAGGTCTGAAAGGAGCAGCATCCGTCCAACTCGGCGGAGGCGAGCTCCTGGACTCCGGTCTCCAGCATATTTTCTTCTCCGAGTTCCGGCAGAACATTGGAAATATAATCGGAGAACACCTTATTGGGCGACAGAATCAGAATGTTGCGCGAAGTCAGCACACCTTTCTGCTTATAGAGCAGGAAAGCGATCCGGTGAAGGGCCACCGAGGTTTTTCCGGAACCGGCCACGCCTTGAATGATCAGCTCGTAAGAGGTCTCGTTCCGGATAATGGCATTCTGTTCCTTCTGGATCGTGGCGACGATATTTTTCATTTTTTCGTCCGACGTTGCGCTAAGTTCTTTTTGCAGGACATCGTCATGGATATTCATCGAACTTTCGATCATATATTCCATGTTTCCGTTTCGAACTTTATACTGCCTTTTTAATGTGATTTGGCCTTCGACTATTCCCGCCGGTGCCTCGAAGTAAGCCGAACCGCTTTCAAAATCGTAAAAAAGCGTGGCTACCGGTGAACGCCAGTCGTAAATGAGGTTGGTTTGATTCTTCTCTTCGGAAAACGCGTGGATTCCAATATAAAAGGGTTCGCCGTCATCTTCGTTGTTCTTTTTAAAATCCACCCTCCCGAAATAAGGGGATTCCAGCAGCTTGGTCAGCTTTCTGAGCTTGTCCTTGGACTTCTCTCCCGCATCGATCCGGAGGCCGATATCCATCCGGTTCGCCGCTCGCTCCGCGGGATCCAACTGGCCGATATTTGACCATACATATTTTTTGGCTTCAATAATTTCCTGGTATGAAAGTGATACATGTTGACTTATCCCTTCCGCAGCCTGCCGGAGCTTGTTTGTAATTTCCGTCAGATACATTCTTTCTTGCGTTTCTGTTTGGTTGATCATACCGTTGCCTCCTCTTGTCGGACTGTCCCCTAAGTATAGAAGCAACGCGAAAAAAGTATAGACTTATACTTACCTTTGTATTATTATATTTTGTACGTGGGTCCAAAAATACCTATACAAAATAACGGTTGGTCCAAGGTGCTGCCTTGTTCCAACCGTTTTTGTTTGTTCCCTTATTTTACGTTGATCACTTCCACAACAGGATCGGTATCTTGCTCATAATCCACGCCGTCCACTTCAAAGCCGAACAACTGGAAAAATTCCCGGCGGAAACCTTCCAGATCGGAGAGCCGATAAATATTTTCCGAGTCCAGCTCGTCCCACAATTTTGCCACTTCGGCCTGCACATCATCACGCATTTCCCAGTCGTCGATCCGAATCCGGCCTTCCGCGTCAACCGGAGTTTCCCCGCCCGCGTAAAGGCGATCGGCAAACAAACGGTACATCTGCTCAATCGTTCCCTCATGAACACCTTTTTCCTTCATGGTCCTGTAAAGCGCGGACATATAAAGCGGCACAACCGGTATGGCGGAGCTGGATTGGGTGACCAGCGCTTTGCTGACCGCGACGTAAGCCCGGCCTCCGCCTTTGGAGAGGCGGTTCGAAAGCTCTCGGGCCGTCTGTTCCAGATGGTCCTTGGCCCGGCCGATCGTTCCTTCCCGATAAATCGGCTGCGTGATGTTGGAGCCAATATAGGAATAGGCGACCGTCACCGCATTTTCCGTCAAAGCACCGGCTTTGTCCAGCGCTTCGATCCACAACTGCCAGTCTTCACCGCCCATAACCGTTACCGTGTCGGCAATCTCCTGTTCGCTGGCCGGCTCGAGCGTAACGGTGCTGACTTCACCGGTATGAAAATTTACGGTCTTGTTGGTGTAAGGTTGGCCGATCGGTTTCAGCACGGAGGTGTGTGTCTCGCCGGTTTCGGGATGGGTACGGCGGGCCGTCGCCACACTGTAGACAACCAGGTCGACCTGTCCCAGCTCGCTGCGGATGAGCTCGGCCGTTTTCCGCTTGGTTTCTGCGGAAAAGGCATCTCCGGTTACGCTTAAGGACTTAAGGCCCGCTTCTTTAGCGGCCCGCTCAAAAGCGGCTGAATTGTACCATCCGGCGGAAGCGGTCCGCGTGGCGCTGGCGGCGCTCGGACGGTAGACGCCGACAGTATTGGCACCCGCTCCAAAGGCCGTGACGATGCGGGAAGCAAGCCCATATCCCGTGGAGGCGCCAATGACAAGCACATTTTTCGGCCCATGAATCGCAGGGTGTTTTTTTACATAGTCAATTTGCTGCTCTACCTGGCGCGCGCATCCTTCCGGATGGGCTGTTGTGCAAATAAAGCCGCGGGTTCTGGGTTTAATGATCATAGAATCGATTCGTTCCTTTCTTCAAAAACTAACCTACAGCCTATTTTAAATTTGATTCATCTTCACTATTGTACCTGTATTTTCGAATTTGCAAAAGTTTGGCCACAAGATGCGAAATCGGAATGAACGAAATTGATTGTTTGTGAAATATTTTGATTGTTTTTTATCTATTTTATGGTACTATAGGAGCAGATGGAGGTTTAAATATGCTGACAGAAGAGAGATACGGAGTAATATTACAGCGCTTACAAGAACGTGGCGTCGTGAAGCTCCAGGAGTTAACCGAGCTGTTGGGTGCTTCGGAATCCACCGTCAGGCGGGATCTTGTCGATCTTGAGGAACGAAAGCTATTAAAGCGTATTCACGGCGGTGCCGCCTTGCCGGGGCAAAAAAGCCTCGAACCGGGAATGGAGGAGAAAACGCTCAAAAACGTTCAACAAAAGCACGTCATTGCTCGCTTGGCCGCCAAGCAGCTGAATGATGGAGAATGCATTTACCTGGATGCCGGCACTACCACATTAACCATGATTCCGTATATCGAAGCGCAAAATATAACCGTCGTCACGAACGGTCTGTCCCATGTCGAGGCATTGGTGGGCAAAAATATCCGCAGCTACCTGCTCGGCGGAATGATGAAAATGCATACCAAAGCGGTGATCGGCAGCATCGCGCTTCAGAATATGGAAAATTTCAGGTTTGACAAATGTTTTTTGGGAGCGAATGGGATAGACCCCAAGATGGGATATACTACTCCTGATCCGGAAGAAGCGCTGATCAAGAGAAAGGCCCATGAGTTATCCGGCAGCAGCTATGTTCTTGCGGATTCCAGCAAATTCGGTGAAATTACATTCGCTAAACTGTTCGATCTGGAGGAGGCCGTTTTGATTACCGAAGCGGTGCCTCAGTCATGGAAGGACCCGATAGGGCAAAAAACTAGAATAATCGAGGGATAACATATGATTTATACTATGACACTAAACCCTTCTATTGATTTTGTCGTAGAGGTTCATGATCTGGAGTTGGGAAGTCTAAACCGGATGGAGAGGGATTTGAAGCTTCCCGGAGGGAAAGGGATCAACGTATCCCGTATTTTGAATCGGCTCGGCGCGGAGAATACCGCACTTGGCTTTCTTGGCGGCTTTACAGGCGGCTTTATTGAACAATTTTTGAAACAAGAGTCCGTTCGGACCGATTTTGTGCAAATCGCGGGAGACACCCGGATTAACATCAAGCTGAAGCACGGAGAAGAAACGGAAATCAACGGTCAGGGACCCAAGATCGGTTCGGCTGAATCCGATGCCTTGCTGCAAAAGCTATCGGCGTTGAACCGGGAAGATATCGTCGTCTTGTCGGGCAGTGTTCCACCTTCGCTGGGCTCCGGTTTTTATGAACGGCTGATTGGAGTTTGCGAGCAAACCGGAGCCCGGTTTGTCATCGATACGACCGGGGAGGCCTTGCTCAGAGCGTTGAAACATCGCCCCTTGCTGGTGAAGCCCAATCACCATGAATTGGCCGAACTGTTCGGGGTGACCTTGGAATCCAAGGAAGACATTATCACTTATGGCCGGAAGCTGCTGGAGAAAGGGGCACAGCACGTGCTTATCTCCATGGCGGGGGAGGGCGCCTTTCTCATTGCGGGGGAGAAGGTCTATCACGCGAACGTTCCGGCCGGAACCGTGCGGAATTCGGTGGGCGCCGGGGACTCGATGATTGCCGGGTTTGTAGGGACGCTGGCCCAGGGTGGAGATCTTCTTGAAGCGTTTCGTACCGGGGTCGCCTCGGGCAGCGCCACGGCGTTCTCCGATGATTTGGCGACGGGGGAGAAAATCGGTCAACTGAGAGGTCAGGTCGCTATTTCGGAGTGGTCGTAACATCGTGATCTTATTGCGAAGACATTTTACAGGAGAGTGAGCAAAATGAGAATTACGGACCTGATGATCAAAGAAGCGATGATCATGGATCTGGCGGCGACCACGAAGGAAGCGGCCATCGATGAGCTGATTGCCAGCTTGGACAAGAATGGACGGATCAATGACCCGGCTGAATTCAAACAGGCGATCCTGAAGCGTGAAGGCGAGTCCAGCACCGGTATCGGCGGAGGGATTGCCATGCCCCATGCCAAAACGAAAGCGGTCAAACAACCGACCGTCGTGTTCGCCAAGAGCGCCAAAGGTGTGGACTTCGAAGCGCTGGACGGCGAGCCGGCTTACTTGTTCTTCATGATCGCTGCGCCGGAAGGGGCGGGAAGCACGCATCTGCGCACGCTGGCGGCGCTCTCGCGGCTGCTGATCGACAGCGATTTTATCGATAAGCTCAAAGGGACACAAACGCCGAAAGAAGTAGCGGCTTTGTTCGACGCCAAGCAGGCGGACGAAGAGGCGGCAAAGCCGGCGGAGCCGCAAAATAAAGCGGAGGCGCCAAAGGCCGCCGCAACAAGCGGGCCGACGGACGAGGAAGCGTTTGTGATTGCCGTGACAGCCTGCCCCACGGGCATCGCCCATACGTTTATGGCCGAGGATGCCCTGAAGAAGAAGGCGAAGGAGATGGGTGTCAGCATCCGGGTCGAAACGAACGGTTCCGAGGGAGCTGGCAACGTGTTGACCCCGGATGAAATCCGCCGGGCGAAGGGGGTTATTATCGCCGCGGATAAGAACGTCGAGATGGCCCGCTTTGACGGCAAGCCTGTGCTGCAGCGTCCGGTCAGCGACGGTATCCGGAAGCCCGAGGAACTGATCCGGAAAGCGCTGAATGGCGACGCGCCGATTTATCGTAGCGCGGGTGGCGGAGCCGAATCGGAGAAAGGCGAGAAGGCCGGCGGAATCGGCAGCGGCATCTATAAAAATCTGATGAACGGGATCTCCCACATGCTGCCGTTTGTCGTCGGCGGCGGGATCCTGCTCGCGATTTCCTTCCTGATCGAGCAAGTAGCCGGCGAAAGCAGTCCGCTGTTTCAACTGCTGCAAACGATCGGCGGGGGGAACGGGGCTTTCCATTTCCTGATTCCGATTCTCGCCGGTTTTATCGCCATGAGCATCGGGGACCGTCCCGCTTTGATGCCGGGGATGGTCGGCGGGTTGATGGCCGTCAACTCCAATGCCGGTTTCCTGGGCGGCCTCGCGGCCGGTTTCCTGGCAGGTTATGTCATCATCCTGCTGCGCAAAGTATTTGCCGGTTTGCCTAAAGCATTGGAGGGCTTGAAACCGATCCTGCTGTATCCCATCTTCGGCCTTCTGGTCGCGGGGACGGTTATGTTCTATGTGGTCGATCCGATTTTTAGCTGGATGAATGAAGGCTTGATCGATGTTTTGAACAATCTGGGTACAGGAAACATGGTGATCCTCGGTATCATCCTCGGCGGCATGATGTCGATCGATATGGGCGGTCCGTTCAACAAGGCGGCATATGCCTTCGCCATCGGGGTGTTTACCTCCAGCGGCAATACCAATGGAGCTATGATGGCGGCCGTTATGGCGGGCGGGATGGTTCCGCCGCTGGCGATCGCGTTGGCCACGACGTTCTTCAAACGTAAATTTACGGAACAGGAACGTAAATCCGGTCTTACCAACTACGTTTTAGGTCTTTCCTTTATTACCGAAGGCGCGATTCCGTTTGCCGCCTCCGACCCGCTGCGCGTCCTGACGTCCTGTATTCTGGGCTCCGCGGTGGCGGGAGGTTTGACTCAGCTGTGGAAAATTAACGTGCCCGCGCCGCACGGCGGGATCTTCGTGGCCGCGCTGGCCAACCACGCTTTGCTGTTTATGCTCGCCGTATTGATCGGCGCGGTTGTCTCGGGTCTCCTTCTCGGCGTTTGGAAGAAGAATGCGGAAGCGCAGGGTTAAACAAATCCAATAATAAAAAAAGGGATGTCCATTGCCATAGCGTCTGGCCGGGACATCCCTTTTATACTGTCTATATTATTGTCTATACTTAACTTTTTTTATTTTTATGGTTGACAACCATGCTGTGCAATGGTATATTATATTTCGTTGCTAATGATTCTATGGGGCGTTAGTTCAGTGGGAGAACGCTTCGCTGGCAGCGAAGAGGTCAGGGGTTCGACCCCCCTACGCTCCACCATAATATCGTGGACTCTTAGCTCAGTTGGTAGAGCAGTTGACTCTTAATCAATTGGTCCAGGGTTCGAGTCCCTGAGAGTCCATCATACATTGAGAAATAACCCCTCGTTTCCGAGGGGTTATTTCTTTTTACGCGGGAAAAGACTCAGTCGTCAAACATTACTGCCGTAATTCGGGATACGGGAACCGTGATCATTTGGCCGGCTTCATTTTTCATTTCGAGCGAGTGATACTGGACGGACACCAAGGTGCCCCGAATCGAGGATGCGTCCATTTGGAGCGCTACGGTTTTGCCCAATGCCGCCCTTAGTTTCTCACGGGTGGCCGGGTCCAAAAACCTGCTCTCCTCCAAGTGCTTCTCCATTCGTTCGAGCCGATCGGACAGCAGCTCCAGCCTGGCTTGAAGGATGCGAAGACGTCTTCGCATGGGAGAGTACAGCAGAAATCGCAGCAAACTCATGTCTTTCACCTCTCTTTCTGGAATAATGTTGATGGCTCCCCAGAAATCTATGAATTCCATTGGGAGTTACTATAGAATATGTTTGATAGTTTGATAGGGTATAGACCGAAAACGCGGTTGTGCAGGATTGGGGATTTGTGGTTCAATGAGGGAAAAGAAGATCATCGTATGATTTTAATGAGGGGGAACCCAGCGTGAACCGCTCAACATTCACACCGATCCAGCCGGATCATATCTCGTTGCCGGTCCACTTTCCGTTGACGATATCCAGTTCCACCGGGGTGACGCCTTCCTTTCAGCGGCTTCATTGGCACAGAGCCCTGGAAATTAACTGGATCGCTGGCGGAAGCGGAATTTACTTGATCAACGGCCAGGAATTTCAATTCGAACGGGGCGATCTTTTTCTGATTGACTCTCACGATTTGCATCGCGCTTTTGAGGGGAAAAACCTCGAGATGGTGATCGTCATGTTCGATCCGACGCTGTTGGCCCCCGAGCAGCGTTACGATCCCGATATTATGCAGCCGTTCCGCCAGACAGGAATTTGCTTCTCCAATCACATCCCGCATTCCCATCCGGCCAGCGCAACGCTCCGGGGTTATATTGAAACGATGATGCAGGAGTATAACGCCGCTTCCCCTTCCCACGCCTCGGCCATACGCGGGCTTTTGCTGCTGTTTCTTGCGGAGGTGAACCGGCGGTTTCGGCTGGACCCCGGAGATTCGCGGCGCACGAAGGCCAAGCATCTGGACCAGATTCGCCAAGTGATCCGGATCATGGATGCCGAACTGGCCCGCCCCTGGACGCTGAAGGAATTGGCGGAGCTTGTCCATTTAAGTCCCTCTCGATTCAGCGCTCTGTTCAGCCAAATGGCCGGTACCTCACCGATGAATTACCTGGTTCAACTAAGGCTGGATTATGCGGTAAGCCTTTTGGAGCAGGGGGAGCTCAGTATATTGGAGATTGCGGAAGCCAGCGGATTCCGCAACCTTTCGAACTTCAACCGCTTATTTCTTCATCATATCGGAACGCCGCCCAGTGTATTGAAAAAACGACTGCTGGGAGAAGAAAAAAAGTAAGATTGTATCAGAAAACAGGACTATTGCAGAGGAAATGCGATAGTCCTGTTTTGTATGCTGGAGAAGAAGGAGAGATGCGTATGGGGTATTTTTTGGGCGTGGATGCCGGAGGGAGCAAAACCTACTGCCTGATTGTGGATGACAAAGGGAACGTAGTCGGGCGGGGTGTGGCCGGCAACGGAAACCATCAGATTCATGAAGCGGAAGCGGAGCAAAATATTGCCGCCTCCTGTTTTCAAGCTTTGAGGGAGTCGAACCTTACGCCTGCGGCGGTCGATCATGCTTTCTTTGGTCTTGCCGGAGCTGATCGTGAACCGGATTACCGGGTGCTGCGGCCCATGATCGCAAGGCTCGGCTTCCCCCGCTGGACGATCGCCTGCGATACGATGATCGCCATGCGGGCGGGAACGGACCGGCCCTTTGGAGCGGTGGTCATCTGCGGGACCGGATTCAACGCGGCCGCCCGGAATCCGGCGGGGGAAGAGCTGCAGTACGGCGGCTTTGGCTACCTGTTCGGCGACGGCCAAGGGGCCGGGAGGGATTTGGCCAATTTCGCTTTTCGCTCGGCCGTCCGGGCTTGGGACGGCCGGGGCAAGCCGACGCTGCTTCAGCCCCTGGTGCTCCAAGCGACCGGGTTTCCCGGCGTACCGGAGATGATCGACGCCGCTCTGGACGATGGCTACGCGCCGCCCTTGCATTTGGCGGAACTGGTGTTCCAGGCGGCGGCGCAAGGAGATGAGGTCGCCTCGTCACACCTCACCGAACAGGGGCACGAGTTAGGCAACGCGGTGGCGGCGTTAATCCGAAGGCTGGGGATGGAGAGCGAAAAGTTTGATGTCGTATTGGGGGGCAGCGTTTTGGCAAAAAGCGTTACCAACATCATGCAGGATGCCCTTGCGGAAACTGTGCGGTTGACCGCGCCCCGGACCCGGATTACGCGGATTACGATGGAGCCTGTCGTTGGCGCGGTGCTGAGTGCCATGGATCGGACGGAATACACCGCCGGTCCCGAAATGCTGAAGAAGCTGCAAGAAATATCTTTTGCCGATAAAAAGGGAGTGGTGAACCAATGAAGCAACAAAACCCGAAGAAAGTGAAGATTGCGGTAATCGGGGGTGGGTCTTCGTATACCCCTGAGCTCGTGGAAGGGCTGATCAAAGGATACGGTGAAATGCCGGTATCGGAGCTTTGGCTGGTGGATATCGAGGAAGGCAAGCACAAGCTGGATATCGTGGGCAATCTGGCTAAGCGGATGGTTAAAAAGTCGGGACTTCCCATCGAAGTTCATCTGACTTTGGACCGGAGGGCCGCGATTCAAGGAGCGGACTTTGTGACGACGCAAATGCGCGTAGGCCTGCTTGAAGCTCGGAAGCTGGATGAGCATATCCCGCTGCGGCACGGCGTAATCGGACAGGAAACGACAGGCCCGGGCGGCATGTTCAAGGCGCTGCGGACGATCCCGGTCATTCTTGAGATTTGCCGTGACATTGAAGAGCTGGCTCCTCACGCCTGGATGCTCAATTTCACCAATCCGGCAGGCATGGTGACGGAAGCGGTGACGAAATATTCCCGCGTAAAGACTGTAGGTCTATGCAACTCTCCGATCAACTTTAAAAAGTTTCTGGCCGAGGAGTTCGCAACGCCGGAAAGCCGGGTACTGCCCGAATTTGTCGGCATAAATCACCTGCATTGGGTCACCTCCGCCCTGGTTGACGGGAAAGAGGTATTACCCGAGCTTCTGCGAGGGAAGAAGGAGTATTCGGCGACAAACGTGCCCACCCTGGGATGGGACCCGCAATTTTTACAGTCGCTCTCCGCTATTCCGACTTACTATTTGAAATATTATTACATGACGACCGAGATGCTGAACGAACAGATCGCTTCCTTGGAGAAAGATGGGACCCGGGCCGAGATCGTCAGCCGCGTGGAGAAGGAACTGTTTAAACTCTATGCCGACGAATCGCTGGAGGAGAAGCCAAAGCAGCTGGAGCAGCGGGGCGGCGCGTATTATTCCGAAGCGGCCGTTCATTTAATGCAGTCGCTGTATACCGGACGAAATGATATTCAAACGCTGAATGTGCCGAACGGCGGGATCTATGATTTTCTCCCGGCGGACGCAAGCATCGAGATCAATTGCGTCGTTACCGCGGGCGGCCCGATTCCTTTAACTCCCCAGCATGTGCCGCAGCATATCAAGGGACTGCTTCATGCGGTAAAAACGTATGAGAGCCTGGCGATCGACGCGGCGGTCAGCGGCGATCGCGGACTCGCTTTACAGGCGATGGTTCACCATCCGTTGGTCCCGTCGGTTTCGACGGCCAAGCTGCTGCTGGATGAAATGCTGGAGGCCCACCGCCGCTATTTGCCCAATTTTTACGCTTAGTCCTTTTTCTTTATGATGTTTGTCCGCATAAACAGCCCGGTGCCCGCGAGAAGGCGCCGGGCTGTTTTGACGCTGCGCTTTATGTTATATTTTGTATAGAAGAGTAAGGACATGCACGGTTTGAAACGGCCGTGACGACGACTGAAGGAGAGTGGGCAAGTGATCAAGCATATCGTATTGTTTAAACTGAAAGATTCGTCTCCGGCAAGTATTGAAACCACCGCCGGGGTGCTTCGCGGACTAAAAGGCAAGGTGGAGCAGCTTCGCGATCTGGAGGTAGGCATCGATGTCGTGAAATCGCCGCGTTCCTATGATATTGCCTTGGTGGCAACCTTTGATTCGCTGGAGGATTTGGAAGGATACCAGGTTCATCCCGAGCACAAGAAAGTGATCGAGCATATGACGCAGGTTCGGGAGAGCCAGGTTGCGGTGGATTTCGAATTTTAGCGGGATGCGAGAAGCCCCGAGGGAGGAAGCGCCTTGTATTATGTGAACCGGGAACAAATTGAACGCAGGCTGAATGTGCTTCCCGAGCTGGAACAGGTTTTTGCGGCGGCTTGCTCCGCCGAGGACAATCCGCTCATCCTGCGGTACGCCGAGGAACGGGCTCTGCATTTGGCGATTGAGGTCGTGACCGATGTGGGAAGCTACCTCATTGACGGATTTATAATGCGGGATGCCAGCAGCTATGAGGACATTATAGATATTATGCGTGATGAAAAAGTGATCGGTCAGCATCTGTTCGAGTTGTTAACCGAACTGGTACGGTTGCGGAAGCCGCTCGTGCAGGAGTATTTCGAATGGGACCGGAGCGCAGGACATGCGCTTGCCCGAAAGCTTCCGCAAGCGATGGAGGAATTCGCGGCAAACGTACGAACCTATCTGGACAAGGAAAATATTCCGTCCTAGAAGCGAAGTGACGATTTTTCCCGTGGACTGTGACAGGACGGCCCCCTCCTGCTTATAATGAACTATCGATATAGGCATTCGCCCGGTAGGGGAAGGCCGGATAAGGAGAGATGTGACGTGAGTAAAAACGCGAAGGGTTGGATTTGGGGAGCTGCGATCGGCGCGGTCGTAGGCTCGGTGACGGCATTGCTGTTTGCTCCGAAACCGGGGCGTGAACTGCGGAAGGATATCGCCGACGGAGCTCGTCAGGTTGGGGAGAAGACGCAGCAAGTGGCCGAAAAAGTCAGCGAACAAAGTGCGGAACTGGCCAGCCGCGTCAAGGAAACGGCCGGCGGTCTCGTTAGTGAATTCCAGGCTTGGCGCGCAGCCAAGGAGAAGGAAGACAACGAGGACACGGAAGTACGCGTTTCGTCACTCGGGGAGAATGAGGCGCCGGAGGAGACGGCGGTGATCGGCGTGGCTGGCGACAATGATCATCCCGAAAGCGATGTCTCGAGCGAGCAAATTACAGCCGCCGGCGAGACGGAACAGAAAGCTTAATTCCGGCCCGAACCGCCGGTGACGATCAAGACCCGATATGGGTCTTTTTTGTTGCCGCCGGTTAAAAATGGAAGGTCTCTATTTAGTTGTCCCTCCGTATAAATTGAGTTAAGATTTAGGTACGCTTTATGACTTGAATACATAAAGTAGGAAGAGAAAACGGAAATTTAAAATAACTAGTCTAAAGGAAGCGGTATGTTCGTGCAGCAGCAAGCCATCGCAATACTGGACTCCGGTGTGGGAGGTCTTACCGTCGTCAAGGAAGTCATGAGACAGCTTCCCCGGGAGAAAATTATTTATTTCGGGGATACCGCCCGCGCTCCCTACGGCCCCCGATCCTCCGAAGAGGTACGCCTCTTTACCGAGCAAATTGTTCAATTTCTGATTCAATTCGATCCGAAAATGATCGTTATCGCGTGCAATACCGCTACGGCCGCGGCTCTGGATTATATTCAATCCAAAGTGGCCGTTCCCGTGATCGGCGTGATTCATCCGGGAGCCCGTGCGGCTATCAGCGCCACGAAAACCGGAAAAATCGGCGTCATCGGGACGATCGGCACGATCCGCAGCGGCGCCTACACCGCGGCGCTTAAGGAACTGAATCCGGCGATTGAAATCGTCAGCGAAGCTTGTCCTACGCTCGTTCCGTTGGTGGAGCAGGGACGTTACGAAATGCCGGAGGCTCTGGGGATCGTGGAAGACGCGCTCCGTGAAATCCGGCAATATCCGATCGATTGCTTAATCCTCGGTTGCACTCATTATCCGTTTTTGGCGAGAACGATGATCCAGGTAATGGGACCTGCGGTAAAGCTGATCAGCTCCGCGGATGAGACGGCCCGGGAGATCAGCACCGTGCTTCATCAAAAAGGAAGGCTCGCCCGGGGCAGCGATATCCCCGTACACCAATTTTTTTGCAGCGGCGACCCGGACTTGTTCCGAAGCATCGCCTTGCAGTGGCTCGGCAGACAGATTGAGCTGACTCCGATCGTCTGGCAGGTATCCAACCCGGCCTTTTAACCGCAAAACCTTTGGGCAGCTATGCGCTGCGCCAAAGGTTTTTTGCTTTTCGTACGTGAAAGATGCGGTCGTATTGCGATTGCGGGTTAATTATATGGATAGCAAGCATTTCCGGCCCGTTGTTCGTGTAAAGTAAAATAGAGGTAAAGGGAAATCATTTATTATGTGAAGAAGGAGCAACCTTATGCAACTGATTGCCATGATTACGATGCTGATCGACCACATCGGGCTGCTGTTTTTCCCGGGAGACCTGATCTGGAGAGTGATCGGCCGAATCGCCTTTCCGATTTACGCCTATGCGCTGGTCCAAGGATACGCCCACACTTCCAATTTTAAGAAATATGCCATCCGACTGTTGCTGATTACCGTAATTTCCCAAATCCCGTACCAGCTTGTACTGAACGATGCGGGACTGAATGTCGTGGCCACGCTGCTGGTGGCGGTCCTGGTGCTGAAAATTCTGGATCATACCCAGCCCGGGGTCCTTTCGGTGCTGATCATTTCGGGATTTGCCGTATTTATGGAGGTTTTGCCGTTTGATTATGGGGCATATGGACTACTTCTCGTGCTTATATTCAAATATGCGCAATCTACCGGAATGCTGCTGATGCATTTGCTGTTGAACTGCGTTTATTTGCTTTCCTACGGCTGGACTATCCAGATGATCAGCATCCTGCCTACCTTGGTGATTGCCTATGGGCCGGGCGTATGGAAGCGGTTGGAGTCCATGCGGGTACCGGCCTGGGTATGGAGGTCGTTTTATCCGGCACATTTGTTCGTTCTTACCCTTGTCGTATACGGGTTGAGGCTTAGCGCGGGGGATTGATTAAAGTGCGAAAGGATGGGATAAGGTGAATCCCGATCGGAAGGAACGGCATGTTCGGCCGCTGGTGACGGTGAGAAACCTTAACGGGTATCGCAATGCCGATTATGTGGCACAAGTGCGGGAGCTGACGCGGCAATATCCCGGCATCCGGATAAGATCCATCGGGCAAAGCGTGCTTGGCGAACCGCTGGTTGCCCTGGTGTTGGGAGAGGGTCCGGAAGCGGTCCATATGAACGCCGCCGTTCATGCGAACGAGTGGATCACGGCCCCGCTGCTGCTCCGGTTTGTGGAGCGGTTGGCGGAAGCCTGGGAAGCCGGGGAGGAGTGCGGCCTGGATGCCGTCACCTTGTGGGCGGTCCCCATGGTCAACCCCGACGGCGCCGACCTGGCGCAGGATGGCATCCCGCCCGGCTTCGCCCGGGCGGAGGAGCTCGCCGCGTGGAACGGCGGCAGCCGCGATTTTCGCCGCTGGAAGGCCAATATCCGCGGCGTCGATTTGAACGACCAGTTCCCGGCCGGCTGGGAACTGGAGCGGGAGCGCCGGGGCGTGTGCGGCCCGGCGCCGCAGGATTACGGCGGTCCGCATCCGCTCAGCGAGCCGGAGGCGGCCGCCCTGGCCCGGCTGACCCGCGAAATGCGGTTCAGCCGGGTGCTCTCTTTGCATACGCAGGGCAAAGAGATTTATTGGAACTACCGCGAGCGGGAGCCGCGGGAGGCGGAAATGCTGGCCGCGCGCCTGGCGGCGTCCGGTGGCGGATACCGGGCCGTTAAGCTTGCGGGGAGCGACGCGGGGTACAAGGATTGGTTCATCGACGAATTCGGCCGGCCCGGCTTTACCGTAGAAGCGGGGGAGGGCGTGAACCCTCTGCCTTTGGAGGAATTCGAGGAGATCTACGAAGAACTGGCCCCGATCCTGGCCGAGTTTATCCGCGGATAACGCGGCTTTTTTTTGTCCAAACGGTTGAACGTATATAGAAAAAATGGGTATCTTATCGTATAACGGTATAGAGAGGGGGAGTTCCATGAAATGGTCTAAGCTTTGGTCGCTGCGCCGTTGGGCGCATGTATTCCGCCGGCTTCCCGGACTGCTGCGGTCTCCCCGCGTTCCATTGACGGACAAGCTGCTGCTGGCGGTCCCGGCGGTATTGTACTGGGTGCTGCCTGACGTGCTGCCTTTTATACCGGTCGATGATATCGCGGTGACGATGCTGCTGATGAATTGGTTCGTGGATCGGGCGGAGCGCAAGGACAAGCAGCCCGTGCGGGAAATTGAAAGATAAGGGGACCCTTGCGCGAATGGGGCGGATTCTTTACAATAGGAATGTTAAGGTTGTTATTCTAGCTACCCGATAGGAGAGGTTGATTCGATGAGCGCCAAAATTACCCGCAATGCGGCGAAAGTGATAAAGAAGGAACTGGAGAAGGAAGAGAACCAAGGGCTCGTGCTGAAGGTATTCATCACCCACGCCCACGGGGACCACGCTCATTACGGCCTGGATTTGGTCAAAAAGAACGAGAATGACCATGTCGTGTCTACCGATAAAGAGATCGACGTCATCGTTGACGTAAACGAGCCGCTCCTGGAAGGCGTTAAAATCGATTATCTGTATTTTCCGCAGGAGGGCTTCGTAATCACCAACCCTTCCAAAGGAAACCATGGGGATCATTAATCCGCATAAAGAAGGGAAGAGCATGGCTAACGATATTCGCATTTGTGACAAATGCAATCATATCCGCATGAAGACATTTGTGCCGAAGCTGCAAAAACTGGCGCCGGACGCCGAGATCAAAATCGGCTGCAAGTCCTACTGCGGCCCCTGCGGCAAGCGGGCCTTCGTCTATATCAACGGCCGCTATGTCAGCGCGCCGACGGAAGACGAGGTTTTGACCAAGGCGGCGCCGTTTGTTAAGAAACCGAAATAGGGGCGGGCTACTTAGCCCGAGGTCTTTTTCACTACTGGTACGGAACAAAATGAACCGCAGGAGCTTTTGTGCACCTGCGGTTTTTTGTCGTGTCGATGCAGAGGATACCCGGATGCCGTCTATTGACAAAAAAGGGAAACTGCAATAAAGTGTGAATGAATAAAATAATATTCATTCACATGTTTGGCCGCGGTCGACATCAAATGAAGTATCTAACCGGCAATGGAGCAAGAGACCGTATCGCCATACCAAGAAAGCGAAAATACGCCGGGATAAGTGAAATAAATCACAAATTTAACGATTCCTCGGCAAAACCAGCATCGGAGGTCAGGCAAGTGGAAGACAAGAAAACCCGAATTTATCAATGCGGAAAGGAGTTGTTTAGCGCCAAAGGATTCAAGGATACGAACGTGGCAGGCATTACTCAAAAAGCCGGAGTTAGCGTAGGCACTTTTTACAACTATTATCCTTCGAAAGAGAATCTGTTCATGGAGATTTTTTTGGAGGAAAACGCGCAGCTCAAAAGGGACCTGATGGCGTCCGTCGATCCGAATGAAGAGCCATTGCGGATAATTCAAGGGTTTCTGGCGCGGAATCAGGAGGGTATGAAGTCGCACCCGATCCTGAAGGAATGGTATAACCGCGACGTGTTCGGCCGAATCGAAAAGCTGTACCGCGAAGAAAACGGCCAGGAAGCTGTCGATTTCGTTTATGGCCAATCGGCCGAAATGGTGAAACGATGGCAGGCGGAAGGGAAGTTGCGGGACGATATCGACAGCGAGATGATTATGGCAATGTTTGCGGCCATCATCAACATCGATACGCACAAGGAAGAAATCGGGCTGGCGTATTTTCCGCAGCTCCAGGATTATATGACGGAGTTTGTCATGGATGGGCTGACCCGTCGTCCTCGATAACGCGAAGTTAGAAAGGAGGTCACCCGCGAATGGGCCGGTCAAAATCAACCGAGTCGATCGATTCCGAGTGTTTGGGGATGGGAACCAAGTTGTGGCACAAAGCTTACGGTAAAAGCGCGGAAAATGCGCTTCAGGCGGTCGAAGCGGAAGTCAAACGCTTGGAACGCCTGCTAAGCCGCTTCGCCCCCGATAGCGACATCGCCAAAATCAACAGGCTGGCGGGCAGAGGGAAGGTCGAACTCAGCCCCGAGGCATTTGAAGTGCTGGCTCTGGCCGGCCGCTTTTCGGGCCTCTGCCGTGGAGCGTTTGATATTACCATCGGCCCGCTGGTGGAGCTTTGGGATTATAAAAACGCCACAGCCGCTCCAGATCACGAAAGGATCAGGGAGGCGCTATCCCTGGTGAATTATGCGGATCTGCGCCTGGAGTCCATGACCCAAACTGCCGGACTTAGGGTTAGGGGCCAGTCGATAGATCTGGGGGCGATCGGCAAAGGGTACGCCAGCGACAAGCTGATTGAGGTGTTCCGCCGTTTCGGTGTCGCCTCCGCGTTCAGCAATCTCGGCGGTAACGTCGCCGTCTTGGGCGCCAAACCGGACGGTGCTCCATGGCGTGTCGGCATCCGCCATCCGAGAAGGGAAAACCGCTTGATCGGCGCGGTCGACGTCGTCGACAGGGCGGTCGTAACGTCGGGGGACGATCAGCGCTATTTTATCGACGCCATGGGGATCCGGCGGCATCATCTTCTGGATCCGGCGACAGGATATCCCGCGGATGCCGGCCTGATCAGCGTAACGATCGTCGCGGACAGCGCTGCTGCGGCCGATGCGTTGTCGACGGCGGTGTTTGTGGCCGGAATGGAGCGGGGCCTGTCGTTCCTCCGCGGCTTCCCCGGAGCCGAGGCCGTTTTCGTCGACCGGCGCGGGCAGGTTTACGTGACGCCGGGATTAAAGAATCATTTTCAGGCACAAGAGGGGTTGGCCGCCGTCATTGCCTAAATCCAAGGGAGGACAAAGCGGATGAACCAAAAGAGGGGTTCAAAGCGAGCGAAAGGAAGGATAGGGATGTGGATTATTGCAGTGGTGCTTACGCTGGCGGCAGTTGTCGGTGGCGGGCTCTTGTTCACCGAGGGGGAACGGAGGGAAGGCAGGCAGCTCCCGATTGCCGACTTGGACTTTAAGAACCTGAAGGACGGAACGTATATCGGAAGTTATGCCGGCGGGAAGTACAAATTACGGGCCAATCAGGTTCAGGTTACCGTTTCCTCGGGAAAGGTAACGGATATTAAGCTGTTGATGCATAAAGAGAATCAAACGCCGGAGTTTACCGGCAATTTGTACGGCAGGGTCCTCGCTTCGCAGTCGCTTAAAGTGGACACCATCAGCGGCGCGACGATCACCTCCAAAGCTTACCTCAAATCAGTGGAGGACGCGCTCGGCCAAGCGCAAAAATAGAAGTCAATAAGGTTCCCGAAGCGGGACGGAGAGGTGGATCCGATGATTTTTTATTTTACCGGAACGGGCAACTCGCTGTACGCGGCAAAAACGATCGCGAGCCGGCAAGAGGAGGAACTGATCTCCATCACGGCCGCGGTCGGAAGCGGCAAGGACGTCTATGAATACGAACTTCGGGACAACGAGGTCGTAGGTTTTGTGCATCCGGTGCATGCGTGGGGGCCGCCGCCGATCGTACTGGATTTTATCCAAAAGCTGAAACTTCGAAATTACCGTGGGAATTACGTATTTTCGGTCGTCACCTGTGGGGGAAGCGCGGGAAATACGATGAAGCTGACGGCCCGCTCATTGAAAGAACATGGTCTGCCTTTAAACAGCGGGTTTTCCGTGATCATGCCGAACAACTATATCATGATGGGGGATGTGGATAGCGAGGCGGTTCGGCAAGAAAAACTTGCGGCGGCCAACGAAACCTTGCGGTACATCAACGAAGCGGTAGCCCGGAAAGCGGAGGAGTTTCGGGTCAATCGAGGCCGGCTGCCTTGGTTGGTCACCGGGGTGATCCATCCTATGTTTTCCAAGAATGCCATGAAGACAGAAAAATTTCACGCCACAGATCAGTGCACCGGCTGCGGAATCTGCGCCAAGGTATGCAATTGCGGCAATATTCTGGTAGACGATAGGCCTGATTGGGGGGCGCGCTGCACGCAATGTTTGGCATGCATCCATTATTGCCCCGCTCAAGCCGCACAGTATGGGAAAGTGACCGAGAAAAAAGGGAGATACGTCAATCCTTACGTGAGTATCGCTGAAATCAGCAAAGGCAAGACGCTTTCGTAATCATGAAAAAACTGCATGGTTGACGCTGACGAAACCGCCGCATTCTTTGTAGCGAACCAAAGGCCGAACAGGGTTCAAGTCGAACCCGGCCGGCCTTTTGGCATACTACAGCTGTTTTTCCTGAACCATCGCATTCCTCAACTGAGGAATCAAATCTTCCGTGATCAGCCTGTCCGAGATTTGCAGCTGTTTTTTGGCGCGATCGTACGGAACCCGGCACGGCTCGATATCGGTTTTGGTACCGGTAGCGAGATCATAGCAGGCGCCGTTCTCGAACAGATTGTCCGGGGAAGGAATATAATACAGCTTCCCGTCGGTAAAGGCACCGGACCGGAGAACGACAAATGGAGGGCTCGAGGCGAACAGGTTGTTGCCCATCATGTAGTAGCCGTCCGACGGAATGCCCAGCACATGCAGGAGCGATGGAGCCATATCAAGCTGACCCGAAGGGCGGTCGTCCACGCCGGTCGTTTTGCCGCCAGGCAGGTGAACGAGCAGGGGCACCTGATTCATGATTTGATGCATATCGAGCTCGGTCAGCGGCTTACCCAAAAACTTCTCGTAGTCCTCTTTTTCCGTAATCGAATTATCATGATCGCCGTACACGTAAAGGATCGTATTGTCCCAAAGTCCCTTCTCCTTCATTCCCTCCATCAGTTCGCCCAAGGCGGCATCGGCGTAATGAACCGATTCCAGATAATTGCCGAACATCGAATCCTTGAACTCCCCGGTATCCAGTTCTTTGACCGCGGCGGGAAGGGAGTAGGGATGATGGCTGGAAAGCGTGATTAAAAAAGAGTAAAACGGCTGCTTTTCTTTGCTCATCAGGTCCAGCGATTGGCGGAAAAACGATTTGTCCCCCAGCGACCAGCCTAGCGGCTCGTCCAGGGTGAAGTCTTTTTTGCTGTAAAAATGGTCGTATTCCATCGCTTTGTACATGTTGTTGCGGTTCCAGAAGCCCCCCTCATAGGCGTGGAAAACGGCGGTTTCGTACCCGCGGCTTCCCAGAATTTGCGGCAGGACGTCATAGCTGTGATCCGGGTAACGAACAAAGACGGACCCTGTGGGAAGCGGGTGCAGGGAGCTCTGGGAGGAAAAATCGGCGTCCGAAGTCCGTCCCTGCCCTGTCTGATGATAATAGTTGCTGTAATAGAGGCTTTCCTTCATCAGCTTATTGAAATTCGGCGTAATCTCCTGGCCGCCGATTTCTCGGCCAATCATAAAGTTCATGAAGGCTTCCACCTGGACTACGAGAACGTTGCTTCCCCGGTAGGCGCCGAAGCTGGCGTTGGCTTCGTTGCGGGCATCGGCTTTTTGAGCGAACCAATTCTCAAGTTCCTGTTTCTCTTGCTCCGTCATCTTCGTTTCACCGCCGATGTGTTCCTTCGCGTACCGGTAGACATCATAGCCGTGAAATCCGAGCAGCCCGGTCACGTTGTAGAGGGAAATATTCCACCATCCGCCTTCAAAGAGACCGGCGGCCCAAGTTTTCGTATAGTGACGGATCGGGGCCATCGTGAGGACGAAGCCCAGGGCAAAGACCGCAAGACCCGCGATTAAGCGGGATAACGCCCGCGTGCCGCGGTTGGCGCGGTTATCGTGGCCGGCTGCGGAGTGCCGGGAGTGCAAGGAGTGCAAGGAGTGCAAGGAGTGCCGTGCTTCCTTAACACTTCGGGTGGCGGCATGCCCGTGCGCTCCTTTGCGGCGCCGGTACCCCCGCTCAACTAGCACGGAGACCAGCCACACCATCCAGTCGGCGAAGAGCCATAGATCGGTAGGGCGGAGGAGGGAGCGGATGCTTTCCCCCAGCTCGCCCACCTGGCCGGCCTGGAACAGGACAGGCACGGTAATGAAATCCGCAAAATACCGGTAGTAGACCAGATCCGCGAAGATCACCACAGTCAGCAGCACGTTTAAAATGCCGAGAGCAATCGTCCGTCCCCGCCCTGGGAGCCACAGCGTCCAGAAGGAAGCCAACATAATCGAACCGGCGGCGATAAGATGATCAAGCGCATTCATATCGATATACAGCGCGTGAAGGTTGTCGTGCAGGATTCTTAATTTAAGTAGAATGACGAGAATGAACAGGATATATCCCAAATGGCGAAAAAGCTTGAATGCTCGGGGCATGGTTCGGGACCCCCCCTTTCCAAAAATGCAGAAACCCTCCGCCCGGGCTTAGTGCCGCGGGGGAAGGGGTCCGAGATATTGCAGGTATTGGCATTCGATCCGGCCGTTGAACAGCTTCCGTCGTTTGTCCGCTTTGCGCTGAAAATCATGCTCGAACTGCTTGGTCGGCGTCAGCGCGAAAAAAGACCAGGTCGGCAGTTCGGCATAAACGCGGCCGAGCTGGCCGATCAACCGGCGCACTTCCTTCTCCTCCCCGATCCGTTCGCCGTACGGGGGATTGGTGATCATGACGCCGTAATCGCCCTCCGGCCGGATTTTCACGGCCGGAAGAGGGCTGAAGGCGATCTCTTTGGCCAGCCCGGCGCTTTTGGCCGCGGCCTCGGCGATCTCAATCGCCTTCGGATCAATGTCGCTGCCGGCGATATTCAGCGGAATATCGTCTTTGACGGCATCGATCGCTTCCTCGCGGGCCTCTTGCCACAGCGACTCCGGCAGGCCCGGCCAGGCCTCGGAGTTAAAGGTGCGCCGCAGGCCCGGCGCGATATTCCAGCCGATCATCGCGGCCTCGATCGGCAGCGTTCCCGAGCCGCAGCACGGGTCGTAAAACGGCCGCGACGGATTTTGATGCCAGCGGCTGAGCAGGATCATCGCCGCGGCGAGCGTTTCCTTCAGCGGGGCTTCCGTGGCCACCTTGCGGTAGCCGCGTTTGTGCAGCGCCGGGCCGGTCGTATCCAGCGTCAGCAGCGCTTTATCGTTCAGCAGGTTGATTTCGATGACGTAGCGCGGTCCGTTTTCCTCGAACCAGTCGTTGCGGTACGTTTCTTTCAGCTTCTCGACCACGGCCTTTTTGACAATCCCCTGACAGGCGGGCACGCTGCTGAGCTGGGACTTGTGCGAGCGGCCTTCGACGGGGAATTCGCCGTGAATCGGAATCCAGTCCTGCCAAGGGAGCGCCTTTGTGCCTTCAAATAATTCGTCGAACGTAAGCGCCGTGAACTCGCCCATTTTGATCAGAACCCGATCGGATGTGCGCAGCCATAAATTGCATCGGCAAATATCGTACAAATCCCCTTTAAAAGTAACTCTGCCGTTCTCCACGACCGTATCCTGGTACCCCAAATCCTTAAGCTCGCGCGCTACGACGGCTTCCAATCCCATCGGCGCGGTGGCGATCAATTCCAGTTGTCCTTGTCCTGACATTCCGTTTATCAACTCCATGTTCATAGGTTTCGCAACTCGATAGGCAAGCGTGTCAGATGGTTTCTGGCTTCTGGCTTCTCCATCTACACAAGCTTAACCGCTTATTAACGGGAAAACCTCCCGGTAATTTTCCGCTTATGACCCTTGGAGCGGATTTTGCTGGAAAATCTCCATCTATTTCACGTCCAAATCACCGCTCCGGACAAATTCAGACGATTTAGCTGGAGATTTTCCCGCTAATTTGTCTCCGCAGCCGCATAGGTCCCGAAATACCGGGAACAATTCCCGTTATTTTGCACTAGCGTTGCTTTAAGCAATTTGAATAAGGGCCTATAACGCGCTAATTTGTCGAATTCGGCTCATCGGTATGGGATAACGGCTTTTTAGAGCCTTACTTTTGGGAAATAGCGGGCCAAACCTCGATTTCAGGGTTCGCACCAGGGCAATAAGACCTTTGTTGACCGCTATTATTGCCGCGGAACCGAATCGGGCCGAAATAGCGCCTCAAAAGGCCGCTAATTCGGCGGGCGGCTAGGGAAGTTAAGAAGTGCCGGATCCAACTCGCCACGCCGCTTCTTAAGTCGGCGAAGGCGAATAAGTCTTGTAATGGTCAGCACCATGTCTGATTTCATGCAACGCTAGCAGTTACTTTGAGAAAGTTGCTGGCGTTGCCTGTTTCTCTTGTGGTTCCCGTGTAAAAACCATACAATTCAGTATAGGACAATGTTCATGAAGATACAAACCGAAAATTGGTGAACGGACAAGGTAAAAGGAGCGTGCGGAATGTTAACCCCTGAACGATACAGTGAGGATTTATACCACGAGGACGAGGTCCTTAGAACGGTAACCGAGTCGATTCAAGCGAGCGGGATGAATGACGTTTCGATCGCGCCGGGGTACGGCAGGCTGTTAACCCTGCTTGCGACCGTCGCGGGGGCCCATTCCATCCTGGAGATCGGAGCGCTCGGAGGCTACAGCGGCATTTGTCTGGCGCGCGGTTTGGCCAAGGGAGGGCGGCTTTTGTCGCTGGAGCTGAAAGAGGAGAACGCCGCCTTGGCCAAGCGGAATTTGGCGGCCGCCGGTTTTGGCGAACTGGCCTCCTATATGGTGGGGCCGGCGCTGGACAGCCTGGAACGACTGGAGGAGCGGGGGGAGCGGTTTGATTTTTTCCTGATCGATGCGGATAAGGAAAACTACCCCGCCTACCTGGAGTATGCCATCCGCCTGGCCAAGCCGGGGGCAATCATCGCCGGCGACAACACCCTGCTGCGCGGCCGCACGTTGAACCCGGACAAGAATGGCCCATCGGTTCAGGCCATGCGCCGGTTCAACGAGATGATCGCCAGCGACGAGCGGTTGATCAGCACGATGCTGCCGGCCTTCGACGGCCTGGCCCTGGCGGTCGTGAAGCAGCCGTAGCCGGGGGAGCAGGGCTTTGTGCCTTTGCCTCATAGCGGCCGCAACGCCGTGCCGGTCCGAGCCGGACACCTGGGGGCCGTTATCGCCCCGTCCTTCGGTGCGGTTTCAAGATAACGGCCTATTATCCTAATAGGGCGTTACTTACACGGATTGAAGTTTTTTTCCGAGGCTGCCTCCATCTAAGCTTTTTTGTCGCAAAAGGCCTTTATCCACCTGCACGGCTTTCGAAGGGAAGATGGCCCATATTTGTTCATGATCCAATTGCTTAATGCAACGCTAGTGGCTTTTTTGCTCAAGTAAGACCAAAAAAAGTCCGCTATTATGCTGACAGAGCCGCCGATCGGGCAAATAACGCCCATAAAAGCACTGAAGTTGCATCAAACCTGACATGGAGCTGCCTATTTTGTAACTTGTCGCCTCGGTGTGGCGAGTTGGATCCGGCGTGCCCCATTTCCCTAACCGCCGTCGCATGAGCAGCCTTGCAAGAAAGACGAAAATTAACGCTAACGGTTGCCACAGCCGTTATTTGTCCTGAAAACGCCGATTTCCCATAGCTAACGGCCGCCACGGCGCTTATTTTCGCATAAACAGGCTGTTAAGGCAGTAATCTTGCAAAAAAAATGACATAAAAAGTAAGAAGAATAATTTACAAAAAAAGGAGACCCCAGTTATCGTAGAATTGTACAGACACATACGAAAGGAGGTCTCCTTGAATAAAAAGATACCTAACCCATCCGTGATTCGTCAAGCCTTAGGTTGGTTGGATGTCCATGTGCGTTTACTCTGTGGCGATCATTACGCCAAGAAGCTTTGCTTTGGCAACACGATTCTTCTCTTTCTGGAGGCCATTTTGCAAAAACGGAGTTCACTAGATAACGTCGCAGAGCATTTACGAAGTGCTCCGTGGCTGCAAAAATGGGTAGGCTTGGAGTCGATCCATGCTTCCTCCTTAAATCGAAAACTAGCGCAAATTCCAACCGACAGTGTTCGTAACTTGTTCCTCCAGCGTCTCAAAAACCTGTGGCATCACCAGGGACCTACACTACCGAAAAAGCTCAAGGGACTTGGGCGACTGGCCGCGGTAGACTCCTCGTCAATCACTCTGAGCCTACCGCGAGGGAAGTGGGCATTACGCCAAGCGGGAGAGAGTGCGGTAAAAATGCATACCTGCCTGCATCTCACCGGCGAGATAAGCGCCTGGCTAAAAGGCATCGTACTCTCCACGGCGATGGTGGCCGACCTAGACTCGGAAGTGTTGGAACACCTTGTTTGGGAGCCAGGAACCACCTATTTGTTTGACCGAGGTTATATCTGTTACGGACAATTCCTCCATTGGGATCGAAATCAGATTTACTTTGTGGTCCGACTTAAGAGCAACAGCAGAGTACGGGTGCTTCAGTCCAAGGTCGCGGGGAGTTTCATCAAGCGGGATGCCGAAGTAGAAATCAAGGACCCGGATAGCCAACAAACCGGCGTGTTCCGACTGGTCGAGTTTGAGTTTATCGACAATAAGCACAAGGTTCATCAAGTGCGAGTTCTAACGAACCGCTGGGATGTAAAAGCGGAAGATGTGGCCCGAATGTATCACTACCGCTGGAAAGTGGAACTATTTTTTAAATTCATGAAGTCAAATTTGCATCTGAAAAAAATATACAACAACAAGCCACAGGCGGTATGGAACCTGATTTATTTAAACCTACTGGCGTACGTAGTGTGTGAAGAAATCCGGTATCTCTACGCTCCGGATCTGCCCATTGGCCAAGTGACGAGGAAGATGCGTGCGTATTTAACGAATGCGTGGACCGATTTCTTGGACCGTTTACATCCAGTGACGCAGCGGACGAGTAAGGGCCGAAGGAAAAAGGGCGGTCGTCCAAGAATTCATCCAGAACGTTTGGAGAAACTACGGATGATCTATTACTAAAAAAATGTAGAACCAAAACAGAAGAAAAACCATACTCTGGAAAAAAATGTGTCTGTACGTTTGAAGTGAGGTGGGGCTTTTTTTTGCCTTTTTGGGAGAGGCGAAACATCACTGGCAAACAAGTTGAACTAGAGCATAGGATGGGAAAAGGCAAGAGGGTGAAATGATTCTGGAGAAGCGTAGCGTTCGCCTTTGTGACCGGACTTCTACCTTATCTGAATTTAATTCATCAAGAAATCCGGGAGCAACAGCGATCGGAAGAACATTTCACCCGGCTGCCTCTATCCCTCCATCATTAGTTCAACTCATTACGACTAACTGATGTTAAGGTTTTTGCAAGATTAATGCTGTTAAGGCGAGAATCCAGGGGAATAAC
>NZ_JBAGJD010000018.1:0-68866 GCF_036864815.1 Paenibacillus sp. A14
ATAAATTATCCGGTATTAGCTACCGTTTCCGGTAGTTATCCCAGTCTTACGGGCAGGTTGCCTACGTGTTACTCACCCGTCCGCCGCTAACCATCAGAAGTGCAAGCACTCCATCAAGTCCGCTCGACTTGCATGTATTAGGCACGCCGCCAGCGTTCGTCCTGAGCCAGGATCAAACTCTCCAATAAAGTTGAAACTTATTGAATAAGCTGATAGCTCATTTTGAATCTGACGAGAAAACTAATTCTCATTTTAATACTCACTCGTTGTTCAGTTTTCAAAGATCAACTTCATTTTTCGTCATCGCTGTGTTTCAGCGGCGACTTTTATAATATATCATGACCGCTTCTATAAAGTCAAGAACTTTTTTTGGATTCTAGTTGTTTCTGTAAATCTGTAAGCGCTTGTCCACTTCAGAAGCGATTTATAATGTACCATAGATCATCAATCTCCGTCAACTGTCATATCATGGTTAGTTTTAAGCCAAGCAACAGACCTACGCCGGGAAGCCCAAGTACCAGCACTGTAGTAACAGTTACCGGATTTAAAGGTATATAGGCTTCTGTTATGATTCCTGAAAAATTAACAAAATAAAGCCCCAGGGCTGCAAGGACAACATGTAAGCCTAATCTCGTCAACCAGGCAAGTCCCAACCGTTTTGAGATTGTAATATAAAGCAACGAAATTAGGGATAATACTAAAATTCCGGTCAGTATAATTTTCATCCTGTTCCCTCCTTAAAAAAAGGCCCCTCTTCTAAACGCATCCCAGTCCAGTTTGGCCTGTTTGGCCAACTTCAATTGGATTTGATATCTTCGTTCCGCAGCTTCGAGCAAATAAATCGCTACGTCCACTTCCTCTTCCCCCTGTGCCTCTTCAAAAGCCCAACACGCTCTGCGCCATTCATCCCTCGCCCTGCATACCTCTCGGTACAGATGTTCTTTATAATCCATCTCTTGATTCAATTTCGGCGCCCCACCCAACCGACCCAGTCCGGATTTCCACAACTCCAAACTCCTCGCTCCTTCCCTTCCATTCGATCTATTCCATATGTATCGAAAGAAGGACAAACTTAGAACCTGCAGAACAGAAAAAACAAAAGAACCCCGATTTTGCCGAAGCAAATCAGGGTTCCTTCCAGTAAGTGAATTAATGCAGTTCACGCCGACCCTCCAAAGCCTTAGAGAGCGTAACTTCATCCGCATATTCCAAGTCTCCGCCAACCGGGAGCCCGTGAGCGATACGGGTCACGCGCAGATCGAACGGCTTAACCAGCCGCGAAATATACATGGCCGTTGCCTCTCCCTCAATATTTGGGTTCGTGGCCAAGATTAGTTCTTTTACCCGTTCATCACTCAAACGGTTCAGCAATTCTTTCAGCCGGATATCGTCCGGACCAAGACCTTCCATGGGAGAAATCGCTCCCTGCAGCACATGATAATAACCATCGAATTCCTTGGTCCGCTCCATGGCGACCAGGTCTTTGGACTCCTGCACCACACAAATTACGGAATGATCGCGCGTCTTATCCTGACAGATCCGGCAGGGATCGGTATCCGTAATATTGCAGCAAATGGAACAGTAATGAAGATTCCGCTTCACGCTGACCAAAGCCTTGGCAAAATCGATGACATCATCCTCTTTCATGCGCAGCACATGAAACGCCAGCCTTGCGGCTGTCTTCGGACCGATACCGGGCAGGCGGGTAAACGCATCAATCAGCTTCGCGATCGGTTCGGGATAGTACAATGGGAGTAATCTCCTTCAGTCTGAATTCGGTAATTAACAGATTAGAACAAGCCTGGAATTTTCATTCCGCCCGTAAATTTGCCCATGTCCTGGTTAGCCAGCTCTTCCGCTTTGTTCAACGCATCGTTGACGGCCGTCAACACAAGGTCCTGCAGCATTTCAACATCGTCCGGGTCTACCGCTTCCGGTTTGATGTTCAGGGACAATATTTTTTTATGGCCGTTAACTTGGACAGTTACGACACCGCCGCCCGCACTGCCCTCAACCGTTTTGCCGGCAAGCTCTTCTTGGGCTTTCAGCATTTGTTCCTGCATTTTTTTCACTTGCTTCATCATTTGGTTCATATTGTTCACTGGGCTCACATCTCCTTCATAGGTATCAGCATCTATTATAATGGGTAGCTCCTAAAATCAAAAACCAGGCTATTCCTTAATAACGACAAGTTCCTCGCCAAAGAGCTGCAGCGCTTCATCCACCCAAGGCTGCTTGCTGCCTCCGCCGCCTTCTTCGGGAGGCGGCTCCAATTCAAAAGGTTCGCTTGGCGCCGCATTCGTCCCCTGAATCGCTTCATTCCAATCCTTCAGCATCATGGTCACCAGGCGGCAAGGATGCCCGAGCTGGCGCTCCATGACTTGTTCGATAAGCTGCTTGTTAGCGGGTTTCTCCGTGGTTTCGCGGTGAATATCATTCTTAAAGGCGACCAACACGGCGTGATCCACCATCGAGACGGGCTCACCATTAACAAACCAGGCGTGGATAGTGACCTTCTCGTCCTTCACGGCCTGCAGAATCTGGTTCCATTTGCCTTGGACGGCCATAAACTCCGGACTGTTGCGCTGAGCGACATACCTGTCGAGGCCGGAAGGCAGCTTGGCCGGGGAAGACAACCGCGGCGCGCTGCTTCTGGCCGGTGGCCGCGTGGCCGAACGTTCGCCACCGCCGCCTGCGCCGCCGGCCAATCCGCCCTGCAGCGCTTGCTCCAGCTTGCGTTCCAGTTCCGCAAGCTGCCTCTTCAGCTGCTGCACCTCCGATGCGGCGGCGCTCGGAGCGGCGGCTTGTTGGTCGGCCGCTTCCCTCACCGAGTCGTCGCCCTTAGGCAGGCTGCACAGCTTTAAAAGCGCTACTTCAAACAGCGTCTGCGGCTGCGCGGCATACTTCATTTCCGATTGATAGTGATTCAGCGTGTCGATAATCCGGAATAAATGCGAGCGCGAAAAAGCGGAGGCCATCTCCCGAAAATCCCGGGCATCCAGGACGCGCTCCGTCAGCTTGTCCGCTTCCGGAACCATTTTGATCATCAGCAGATCGCGGAAATAGTACAGCAGGTTCTCCATGCATTTATCGGCGCTCTTGCCCTCCTGCATAAAGCCTTCAATCATTTGCAGCATAACGCCGACATCATCCTCCAGGATGGTTTTGGCGAGTTCCGCAAACTGCCGGGAAGGAATCCCGCCCGTCATGTCCAAGACCTGCTGATAGGAAACCTTGCCGTCCGAAAAAGAAGAAATCTGGTCCAAGATGCTGAGCGCGTCGCGCATCCCGCCATCGGACAGCCTCGCGATATACTCAATCGCTTCGTCCTCCGCCGATATCCCTTCCTGCTCGCAGATCGTCCGCAAGCGCTGGCTCTGCTCTTCTAAAGACACCCGCCGAAAATCAAAGCGTTGGCACCGGGATATCACCGTCGCCGGGAGGCGGTGCGGTTCCGTCGTCGCCAGGATGAACATCACATGCGGCGGCGGTTCCTCCAGTGTTTTTAGCAGTGCGTTAAACGCCTCGGTGGTCAGCATATGAACTTCGTCGATAATATACACTTTTTGCCGCACTTCCGTAGGGGCATACTTCACTTTCTCGCGGAGATCGCGGATTTCCTCGACCCCCCGGTTGGAAGCGGCGTCAATTTCAAGCACGTCCATGACAGCGCCCGCGGTAATCCGCCGGCAGGCATCGCACTCATTGCATGGCTCCGGTGCGGGCCCCTTCTCGCAGTTGACCGCCTTGGCCAGAACCTTGGCCGCGGTCGTCTTCCCCGTCCCCCGGGGACCGCTAAAAAGGTACGCATGCGACAGCCGCTGTTCGCGAATCGCATTTTGCAGCGTACGAATGATATGCTGCTGCCCTACCATGTCCTGAAACGACTGCGGCCGCCAAGCACGGTACAGTGCAATATGCTCCATTTTGCGGCACCTTCTTTCTTTCCATCCGCGGCCATACGCCGCTTTCTTATTATACTACACTCGCCAGGCCATAAAAACTCATATCTCGGGAAATAAAAAAGCACCCTTGCCAAATGACAAAGATGCGTTCCTATGCATTAGAATACCGTGCACCTGTTATTGATCATTGCGATCCAAGCGGCACCTCTACGGCGCAACTCGGGACAGGCTCCCCTCCGGCACAAGAGTGGGACTGCTTATGGCTGCTTCCTTCCGGACCTGACCAGGTTCACAATTACTCATTGCGGAGGACCCGTCCGTCAACGTCTGCCGTAAAGACCGGACCTCACATCGGCAAGACCGCTAACAGGACTTCAACCTCGCTACAGCGGATTGCGAGTTACAGGGCACCGCTACCTCCCCATCTAGCACGGTGAAGTTAAGTATAGCCTATGCCCGTCCAAAATGCAACCCGCGGCAGAACTTGGCTCCTCTACCTCTCGCAACCGGCATGCAAAATCTATTTTTTTCTGCTATATTGATAGAAATATTGGTAAATTAGCAGAACCCTTGAGAGGAGAAATAGAGATATGAATCGAAAGAGTCTCACCAAAATCCTGCTGTCCGCCGTGATCGCGGCGAGCGGGCTTTGGGGAATACAGCCCAGCCGGACCGAAGCCGCTCCGGCGGTCCAAATTCTTTTGGACGGGTATCCGTTGAACGCATCCGCAGAGCCGACCGTCATCAACGGAACCACCCTGGTTCCTTTCCGTTCCATTTCAGAAGCTTTGGGCATCCCGGTCACCTGGAACGCCAAGGCGCGGACAATTACCGCCGTAAAAAATGATACAAACGGAGAAGTCCGTGTTCAGCTCACCCTGAACCGCAAGCAAGCCACCGTCAACGGCACCACGGTTCAACTTGCCGAGGCTCCCCGATCGGCGGGCGGAAACACGCTGATTCCCCTGAGCTTTTTCAGCCAGCAGTTTGGCGCTAAAGTAGAGTGGAATCAAGCCTCCCGGACGGTCTCCGTCACATCGCCGAAAGAGAAGATGTATACGCTGGGCTTTTACGCCATCCGCGCTTTCTCCGATGCGCCTAAAATCGCGAGCCTGGACGCCGTTTCCTTCGGCTGGAGCCGGATCGATGAGAACGGGAAATTCACCCGCACGGGGAGAGACTTCAACTGGCCGCAAGCCGCCGGGGATGTAACGTCCGAGAGTCTGGTAACGGATGCCTCCGCCGCGGGCACGACACCTTACTTGATGGTCTACTCCAGCGATGCCAAAGGGGAATTAACCAAGGTGATCGAAAATGCGGAATTTCGCAAACAGGCGATCTCCGATATGATCGCGGCCGCTACCGAGCATCCATTCCAAGGAATCATGCTTGATTTTGAAGGACTTGGTCTCACCACCGAGAAAAAATCGACCCAGGCCGCCTTCACGGCTTTCGTGAAAGAAGTGAGAACGCAAACGAAAGCGGCGGGCTTAAAACTCGGGCTTGCCCTGCATCCGCTGAACTCTTCTTACCAAGGCTATGACTATAAGGCCCTGGGCGAGCTATCCGACGAAATCGTCATTATGGCTTATAATTACGGAGCCAAGAAGCAACCGGACCCCGCCGCCAAAGTGGATGAAGCGATTAGGCTGGCTTTGCAGGAAACCGATAAGAGCAAACTGGTTCTGGGCCTTAATCTGGATAACGAAAACGAAAAATCGATACCTACGCTAATCGGTCTGGCAAAGCGCTACGACTTGAAAGGGATCGCCCTCTGGCGCCTTGGAATCATAAGCGCGGCAGAATGGAGCGGCTTGGATCAGACCATCGAGCTCAAACCCTGAAACAGCCTGGACGAAAAAAATCCCCCGTGGGTCGCGGGGGATTTAAATTTCGCATTTATTAGAGTAGCTGTCAAACAGCTCGTCTCATTAGATGCCGTATTTCTTTTTGAATCGATCCACACGACCACCAGCATCCAGGAACTTCTGTTTCCCAGTGAAGAAAGGATGGCAGTTGGAGCAAATTTCAACGCGCAGTTCTTGTTTAACGGAACCCGTTTCGAACGTATTTCCGCAAGCGCAAGTTACTGTAGTCACGTGATATTTGGGTTGAATGGCTTCTTTCATGACTTTCACCTCTTTCCGCCCTGAGCCTCATGCGTGCACAGAGTTATAATGACACATAAAAGCATTATAGCACGTGTACCCTCACGGCGCAATTACCAGCTGAAGGAATAATTTCGCCTTGTACTCTCGGTTATTTACAGCTTTGTTTGCGAAGATGGGAGCCAAGGCGTATAATCAAAAGCAAATCACAAAAATCCGTAGTGAAGCACACTCGCGAAGCAATCTTTGCCCGCCTGTGTGCTTTTTTGCGTTGATTAAAATGATGAGAGGAGCAATAAAATGAAAACTTCCACCGCGCATGACGAAGCCTTTAAAAAGCTGTTATATACGTTTTTTGCGGAATTTATCGCCTTGTTCTTTCCGGAGCTGGATAAGCAGCTCGATCATCGGCATACCCGTTTCCTTATGCAAGAACAGTTGGTTGATATTGTCGGGGAAGAAAGACGAACTCTGGATCTGCTGCTGGAAACCAAATACAAGTCACTAAATGCGTACATTATAATTCATCTGGAACCTCAGTCCTATCGGGAAAGCGACTTTCATCAACGAATGTTTATTTACTTCAGCCGCCTGTATGAAAGGCACCGCAAAGAGCATAAACTGATCATACCGATAGCGATCTTCACCGAACCCTCCCTCACCGATCAAAAGGATACGTTCTCTATGTCCATTCCAGGACACGTCATTCTAAAGTTTCAATTTCTCAAGGTGGAACTTTACAGCAATCATTGGAGGAACTTTATCCATTCGAATAACCCCGTAGCTGCTGCCCTTTTGGCCAAGATGGGATATAATAAAGGAGAAGAACGGGAGATCCGCTTTTCTTTTTTACGTATGATGCTTGGCCTTAGAAAAAAACTTGATGATGCGAGAATCGCACTTATAATGTCTATCGCGGACATGTATTTCCAACCTGATCGACAACAGGATGAATCCATATTACTGGAATTAACTCAACATTTTCCGGAAGAAGGTGAACACATTATGGAGCTGATGCCTGCTTGGAAGCGCTGGGGCTACGAGGAAGGTTTAGTAGAGGGTATGGAGAAGGGCGTGCAGAAAGGGATAGAAGAGGCTCGACTCAAAGTTGCCCAAAAGCTGTTTGAAAAAGGCTTCTCCCTTGAAGAAATCGGCGAAACTCTTGAACTTCCCACCGAAAAGGTAAGAAAGTTGATTAAATAAATTACAAGAATAAATAAAGCCCTCAACCATGGCGAAGGCCATACATTGAGGGCTTTTCCTTTTTCTACGACAGTAATCCGCCACGCACCTTCACTCTCGCCAATTCGGCCGGAGGCACATGCGTATAAGACCCGATCACCACATTGGGCAATTCCTCTTGAAAGATTTCAATGGCTTGCTTCATGCCGAGAATCTCTCCTTGGGCTTTCGGAATGAGTTCCAGATAGCTTTCGGGATCGATATTCAAATTGCGCAGCTGTATCAACCGCAAGTTCGTACGGCGGGCGAATTCGATCATCGCTTCGACCTCCTCTTCCCGATCCGTTACCCCCGGGAAGATCAGATAGTTAATCGAAGTATATACGCCTTGATCGGCCGCATATTTCAGCGATTTCTCCACGTTTGCCAGCGTATACCCGCGCGGCTTGTAGTATGCGTTATAGTGGTCATCCAAGGCGCTGATGGTGCTGACCCGCATCAAATCAAGCCCGGCATCGACAATACCGCGGATATGATCGCTCAGACCGGCGTTGGTATTGATATTGATATATCCCATATCCGTCTGCCGGCGCACCTCTCGAATCGCCTCAATAATCAGCTTGGCCTGGGTCGAAGGCTCACCCTCGCAACCTTGGCCGAAGCTAATGATCGATTCGGGCGTCTTCAGATGCTCCAGCATCACTTCGACGAGCTCCTCCACCCGCGGGCGGAAATTCATCCGCGTCTGGGGCGAAACAAAGCCGCTGTCATCCGGCTGTTCCGAAATGCAGCCGAAGCACCCGGCGTTGCAGGAGTATGACACCGGAACAGCCCCCTCCCAGCGGTTCAGGAAGGTATTCGAAGCAGTCAGGCATTCGTAGCCGAGCGCACAATTGGACAAATGCTCGTAAAGCCGATTGTCCGGGTACCGCGACTTCAACGTCTTGACCTGGCTCTTGAGCTCCAGCGGATCGCAGTTCAGCGGATTCCACTTCTCAGGGTCGTCGGACATACGGGCGGTCACGTAGAACTGACCGTCCTTCCAGACCACCGCGGAATAACCGAACAACGGCAGCTTATAGTCCTTGTCGGTTTTGACATAGCCTGGCAGGCAGAGCCTGGTGTAGCCCTGCGGCAGCAAAGCGCCAACCGCTTGGACATCCCCCGGCAGCGGCTGCATCTCGCCTGTATCCGGATTCATGCCGACCGGACGCGTCGAGGGCAGACCCACGAGCGTTGCCCCTTCCGGCAGGGGGATCAGTTCGTCTTCCAGTATTTCGACAATCATATCGGCGCTGCGGGCCAGCCCGTACAGTTCCGGATGATCATACACTTGTCCTTGCTGGTCAGCATATACTAAGTACATCTTGTTCCCCTCTTCTGTTGTTGGCCTTAGGATGAACTCGAGCCTGCTCCTGAGCTATGGCCGGCTCCGGACGAGGCCGTCGTCCGCGTCGTTCTCCGCGTTCCGGAGCCGCTGCCCGATGGCGCATTGCCGGCCGCATCGAACGAAGCCAGAAACTCGGCATTCGTCTTGCTGTCACGCAGCTTCTTCAAGAAGCTTTCCACGAAGTCGTAGGAATCGTTCATATTTTTGCGGATCGCCCAAATCGTATCGAGCTCTTCCTTCGTCAACAGCACCTCTTCCCGGCGCGTACCGGAACGGCGGATATCGATGGCCGGGAAAATACGGCGCTCCGCCAGCTTCCGATCCAGGTGCAGCTCCATGTTCCCCGTTCCCTTAAACTCTTCGTAAATAATATCATCCATCCGGGAGCCCGTATCCACCAGCGCCGTGGCCAGAATCGTCAAGCTACCGCCCTCTTCCACATTTCGGGCCGAGCCAAAAAACCGCTTCGGACGGTGGAATGCCGCCGGATCAATCCCCCCGCTAAGCGTACGCCCGGACGGAGGCACCACCAGGTTGTATGCCCGGGCAAGCCGCGTGATGCTGTCCAGCAAAATGACGACATCTTTCTTGTGCTCAACCAGCCGCAACGCGCGCTGCAGGACGAGCTCCGCCACTTTGATGTGATTTTCCGGCAGCTCATCAAACGTCGAAGCGATGACTTCGCCTTTGACGGAGCGCTGCATATCGGTCACTTCTTCAGGGCGTTCATCGATCAGCAGCACGAATAACTCGATGTCGGGATGGTTGGTGGAGATACTGTGGGCGATTTCTTTAAGCAGCAGGGTCTTCCCGGCTTTCGGAGGCGCCACGATCAAACCGCGCTGTCCTAAGCCTACGGGGGCAAGCACATCCATAATGCGGGTGGATAAGTGGGTTGGAGATGTTTCAAGCACTAGCTTTTCCTGCGGGTAGAGCGGAGTCAAAGCCGGAAAATGGAGCCGTTCGGCAGCGATGGCCGGGTTCTCTCCATTAACCGCGTTGACCTGCAGCAGCCCGAAATACCGTTCGTTTTCCTTCGGCGTCCGGCATTTCCCGGAGACCAGGTCTCCGGTGCGGAGATCGAATTTACGAATTTGCGAAGCGGAGATATAAATGTCCTCCGTGCTCGGCAAATAGTTGATCGGTCGTAGGAAACCGTAGCCTTCCGGCAGGATTTCCAGAACCCCTTCCATGAACATCAGGCCGCTTTGTTCGGCCTGAGCTCGCAGAATGGCAAAAATCAGTTCTTTCTTTTTTAACTGACCGTAATAAGGAATTTGATGCTGCTTCGCGAGCTTGTACAGCTCGGTCAGCTTCATCCCTTCCAAATCGGCAATTTGCAGATCCATGTAAAAACCACCTATTCAATTTTATCGTTCAAATAATACAATAACCTTTCACTCGGGCAAATGAATCTATGAAATCCCGGATGATTGCTAGACTTATTTACTAGTATACCCGTTCCCGGACAACTTATGCCGGAATGCGTTCAGTTATTCTTCCTGGCGCCATACATCGGCCCCCAGAGCGCGAAGATTGGTGACCAGGTTGTCATAGCCCCGGTCGATCAATTCCACGCCGGACACCTCGGTAATGCCGCCATCCACCGTCAAGCCGGCGATGACCAGCGCGGCCCCGGCGCGCAAATCGGCGGCCTTCACCTTCGCCGCATTCAAAGGCGCCCCCTCGATAATGGCGGAGCGTCCCTCGACGCGAATTTTGGCCCCCATTCGGACCAATTCGGGAACATGCTTAAACCGGTTGCTATAAACAAAATCACTCAGTACACTGACCCCTCCGGCCTGCGTGAGCAAGCTGGTCATCGGCGATTGCATGTCGGTCGGAAAACCGGGATAAACCAAAGCTTTTACATCAACATGGTTATACTTCGCCGCCCCGATAACCCGAATCGATTCATCCAGTTCCTCGACACCGACACCCATTTCCAGCAATTTCGCCGTCAGGGCCTCCAGGTGTTTCGGGATTACGCCATCGATCACGACATCGCCGCGAGTAGCCGCTGCTGCGATCATATAGGTTCCCGCCTGAATCCGGTCGGGAATAATTGAGTGACGGCAGCCCTTCAGCTCGGATACGCCTTCGATCCGGATCGTCTCGGTACCGGCACCCTTGATGCTTGCGCCCATGGCATTTAAAAGTGTTGCTACATCTATAATCTCAGGCTCTTTGGCCGCATTTTCGATAATTGTGGAGCCTTTGGCACGGGTGGCCGCCAGCATAATGTTGATGGTTGCACCCACACTGCTGACATCCAGATAGATCTTGGCGCCGCGCAGTTCCTTGGCATGCAGGTGAATAGAGCCATGCTCATTCGTTACCGTCGCACCCAAAGCTTCAAAACCTTTAATATGCTGGTCAATTGGCCGAGGCTCGAAATTGCATCCGCCCGGCAGTCCGATCGTCGCTTCTTTAAAACGTCCCAACAGCGCCCCCATCATATAATAAGAAGCCCGGAGCTTCTTAACGGGCCCGTTCGGCATCGGGATGGATATCACCTCGGAAGGGTCGATTCGCATCTGACTGCCTTCCCAAAATACGCGGGCACCCAGCTCTTCCAAAATCTCCGAGTACACAGCAACGTCGCTCAAGTGCGGCAAATTATCCAGCACAACTTCGGATTCGGCCAGAATCGCGGCAGGTATAAGCGCTATCGCACTATTTTTCGCACCGCTGATGGATACGGTACCGCGCAGCGGACGTCCGCCGCTAATCATTAGTTTTTCCATAAGCTCAAGGGTCCCCCTACGTATAATGCAGCCGGAAGACCGGCTTCTAACTCTTCCATTATCCACAAGTCGGATCATATATTCAAATTTTTTGCTATGAAAAAGGGAAAGACACCGTCTAAGCGGTGTGCTTTCCATGAATTTCCTATTTAACTGGTTAACCCAGTAATTTAAATTATGCTTTGTTGTTGGAACCAAATTCGCGGATTTTGCCGACTACCGTCGCTTTGATCGCATCGCGGCCAGGCACGATGTATTTACGAGGATCATATGCTTCCGGTTTTGCAGCCAATACTTCACGAACCGCTTTGGTGAAAGCGATTTGGTTTTCGGTATTTACGTTGATTTTCGAAGTACCGAGGGAAATGGATTTTTGAATGTCGTGCGTTGGAATGCCTGTACCCCCATGAAGAACCAGCGGAAGCTTCACGGCATCACGAATTTGTTCCATCTCTTTGAAACCAAGGTTCGGTTCGCCTTTGTAAGGGCCATGAACGGAACCCAGGGCTGGAGCCAGCGTGTCGATTCCGGTTTCGTTTACGATCCGGATGCATTCTTGCAGGTCGGCATATTGAATGCCACCGATGACGTCGTCTTCTTGTCCGCCAACGGTACCTACTTCAGCTTCAACGGAAACGCCTTTGGCATGAGCGTACTCTACGACTTTCTTCGTCATGGCGATGTTCTCGTCGATCGGATGGTGGGAACCATCGATCATAACGGAAGTAAAGCCTGCGTCGATCGCTTCTTTACATTTGTCGAAGCTGGAACCGTGGTCGAGATGAATTGCGACAGGAACGGTAATCTTCATGTCATGCAAAAGACCTTCAACCATTTTAACTACAGTATAGAAGCCGCCCATATGGCGTGCAGCACCTTCGGATACCCCGAGAATGACCGGAGATTTCTCCTCTTCCGCTGCAGCCAGAATCGCTTGCGTCCACTCAAGGTTGTTGATGTTGTATTGACCTACTGCGTATTTCCCCTCAAGCGCTTTGTTCAACATGTCTGTCATAGATACTAATGGCATGGGTTTCAATCCTCCTAAGGATGTTGGATTATCTTTTATTAGCCGACATTCACACATGTTTTATTATACCACAACCTGTGAAAATTACTATTCATGCTTTCCTGGGGGTTGTGAACGGATTTGTACTAAATTGTACCCAAAGTTGAATTACTAAAAACAAAAGAGCCTTAATTCCCAAGTTACGGTTGAATTAAGGTCCTTCTTTCGCTTAATTAGGGTTATCCTGCAGTTTTCCAGTTGTATGATCTCCCAATAGAACTTACTCTCTTCCACCCTCAGACACAACCGTATAGGTTGAACTATTGATTTGCCTTTTAGACAGCGGGTGAGGGGTTCTTTTCACAATCTTGGCCTACAGCTCATAGTTTGGTTCAAATTAAAGGGAATTCTTCCCGTTAATTCGGTGCCTATACGGCTGCAGAGGCGATTTAGCTGGAAAACCTCCCGCTAATCCGCCTGAAATTGTGTATATCGGCCATTGGGCCACGAAATAAGTGGAGCTTTTCCAGCTAAATCCGGCTCAAGGGCCAGGAGCGGTGCATTAACGGGAGGTTTTCCCGTTAGTGTTTTAGACGCCGACGGTGACGCTTTATATCTACAACTGTGGATGTTGGCAACGTTTTTGCCGAAACCATTTCACATTTACCAACAACCTATAATATTTCATCTTGAAGCTCCCCATCCTGATAAGTTTCACTTACTTCCCATCAGGTTCACTTTATCGCGAAGATGCACAGTATAATTTGTTTTAGGAGTTGAAACTTTAATATATTCGACTGATAGCTCAGAATCATACGCAGGTTTGCAGTCTGTCCCATTGATTCAAGCCGGCCATAAAAAAAGAGACCTTCTTTAGAGGTCCGGGTGATCTTCACACCGTCCTTCTAATGAAGGCCTTATTCGCTTTGACTTCAATGCCGCCTAAAGAGGGGCGGCGCCCTTCAACTGCATGTTTACCGCCGAACGCATCTCATCGATATCAAACGGTTTGGTAAAATGCATCAACGCTCCCAGCTCCGTAGCTTCCTTGATCATGTCCAACTCTCCGTAAGCCGTCATCATAATGACTTTGATCTCGGGATTGACTTCCTTGATGTGTTTGAGAATTTCCAGCCCGTCCATACCCGGGATCTTCATGTCGAGAAGCACCAGGTCAGGCGCATCGCTGCGCACAATTTCCAGGGCCAGCTTACCGTTGGCAGCCTGGTAAGTCTTATACCCTTCGCTGCTGAACACTTCCATTAGCAAAATGCGGATTCCGTTCTGATCGTCGACAATCAACACCTTTTTCTCTTCCACGTCGTAACCCTCCTACAAGTCCACCCTTTTAATCTTGTAATGTAATAATTCGCCTTTGTCTTGGAATTCCCTTCTAATCTGGAAAAAAGAGACTTAAAAAACATAAAGACTAAGTATTACTCAAAAGGTGGAACCGGGGGGAGCGCCGGGAAAGCACCCGCCGGCTTAGGACTGGTGGGCGATGGAAGCCTTGACGAACTCGCGGAATAGCGGCTGCGGACGCGTTGGCCGGGAGGTGAATTCCGGATGGAATTGCACCGCCAGGAACCACGGATGGCCCGGCAATTCGACAATTTCGACAAGGCGGCCGTCCGGAGAAGTCCCCGAAATGCGCAGCCCGGCCGATTCGATCGCTTCGCGGAACGAGTTGTTAAACTCATACCGGTGCCGATGTCTTTCGTATACGAGCTCATCATCATAGCACTGCATGGCCAGGGAATTCGGCTGCAATTTGCACGGATAGAGTCCGAGACGCATCGTTCCCCCCAGATCTTCGATATCCTTCTGCTCCGGAAGCAGGTCGATGACCGGATATTCGGTGGACGGATTGATCTCCGAGCTGTTGGCTCCCTGCAAACCGACCATGGAGCGGGCGTACTCGATTACGGCGACCTGCATGCCTAAGCAAATGCCGAAGAACGGGATGTTGTTCTCACGCGCATAGCGGATCGTCGTAATTTTCCCCTCGATCCCGCGGTCCCCGAAGCCGCCCGGCACCAAAATGCCGCCGACGCCCTTCAGTTGCTCGTGTACGTTCTCCTCCGTCACTTCCTCCGCGTTCACCCAGCGGATTCTCACATCGGCGTTCGCATCGAACCCGGCGTGGGAGAGCGACTCCACGACGCTCAGGTAAGCGTCATGAAGAGCGACATATTTCCCGACGATCGCGATTTCCACGGTCTTCTCCAGCTTGTTGATCCGCTCCACAAGTCCTTCCCACTCGGTCATATCCGGCGCAGGCGTCGTCAATTTGAGATGGTTCACCACGATTTCGTCGAGACCTTCGTCGCGCAGGTTCAGCGGTACCTCGTACAGCGTGTCGGCGTCGCGGCATTCCACGACGGCGTTCGGATCAATGTCGCAGAACAAGGCGATTTTCGCCTTCATGTCGTCCGAAAGCTCATGCTCCGTCCGGCATACAATGACGTTAGGCTGAATGCCGATGCTGCGGAGCTCTTTGACGCTGTGTTGCGTCGGCTTGGTTTTGACTTCGCCGGCAGCTTTAATATATGGAATCAAGGTAACGTGAATGTACATCACATTCTCTCGTCCGATATCACTCTTGATTTGGCGGATCGCTTCCAAAAACGGAAGGCTCTCGATATCGCCGACCGTCCCGCCGATCTCCGTAATAACCACATCGGAGCCCGCTTCGCGGCCGGCGCGGAATACCCGTTCCTTAATTTCATTGGTGATATGCGGAATAACTTGAACCGTTCCGCCCAAATACTCCCCGCGGCGTTCTTTGCCGATGACGGAGGAATAGACTTTGCCCGTTGTTACGTTGCTGTTCTTGGACAGGTTGATGTCGATAAAACGCTCGTAATGGCCGAGGTCCAGGTCGGTTTCCGCCCCATCGTCCGTAACGAAGACTTCCCCATGCTGATACGGGCTCATTGTTCCCGGGTCGACGTTGATGTAAGGGTCAAACTTCTGAATCGTTACTTTCAGACCCCTGTTCTTAAGCAGCCTGCCGAGCGACGCGGCCGTAATCCCTTTACCCAGGGAGGATACGACCCCGCCTGTCACGAAAATATATTTTGCCACAGTTCAAAAACCTCCTAAATTAGTTACGGGTTGCCTTCAGGCGACTTGTAGATCAATATGCGTAGCGTAACCCATTCCGCTGTAAAACATAGCAAAAATAGGCATAAAAAAACAAAAAAGTGACACCCGAACAGGTCGGGGCACTTTTTATTTACATACTTTTATAGGTTTGAATCATAAGCCCATGCAATAGTTTACCCGTTACCTTACCCTGTGTCAAGAGAAGGTAAAAAGGCAAAACGGTGAAGGAGCGGGCCCGGTTTCACACCTTACCGATCCAGTTCATCGTTGTCATCAAAGTCGCCCTCTTCGTCGGCTTCTTCCTCCAGATCATCGTCCTCATCCAGATCTTCATCGTCCAGAATAGCGTCGTCCTCGACTTCCTCGACTTCCTCATCGTCGTCATCGGAGAACAAATCGTCGTCCGAGTCCTCATCGACCGCGTCGAAATCGTCATCTTCGTCGTCCGAAGCGAAGGTATCCTCTTCTTCCTCGGCAAATACATCATCATCCAAATCATCGTCGTCATCGTTAATGATGCGCGGACGCTTGGAGTTCCCTACCGGATCCTCCGAACGCTCGATCGGGTACCAGCGTTTCAGCCCCCACAGATTAGTGCCGACACAGGCGAAACGGCCGTCGATGTTAATCTCGGTGTATAGCTGAGCGATCGCTTCGTTGATTTCTTCCTCCGACATGCCGCGGAGTTTGGCCACCTCGTTCATCAGGTCGCGGTAATAATACGGCGTATTCGCCGCCTTCAAAATCATAAAGGCCAAGTCGACCATCGGGATTTCGTGCACTTTCTCCGGGTCGATTTTCAAATTGAGCGGGGTACTCACGAAACGGACACTTCCTCTCACGCAATTTCACAAAAAGGTTGATTTCCTAACTAACATATCCATATCACAAAATAGTAAACCTTATTTGTCATTAAAAAGCAAGTTTTTAGTTGTGCCCAAACCGTGTCCGTTCATGGCGAAGAGGCGAAGAGCCGAAGCTCTTCACCCCATGACTGTATCCACTTCGGAGGATGCCTGCGCCCCCGCGGAAGATGGTGAAAGCCTTAGGCGGCCTTCACCTTATCCTATGTCCATTTTCCCGCTTTGACACGGTATGGGATGGCCCAACTTTACAAATCCGGGGGAAGCCCTTCCCTCCGCCATGCCGAAACTGCCCATTTTGCCGGGAGAAGGGCCACTTCCCCATTCCGAGTGTGGGGTGCTGTCATACAATACTGCAACACGCTTCGTCAGGAGGGCTACCTTGAATGGATTACTCCAGCTTCCTGCGGTATTTGAATGACCACATTGACACCTCCGGAAAAAGCGGTCGACATATCATCCGCTTTACGCATCCGGCGATTTTTGCCGAAATGACGCGCCAACTGCGGAGGCGGAAGAGCCACTATCCGGCTCTGCGGCGGGTGCGAAGCTCCTCCTTGCTTCAAGCCCTGTTTTGCCCTATGGCTCCGGCTGGAGGAATCCGGGACCGGTTCGGCCTTCTCGTCGAGGAGGATATCCGGGTCTCGGTTCACGCCGCCACGCCTAGCAAGGATCCCGCCGCAGGGGTTCCTTGGGGAGTCCGGCGGATCGGCGCCCCCGAAGCCTGGTCGGTCTCCACCGGCAATCAAATCCGTATCGGAGTCATCGACACGGGGGCCGATTTCAGCCATCCCGATCTTCGGCATTCCCTGGCCAGGGGCGTCAATCTATTGAACCAGATGAGTCTCCCCTATGACGATAACGGCCATGGCACGCATATCGCGGGAACCATCGCCGCTTCCGGCGGCTCCCGGGGGATGATGGGCGTAGCGCCCCGCTCCTTGATCTATCCGGTCAAAGCGTTCGACCACAACGGGTCCGCCTACGTATCCGACATTATCCTCGGCATCGATTGGTGCGTCCAAAACCGCATGCATATCATTAATATGAGCTTTGGGATGAAAAACAAAAGCATGTCGCTTCAGAACACAATCCGCCGGGCTTACCACGCGGGGATCGTCGTCGTGGCCTCCTCGGGCAACGATAAAAAAAGCCGCAGTGCCGACTACCCCGCCCGGTACCCCCACACGATCTCCGTCGGAGCGACCGGCCGGGACGGGCGCGTCGCTCCGTTCAGCAACCACGGGCCGTGCATCGACATTTACGCGCCCGGCGAAAAGATCAAGTCGTGCTGGCTCGGCGGCGGGTACCGCGAAATGAACGGGACCTCGATGGCCACCTCGCACGTCAGCGGGTCGATCGCGCTGCTGCTGGCGCTCCGCCCGGGGCTCACGCCGGGCGAGATCAAGCGGCGGCTGCGCCGCACCGCGCGCAAGCTGTCCTCCCCGGGGGCCAAATCCGGCCCCGGGGAAGTGCACGCTGCCCGGCTGCTGCGCGGCAGACCCGCCGCAGCCGGCAAAAAGCCGTCAGGGAAGTCTTGACCCTGACGGCTTTCGGGCAGCCCCGGCGGCTTAGGCCGGGGGCTGCCTGCTACATACGCTCCGGCGCGGACACGCCGATGAGCTTCAAAACGTTCGCAATGACGGTGCGAACGGCTCCGAGCAGCACGAGGCGCGCGGCGGTTTGCTCCGCGTCCTCGGTGATGACCCGCTCCGCTCTGTAGTAGCTGTGCAGCATGGCAGACAGCTCGTACACATAGCGCACAAGGCGGTGCGGAGCGTAGTTCTCGGCCGCTACGGCGATTTCCTCCGGCAGCTCGCCCATTTTCCGCAGCAAGTCGAACTCGTGTTCCGCCGTCAGCTTGCCCAGGTTCGCCTGCTCCGACGAAGGAATCGCAACGCCCTGCTCCTCGGCCTGGCGGAAAATGCTGCAGATCCGCGCATGCGCGTACTGCACGTAGTAAACCGGGTTCTCGTTCGATGTCGAAATCGCGAGATCCATATCGAAATCCAGATGCGAGTCCATGCTCCGCATCGTGAAGAAATAGCGGATGGCGTCGACGCCCACTTCATCCATCAAATCGACCATCGTTACGGCCTTGCCGGTCCGTTTCGACATTTTTACCTTTTCGCCGTCCTGGAACAGGCTGACCATCTGGGCGATCAGCACCGTCAGCTTGTCCGGGTCGTTGCCGATGGCCTGCATGGCGGCCTTGACGCGCGGAATATAGCCGTGGTGATCGGCACCCCAAATGTTGATCATCCGATCGAAGCCGCGGTCGTATTTGTTGCGGTGGTAGGCGATATCCGGCGTCAGGTACGTATACGTTCCGTCGTTTTTGACAAGCACGCGGTCCTTGTCGTCGCCATAATCGGTCGTCCGCAGCCAAACGGCATCGTCCTGCTCATAGGTTTGGCCTTTGTCGCTAAGCTCCTTCAGGGACGCTTCGACCTGTCCGTTCTCGTACAGCGAGGTTTCGCTGAACCATACATCAAAGCCGACACGGAACCGGCCGAGATCGCGTTTGATCTTGGCGAGTTCTTTTTCCAGACCATAGGTCCGTAAAAAGGCAGCCCGCTCCTCCGGAGGCATGGACAGCAGGGCGTCCCCCTTCTCCGCGACGAGTTCTTTGGCAAAGCCCTTGATGTCTTCCCCGTGGTAGCCGTCTTCCGGCATTTCGGCGTCTTGTCCCAACTCCTGCAAATAACGGGCCTCGATCGACCTGCTCAGATTCACGACCTGATTTCCGGCATCATTAATATAGTACTCCCGGGTAACCTTGTAGCCCGCAAAATCAAGCACATTGCAGAGCACGTCGCCCACGGCCGCCCCGCGGGCATGTCCCAAGTGCAGGCTTCCCGTCGGGTTGGCGCTCACGAATTCCACCTGAACCTTCTGTCCGCTCCCCTTGGTGACCCGGCCATAATTTTCGCCTTGACGGTGCACTTCGCCGATCACGGGATATAGGTAGCTTTTGCCGAGCGTGAAGTTAATGAAGCCCGGGCCCGCAATCTCCGCCTTCTCGATGCCCGCCTTGGCGTAGTCCAAATGGCCGACGATCTCTTCGGCAATCTGGCGCGGGTTCTTCTTGGCGATTCGGGACAACTGCATGGCCGCGTTGGTAGCCAGGTCGCCGTGCGCCTTATCTTTCGGCACCTCCAGTACGATGGCCGGAATTTCTTCGCGTTGTGCGAGTCCCGCGCCGACGATGGCGTCAAGGATGGCTTCTTTTAAAGCCTGATTGATCTGTTCCAATGGATTTACTGTCATCTTGAAATGTCCTCCTGTATATGTAAACTAATGGCGAAATGTCCCGATAATTCTTCAAACACGTACAAATCATATTCCCAGGCGATATGCCCAAATGCTCCATTCAAACGGGTTTCCAGCGATTTCGTATGCGTGGACAAGTTAAATGTCGTAAAAGGCGAGCGGTAAAAGCCCGGAAGCTTGCGCCCGACCTGGAAATTCTGCTCCGATTCGACCTCGCCGTGGCGCATGATTTTCAAAGTTCCGCCAGAGATTTTGACCATGGTCCGCGTCGCCCCGCCTGTCGGCCCCCGTTCCGGCTCCTCGTAGCGAATGTAGGCCGTATCTCCCCGGGCAAACACCTCGCCCGCCAGCTCCTGAACGGTCTCATCCCCGCCCTGGCGGCTCGTCATCACGATTTTGGCCCTGATTTGATCCGGCATGTCTGGATTCTCCATTCTCTAATACATTAATACATTGTACCCTATTGTACTACTATATCCAGTTCATTTCCGCAATTCAATACGGAACAAGCCTATACTCAGATGATACGAACGGTACACGATGGGCTTCACAGTCTAGATTACTGCTTCATTGATTTATGAAAACGTGCAAATCCGCAGGTATTTTTAAATATGGAGCTGCTTCTTTTCAAATTCCTGCACAATCGCATCTATTTGCCCAAAGCTCTTCGGGAAGACAGAAATGCCTGCAGATTTGCAGACTTTTCTCTTAAAGTGAGGTGATTGTTTGACGGCTGCCTCATGAAGATTTCTTCCGAGTTCGATTGAGACCCTTATGAGACCAATATACCACTATATGGTATGATTATTCAGAAAAAGCCGGAAATTGTCGGCCGATTAAACCCAAAGGACGTGAACCCCATCGAATTGCGAGAATGCCTGCGCCCCCTGCAACGGGATGCCGCGTTTAAATCCAAATTGAAACAAGAGATCGAACAGATTGAAGCCATCCTTGATGAGGGAAAAGATGCCGGGAAAGAAATGGCCGCATTTAATGAGGCGACGGGCAGGAATTATGATGTTTACGTTTTTGCAAACTACTGGAGATCCATGTCTCTGGAGGACTTGGTTGAGGAGGCCTGCAGCCCGGAACCCCGGCGCGTGCCCGACATTACCCGGGAAGAGTTGGTGGAGATCGTGCGCCGGCTGCAAGACAGCGAGATATCTCATGGAGAATCGATGTTCTGTCTGCAGCTGCTTGAGGCCAACGTACCGATGCCGGGGGTGTCCGACCTGGTTTATTGGGAGGACTTGGAGCCGGAGGAAATCATAGAACGGGCTATGAGTTACGAGCCGATTCGGCTTGGGGAAGACTTGGGCTTCCAAGCATGGATGGAAGAAATTCGCGAGTCTGTCCAAAACCATATCTACCGGGGATTTCCCCTTGGCGCAGAAGCTGCGTCGTTTATTCAAGGAAACATCGGTCCGAAGTCTCCTCTTGCCATAGAGGGCGATCACTGCGATTTCGGGAGCTTTCAGATGGAATTATGCGATGGCTATATTTATGCCATCACCGTGCCTGCGCCTTTCGACATCTCTATGGAACAAATTCGGGGCGTGATGGGAGAAGGGGAGCTTCATAACCAGGAGGCTTATACCTTCCTTGTCTATTTTACGAATGAAGCGGTGGCTACTTTCAAATTTCAGGCGGGCGCTCCCCTTCTAATCGAAGCGCGTCTCGTTACGACCATGTTTATGGACTGATTACAGTTGATGTCCGTAAAAGTACTTGGCGCCTTTTTCCCACGATTTCTTTGCCAGGCTTTGTACATAGGCTACAAAGTGTTGATAGTTGCCCGAGTGAATCACCGTATGTGATTCCCCGGGCACCTTCTCACCCGACCAAATCGACAGAAGGGCGGGGATTTGTTCCATGCCGAGCGGGTGTCCCTGATTTGCCGCCATGAAGACCCGTTCCATGAGGACCTTTGTCAAATCCCCGGGAAACGCCGGTTTTGTGCGATAGTAATATTTTTGCATATCCAGCGCTTCGGTGTAGTCGATATAGGCCTGCCCTAATTCATCGACAGTGGCCCGGTTACCTATGACTTTTCGGCAATCCGTAAACGTATCGATCGTGTCTCGGAGCTCCCTCGAAGTATCGGCACGTTCATCCCAATGCTCAAGTAAGGCCAAAAGATAGGGAATGACCTCGAGGGAAAGCGTGGACACGGCTGCCGACGCAAAGACCTGAACCGCCTCGGCATCGGCATCTCCCAAGAAGTACAGGTTGTCCGGATCCCGTAAATCCTCATGCGTGCAGATGGAGCAAAAGACCTTGATGCCCAAATGCAACACCACTTCATCGTCCGTATGGTTCAACAGTTCAATGAAAAGCGGCTTCTGCGAAAAATCACCCCACTTGAATAGTTCCAAAAGGAGCCGTAAAAGCTCTTTTTCCGTTTTTGCGCGTACCATACCCTCTTTAATTTGTAGAATATCGCAGTCCGAAACGGGTCCATACCACGTGCCGCTGCTTCTATAGTTGGTCCACATCGGTGTTTTCACTTCCTTATCGGCCGGTAGATCGATCCTCCTTGATCCAGTAACACATCAGCTCTTCATCATAGTAAGAATCATTCCGGCTTGGGTTGGATTGAAATGCTCCGGCCATATCGTTTTTTCATTAAAATAAGCCCCGTTAAAAGTAACCCGGCTTAACTGTGCGTTGGAGAAATCCGCATCCGACAGGTCGGCACCGGTAAAATCCACATCTTGCAGTCTGGAATTCTTGAAAGAGGCTCTGGTTAACCGACAATTGATAAATTTTGTGCTGCTTAGGGTGGAGAATACGAAACAGGCCTTCACAGAGATCCATAAGGCGTGATCCTCAGCCATTTGATTCAGGGCTTGCTGCGTCAGCATTCGCTCGTTCCCCCTTCATCCTGCGCGATAAACCGGTAACCAATCCCGGGCTCGGTCAAAATATATTTGGGCCGGGTCGAATCCTCCTCCAGCTTCTTGCGCAAATGCCCGATGTAGACCCGCAAATAGTGACTGTCCGATTCGTTGTAATGACTGCCCCAAACCTGCTGCAGTAGCTGCCTTTGCGTGACCACCTTCCCCGCGTTGGAGGCCAGAATCTTCAGCAGATCGTATTCCGTCGGGGTTAATTTCACCCGTTCCCCGCCCAGTTCCACGTTTCGTTGTGCCAGGTCGATCACCAGCTCGCCGAACTTCAAAATCGGTTCATGGGCGGTTTTGGCCACATGGCGGAGTGCGACGCGGATTCTTGCGACCAGTTCGCCCATGCCGAAAGGCTTCGTCACATAATCATCGGCCCCGCTATCCAGTGCCACAATCTTATCCTCTTCCCGATCTTTGGCGGTGAGGACGATGATCGGAACCGGAGACCATTCGCGTATCCGTTTCAGTACCTCCAGACCGCTCAGATCCGGCAGCCCCAAGTCCAGGATGATCAAATCGGGGGGATTGACGGAGGCCTGTGCAACCCCTTCCTCTCCCGCGGCGGCCTCATGAATTTCATAGTGATGGGCCTGTAAAGTTACTTTGAGCAGCTTGCGAATTTGGGGCTCGTCGTCAATGACCAAAATTCGCGCTCCTTTTTCCGTCATACTCATTATTCACTGCTCCCCGTCCGAAGTAAAAAAGTGGGGTCGTCATGCGGGGCTTCTAATGGTAGAGAAATCGTCACCACCGTCCCCTGACCCTCTCTAGGCTCCGCCGAGATCGTTCCCCCGTGAAGTTCTACGATCCCCTTGCAGATGGCCAGACCCAGTCCCGTTCCCGTCACATGCTTGGTCCGGTCCGACCGGTAAAATTTATCAAAAATACGTTCCTTCTCCTCCTCCCGGATGCCGATGCCGGCATCGGTGACGGAGACGAACAGCGACTCCGATTCCGCATGGACGTCAATATCCACTTCGCTAAAATCCGGCGAATATTTAATGGCGTTGCTTACGACGTTGGCCAGAACCTGCTCGAGGAGAATTTCATCTCCTCGGATGAGCGGCATCTCGTCCGGCAACCGTACACGCAGCTTTCGGTTCTGCTGGAAATCCTTGACCTGCTTCAGAACAACCCCGATTAAATCCTCGATATCGCACCATTTGTGCCGAAGGCTGAGCATTCCGCTTTCCAGCTTGACCATGCCCAACAAATTGGCCACCAGCCGATTCATCCGGGAAGCCCCGTCTTGGATCGTAGTCAGCAGATCTTTTCGATCCTCCGGAGTAAAAAGGCCTTCTCCTTCGATCAAGGCGGTGGCGGAGCCAGTAATCGTGGCCAATGGAGTCCGCAGTTCGTGGGAAACGGAATCGAGAATCGCGGTCCGAAGCTTCTCCGATTCCGCGGTAAGATGCGCCAACTTGGCTTCCTCGCTTAATTTGACCCGTGCGATGGCACTTGCGGCAAGCCCCCCTAAAGCTTCCAGAAAACGCTCCATGTCGGAAGTAAGCGAAACATTCTCGAGATGGACTGCCAGAACGCCATGAATACCTTCCTCGGTCCGCAGGGGAATATACCGGCTCAAGGATTGACTGAAGGCGGCCGCTCCTGTTCCCGCCGTTTTCCCGTGTTGGTAAACCCATTTGGCGATCGCCCGTTCGTCCTCTCCTTGCGGTTCCCCGGAGGAAACCGCGGAGGGGGCCGTCAACTCCAAATCGTTCCGGTGATTGGGCAAGTAAAAGGCCGACTTGGCGCCCAACGTCTGGGACACCTGCTTGGAGATGTTATCGAGCAGGTCATGCAGGTCCGTAAAATGGCTCAGTTCCCGGCTTAAAGCATACAAGGATGCCGTATGAATCTCCCTCTGTCTTGAATACTCAAGCTGTTCTTTCAACCGGGTAGCCAAGCTGGCCGTCAGGCCGGCAACGGCCAGAAAAATGATCAAGGAGAGCACATACCGCAGGTCCTTCACCGTAAAACTCAGGAACGGGGGGACAAAGAAAAAGTCAAAGGCCAGCACGCCCACCCCCGCCGCGTAAAAAGAAGGTCCCTTCCCTCCATAAACCGAAGCAAACAACACCGGCAGTAGATACATAAGAGCGATATTGACCAGGTCGAAGGCAAGCTCAAACTTCTTTAAGACCAGCGTCAAGCCTATGATGGAGACAGTAATCCAAAAATAGGCGGTTTTATGCTTCATAAAGGTCACATCCTATTGTCTATACAGCTTCATCTTATAGAAGCCCCGTCTTTTAGGCAACCGCCCGGAAGGGGTTTTCATCGGGGGCAAGGCGAAAAAAATATAAAAGCACCCCTTCCGAAATATTCGGGAACAGGGTGCTTCTGTTGCGATGAATACGGCAGATTATTTCACAAAGCCAAGCAGCATCTCGCGAATCAGCTTTGCCGCCACGATTTGCGTTTGCTCGGTCGGATCATAGATCGGGGCCACTTCGACCAAATCGCACCCGACGACGTTCACGTCGGAACCGGCAATCAGATGGACCGCTTCCAGCAATTCCTTGGAGGTGATGCCGCCGGCTTCGGCCGTACCGGTTCCCGGTGCGCAGGACGGATCGAGTACGTCGATGTCAATCGTCACGTAGACCGGGCGCTGCCCCATCTTCGGAAGCGCGCTCTTCAGCGGGGCCGCAACCTCAAACGGATAGAAATTGATATTTTCGCGTCCGTACAGGAACTCTTCTTTGGAGCCGGAACGGATGCCGAATTGATAAATATTCTTGCCGCCCATCAGCTCAGCGGCTTTACGGACCGGCGTCGAGTGGGACAGCGGCTCGCCTTCATACTGTTCACGCAAATCGGCGTGGGCATCGATATGAATCAGGGCAAGGTCCGGATACTTCTCGTACACGGCCTGAATGACCGGCCAGGACACCAGATGCTCGCCGCCAAGACCGATCGGGAACTTATCGTCCGCCAGCAATCCGCGGACATACTCGCCGATCACATCCAGGCTGCGGGCCGCGTTGCCGAACGGCAGCAGCAAATCCCCGGCATCGAAATATTTCGCGTCCAGGATGCTTTTGTCCAGGTAGGGGCTGTACTCCTCCAGCCCGACCGAAGCCTGGCGGATTCGGGCGGGGCCGAACCGGGAGCCCGGACGGTAGCTGACCGTGAAGTCCATCGGCATCCCATAGATGACCGCCTTGGAAGAGGCATAGTCCTCCGAACTGCAAATAAACACATTGCCGGAATAAGCTTGGTCCAATTTCATTCTATCGTTCGCCCCCTACTTTACGAGATCTTCCACGAACTTCGGCAGCACGAAGGCCGCTTTATGCAGGCGTGGCGTATAGTACTTCGTATCCAGCTCCGGAATCTTCGTCTCGTCGACTTCGAGCGGATCATAGGTTTTGCTGCCCATGGTGAAAGTCCACAGACCGCTTGGATAAGTAGGGATATTGGCGCCGTATACGCGAACGATCGGGAAAATTTCCTTCACGTCTTTGTTCACCTTTTGGATCAAGTCCGCCTTGAACCAAGGGTTGTCCGTTTGCGCCACGAAAATGCCGTCATCCTTCAGCGCCTCGTAAATGCCTTGATAGAAGCCGCGCTCGAACAGCGGTGCCGCCGGACCCACCGGTTCCGTAGAATCGACCATAATAACGTCGTATTTGTTCTTGCTCTCAATGATATGCATATAGCCGTCGTTCACCTGAACCTCAACCCGAGGGTTGTCCAGTTCACCGGCGATTTCCGGCAGATATTTTTTCGAATATTCGATAACTTTCCCGTCAATTTCAACCAGGACCGCCTTTTCGACGCCAGGGTGCTTAATTACCTCACGGATTACACCACCGTCACCGCCGCCGACCACGAGCACATGCTTAGGATTCGGATGGGTAAACAGGGCCGGATGGGCCACCATCTCATGATAAACAAACTCGTCCTTGATGGTCGTCATCACCATACCGTCCAGCACGAGCATCCGCCCGAACTCCTCGGTATCGATCATCGCCAGGTCCTGAAAATCCGTCTTCTCCGTTACCAATGTTTCCCGAATTTTTGCCGTGATGCCAAAGACGGGCGTTTGTTTCTCCGTAAACCACAATTCCATCGTACAACCCTTCTTTCCGCCAGAATAGTGTTTAGCCGTCATATCAACCCATACCGAACGCGGGGTTCCAGTTTCACTTCTTGCAAAGTTTCCACTTCCTATATTGTACCAAACAAATTGTATTATATTAAAACAGGCCGAAAATGCAACCATTTTAAAATGAATGGGGTGCCCCAAACTTTCCCATACTGATCGTAAAAAGATCGAGATGGAAGCACACCAGAAGTTTGGAAGGAGGCGCCCGCCCTTGCAAAGACTTACCCGTAGCGGCGGCAAAAGCAAACCGGGACGCCGCAGCCGCTGGCTGTGGCTGAAATGGTTGGGAGCGCTAAGCCTGGTCGGCCTCTGCGCGGCCGGAGCCCTGCTCTTGTATTTGTTTCAGGCCGATTTGCCGCTGGCGAATTCGGACAAAAACTCCGTGCTGCTGGATGCCCAGGGCAAAGAGATCGCCGTATTTTCGGACGGTCAGCGGAATCGGAAAAGCGTCGCCCTGGCGGAGATTTCCCCCTGGCTGATTCAAGCTACACTGGCGACCGAGGACCGGCAGTTCTACGAGCATTTCGGCTTCGACCTCAAGGGCATGGCCCGCGCGACCCTTGTCAACCTGAAAGGGATGGGGAAGCTGCAGGGGGCCAGCACATTGACGCAGCAGCTCGCCCGGAATCTGTATCTGACCCACGAGCGCACCTGGTCCCGGAAACTTCGGGAAGCGATGTATACGACGCAGTTGGAGATGAAATACAGCAAAGACGAGATATTAAGGATGTATTTGAACGAAATCTATTACGGGCACGGAGCTTACGGGATCGAGGCGGCATCGCAGCTGTATTTCGGCAAACCGGCCAAAGAACTCACCCTGGCGGAGAGCGCCCTGCTGGCGGGCGTTCCTAAGGGACCGACGTATTACTCACCCTTTAACCATATGAAAAATGCAAAAGACCGGCAAAAAACCGTCCTTTCGGTCATGGTCGAAACGGGAGCCATCACGCAGTCCGAGGCGGACAAAGCCTACGCGGAGCTCCTGACCTTCCGCTCCCGAGAGGAGCGGACGACAGCCAGTCAGGCTCCCTATTTCCGCGATTACGTCCGGAGCATTGTGGTGGGCGAGCTGGGGATCGACGAGAGCTTGCTGGAGCATGGCGGACTTCGGATTCACACCACGCTAGATATGACCGCACAGCAGGCGGCGGAAGCCGCGGTCGCTTCCGAGCTCGCCGGCGCGCCGGAGCTGGAAGCGGCGCTCGTCTCCATCGACCCGCGTACCGGGGAGATCAAGGCGCTCGTAGGCGGCCGCAACTATACGCAAAGCCAGTACAATCACGTATTCGCCACAACCCGGCAGCCGGGATCGAGCTTCAAGCCGATCATGTATTTATCGGCGCTGGCCTCCGGCAAGCTGACCAGCGCGAGTAAGTTCAGCAGCGAGCCGACCTTGTTCCACTACGATGACAACCGCAAAACCTACAGCCCGAGAAATTTCGGCGACAAATATCTGGGCGACATCGACATGCGCCAGGCAATTGCGGCCTCGGACAATATTTACGCCGTCAACACGATCCTGAAGGTCGGAGCCGAGCAGGTTATCGAGCTGGGGCGGAAAATGGGCATCACGAGCCCGCTTCAGGCCGTGCCCTCGCTGGCGCTCGGCACCTCGCCGGTTAGCCCGTTCGAAATGGCGACCGCCTTCGCGGTAATAAGCAACCATGGACGCAGCGTTAAGCCGTTCGCCGTACAGAAAATCACCGATTCCGAGGGGCACATCTTGTATGAGGCGCCCGCCCCTAAACCGGGAAAAATCGTGGAGCCGGCGGCCGCCTATGTGCTGACCCGGTTGATGGAAAGTGTGTTTGAAACCGGCGGCACCGGCAACCGGGTATCGGCCGAGATCAAGCGGCCGGTCGCCGGCAAGACCGGCACGACCAGCACGGACGCCTGGCTGGTCGGCTTCACGCCGGAGCTGTCGACGGCCGTCTGGGTCGGTTACGACAAGGGCAAGACGCTCGGCACGGCCGAGTCGCGCAAAGCGGCACCGATCTTCGCCAAGTTCACGGAGAAGGCGCTGGAGAAGGTGCCGCCGAAAATTTTTCCGATGCCGGACGATGTGGTCAGCGTCTATATCGATACCGCTACGGGCAAGCTGGCCACCCCCGATTGCCCGTCCAAAAAGCTGGAGGTGTTCGTGCGGGGCACGGAACCCGCCGAGTTCTGCGGCGAGCACGGCGGCGGAGAGGAACCCGCGAAGCCGCTCCCGGTGCAGAAGAAGGAGGAAAGCCGCTCCTGGTGGAGCGATCTGAAGCGCTGGTGGATGGATTAGCGCAGAAGACGGCAAGGGCTGGCGTCGCCGCCGACGTAGAAAGTAACGGGATTTCCTCCCGTTATTTTTCCCTTGGCCGAGCCGGATAAATGATTAGATGGAAAAACTCCCGCTAAATCCCACCCGATCGGTAGATTTGCCGAAAGGTGGGAGCGATTAGCGGGAGTTTTTCCAGGTAATTGAGCCGCGAGGGCAATTACCCGGAATTTAGCTCCGCTTTTTCCCGCTAATTGACGACGCTGATTACATAACGATGAGGGAGAGCGTGCAGCAACTTGCGCGTAAAGAGGCGGATTGAGTAACATGAGTTCATGAGCTCATGTTACCAGACCCAATGGGAGTTGATGCTGCGATGATAAGCCAACCCGGAAAGCCCGAACCTGCAGGTTTCCGCGCGGGAGAACTGCTCCCGCTTTCTTTTTACGCCGACTCCGCCCTGGAGGCGGCGCCCCGGCTGCTCGGACAAGTCCTCGTCCGGGAGACCGAAGAAGGGGCGATCCGCTGCCGGATCGTCGAGACGGAAAGCTACGGCGGCGTCGAGGACAAGGGCAGCCACGCCTATGGCGGCCGCCGGACCGCCCGCACCGAGATCATGTTCGGCGAGGGCGGGGCCGCTTACATCTACCTGATCTACGGCATGTACCACTGCCTGAACGTGGTCACCGGCCCGCCGGACGATCCGCAGGCCGTCCTGATCCGGGCGGTGGAGCCGCTCACGCCGGGCGACGAGGCGCTCATGCGCGCCCGCCGCGGCTCCCGCGCGCGCCGGCCCGTGGACTTGTCGGGGGGTCCCGGCAAACTGTGCCGGGCCCTGGAGATCGACAAGTCGCTGAACGGCGCGCTGCTGCACCGCAGCGACAGCCCGCTCCGCCTGGAAGCGGGCGGGCCCGGCGGCGAAGCCGCGCCACCGCCCGCGATCATCGCGGCGCCGCGCATCAACATCGCCTACGCGGCGGAATACGCCGACCTGCCGTGGCGGTTTTACTACCGAGACAATCCTTATGTCTCGGTCATCGACAACGATAGGGGCATTCCCTACTAACCCGGGAATGCCCCTATCGTTTAATGTCCGGTCAACTGCCGAATTTTCGCGGCAATCACCGTTAGGGGAACGACGTGGTCGACGCATCCCAGGTTGATCGCCGCCCGCGGCATCCCGAAGACCACGCAGGTTTCCTGCGCTTCCGCCATCGTCGATTCGGCGCCCTGCCGCTTGGCCTGCGCCATCGCTTTTGCCCCGTCGCTGCCCATGCCGGTCATAAGCACAAAGTGCTTTTTCAGCCCCGGCAAGGCTGACACCGACTCGAACATCGTATCCACGGAAGGACGATGACCGTTTTGCGGCGGCTCCTGATTCAGGACGATCCGGACTTCCTGCTGCCTCCGGACCAGGGTCATATGATAGCCGCCGGGCGCAATGTAGGCCGTCCCTCCCTGAACGACCTGGCCGTTCTCCGCCTCCACCACGCGGATGCGGCACAGGTTGTTCAGCCGCTGCGCCAAAGACAGCGTAAACTTCGCCGGCATATGCTGCACGACGAGCACGGGGTGCGGGAAATCCGCCGGCAGGCCGGTCAACACCGTCTCCAGCGCTTTCGGCCCTCCGGTGGAGGTACCGATGGCGACGATTTGCCGGAATTCCTTCGCCCCTTCCGAAGCGGCCCGCTTCGGCTCCCAAGACGTCTGCCGGGCAGCGCCCCGGCGCGCCGCGATCAACACCGATAACGGCGTGCGCGCGGCCGCCTTGATTTTGCCGACAATCTCTTCCTTCACCCCGGCCAGTCCGGCGGTTGCCGTGCCCGAAGGTTTCGGGAGAAAATCCACCGCCCCGCTCTGCAAAGCCGTAATCGTCTCCTCGGCCCCTTCCCGGGTAAGGGAGCTGAGCATGATCACCCGCGTCGGCAGCTCTTCCATGATTTTCCCCAACGCTTCAATGCCGTTCATTTCGGGCATTTCGATATCCATCGTCACCACATCGGGCCGGAGCTCCTTGACCATTCTCACGCCTTCCGCCCCGTTCCGCGCGGTACCGATTACTTCAATATCCGCATCCTCTTCGACCAGCCGAACGATCATTCTTCGCATAAACAGCGAATCGTCTACGACGAGCACCTTGATTTTTCCCATGACTGGTATCTTCCTTTGTTATGTGATCTGTTAACGGGCCAAACGCTTTCTGTAGAAAAAGGTTTCCGTCGCCTCCAAATCATACTGCTGCGGTTGGAAGATCTGTTCGGTCCCCCCGATAAACAAATAGCCCCCCGGCTTTAAAGCCTGGCTGAATTTGGAGAATACGGTTTCCTTGGCTTCGTCGGTAAAATAAATGAGCACATTCCGGCATACGATCAAGTCGAATCCCGTATCGTAAGCATCCGCCAATAAATTCTGCCTTTTGTATTGCACACAGCGTTTCAAGGAATCCGAGACCAGATAACGTTCCCCTTGCTTGGTAAAAAAGCTGTTCAAATGCGCCTGCGGCACGTCTTTTACCGCGGAAGCCTGATAGTTACCGATCTTGGCCCGTTCGATCGCATTCTGATCCAAATCGCTGGCGAGCACTTGAATCTCCTTCAGGTCCATAAACTGGGACAGGACCATTGCGATGGAATACGGCTCCTCTCCCGTGGAGCAGGCGGCGCTCCAGCATTTTAGTCGGGGACTGCGGCTGAGCAGTTCCGGAATTACCTTGTTGGCCAGCACATCCCATCTCTGCGGATTCCGGTAAAACTCGGAAACGTTTATGGTCATCTGATCCAGAAACTCGGCGTAAAGAGCGGGATCCGCGGAAAAAGCCTGGAAAAAGTCGCTGAAGCTCTTGTATCCCCGGCGTTCCCGGAGACTGGTCAGCCGCCGCTTCATCTGGGCCTCCTTGTATAGAGCCAGATCGATCCCGGATTTGCCTTTTACCAGTTGAATAAAACGCTCAAAATCCTGTTCCGGCTGCACTGAACTTTTCATCCCACTTGATCCTCCTTGTGATAGGGCGCCTTTCCGCCGATTTTTCCGATAATGCCGGCGATTTCCATGATCAGCGAGACACTGCCGTCCCCCAAAATCGTCCCCCCGGCGATTCCCGCCACTTTGCCGATGTAAGAACCGAGCGATTTGATCACGATTTCCTGGTTTCCGATCAACTCGTCCACCACCATCGCCAGCCGCTTTTCCGCAGAGCCGACGATCACCAGAGAAATATGCTTTTTGTGGCCCTCCGGCTTCGGCAAACGAAAATATTCATGTATCCAGGCCACCGGAATCACCTGGTTCCGCAGCAAAATAACCGATTGTCCCCGCACCGTTTTGAGGTCCTCCGGCGTCACGCGAACAATTTCCGCGATGTTGCTCATCGGGATAATATAGGTTTGTCCGGTCAACTTCACCAACAAGCCTTCGATAATCGCCAGGGTCAAAGGCAGCTTGATTTTGAAGCAGGTCCCTTGCCCGACGGCGGTCTCAATCTCGATCAAGCCGTTCAGCTTCTCGATATGGCTCCTTACGATATCCATGCCGACGCCCCGGCCGGATACGTCACTGACGACCGCGGCGGTCGAGAACCCGGGCCGGAAAATCAATTCGACGGACTCGCGCTCCGATAAATAAGCGGCCTCCTCCTCGGTAAGCACCCCTTTGCCGATCGCCGAGCTGCGTACCTTTTGCGCGTCGATGCCCGCCCCGTCATCGATCACATAAATGACGACCTGGTTATCCTCATGGGCCGCCCGGATCGTAAGCGTCCCCTTGGCCGGCTTGCCTTTGGACTCGCGAATTTCCGGCTTCTCGATGCCATGGTCCAACGCATTCCGGATCAGGTGAATCAGGGGATCGGCAATCTCCTCAATGAGCGTCCGGTCCAGCTCGGTGTCTTTCCCCTCGATGACCAGCTCGATCTCTTTTTCCAAATCGCGCGACAAGTCCCGGATCATGCGGGGGAACCGATTGAACAGCTGTTCGATCGGCAGCATACGCGTCTTCATGACGCTTTCCTGCAAATCGCCGATAATTCTCGAAAGATGATCGGAGATATGCCCCAGTTCCTCCACCGAGGAATCGTTGAAACGTCTCCGTTGGACTCGCTCTACCTCGTGAATGCGGGTCTGGTCGATGACCAGCTCGCCGACGAGGTTCATCAAATGCTCCAGTCGCTCGACGCTGACCCGAATCGTTTGGGCCTTGCCTTTGGCGGAGGTTCCCGCCCCGCGCTCCTCGTTCCGCAGAACCTGTGCGGCTGGCGCTGCCGGCTCGGTCGAAGGATTCGCCGCGGACAGCTGCGGCTGCACCAATTCAAGCTCCTCGGGCAAAACCGCCTCAACCCTCACCTCGGCAACGTCCATCATATTGGCTACGAGCGCCTGTAGTTCTTCCCGGCTTCGTTCCCCCCCGGCATGCAGGAAGACGATCTCCGCCGACTCCCCGCCCTGCTCCGGCAGCTCCTCCATTTCCGGACAGGCAAACAGCACCTCGCCCCATTCGGTCAAGCCGGACTGAATAACAAAAGCCCGGGCCCCTTTGATCGCACAGGACTCTGCAATCCGCACGAAAACCCAATGCGCTTGCAGCCCTTGATCCAGGCACTCGCCTGCCTTCAAGCGAACATTTAACGGCAATGAAGGTTTTGAGTTAGCCGGCTGCCGAGCATTTGAGGCCTCATTTCCTGCCGGTTCGCTGACCTCCGCCTCCATCTCCATCTCCGCTACCGCCTTTGCCGGAGTTTCTTCGTCCGCCTCTTCTCCGCTGGCATAGCTCTGCAGTTGCCGGACACACACGGAGATGTCGATTCCCGTTCCGCCGCCGCCATCGACGATATCCAGCTTCAGCAGCTTGAGATGGTCCAGGGCATAAAACAATCGGTCAATCAGTTTGCCGGTGACCCTCCGTTTGCCGCTGCGGACCAGATCCAGCAGCTGCTCCATTTCATGCGTCAAGTGCTTCATCACATCATAGCCCATGGCAGCGGAGGAGCCCTTCAAGGTATGAGCGGCCCGGAATAGACTCTGGACCACCTGCGAGCAATCCTCTTCCTGCTCCAGCTTTAGAATTTCCTCATCCATCAGTTGGAGCTGTTCCTCCAGCTCCTCCAGGAAAACCTCTCTATATTCAGACAGCACCCCGGTTGGCCCCCTTATTCATGCAAAAGAACTTCATCCAGCCGCAAAATCCCGACCAGTCCGCTCTCCGCAAGCCCGATTCCTGTGAAAAAGCTCCCCTGTATGCCCCCCACCCGTTCCGGCGGAGGCTGAATATCCGAAAACGTGGTCACCTTGTTGACACGGTCGACGATGATGCCAACCGCCTCCTCTTGATGATGAATGACGACGATTCTGCTGCTTTTCGTGAAGGGGGCTTCCTCGCTCCCGAAGAAGCACCGAAGGCTGATGACGGGGACAATGCGTCCCCGCAGATTGATGACGCCTTTAACGTAGTCCTTGACGTTGGGAATCACGGTAATATCCTGAATTTTAATGATTTCGTGGATGTCCTCGATTCGGATCGCGTATTGCTCCTGCTCGATTCCGAATTCGACATACTGTTCCTGACCGCTTGCCTGCATGTTTTTCTACCTCCGCATGATCAGATTTTGAACGCCGCAACCATGCGGTTCAATTCCTCGGCCAGTTCGGCCAGCGCTCCCGCCGTCGAGGCCGTTTCCTCGCTGCTTGCCGCCGTTTCCTCCGTCGCGGCCGAAATGTTCTCGATCGCGGACACCACATCGGTCGCCTGGGCGGCCTGCTCCTCGCTTGCGGCGGCAATTTCCATCACCCGGCTGGCCGATTCGCTGATCATCGCAGCGATATGATCGAACGCTTCCCCGGATTTGCCGGTGGAGACTACCCCGGCTTCCACCGCTCTCACGGTTTCCGCCGTATTGTTCTGCATGCCCTTGATGATGCCTGCGATCTGCTTCGTCGCCTCCCCGCTGCGTTCCGCCAATTTCCGGACCTCGTCGGCGACGACGGCAAACCCGCGTCCCTGCTCTCCGGCCCGGGCCGCTTCGATCGCGGCATTCAGCGCAAGCAGGTTGGTCTGTTCGGCGATATCGTCGATGACCTCGATGATTTCGCCGATCCGGGTCGAGTCCTCTTCGAGGCGGAGAACCTGGCGGCTCACCGTACTCATCTCTTCGATCGAGCGCTGTACTACCGCCCCGCCTTCTCCGGCTACACCCGCCGTTTTGTTGGTCAACTCCGACGCCGACGCCGCGCTGACCGCCACGGCATTGATGGCACTGGAGAGCTCTCTGAATAGCTCGTTGATCGTTTGCACCGAGTACGCCTGATCCCCGCTGCCCGACGCCAGCTCCTCCGCGCTGGCCGAGATTTGCTGGGAAGCGGCGGCGACCTGGGCGGCATTTTGATTTACCTGACCCAGCATGGCTCCCATGCTCCGGGTGATTTCATGAAATACCCTGCCCAATACGCCGATTTCATCGCCACGGCGCAGCAGCCTTTCCGGCAGCTCCTTCGTGAAATCGCCGCGGGCCATGTATTCCCCGACCTCCACGGTCCGGTTGAGCGGTTTTACGATGCTGCCGGTCAGCCAGACGATAACCGCGCCTAGGACGAGCGTGGTAATCACCCCGACCAAGATAATCGTTATTAGCAGCCGATCCGAATCAGCTGTAATTTCCTTCATTGGGATAACCGTTGCCACCGACCACGGCGTTTCCGTCTGTCCGATCGAGATCGGCGTATACAGAAGATAGGACCCTTCCCAGTTCGTCGAATAGCTGTCGCCGCCTTGAATCGAGGTCATAATGTCTTGTACATCCGCTGTAGGGAAAACTTCCCCCAATTTCTTCCCGACGGCTTCCCGGTCGGGGTTTGTCACGATGGTTCCCTCATGGGAATAGATGTGGGCAAAACCGGTGTCGTACAGCTTAAACTGGCTCATCATATTTTGAAGATATTCAAGCTCCAAATCTACTCCGACAACCCCGACGACCTTGCCGTCTTCTTTAACCGGCACAGTGATGGACGTCATCATGACATCCTTCCCTTCAATGTTAAAACTGTAGGGATCCAGGATGACTTCCTTGCCGCTGTTTTTGGAGAGCAGGTAGTAGTCCCCCACCCCCTGAACCTCATAATCCTCGCTTACCGTCAGCTTGGGGCCGCTTCCGGTTCTTTGATAGTAGGGCAGCAATCTTCCGGTCTCATCCGATCCCGGCTTATTGCGAAATGCTTCATCCTTGCCGTCGAACGCATTCGGTTCCCAAACCGTCCATGCCCCGATATAGGAGGGGTTGTTTTCAAGCATATTTTTAAGCAACGCGTTTACCGTTTCCCGGCTGGCCGTATTCGTCTGCTTCATACTCTTGAATGCATCGGCCAAGTTGCGGGCGGAAATGATCGTCTTGTCAAACTCTTGCTGGACTTCGACCCCGATTTTTTCTCCCGACGCTTCGGATAGGGACATCGCCGCATCGATCGAGTCGTTTCGGGTACTGACACTAACAAAGGTCACCAGGAAAGCGAGCAGGAGGACAATGGACCCGAGAATAGTGAGCAACATGCGAGCCCTGAGTTTCATGGAAAAAGCTGCTTGCTTCAATTTCACGCTAGACACCGCCTCTTATGAATTCATCTTAAACACGGAAATGGTGTGGTCCAGTTCCTCCGCCAGCCCCGCCAGGGACTGCGCCGCGGAGGCGGTCTCCTCACAGCTTGCTGCGGCTTCCTCGGTAGCGGCCGAAATACTTTCGACCGCCGCCATGACCTCGGCCGATTGGGCGGCCTGCTGCTGGCTCGCCGCGGCAATTTCCGTAACTTTGCCCGCCGACTCGTTGATCTTGTTGATGATCAATTCAAACGCCTCACCGGTCTGTTTGGAGTAAGCCACCCCATCCCGGGTAGCCTTGACGCTGTGCCGCGTATTTTCCTGCATGCCCTTGATGATGGCCGTGATCTGTTTGGTGGCCTCGCCGCTTCGCTCCGCAAGTTTCCGGACTTCATCCGCCACGACCGCAAAGCCGCGTCCCTGGTCTCCAGCCCGGGCCGCTTCAATCGCCGCGTTCAGGGCAAGCAAGTTCGTTTGCTCCGCAATGTCATCGATCACCTCGATAATTTCACCGATCCGGTTCGAATCTTCCTCCAGCTTGGCCACTTGTTCGTTGACGACGTTCATCCCTTCCACCGAGGAACGGACCACTTTGCCGCCCTGCGCGGCGATGTCCATCGTGTCGGCGGAAATATCCGACGCCTGCTCCGCAATCAGGGCCACGGAGTGGGTCGCCGTCGTCAGTTCTTTAAACAGCTCGTTGATGGTTTGGGCGGCATGCGCCTGACTGGTGCTTCCCCCGGCAATTTCCTCGGTGCTGGCGGAAATTTGCTGAGCGGCTGCCGATACGCCCCCGGCCGAGGAGACCACGCCCCCGACGATCGCACGCAGCCCGCCAATCATGTTGTTCATAGCGGCGGCAAGCTGTCCGACCTCGTCTTTTGCGGAAATATCGATCGTGTCCCGAAGATCCCCTTCCGATACTCGTTCGACAAGGTCCACAACCCGGCGCAGCGGTCTGGAAATGCTCCGCGAGAGCATAAAACCGAAAGAGATGCTCAGGAGAATGGATATAACAAGGACCAAGATGGTGATGTTTCTCGAGGCCGCATATAGAGAGTCCCCTTCCAAGTTACGTTCCTCGGCCAGTTGGACATTTATTTTCACCAGATCCTGCAGGAGAGTCATCACTTCATCTCCGGTCGTTTCCAAGTCTCCCTTCAGCAAGGCTACGAATTCATCGGACTTCTGCGCGTTGATGAGTTCCCTTGACTGGTCCACAAGCTTTTTGTAGGACTCCCAAACCGGAGCAAACGAATCCAGCATCTCCACTTCTTTGGGGGTCATCACGGTACCTTGGTACTGGGCGATGTTTTGATCAATCTCGCTGATGAAGCTGTCGATCTTTTTGCTGTATTCGTCCCGATCCGCTTGCGTTTCCGATATCAGCCACATGTCGCGGATGTTTACGCGCAAACGCTGGTACATCCCATATGAGTCGGACATATCTCTCACGGGAACCAGATTATTGTCGTACATTCCCGAAAGGCTGACGCTCATCTTGCTCAAGCTGTTTAAACCGAAATACCCTACAAACACCAGCATGACAGACATAAACAAGAATCCCAGATTTAGCTTCGCTGCAATCTTCAAGTTACGGTACCATCCCATCTCTATCCCTCGCTATCCTCGTCTTTGACCTGCTCTAATTCGGCTTCCAGGTGCTCCAAAATCTTCTCAAGATCTTCCCCCGACAATTGTTCGTGATGATGAGTACGAAAAAAATTCACAGTGATACCCGCCTTTGCCTCTTGTTAAGCTCCCAGGGTCTTGCGAATGGATTCCAGCACCCGTTCCTCCTGAAACGGTTTTACTATGAAATCTTTGGCCCCCGCCTGGAGGGACTCCACAACCATCGTCTGCTGCCCCATCGCCGAGCACATGATGATTTTTGCGTTGGGATCCAGTTTTTTGATTTGCCTCACGGCCTCTACGCCTTCCATGATCGGCATCGTGATATCCATCGTCACCAGGTCCGGAGCCAAGCTGCGGTACTTCTCAACAGCTTCCTCGCCGTTCTCGGCTTCGCCGACAATCTCATAGCCGTTTTTGCTCAAAATTCCTTTTAACATCAAACGCATAAATGCGGCGTCATCGACAACCAATATTTTTTTCACGAAAATTTCCCCCTTAGCCTTGAAGCAATAATATGGTATTTACCGGTCCGACAGCCTCAAGCTCTACCGCGATTTTAATTCCCCGGCTAAACCCGTACATTTGCAGTTGCCCCACCATTACGGTCGGCGGCGTGATATCGATGCGTTTTCCAAGGTTGGCCAGCATAGTGGATGTGTTACCGGCAATCATGTTTGCCATTTCCCCAACGAAGCTGTGCAGCATTTCTCCCTCCAGCGGCATGCCGAACATACTCTGGCTTAAGTAGGTGAAAATCCGGCTCTCCCCCTCGATAATCAACCGGCCTTCCAAATCCCCCACAATCCCGACCAATACGCCGACATCGCTTTGGATCATGGATTGATCGAATAAAAGAGGCGCCCCCACTTGCAGTGGACAAGAAAATACATGTTTCATCGACTCTATCGTGCTGTTTAGCAAATCCGTCGCCCCGTCATACTTTTGCACTATGTTATACCTTCTTTCTGTGATAAATGACCTAAGGACTAATTGATTATCATGATACATGCGTCAAAAGCCACGGTAACCGAAAATTTATTGCGTGACCGCGCAAAAATATTGCGGAATAATGCGGAATAATGTAATTATATGATGATTTATGTCGAAAAAAAGAAGCCCCGCAGACTTACAAGCAGGACTTCCGAACTAATATAAAGTTATGCTATTTGGGAGGAACGGAAAAATCCGAATCGGACAACAACCCCAGGTTCTTAGCTTTCATAGCCGCTTCAATCCGGGATTTAACGCCCAACTTCTGAAACAGGCTGGTTAGTGTATATTCCAACGACCGCTGGCTCACCAGCATATTCTCGGCGATTTCCTTGTTGCTCTTCCCTCTTGCGATCTGTTTTAAAATATCGTATTCCTTATTCGAGATAACCCCGGCCGCCGAGCCGCCGCCAGCCGCTTCCGCTTCTTGAACGGAAATTCTCCTTAACTGCTTCACCAGCGTCAACGGCAGAACGACTTCCCCGCGCAAGGCACAGCGAACGGCGGTCACCAGTTGCTCCTTATTTGCCGTCTTGAGGACGAAGCCCGAAATGCCGGCCTCTACCATTAAATTAAAGTGATTGGTAAATTCAAATCCGGTATAGATCAGAATAGCCGTGTCCGGGGCGATGGCCAGCAATTGTTTGGCCAGATCGATCCCGTTGAGATTCGGCATGTGAAGATCGATTAGCATGAGATCATACCGCTGCTGCCTGACCAGCTCCACCGCTTTCTCCACCGCATCCGCAAGGGTCACCGCCATGTCCCCTTCCTGCTCCAGCAAGACTTTCGTCCCCTCCATCACGGCGGGATGGTCGTCCACCAGTAAAATTCCGATCATTTCCGCAACCTCCTTGATTGTCCTGTTGTCTACCGGACCGGAATGGAAATACGAATAAATAATCCGCCCTCCGCCGGAGAATCGAATTCGATGTATCCTTCCATACTGCGAATCCGCTCTTTCATCCCATAGATGCCCATGCTGTTAAAGGTGTTGGCCGTCTTGTCCACATCCATCCCCACGCCGTTGTCCTCATAATGCAAATAAATCCGGTCCTTGTTGGAAAATAATTTGATGACGACCCGGGTTGCCCTCGAATGCTTGGTCGCATTGGACAGCATCTCCTGCACAATCCGGTACAGCCCGATAATGACATCATCGTGGATCACATAACCGAGATCCGAATAATCAAACTGAATGGCGTAATCGGTACGCATCTGGGTAAATTCAAACAATGTTTCCAACGACCGCTCCAGTCCTTCCTCCTGAAGCAGCGGAGGACGAAGCTCGTTGCAGGTAATCCGGATCTGGTACACGACATCCAGGAGCCCCTGCTCAATTTCCTCCAGCTGTTCCCGGTACCGGGCCGGAAGGTCGGTATTCCCCGATAATTGATTCAACCGGCGATACCAAATGATCTGTTCCTGAAGGGCCGCATCGTGAAGATCCTGGGAGAGACGCTTCCGTTCATTTTCGGACAAATGGAACATGAACCGCAGCAGCCATTGCGGCATCATTTGCCCGGAGGCCAGTTGATCCACATTTCTTCTTAAGTCTTCTATTACACGGAAGTTGTCATATAACACATTCACATACCGGGAGAGCGTTTCCAGCCAAACTCTTTTTGCCTGAATGAGGAGCAGCGCCGAGCTTTCCCCTATGCACAAGATCCGGCTCTCCCCGTTCACTTCCCCGATTTTCACATAATGTCCGTCCAAGGTGTCGAACAGTTGGCAAAGAGGCAGCCGGTCCGCCCCCCTCTCCCGTATGCTTTGCAGTACGCCGTCGGGAATTTCCTTCCCCCCATGGGTGATAATCACTCCGCCCCCCGGGTCGATTTTCATCAAACTGACCCGGCAAGAATCCAATACCTGCCGCGCTTCCCTCACCAGCCGGCCGTTTAATTCCTCCACTTTGACCACGCCGAAAAGATCGGAAGAAAACTGATCCAGACTCATTTGCAGCCGGAAGTAGCGGTCTTCGCTTTCCCGAATCTTCCGCTCGGCATTTTGCCGCTCTTCTTCGGCCTTTTTCCGCGTTGTCACATCCCAGACCAAGGTCATCGCTGTCCCTTGCCCCAAATGGGGGAGGCCGGTGGTGACCGACTCTACCTCAAGGATACCGCCGTCATGGCGGATCATCCGATGCTGGATTAGCGGCGTGTTCTCCTGGCTTTCCAACTGCCCGGATACCCAGCACATGACCTCATCGACGTCCTCCGGTTCAAGCAGTTCCAGCAGGTTCAGTCCCAGCATCTCCTCCGGAGCCTTGGCGCCGTATAAAGCGATTCCGGCCGGGTTGATATAGGTGATCCGGTAATTATGGTGCAATATAATGGAGAGCGGAGACAACTCCACCAGGTGCCGATTTAGCTCTTCACTGGCCAAAAGCGCTCTTTCCGCCTTCTTCCGGGATGTAATGTCTTCAAAAACAATTTCGATGGAGGAATGAGCGGCGTCATATATACCGACGACCAATGCCTCCAGCTCCTCCCCGTCCGTCCGAACCAGAGTCATTTCTTCCGGAGGCAGAGAGCCGCTTGCGACCAGCTCCTGGATAAGCGACTTGGCCCACGCCCGATCTTCTTGGCAGACCCAGTCCCAAGGCGTCGTTCCGACGACGTCCGACAGTTTTGTTGCTCCCAAAATCCGCAACCCTGCGGGATTCACATAGACGATCATTCCGGCATGACATAAGGCGATGGCTACGGGAGACAGCTCCACCAGCCTTCGGTACCGCTCCATGCTTTCCTTTAGGGCCGTCTCCATCTTTTTGCGCTCGGAAATATCATAAAACACATGCACGGTTGCTCCCGTATGCGCGTCATAAACTCCGGTGACTTCGGTTTGGATGATTCGTCCGCCCGGCCCCAGTATCTGGTATTCCACCGCTTCTCCAAACTTCTCTTCCGCGATGGCGCTGATACGCCTTCGGGCCTTCTCCCACTCGCCCGAAGGCAGGAGGCAATAAATCTCCTCCCCGACGATGTCGTCCAGCTTCTTCATCCCGATCATCCGCAGCCCCGCGGGGTTGACGTAAACCAGCCGCCCGTCCTTCTGCACGACCATCGGATGGGGCGAGAGCTCGGTAAACCGGTAGAATCGCTGCTCGACTTCCTGCAGTTCCTCCTCAATCCTTCTATTGTCCGTAATATCGGTGAGAATGCCATCGAGCCGGACGATTTGCCCGAACTCATTCATCGTCGGAATCATTCTTAGCTCAATCCACCGGACCTCGCCATCGCTGTGAACAATGCGGTGCGAATCCACGACAGTTTCACCCTGTTTGACCTGAGCGGCCAGCGTAGAGAGGCGATGCATATCTTCCGGATAAACGATCCGTTCCCAAGCCGTTTTGCTCGTAAAATTCTCCGGTACATACCCGGTAATCCCTAAAAAAGCTCTGGAAACGAACGAGACGCTGTCCGTCTCGTTGTCGTAAGACCATGTCCCCACATCTATATTGTTCAGCATATCTTCCATCAACCGGGCCCTCTGCTCCGCTTGCTCCAGCTTGAATTCAAGCTCCCTGATCCGGTTGCGGTATGAATACCCTAACCCAAACAACGTCAATAGTAAGATGATGCCAACCGACACGACGATTTCCAAGCTTATACTGTACAACCCGGTCTCCCCTTTGCCATCCTGATGTCCACTGCCTATCAACGGGGTTACTAACTTTTCGTGACTACTTTTAATTTTTATATCGGCAATTGCCTCGGCTTTGCTAAGACTGGCGCGGAATTATAACTATAGAAAATTATGGGCATATGAGAGAGGGAGTACTGAACATGCAAATCCGGATTTGACGGGAACAACTTTACCGGCCTTTTTGCGTTTTTATAGGTATGTAGAAAAGGAGGTTCCTTTATGAAGAAAAAGAGAACGGCACTCTCCAAAACCGCCTTGGCGGCTTTGGCTCTTGGTATCGCCACGGCCGCCGGAGCCTTGCCCGGCTTGACTTCGCCTCAAACGGCGGCCGCCGCCGTCACAGCGAATCAAAAAGTGGTCTATCCCGTCAAGTATCCCGTATTCAAGCAATCCGGGCAGCTGTATGTCCCGCTGCGGGATACCGCCGCGCTGTTCGACTTGCATTTGACTTTTAACGCACAGACCAAAGCCTTGGAGCTTACCGGGGTCGCCCAGTACGCCAAACTCCAACCGGGAAGCGCCCAAGCCGTGGGGAAGAACGCCGTTCCCGTCTCCCTGGGCGCTCCCGTTCAAATCAGATATGGCGTAACTTATGTGCCGGCCTCCCTGTTTTCCAAGCTGTTCGGCATTCCGGTGAGCGCCGCGGGAACGCAGAAGATCAGCTATGTCTACTCTTCGAAATACCGGCTGACGCAGGCGGACGGTACCCTTTTCTGGTTAAACCGCAAGCAGGGCGTGCTTTATGGCGGCGAAACCGGGCAGCTTCCCACCCGGCTCGGCACCGTCAACATCGAATTTCCCGATACACTAAACCTGAGTGCGCGCAAAGTCGGTGACACCGCCTATGTCGTCGACATCGATAACGCTTATGGGGAGCCGCATATTTTCAGCAGCCTTCACCGGGCACTCATCCACGACGGCTCGGTCGTTGCCCAGTCGAGCTTGTCCTACGGGGGCGGCGTCTCCCAGGTCCGCTTGAACAATGCCGCTCTTTCCGCCGACGGAAGAATCGTGCTGAACGAAGGCCAAACCGCGCAGCTCGTCACACCGGACGGCAAAGTCGCCGAAACGATCGATCTGGCGAAACTCGGCGGGCCGGACGACGAATACGGGCTGGAAGCCGTCGAGCCCGACTTTTTGCTGATCCGCCCGTTCTCCACGGGCGCTCTGCTCGTCGTCGACCGCGCTACCGGCAAGTCCACGCCGCTTTATCGAAAGCTGCTGGATCAAGCCAGCATCGGGAAGATCGACAGCAGTGACTGGAGCTCCGGCGACGGGCTGGTTTACACCGGCCGGGACGGCAATCGGCTCAGCTTCCAGTGGGCTCTGCCCGGCTCCGGCAAACGAGCCGAGACCGTAACCTATGAGCTTGGCAAATGATACATTAAAAAAGAGGTTGGCCCCCGTCATCCGCGATGACTTGAGGCCAACCTCTTTCTCTATTATGCTTCCAATGCCGCCTTCAGCTCGTCGGAAGAGCGTTCGTACCACTCTTGATTCGTATCGATCAATAGCTGTTTGAGCGTGCTCTTTTGCTCCGCCGAAAGTCCGTCCAGGATAATCCGGCGCTTCAATGCGTAATCCATCTTGTTGACATGGTCGGCAAGAATCTTCCACCCGCGGCGGGCTTCCGAATCGATCCACATTTCGCAGGCCGTGAGCCCGCCGTAAAATTGCCCCTCGGGCGAACGGTCCACAGCGACCCACACGATCCATACCTGACGGCCGGCCGGCACGTCCTCCCGGTTGGTGGAGAATTTGATCCCCTTCTCCACCTTGCTCTTGGCATGCATCGCCCCGATATCGATGTAAGCCTCACTGCCGTCGATGATCACCGGTGACATGCTGTTCAAGTCGATCGAGCCTGCGCCGAAACCTTTGTGCTTGCTCTTTTCCTCATTGCTGATAATGTTCAACGCGAAGATCTTTTTGCCTGTTTTCTGCGATTCCGAATTGTTCTCCATAATTCCCTCCCCAAATAGTCCTGTTCCTAAGGCCGATGTTTATGCCAAGCGGCGGGAAGCCGCCATTTGCGCGGGTTTCATTCATTTATTTAATTTTAGCTAATAATCTCCCAAATGCAAACATATACATGCTGTAGATGCTTGTCAACGGGAGGTATCCATTGTATGACCCGACGTACTTTATTCATCGGCATTTCTCTTCTTGCCCTGTGCCTCATCGCCGGTACCATCCGGTACACGCTGAGCCTGGAGCCTTCGCACCTTTCTTCCTTTGCGCCCAAAAAGGCCAAGCCTCAGGACTCGGCCAAAAACGGGCCCGCTCCCGCGCTCCCTCTGACCGAAAGCATACAAAAACCGACGGTGGAGGTGCTTAGCAACCGGCTTACGGAATATCACATCCAGGTGCGTCTCGACGAAAAGAACCATGCGCTGATCGGCACCGAAACGCTAACCTGGACACATCCCGGCAATAAAGCCGTGAATGAGCTTTTCCTCCACCTGTATCCCAACGCCTTTGCCTCCGGGGAATCCACGTTTATGAAGGAATCCGGCGGGAAGCTGCGCGGGGACGTCATGCCCAAGGACGGATGGGGCGGCATGGAATTGACGGAGATCCGGACTACGGACGGCATTTCCCTGCTTCACCGCCTTCAGTACGTTCAGCCCGACGATGGAAATACGCATGACAAGACATTGGCCAAAATCCGTCTGCCCGTCACCGTGCGCGGAGGTGAAGACCTGACGCTGAAAATCAAATTTAAAGTGAAGCTGCCCAAGGTGTTTGCCCGCATGGGCACCGCCGGCGATTTTGTCATGGCGGGCCAATGGTTCCCCAAGGTCAGCGTATATGAGCCTGCCGGAACGCGTGGCCGCAAAAATGAGGGCTGGAACCTGCACCAATATCATGGAAAATCGGAATTCTACTCCGATTTCGGCATATATAGCGTCAGCATCAATGTGCCCGAAACGTACACGGTGGCCGCGACCGGATTCCAGACCAAGCCTGCGGTTCGAAAAGACGGCCGGAAGACGGTTCAATTCTATGCCGACGATGTCCACGATTTTGCCTGGTCGGCTTCCCCCCACTTCGTTTACGCCGAAGAGCCGTTTTCCTCGGCGGAAGTCCCGGGAGTCCGCATCAAGCTATACCTCGATCCGGCGCACAAGGATCTGAAGGAGCGGTATTTTTACGCGGCTAAAGTAGCCCTCTCCAACTTCAGCAAATGGTATGGGCGCTACCCGTACTCCACCCTGTCCGTCGTCGTTCCGCCCATCCAGGGCAACGGTGCCGGCGGCATGGAATATCCGACCTTGGTCACGGCCTTTGGCGCGGGGAGCGACTCTCCGGGTTACGACGAATTGGAGCGCACTGTGATTCATGAAGTAGCCCATCAGTTTTTTTATGGGATGGTGGCCAATAACGAGTTTGAAGAAGCCTGGCTTGACGAAGCCTTCGCCTCCTACGCGGAGGACAAATTGATGGAGCAGGAGTTCGGGATTGCGCCCAATCTGCCGCTGCAGGCCGCGCTTATCTCCTCCCCGGCCTCTTTGACACAAGCCTCCTGGAAGTTTGGTTCCGGCGATGCTTACGCCAAAAACGTATATTCCCGGGGCAAATTGATTCTGCTGGATATCGAGCGACAGGTCGGAGCCAAAGCCATGAAGCGGATTCTTTACAGTTACAGTCAAAAATACCGTTTCAAGCATCCGACGACCGCCGATTTCCAACGTGTCGTCGAGCAGTCCACCAGCCGCAGCTGGAAGGCTTATTTCAACCAGTATGTGTACGATGGTAAAATGGCCGACTTCTCGGTGGACCGTATCATAGTCAATCAAATCGCCAACAAGAACGGGGCGCCCCTGTATGAATCAAAGGTTACTTTAAGCCGTCGGGGCGGAAACGCCCCCAAAATTCCGCTTCTCTTCAGCTTCAAGGACGGACATACGGTCCGCAAAGTCTGGAACGGCGAAGGTGGAACCGTTCAGATGAAGCTGCAGTATAAAGAACCTTTGGACTGGGTGCAGGTCGATCCCGATTATTCGCTGGTTCTCGAGAACAAACACATCAACAATTACATGAGGGCCGAAATTGCCGAGCCAACCGGCACCCGGGCTACGCTTGGCGTCGTAAAACTGCTGGAAGCGCTGCTGGGGACGCTCGTCTGGTAGGGCTCACAAAACCAGGCCTATGCTTTCGAAGTAAGTTTTGTACGCAGCTATCTCTAAGATGTAACGCTCACAAAACCAGGCCTATGCTTTCGAAGTAAGTTTTGTACGCAGCTATCTCTAAGATGTAACGCTCACAAAACTTTTAGGAGGGAAAATAATGACCTACGTACGGAATGGATGGGGGCTTGTTCGAAGCCAATTTCCCTCTGTGATCATCCTGTTTCTGTACCAGCTGCTTTGGGGGTTGTTCTTCTACCGGCTAATTCACTCGGCCGTGATCGCCTTGCTGTCGCGGTATCCCGATCCCCCACCGAATGAGTTGAGCCAGGTTCTTTACTTGATCGAGGGACAAATCGAGCTCGGACGGAGCCCGGCGATCCACCAGTATTTGTGGATGCTGTTCGGCCTGATTGCCCTGCGTCTGCTGATGACCCCGTTGTTTCAAGCCGGTATTCTTTACGGCATGAAACCTCCGGAGGAGCAAGGGGCCGGGCTTCCGCTCTTCCGCGGCATGAAGGAATTCTGGAAGCCGGTCACTCTCTTTTTCCTGCTGGAGCTGATTCTGCTCGCCCTGCCGGGGTTATGGATCATCCCGAAGTTAGCGGCCCTCTGGCCTTGGCTCATCCCGGGGGGCGGCCGTCTGGGCCCCCTGCTGGCGATCATCGGGCTGCTTTTGGGGTGGGCGGCCTACGGCTGGCTCATTCGCCAGCTCCTATTGTTCTCCCAATTTGGCTATCTGTTCAAGACGGGAGTTTGGAACTCCCTTCTAATCAGCCTCAGACACCTGCTGCCCGGCATCGCCATCTCCCTCATCCTCGGCACGGCCGGAGCCGTCTTATTTCTCATCTGCGGGGCCTTCTCTTGGATCTGGACCGGGTTGGCCGCCATGGTTTTACAGCAAACCTATCCTTTTATCCGCAGCCTATTTCAAATTTGGAGTATATCCTCTCAATATGAACTCTGGCAGACCAAGTTACATAAAGGTTAAATTTTTTTCATCTTTGTCTATCCCTTGCACCACAAGGCCTCCGCGGAAAAGCGGGGGCTTTTCCCTGTGTTTTCGCCTCTGAATCTTGCTAAATAGCCGTTGCCAAAATATACTTGCCTTTGTTACAATAGCAACAGCACAATTCAGTAACGATTTTGTAATTATTTTTGTCACCTTGGCAGGAGAATCATGTCGGGTGTCGAATATGTAAGTAAATCGGATGTAAACTACAGCCGAATTCCCTTGGCGGGGAACGGGGGAACCACTTTGGGTGAATTGATCTCGCAAGAGAGGGATCATAGGGGACCTTCAACCGAATCCTTAAGCTAACCTCGTAGGCATTGGAAGGAGCATTTTCTTGAAGAAACAGTTGACCGCAGCAGCAGTAAGTCTGGCCATTCTTTTCTCCGTTGGCACTGGGAGCGCTTTCGCCGATTCCACGTTGGACGGCGTCATCGATACGGCCTTGGGAACGGAGTACTCTTCCGGCGGCACTACAACGTCCGGCTTCGATTGTTCCGGATTTACCATGTACGTCTTTTCGAAGATCGGTATTAAACTGCCCCATCAATCCGGTGCCCAATACAAGATGGGAACGGCCGTAGAGAAGGAAGAGCTGATTGCCGGCGATCTCGTGTTCTTCAACACTTCCGGTAAAGGCGTTTCTCATGTCGGCGTTTATGTTGGTGATGGCAAGTTTGCCCACGCATCTTCTTCCAAGGGCGTAGTCATCAGCAAACTGAGTGAGAAGTATTATGTACAGCGTTATGTCGGAGCGAAACGGATTCTGAGTACCGATAAGTACGAAGAAGTCACCACCGACTCCCAAGAGCATGACGATGTAGAATAATTCCGGCAAAGGCCCGCAGCGATTCTTTCGAGTCGTAGACTGCGGGTTTTTTCATGGCTGTTTGGGAAATCCCGTTTAGGAGAAATTACCCGTCTCTCCCCGGCATAAACAGGACAATAGAATTAAAATATCCGGCAACCCTAGAATAGCTTGCCAAAGCAAGTTAGGCTTGGTACAATAACCAAAGTAAATAGTAACAACTTTGTAAACATTGTTCGCCACGTCACAACTTTGGGTGCATTCAACTAGACTAGCCGAATTCCCGGCACCCGGGAAACGGGGGAACCATTTTGGGTGAATTGATTACCGATACATAGGAATCATAGGGAACCTTCAACCGAATCCTCAAGCTAACCTCGCAGGCATTGGAAGGAGAACTTTACATCATGAGAAAGACATTTGCAGCAGCAGCGACAAGTTTGGCGATTCTGTTCACCTTGGGGACAGGGAGCGTATCGGCCGAAGACACGACCTTGAACAGCGTGGTTAACTCTGTTTACGGAACGCCTTATAAATACGGGGGTGTCTCCACAAGCGGATTTGATTGCTCCGGATTTACGAGATATGTGTTCAAGCAGATGGGGGTCAAGCTCGCCCGGGTCTCTTCAGCCCAGTACAAACAAGGCACGCCTGTCGCCAAAAGCCAGTTAAAGCCGGGGGATCTCGTATTCTTCAATACCTTGGGCAAGAATAAAGTATCCCATGTCGGCATTTACATCGGTGAGGGGAAATTTGCGCACGCCTCTTCATCCAAAGGAATTCGTACGGATAAATTAAACAGCAGTTACTATAAATCAAAATATGTCGGGGCCAAAAGAATTCTCAGCAAAACCGGTTATTCCACATATGCCGCAGAATCATGACCCCTACGCCAAATTGAGGCGCTCACCTCAACTTAGTTAATACCGCAGTGGTTCTTGCCGGAACCACTGCGTTTTTTTCGCTATATACCATATAACGAAAGTCCGTTCAAAAAGGTTTCCAAATATGGCCTTTCCGCCAAAATTTATTTTTTCACGATCGCCGTTTCCTCTCCCGGACTCCACTGTCCAAATCTTCCCATACTCCACATTACCCCTCTGACCGAGGACGAAACACCTACGTCTTCCTATCTTTACAAGCAACCCATTTCCCGTTAGAGTGAGGGTAAACGGAATTTTCTAATCGATGAAAAGACAGCCCCGCGATATAATATCCATTCCCATTGTTTAAAGGAGGCGCAAACATGGAAAAACCAGTCACTACATTCCGGATCGTTCCCATGGAGGAGAGCCACGGCGCGGCTATCTGTACCTGGAAATACGATTCCCCATACGATATCTATAGCTGGCTCCCCTGGGAACAAATGAAAGCGCTCGACGTGGAGTTTGGGAACCCGGCCTTAAGAGCGCAACAATATGTCTCATTAATGACCCCTGATGATGAGCTCGCCGGATTTGCCCAGTACTTTCCGATGGAAGGGGTGACACGGCTCGGCATCGGGATGCGGCCCGATTTATGCGGCCAGGGACTGGGTAAAACCTTTGTGCTGACGATCGTGGAGGAAGCCCGGCGGCGGAAACCGCAGAATGTCATCGACCTGGAGGTATTGACCTGGAACACCCGGGCGATTCGCGCTTATCAAAAAGCCGGCTTCGTCATTACCGATTTGTACGAAAAAATGACCCCGGGCGGTATTTCCAAACCTTACTACTGTATGGTTTACAAAGGTGCCCCAGTCTCACCTTAATCTATATTGCGAGGTTGTCTGTGATAAACGGCACGTCATTTGGGGAAATATTTAAAAAACCGGAGTAATTCGTTACTTTTTTTGTCACAAACGCTATGATCAATGAGCCTGTTCCGCTATAATGGAAGGGGTAACTTACATAGGAGGGACGATCGGAATGCAGAAGTGGATCATGAGCGGATTACTCGTCGTGGCTTGCGCCTTTGCAGCCGTGTTAATGTTTACATTGCCCGGCCGGGAACAGGTAGCTCAGGAAGAGAAGCCTCAGATGCCTGAAGTCACGTTAAATGCGGAACAAGCCGAGGCCGTTATAAAGGCGAACTGCATCAGCTGTCATGGTGATGAATTGAAAGGCGGAGCCGGTCCGAACCTGCAAAAAGTAGGTTCCGCGCTGTCGGCTGACCAGTTGTTTGGGATCATTACCAAAGGGAAAGGCGGAGGCATGATGCCTTCCTTCAAGGATAAGTTGAAGGAAGAGGAAATCGCCAACGTCGCGCTTTATCTTTCCGAAAAGAAATAACGCTTACAACAATACGCCCGCCGGGGCCTGGGTCCAGGTTTTCGGCGGGCGCTTTTCTGCAGCCTCGATTATCTTGCTTTCCTGCATTCGTTTCTCAACCGGCAGAACGGGCCTTCTCGAATGCTTCATTATATTGCTGCGCTTCCTTGATATCCACGGCCGTGATGCCGCCTTCCTCCCAGGAGGTCAGGCGAAGCGTCACCGTTTTGTGATCGATGGTTATAAAGGGGTGATGGTTAAACGCTTCCGAAATGGCGGCAACCTCGTCCACAAACGCAATCCCTTTCATAAAGTTGGAGAAGGTATATTTGCGGACGATCCAGCGTCCCTCCTCCAGCTCCCAACCTTCCAGCCTTTCCAAATGCGCCTCTACTTCTTGCGGCGTAAACGGCATTGTTCTTCCTCCCCGTTTCCTCAAACTTCCCTGTATGTAATCCTGCAGTGAAGGATTTTATTCTTCGTCTCCAGCCCGGCATGAGCATCCATTTATTGTATTCCATGGATCGGCTGTTCATGCGCGGAAGGCTTTTCCTGATTTACCCTGCCCGTCCGAGCAGGTCTAGCGTGTCGATCTTCTAAGTCTTTATTTTACCATGCTCCCGAACAATATTCCAAAAAAACGCCCCGCTGTCAAATCAAAGCCACGGAGGTCAACTCGTCTTCGCCGATGAGCACATTGATTCTGTGGCCCTCAGCATCGTGAATAACCACAGCGCTGCCCACGCTAATCACGGGTTCGGTCCCCAGCGCAAAGAACAAATCTTCCGCCAATGCCTCTTGGACCTCATAACGTTCTTCGCCGGAAAGGTCCGCCCACTCCGCAGCCTCCATTTCAAAAAATTCATAGCTATCCGGAATGCGTCCAACCGCTTCCGTCAGATCTGCCAAAATATGTTCATAATCTCTTCCGTGCTTTACTCCCACCGCCTAATGGCTCCCTTCTTAGTAGTCTAATACAGACTGTATTCTCATTATACCGGAAAAAACACCTTAAAAAAAAAGGGAATTCTGTCGATAAAAAAGATAAACCGTTTTTCGGACAAGGTTGTAATGCCTCCAGCAAGGATGCGGGAGACAGAAAAATGGAAACAATTATCTCAAGGACGAGGTGTGCAATGGAAATTTCAACGATTATTGGACTTATTCTCGGTTTCGTGGCGCTTATTTTAGGAATGTTCCTGAAAGGTGCACCTATTGAAAGCTTGGTCTCGAACCCTGCGGCCTTTGTCATTATCTTTGTAGGGACGGCAGCGACGCTGTTTGTGGCATTTCCGCTTTCGGACATCAAGAAATTCCCCGTGTTGCTCAAACTCACCATGTCAAAGCCCAAAATGATCAGCAAGGCTGAGCTGATTACCCTGTTCATGGAATGGGCGACCATTACCCGCCGTGAAGGTCTGCTTGCTTTGGAAGCCAAGGTGGAGGAAATTGAAGATGATTTTTTACGCGGCGGGATGCGGATGATCATCGACGGTAACGATCAGGATTTCGTTCAAGACGTCCTTACGGAAGATATCGCAGCCACCGAAGAGCGTCATAAGGCGGGGGCGCAAATCTTCTCCCAGGCCGGGATGTACGCGCCTACCCTAGGGGTACTCGGGGCGGTTGTCGGACTCATCGCCGCATTGTCCGATATGAGTGATATCGACAAATTGTCCCACGCGATTTCCGGTGCTTTTATCGCAACAGTTTTCGGTATTTTCACAGGTTATGTCATGTGGCACCCGATCGCCAATAAACTGAAGCGTCTCTCGAAGAAAGAGATGGAAGTTCGGCTGATGATGGTGGAAGGCTTACTTTCCATTCAATCCGGTGTATCTACAATTGCGATTCAACAAAAGCTGGCCGTTTTCTTAACCCCTGCAGAGCGTGCGCAAATTTTAGAAAAGGGGGCGGGTGAAGGTGAGCAAAAAGAATAAGAAGCACCAGGAACATGAGGAGCATTCGGACGAGAGCTGGCTGCTGCCTTATTCGGACTTGATGACCCTTCTGCTCGCGTTATTTATCGTTTTGTTCGGCATGAGTACCGTGGACGCCAAGAAATTTGAGGAAATGAGCGAAGCCTTTCAAAGCGTGCTTACCGGCGGTGCGGGAGTCCTGGATCAAACCGCGCTGGAGAGCAACACCAAGACCTCCCCGAATCCGGAGGACATTTCCAAAACTTCCGACAACCTGATGAAGCAGAAGAAGGAACTGATGCGGAAAGAGCAGGAGAGCCTGGAGGCGTTGAAGAAACAGCTCGATAACTACATCAAGAATAACGGGCTTACCACGCAGTTGGACACCAAGCTGAACCAATCCCAACTGATGATAACGATCAGCGATAACGCCCTCTTCCCTTCGGGGGAAGCCCAGGTGAAGCCGGACGCCCGTGTCTTGGCCAAGGCGATTTCGAATATGCTGCAAAAATTCCCCGATTATGAAGTCATCGTCTCGGGGCACACCGATAACGTTCCGATTTCGAATCATGAGTTCGCGTCCAACTGGGACCTCAGCTCTGTTCGGGCTTTGAATTTTATGAAAATTCTGCTGCTTAACGAAAACCTGGATCCGAAGAAATTCAGCGCGATCGGTTACGGTGAATACCATCCTGTCGCCAGTAACGATACCAATGTCGGCCGGGCGCAGAACCGGCGGGTGGAGGTTTCGATTATCCGGAAGTACCAGGACGGGGATCAGCAAATCGGCATGCCGGCGACGCACGAACAATAAACCATACGTATACCAAAGAAAGCTGCCCGCTTGGGCAGCTTTTTCTTGTGTAAGACCCCCAGTTAGCATGCATCTAAGTCGGGGCGTTTAGGTGAGTTCGTAATTCAGGGCCTGTCCGAGCTCCTGCTTTTCTTGGAGAGTCAGTTCCCTCCAGGTTCCCACCTTCTGATCGCCCAGATGAATATTCATAATGCGGATTCGCTGCAGCTTCCTCACCTCATAGCCGAGCGCGCTGCACATTCTGCGGATCTGCCGGTTCTTTCCTTCCGTCAAAATAATCCGGAACACCCGATCCGTTACCCGTGTGATCTTGCACGGCAGCGTCATCTCGCCCAGGATTTTGACCCCTTCTCCCATCGCTTTCAAAAAGGAAGGGATGATCGGCTTATCCACCGTCACGATATATTCCTTCTCATGCTTTCCTTCGGCCCGCAAGATCTTGTTGACGATATCTCCGTCGCTAGTCAAGAGAATCAGTCCTTCGGAATCCTTGTCCAGACGGCCGATCGGAAAAATCCGCTCCGAGTGTCCGACGAAATCGACGATATTTCCCCGGACATGGCTTTCTGTGGTACTCGTAATTCCCGGCGGCTTGTTCAGAGCGATATATACGTGGCGGCTCCGCTTCTGCTGGATCGGCTTACCGTCAATCCGGACATCGTCGCCTTCTTCCGCCTGGCTGCCGAGCATGGCCGTCTGACCGTTAATGGTCACCTTGCCCGCGTCGATCAGCTTATCCGCCTCCCGCCGGGAGCAGTACCCTGTCTCACTGATAAATTTATTGATTCTCACGCCTAGTCACCTTTCATGCTAAACTCTGCTTCCCGCCCTTGTCCGTATCGGACTTGGCATCGGCACTTGGAAGAATAATGGTTACGCAGGTTCCCTTGCCAAGCTCGCTTTCAATCCGCATTGTGCCTTTATGCCCCTCAATAATTCGTTGAGTGACCATCAGCCCGAGACCGGTTCCCTTTTCTTTATTGGTATAAAAGGGCTCTCCCAGCTTCTCCAACCGCTCCTTGGAGATGCCTTCCCCTTCATCGGTTACTCGGATGACGGCGGCACCGCTCTCTTCCGCAAGCTGCAGCCGGATTGCTCCGCCGCCCGGCATGGCCTCCATCGCATTTTTCAAAATATTGATAAACACCTGCTTAAGTTGGTTCTCTTCACAGTGTACCAGAACCGGAGACGCCGAGAAATGGGGGTGGAACTCAATATTATGTAAATGCGCCTCGCTATCCAGCAGAGAAATCACATCTCCCAAAGTAAAGCGGACATCCCTCACTTCAAACTGAACGGCTTGCGGTTTGGCGAGAATCAGAAACTCACTCACAATCAAATTAATCCGGTCAAGCTCGGACAGCATAATATCGGTATGCAATTGATTGATCGACTTGGTCCGCTGCTGCATCTGAAGAAATCCCCGCAACGTTGTGAGGGGATTGCGAATCTCATGAGCGACGCCGGCCGCCAACTGGCCGACCGTGGTTAATTTCTCCGATCGGCGCAGCAGCTCCTCCATTTTATTATGCTCGGTCATATCGCGTGTGATGCTGATATAAGCTATAATCCGCCCGTGCTCATCATAAATCGGAGATTCGCTGATGCTGACGTGGACTTCGCTCCCATCCTTCCGCAGCCGAACGGTCTCCGTCAAAACAAAGGGTTTTCCTCGCCGGGTCTCCCTGGAACTCTCCCCTTCACTTAGTAGAATGGGGGAAATGAACTCCGGCTTGGTGCCGATGATCTCCTCGCTAGTCCAGCCGAACAATTCTTCAAAGGCCGAGTTAACCCGCAGCACTCTGCCTTCCAAATCGATGACATGAATCGCATCGGCGGTTTGATTAATAATCGATTCCAAATGTTCCTTCATCAAGCGGTTTTCTTCGCTCTTTTGCTTTAGAACGGTCATATAATGCCCCAAACTATTCGCCATCGCATCGATTTGACCGGCGAGCTGTCCGAGCTCATCTCTCCGGTTCATTTGGATTCGCGCATCAAAATCGCCGGAAGAAAGTCGGCTGACTCTTCCCAAAATATCCTGAATAGGCCGGATCAGCTGGCCCGCCAAAATACTGCTGGCAATAATCACCACCACCAACAGCACAATAGATACCGATATTTGGCTAACCATATGCTTGTAAATGACCGAGGAGATCGGCTGATAGCTGGAAATGATGCGGATCACATAGGACTCCTGATAGTGCGGCTGAATCGGAATATAGCTCTCCAACACCCGCTGACCGTTGATTTCCGTTTCCTGAAGCAGGTTAGTCCCTTTAAGCAGCGCATTTCGCGCCATATCGCCAACATTCGGGTCTTTTCGATACTGATAAGTGCCGAACAAAAGCGTAGGCTGTTGATCGCTTCTCCCCGGCTGCAAGCCGGAAATCTCAAGCAAGTGCCGGTTCGCTCGCAAAGATTCATCGGCGATTCGTTCCGGGCTCGTCATTCTTAGCGTTTCATCGACAAAGTCGCGGCTGGCCTTCGGGTCGATCATATTCTTCACATATTCATAAACCGAGCGGCTCTGCTCTACGGCCAAAGCAATCTGTTTGGCGGTCAGCAGCATATCCGCTTCGCGGTCTCTGCGTAAGTTATCCTGGGTCGTAAGGTAACTGAGTACAATGTTAATAGAAAGCAAAGTCACGGTAAAAGCCGTCATAATGAGGGCGAGTTTGGTTTTAATCGACAAAAGAATCTTCACCCCTCAGGCGGAAAATGGTGATAATTGGCACATGCTGTTGCTATCCCCATCATACCTGTAACGACAAGATTTGCAAAGACGTTGAATTTCCCAGTTGATTTCCCTACAATAAGAAAAAATACCTACTCACCCTTGTGAATATCCTTATAATTTCGAGTGGTTATCCACATATTATAAACATACAAACAATGCTATAGTGGAATATGTGAATAAGATTGGGGATAAAACGGAGGTTATACACAAGTTTGTCCACAACATGTTAAGAACGAATACCTGTTCGCTGGACAAAATATGTCGAATTACGTTGAAGGAGCTGAACTTATACCATGCCACTTCCGTGGATTCCGGAGCCTCCCCCATCGTCGCAACCGCATGAATACTGGATGGAGCAGGCGATTCAGGAGGCGCACAAAGCCGAAGCGCTCGGCGAAGTTCCTATCGGCGCCGTCATTGTTTACGGCGATGAGATTATTGGCCGGGGCTACAATTTAAGAGAGAGCACGCATGACGGCACCGCTCACGCCGAAATGATCGCGATCCGCCAAGCCAGCGAGCGCCTGAAGGCGTGGCGGCTTCTGCACTGCCGGCTTTACGTAACGCTGGAGCCCTGCCCCATGTGCGCCGGTGCGATCGTCCAGAGCCGCGTGCCTCTGGTCGTGTACGGAGCTCCCGACCCGAAGGCGGGCTGCGCCGGGACGCTGATGAACCTGCTCCAGGAGCCCAGGTTCAATCACCGGACCGAGTTGGTTTCCGGCGTGCTGGAGGAGGAGTGCGGCTCGCTGCTGCGCGATTTCTTTCGGAAGCTTCGAAAGAAACCGGTTAGCGATGAATCCGCCCCATGAGATCAAGTGCTGGCTTTCTATCTAAAAAAACCGTGCGAATCATAAGATTCGCACGGTTTTTGCGTAGGCCGCATCCGATAGATTAATAACCCATGCCGCCCATTTCTTGTTCCAGTTGATCCAACGTAATCGTATCCTTCGGAATTCCGATCGAGAATGCAGCTTTCTCATTGATTTTGCTGAACGTGCTCTTCGCTTGCAGCGCCAGCTTCACCTTCATATCGGATTCCGGATCGTTGATTTCCAAATCCATAGTCATGTCGGAATGCGATGGAAAGTCCTTCTTGTCGATCGCCGTATTGACTACGAATTTATTGACTTTTAGATACTTCTGCATTTCATCCAGCGCTTTGCCAAGTTCAGCTTGGTCGCCTTCCTTAAGCGCCTTTTTGGCTTCTTCGATATCCTCGGGCTTCAAATCGAACATGGCACGGTATTCCTCTTTGCCCACGATATCCAGCACTTTCGGAAGCGCGTTGTTGATCAGGATCGTGATCGCTTCCTTCACATTTTCGTTATTTACGCTGAATTGTACGACTTGCTTGGCCTTAAATCCTTCAGGCAATGCCACTTCCTTCGGCTCCACATTCTTGAAGTATTTCGCCGAATCATACTCGGCCAAGACCGCGCTGGAGATTTCCCCCGCAAGCTTCTGTGTCTTGTCCGTGTTAAAGAGGTCCGGATTGAATTCCTCGCCGCTTTGTTTCGCCAGTTCCTTCAGGTCCAGCTCCAGGAACTTCCCGACGATGTTTTCCGGCATCGGCAGGAAAGGAATGCTTGGGATTTTAACATACATTTTTTCCTTGGTCATGACAAAAGGAACCGTGATCGTCGTCGTCATATCGCCGGTCAATTTGACTTCCAGAGTGGCTTCCGTTTGCATCGGATCCTTCTGGTAAATCTGGTTCACGTTAATTTCGGCGTTCTTCAACATCGAGAATACGGCGCCCACTTCGGCCGCTTCGGAAGAAGCCCCGTCAAACGTCAGATCCAAAATTTTAATTTGGTTGTTAAGCACATAAGAGTCCATCTTCAGCGCCTGAATCGCTGCGCTTCCGAGCGCTTCCTTCGGTTCTTTTTTGGTATTGCAGCCGGACAGCACCAGAACGACCGACATCAACAACACCAAAGCCGACACGTAAAACTTCCTAGACATTAATAACCCCTCTCCGTCATGTAAACCTGACTATAAAAAAGATCAAAACTACCCCTATCATAAACCATTTTCGCTTCAGCGGGAACACATTTTCAAAAATTTAGTGAATCGATTTCTTCTTAAAACGTCCGCCTTTCACGTCATGGATATTTCCAACGGCCAAAAATGCATTTTCGTCGTAATGATTTACAATTTCTTTCAGCTTGGCTTCTTCCAAGCGCGTGACCACGCAAAAAATCACTTTCTTCGGATCCCCGGTAAACCCGCCTTCTCCGGATAAATAAGTAACGCCCCGGCCGAGCCGGCTGACAATAGCTGCCCCGATTTCATCGATCTGATCGCTAATAATCCATACCGATTTCGATTCATTCAAACCGTCCACCACGATATCTATCGTTTTATAAGCGATATAATAGGCCAGCAGAGAGAACAGCGCCCGTTCCCAGCTAAAAACAAAACCTGCGCTAAGAAGAATGAAGAAGTTGAAAAACATAATGATCTCGCCCACGGAAAACGGGGATTTTCGGGAAATGAGGATCGCCACGATCTCCGTACCGTCCAGAGAGCCGCCGAACCGGATCACAATGCCTGTACCGAGTCCAAGCAGAATCCCGCCAAAGACAAAAGCCAGCAGAGTATCTTGCACAAAAGCTTCTACGGGATGCAGCAGTGCGGTTCCGATCGACATGACCGTAATCCCTACCAAGGTTGAGATCGCAAAGGTTTTGCCGATTTGTTTGTAGCCGATAATAAGAAAGGGAAGATTGAAGAGGAAAAGGAAAATACCTAAGGGTAATTGAGACAAATAAGAGGACATTACAGAGATACCGGTAATTCCACCGTCCGTGATCATGTTCGGAACAAGAAACAGTTCGAGCGCCACAGAGACCAAAATGGCTCCCACAATAATAAAGAAGAATCGAAGCACCAGGCTTCCTAAGGTCCTTTGCTTATGCTGCCGGGGAGCCTCCCCCGAATTCGCGTCAGGGGTGGGGATGTTATTCATTTCTACCAAGTTCAAACGCATCACGTTCCTTTCAATACAGTATAGTTTTTCTCCATCTCTCCATTTCCTTAAAATCGGCATCTATAACGCCTCTATTTCTATTATGCCATTTTATGAACCTTATGTCTTGCTTTAATTCCAAATTGGCATGAAAAAACCCGGCACGAAGCCGGGATTTAAGACGCGCTTAGGCTTAGCGGTGCCCGCTTCCTTCCGGATTTCGGTTGCCACCCTGTTGGCGCATTTTGACTTTCTTGGAGCCGGAAAGCGGCTCCGGGCCGCCATGCCCGCGCTCCCTTTGGTTGCTCGTATCCGGCTGGGTTCCGGGCGTCGTGTAAGTCTGCGGTTTAGTCACGGATTTTCCCCCTTTGCGGTGTAAATTGAGGTTCATCCGTTAACTTGCTTCACAAGGCAGGGCTTTATACAATGCCGGGACATTTGCCAAAATATAAAAAGGAGCGATCTTCATCGCCCCTACAGTGTTATGATCAGTTAAATATAAGCTGGCGGAGAGGGTGGGATTCGAACCCACGTGAGCTTGCACTCTAACGGTTTTCAAGACCGCCCCGTTATGACCGCTTCGGTACCTCTCCAAATAAGAATCTGATTCGCGTAACAAATCAGATTCTATCACATCCCGGTACTGAGATCAAGTCATTTCCGCTTGGCAATAACCTGCAAATTACCCATATAAGGACGAAGTACTTCGGGAACTTCCACACTGCCGTCCTCCTGCTGGTAATTCTCCAGAATGGCCGCCACGGTGCGTCCCACGGCAAGTCCCGATCCGTTCAGCGTATGTACGAATTCCGGCTTGGCCTTAGGCTCCGGACGGAACCGGATGTTGGCCCGGCGGGCCTGGAAATCCTCGACATTCGAGCAGGACGAAATCTCTCGATACACTCCGCTCTCCGGCAACCAAACTTCAAGGTCATACGTTTTGGCGGACGTAAAGCCCATATCGCCGGTGCACAGTGTCAGTACCCGATACGGCAGCTTCAAAAGCTGAAGGACGCGCTCTGCGTTTGCCGTCATCTTTTCCAATTCCTCATAAGAGTGGTCCGGGTGCACGATCTTGATCATTTCCACTTTGTTGAACTGATGCTGGCGAATGAGCCCGCGCGTATCGCGCCCCGCCGCACCGGCCTCCGAACGGAAACAGGAGCTGTAAGCCACGTAGTTCCGCGGCAGGTCTTCCGCGCTCAAAATTTCGTCCCGATGGTAGTTGGTGACCGGCACTTCCGCCGTCGGAATCAGGTAATAATCGTTCTCTGTCAGTTTGAACAGGTCCTCTTCGAACTTCGGCAGCTGCCCGGTTCCATACAGGCTGTCGCGATTCACTATGTATGGCGGGAGCATTTCCTCATAGCCATGCTCATTGCTGTGCAAGTCCATCATAAAATTGATCAAGGCGCGCTCCAGACGAGCTCCAAGTCCTTTGTAAAAAGTAAACCGCGAACCCGCCACTTTGGCGCCGGCTTCAAAGTCCAGAATACCGAGGTCGGCCGCAATATCCCAATGCGCTTTCGGAGTAAAGCCAAAGCTTCTCGGCTCGCTCCAGCGGCGAATCTCCACGTTTTCCTCTTCCGAAGCGCCCACGGGAACGCTGCTGTGCGGAATATTCGGAATGCTCATCGTCAATTCCTCGATCTTTCCCTCAAGCTCCCGCACCTCGTCGTCCAGTTGCTTGATCCGATCGCCGACCTCGCGCATCTCCACGATCAGTTCATCCGCGTTTTCCTTGTTCTTCTTACGCGCAGCCACTTCGGCCGATACGGTGTTGCGGCGGTTTTTGAGCGCTTCGCTCTCCTGCAGAAGCTCTCGGCGTTTCTCGTCCAGCTCAGGGAAGCCGGCGACCAGGTCCAGCGATTTCCCCCGGTTTTTCAGCGCCTCTTCGACGCGCGCAAAATCGTTTCGCAATATTTTAACATCCAACATGGGTAGTCCCTCCTAGATTCATCCCGTCACAGCCGTACCGACTCCATCACCTGAACCAGGCCGCCGGGACCGCCGAAAAATCAGAACCTTCAATTAAAAAGAAAAACAACCTCGACCCTTTTTGGAAAAAGAGTCAAGGTATTTCAGGGGCCTAAACCGCGCCCGCTTTACTCTTGATCATCTCTAGAAAATAGGCATGCAAGGCGCTGTCATCCGTCAGCTCCGGATGGAAGGAAGACACGAGCAGGTGGCCCTGCCGCGCCGTCACGATTTCTTCTTTGTACGTGGAGAGCACTTCGACTTGGCCGCCCACCGCAGTAATTAAAGGCGCCCGGATAAAGACCGCCCGCAGCGGATCGCCCAGGCCTTTCACGTCCAGATCGGTCTCAAAGCTCTCCCGCTGCCGTCCGAAGGCATTCCGGGACACTTTGATATCCATCAACGCGAGATGAGGCTCCTCGCCGCCCTCAATCTCCTTGGCCATCACGATGAGCCCGGCGCAGGTGCCGAATACCGGCTGGCCTTGTGCCGCAAAGGTGCGGATCGCCTCAATAAACCCGTACTTGCGCATGAGTTTGCCGATCGTCGTGCTTTCCCCGCCCGGAATGATCAGTCCATCCAGCTCCGCGAGCTGCTCGGGGTGCTTCACAGCGACCCCCTCCGCACCGGCACGCCCGATACTGCGAATATGTTCCGCTACGGCGCCCTGCAGCGCCAAAACGCCAACTTTCATGGTCTAACCTTCTTTCTTGTCACCGGGCAAGCCCGATTCTCCTGATTACCAGCCCCGGTCCGACATCCGTTCCGCCGCCGACAGCTTGGAAATCTCAATCCCCTTCATCGGCGTACCCAGGTTTTTGGAGACTTCGGCGATCAATTTGTAGTCCGTATAATGCGTTGTCGCTTCCACAATGGCGCGGGCAAACTTCTCAGGGTTGTCCGATTTGAAAATCCCTGATCCGACGAATACGCCGTCCGCGCCCAGGTGCATCATCAAAGCCGCATCCGCCGGTGTAGCCACGCCGCCCGCGGCGAAGTTTACAACCGGCAGCTTGCCGTTCTCGTGAACTTCCAGGAGCAGGTCATAGGCCACACCCAAGTTTTTCGCTTCGGCATAAAGCTCGTCCTTGGACATGTTCTGCACTTTACGGATCTGGCTGTTAATCAAACGCATGTGACGCACGGCTTCCACGATATTGCCCGTTCCCGGCTCTCCCTTCGTCCGGATCATGGAAGCTCCTTCGCCGATCCGGCGAAGCGCCTCGCCCAGATCTTTGGCCCCACAGACGAAAGGAACCGTAAAATCACGTTTATCGATATGGAATACTTCATCGGCCGGAGTCAGCACTTCGCTCTCGTCCAGATAATCCACCCCTAGAGATTCCAAAACCTTCGCTTCGACATAGTGTCCGATTCGGGCCTTCGCCATAACCGGAATGGAAACCACCTTCATGACCTCTTCCACAATGGTAGGGTCCGCCATACGGGCTACACCGCCTGCGGCACGAATATCGGAAGGCACCCGTTCCAAAGCCATTACGGCAGTCGCCCCGGCCGCCTCGGCGATCTTCGCCTGCTCCGCATTCATGACGTCCATAATGACGCCGCCTTTTTGCATCTCAGCCATGCCTCTTTTTACTCGCGATGTTCCTGTTTCCATGTCCATGCCTCCCGATAATAATCTAACTTGATATTTTACAATAGTCACCTGAAATATACAATATATACGCTCGTAATAAGGAAGCCTAGATTCAGAAAAGGTTCTTGATTCCGTTGAACAAATCGCGGAAGAAATCCCCGATTGCCCGCATCAACAGCTTAAACCAGCCGGCTTTTTCCACGTCCTGCGCGGTAATGAGATTGACGGTCTTCTCCAGCGTCTGGTTCATGCCGTCGGGCTTGAAGGAGTAAGTGACAGTCCCTACCTTGGTCCCCTGTTTCAGCGGCGCGGTCAGCGTTTCGTTGGACAATGATACTGTGGCCTGAACCTTGCTGGTGTCCGCCCCTTTCGGAATCACGAAGCTGACGGCCTGATCGCTAACGACCGGTACGGACGTATTCTTGGCCTTCTTCACAGTAACGGTTTCCGTTCCCGCCACCGTCGCTTTGGGAGCAATAATTTGCTTCGTTTCGAAGTTGTTAAAGCCGTAATCCAGCACTTTACGGGTCTCGACGAAACGGGCCTCTTCCGAGGAGGTCCCCATGACCACGCTGATTAAACGCACCCCGTTGCGCTCAGCCGTCCCCGTGAAACAATTCCCGGCATTCGAAGTATGGCCCGTTTTCAGGCCGTCCAGCCCTTCATAAGCGTACTTCTTGAAATTGGTTACATTCTTGTTCGCCTCGAGCATCCAGTTATAGTTAACAATCGGAGCCTTGTCTCTTTCCCGGAATTGATGCTTTTGAATGGACGTAAACCGGGAAAAGTCAGGATGATCGGTTACGATGTATTTAGCCAGGATCGCCGCATCCATCGCCGACATCACCGTTTCCTGGTTTCCCGGCGTCCGGAATTTCTCCGGCATATCCCCGATATCGAGGCCCGTGGAGTTGGCAAAGTGCGTACTTTTCATGCCCATCCGCTTCGCTTCGTCGTTCATCATTTTGATGAAAGCCTGCTCCGATCCGGCCACATGTTCCGCTAGGGCCACCGTGGCATCATTCGCTGAGCCAACGGCCATGGCAATATATAATTCCTCAAGCGTATGTTGATCCCCTTCGGCCAAAAAAATGCGGGAACCAATCGTCTGCGCGGCGTTCTCTCGTACCGTCACCATTTCGTCCCATTTAAACTTCCCTTGCTTGACCAGATCGGCCACAATATATTCCGTCATCATTTTGGTCATACTCGCGGGAGGAAGAGCCTGGTCTCCGTTGATGTTCAACAGCACCTGGCCGGATACCGGCTCCAGCAGCACCGCCGATTTGACTTGCAGCTGCAGGGATTCCGGTGAGGGGATTTGCACGGCTCCGCTCCGCTGCGATGCCGGTTTCGTGGATTTTGTCGTCGTGGATTCCGTTTGGGTTTGTTCGCCCTCCGCCAACGCTAGGGTAGGGGCCAGGGAGAAACAGAGCATATTAAACAACAGAACGGACGCTACTCCTTTACGGACGAGATTCCGTCTGGATTTCGTTTTATGAAGGGGGGGTTGTTTCAATTTCAATGTCCTTAAAGCTCCTCTCGTAAATCTTCATCTTTTTCTAGTCTTTCATTATCAAAGGTTTCTAGTATGAATAAATACTCCATGAATTGCTTTATCTATTCTATCACAGGGCCTACCGCAAAAAAAGACAAGCAGGGCGGAAATCGCCCTGCTTGCAAATGGTATATGTTGGCTTTCGCGCCTTTTACAGCGAGTAGTTTGGAGCTTCTTTCGTAATTTGAACGTCATGCGGATGGCTTTCGCGCAGACCGGCTCCTGTAATCCGCACAAATTGCGTATCATTGCGCAGCTCGTCCAACGTCTTCGTTCCGCAATACCCCATGCCTGAGCGGAGACCGCCGATCAATTGGGTCACCGTGTCGGCCAGCGGTCCCTTGTAAGCCACGCGGCCTTCGATCCCTTCAGGAACGAGCTTCTTGTCGTCGTCCTGGAAGTAACGGTCCTTACTGCCCTGTTTCATTGCAGCCAGAGAGCCCATGCCTCTATACACTTTATAGCGGCGGCCTTGGTAGATCTCCGAATCCCCAGGGCTCTCCTCAGTTCCCGCAAAAAGACTGCCCAACATCACGGCGTGCGCCCCCGCGGCGATGGCTTTGGTGATCTCGCCGGAGTATTTGATCCCGCCGTCGGCGATGATCGGCACGCCGTATTCACGGGCTACCGTCGCGCAGTCGTAAATGGCGGTGATTTGCGGTACGCCGATGCCGGCGATGACGCGGGTCGTACAGATCGACCCCGGCCCGATGCCGACCTTAACCACGGAAGCGCCGGCTTCGATCAGCGCCCGGGTCGCTTCTCCGGTGGCCACGTTGCCCGCAATGATCGTCAGCTCCGGATACCGCTTGCGCAGTTCGGCTACCGCTTCGATGATATTAATATGGTGTCCGTGCGCGGAATCGACGGTTATGAGGTCAACGCCGGCTTTAACCAAAGCGTCGGTCCGTTCAAAGGTATCTTTCGAAATCCCCACTGCCGCGCCAACCAACAAACGGCCTTGCGCGTCCTTGGCAGCGTTCGGGAATTGAATCGCTTTTTCGATATCCTTAATGGTGATAAGACCTTTCAGCACATTGTTCTCATCCACCAGTGGCAGTTTCTCGATCTTATGCTTCTGCAGAAGCACTTCGGCCTCCTGCAGCGTCGTACCTACCGGAGCCGTAACCAGGTTATCGCGGGTCATAACATCGCTGATTTTGATGTTGTAGTCATGGACAAACCGCAAGTCACGATTCGTCAAAATCCCGATCAGCTTATGCTCCTCGTCGACGATCGGCACCCCGGAAATCCGGAATTTGCCCATCACCGCCTCCGCGTCGGAAACCAAATGGTCCGCCGTAAGCGAGAAAGGATTGGTGATTACGCCGCTTTCCGAACGTTTCACCCGGTCCACTTCCTCAGCCTGCTGTTCGATCGGCATATTCTTATGGATGATTCCGATGCCGCCTTCCCGTGCCATAGCGATTGCCATAGCCGCTTCCGTCACCGTATCCATCCCAGCGCTGATGAGCGGAATATTCAGCTTCACCTTGTCGCTCAGTTTCGTGGACACACTCACCTCTTTAGGCAATACTTCCGACTTGCGAGGAACCAGCAATACATCGTCGAATGTAAGGCCTTCCTTCTCAAATTTTCTTTCCCACACCTTAGGTTTTCCTCCTTGTTTTTTATTCGGGTCCGGTCTTGTTTTCCTTATAAAATCAACGCCGAATCTCACCTGCAAAAATATATTATTGCCATCTTAGCAAAGGCCCTATAGGCTGTCAAGGATAAGTGGGGCGATTGTCAGGGAGGCTTTCTATGACATACGCGTGTCCATCTAGGGTGTACAAATTCGCGGATTTTTAGTAATTGAGTAGGAGGCTATTCATTAGATGAGTAGCCGACCTCTCACACCACCGTACGTACCGTTCGGTATACGGCGGTTCAACCGCATAAGTGCAATTTACGTAGACGCTCGTATTGCGTAGTGATTTCTGTTCATCAGACCGAGGGTTTGCCTCCGGCTTCCTTCAGATTCCGCCTCGCGGCGGACACCCTTGCCTTCAACTAACAGTTCCTACTGCCAAGCCTGTAGCGGACTTTCACCGCCGAGTTATCGCCCATCCCGGGCGCACAAGAAAAAACGCCGCTGTTCATTTCTGAACAACGGCGTTCTTTCTTGTGCTTATGAGACGCTTTTTGCGCTGGTGATCACTTTATCAATGATCCCGTAGGTCTTGGCCTCTTCCGCGCTCATAAAGTAATCCCGGTCCATATCCCGGGCAATCCGCTCGATCGGTTGCCCCGTACGCTCGGCGGCAATTTCATTCAGCCGCTCGCGAATGCGGAGAATCCGCCGGGCGCTGATCTCGATATCGCTGGCCTGCCCTTGCGCCCCTCCGTGCGGCTGGTGGATCATGATCTCGCTGTTCGGGAGGGCAAACCGTTTGCCCTTCGTTCCGGACAACAGCAGAATCGCCGCAAACGAAGCCGCAAATCCCGAGCAGATCGTCTGTACATCAGGTTTGATGTACTGCATCGTGTCGTAAATCGCAAAACCTGCGGATGTGGACCCCCCCGGACTGTTGATGTAAAAATGAATGTCCTTCTCCGGGTCCTCCGCCGCGAGCAGCAGCATTTGGGCCGTGATGCTGTTCGCCACCTGATCGTCGATAGCCGAGCCCAAAAACACAATCCGGTCCTTCAACAAACGGGAGTAAATATCATAGGAACGCTCACCGTGACCGGTTTGTTCGATCACATAAGGAATAATCATATTGCTCACTCCGAACACCTCCATAAAATTAAGCCGCTGCGGCCCGACAGTATAGCTCCCGATTTGCCGCCAAATTGGCAGTCCAGTGAGCATTTTGCTGCGTCCGAGCTTTTGTGTGCAAAACGGAAACAACCGCTTCTTTCGGCACTCCATCATTCATTAGCATCACCATGGCAGCCGTGTTTTGTTGACGGAACGCCTCCACATAGGCGTAGGTCCTGAGCGCATCCGCTTCGGATTTTGATGTGTCCGCCGCTTCAATTTCGGACTGGCGCTTGCGGATTGAGTCGGAATGTTTGGCTATGGGCGTATTCGGATTCTTGCCCTTGTCCGTAGCTCCCCCCATTACTTGCTTATAGGGCAATGGAGTTAGCGACTTAGCTTGCGCGGGCTTTTGATCGCCAACTTTATCTTCGACCCTCTTCTTCAGCTTGGCCCTTGCCCGGTGAAGAGCGGCTTTGATTGCCCCTTCGGAGGATCTCGTCAATTCCGCGGCTTCCGCTGCAGTATACTTCAATACGTCCACCAGCAAAAAAGCCGTCCGCTGCCCCGGTGCCAACTGCTGCACCAGTATCTCCATAGCCATCCATACCTCCATTGGATCAGCGTTCGGATGTTGCAGCTCCTCCAGGGGCTGCTCTACCAATGGGAGCGTTTTTTTGCGGTTCCGGTCAATCCACGCATTGCGGGCTACCCGGTACAAGTATGCTCGAGTAATCCGATTCTCCTGGACACCCCTTTGCAGCGCGGACCACACCTTGAGCCAGGTATCCTGAACCAGGTCATCGCCTTCCCAAGGAGAACCCGCCAAAGCACGGCAATATTGCCGAAGAGCCTGGTGATGCAGAGTAATCCGATCTATATATGCGTCAGGGCTACTTACCACACCTTCCAGCGGCTGCTCTTCCCGCATGTTGGCACCTCCTGAAGATCTTCTTTGTATCCTCTATTTACGATCTCATTGTTATAAACGAAAAAATCTTACTTGTAGATACGGTACGCTATTCATTTTTTAAAATCAACCGATTGAAGAAGAGATGTGATCCATCTTTTGCAAAATACCTGCAAACCTGCAGGAATTATTGGAGTAGAGGGCCCCTCTGTGCGATATTCCTGCAAATCTGCAGGTTTTTTCGCCAATGGGGCCCCATTCCGGGGAGAGAGCCGTAAATTCCTGCACATTTGCATCTTTTCGCTTTTCGGGGCTCAAACGTTCGGAAATTGCTGCAGATTTGCATCAATTTGTATTAGAGCATACAAAAAGAGCACCACCGCTTCATACGGTAGTGCTCTTTCTTAGTTGCTTGGCAACGTCCTACTCTCCCAGGACCCTTCGGTCCAAGTACCATCGGCGCTGGAGGGCTTAACGGTCGTGTTCGGGATGGGTACGCGTGGAACCCCTCCGCCATCGCCACCAAACGTGTTCAGATGTTTGATCACCTGAAAACTGGATACGAAACGTATTTGCGTTTTAGTCTCCTCAAGTGCTCAGATCGGCTTGCTCAGCCTGACGCCACTTTTTGGAGTTATTTTTGGATAAGCCCTCGACCGATTAGTACCTGTCAGCTCCATGCATTGCTGCACTTCCACCCCAGGCCTATCAACCTCGTCGTCTTCAAGGGGTCTTACTAATTGGGAAATCTCATCTTGAGGGGG
>NZ_JBAGJD010000019.1:0-53300 GCF_036864815.1 Paenibacillus sp. A14
GTATTAGGCACGCCGCCAGCGTTCGTCCTGAGCCAGGATCAAACTCTCCAATAAAGTTGAAACTCATTGAATAAGCTGATAGCTCATTTTGAATCTGACGAGAATTTTACTTCTCATTTAATACCCACTCGTTGTTCAGTTTTCAAAGATCAACTTCGTTTCTTTCGTCATCGCTGTGTTTCAGCGGCGACTTAAATAATATATCATACTGTTTCATAGAAAGCAAGCACTTTTTTTTGAGAAAAAATCAGGTTTCGAAAAGCGGCTTTCCGGCCGACAAGCTTGTCCGCTCATCGGGATAATTAATATAACATAAAACAGCAACAGGCTCAAGCAATTAAGCTCTAGTATTTAATGGAATATTGTCCATCCAAGCATTATGAGGAGACAAAATAGAAAATATAGCGGAGGGGTTACCTCCGCTTTTCCTTCGCATCATCTATCTGCTTATCCGTTAATCCAAGGGTTGCGCAGCTCGGATCTTGCATCCCGAACCTCTGAATTCGATTTCTTTTTGATAGAATCAGAGGAAGATCCGCCTTTTCTTTTATTCGTTTTCCCGGCCAGCGTTCTTCCCGATATCCTGGCATCTTTTTTGGCATTGGATTTTTCCCTTGTTCGGGTTTTCGCCGCTTGGGAAGAAACATCTGCCTGGCTTGTGGTCGCATTGGCTTTCAAAGCCTCATCCGTCGCGGCATCCGAATCAGCCTCCGCATCCCGTTCAAAGTAACCAGGCACTGATGCTCCAAACCCTCCCAGAGGTGCCACGGGAACGTTAGGCTGATTAGGCATCTCCGGCATACCATACATATCAGCCATACCATACATACCCGGCATTTCTTGCATTCCCTGCATTCCCTGCATTCCCTGCATTCCCTGCGTTCCCGGCATTCCCTGCATTCCCGGCATTCCCTGCATTCCCTGCATTCCCTGCATTCCCGGCATTCCCTGCATTCCCTGCATTCCCTGCATTCCCTGCGTTCCCGGCATTCCTTGCATTCCCGGCATTCCCGGCATTCCCGGCATTCCCTGCATTCCCGGCATTTCAGGAATTCCATAGGGGGATACAGGATAGTGTGGATTCGACATAGGCATCGTATGAGGATAGTTTTCTCCAGGCTGGTAATGCGCTTGGTGATAGAACGTTTGAGGACCGCAGCAAGGCGATGGGATATACGGAGTCGGCCAACCGTAAGATTGAACCCCTCCATACGCTTCGTGGGTTAACGGCATATTTGCCGGCGCTTGATATCCCGTCCAAGGCTGCTGCCAAGCCGGTTCATGGCTGTGATGCATATTATCACATGGCTTCTCCATATAAGAGTCCATAGGATAACCTCCGGTCTCCGGCCCGATATTATCGGGTGCCATATACATCGGTGCGTTGGAGATTCCAGGATATTCCCCGCTGTACGCATGTTGGGAAGGCATCAAATGATCCAGCGATTGAGGATAGTCGTAACTAAAGACTTTTTCCGCTTCTACGGGGTACTGATGAAACAAGTTCTCATTTTCATATTTCGGTACGGACCCATGGCAACCGCAAGGCGAGACCGGATAAGCTTGAGTCGGTGCTACAAATGTCGGCTGCTCCAGCTGATAATTATACGGGGACGGTAAGATGGGGTATTCGGGCTTTGGCGGACATGGCGGCTCTTCGGAATGTACGGGCTGAATGTTAATATTCTCATAAAAGATTGGTTCATAAGAGATATGTTCTACGCCAATCTCCACTTGTACGGGTGTCGGCAACGGTGCAGGCGGCTTGGGCGGTTCCACATTTACCGGAGCCGGCATCGGTTCAGAGAGGGCTGAAGGTACGGGTTCCTGAGCCGGAATGGGCGCTACGTTTGGAGCAGGAGCGGGAGCGGGAACCTGCTTCAATTCTTCCGCTTTCTCCGCCTTCTCCACTTTTTCAACCTTCTCCAGCTTCACTTCTTTCTTGGCTTCCGTCATGGGAGCCGTGTTTTTCTTACCGGCGGCCCCCGAAACGACAGGCGGTTTATTCGAATTTTCCTGGCTTGACGACGAAGGCGAATGAGGTGCGCCTGAGGGAATGTTGATAACTTCCCCTACTTTTAATTCGTTAGGGTCACTGAGTTGAGGGTTAGCCCCGATTAAAGTTTGCAGGGACATTCCCCAGGCTTTCGCGAGCTTCCACAAACTATCACCCGACTTCACCACATGTTTGTATACATTGAAGCCCTCCCCTTCGACCGGGACCGCAGCCGCCGGAATTTTCACCTTATCGCCCAGATTCAATTGTTCCGGATTAACGATTTGCGGATTGGCTTCAATCAACTTTTGAAGGGGCACATTATATTTCTTGGATAGTTCAAATAAAGTGTCTCCCTTTTTGACAATGTGAATTTTCACGCGCTAAAGACCTCCTAAATTTCTTCTCCGGTACGTGAATCTCCCGCCCCGGGGCCCAATTAATACATCCTATGCAGAAGCCCAGTTTTTTGACTCTCGGGAAAATAAAAAAATCCTACCCGTCTCTTCCGAGATAGAGTAGGATCTTCCTAATTTCAGCGGCTTACCAAACTTTAACGCCGTCTTTATCGACGATGCTGCGGAACTCCTCCAGCAATGCCAAGGTAATCGGTCCGGCATGGCCTTCGCCGATCACACGGCCGTCGACTTCCCGAACGGCGATGACTTCAGCCGCAGTCCCCGTCAGGAACACCTCATCAGCGACATAAACATCATGCAGCGTAAAAGGCTCCTCCTTGATTTTGTAGCCTTTTTGATGGCAAATGGCGATGATCGCCTGGCGGGTAATGCCGTCCAGTGCTCCGAGATAGCAAGGCGGCGTTGTGATGACACCGTTCTTGATGATAAATATATTATCCCCGGAGCCCTCGGTAACATACCCTTGAGCGTTCAGCATAATCGCTTCGCCCGCGCCCGAAAGATTGGATTGGATCTTCACCAGTATATTGTTCAGGTAGTTAAGCGACTTGATCTTCGGATTGAGCGCATCCGGAACATTTCGTCTCGTAGATACGGAAACGGTCTTCAAGCCGGTTTTGTAAGCTTCCTCCGAATAAATCGCCAACTGCTCTACGATAATGATGACCGATGCCTTCGGGCAGCGGTTCGGGTCCAGTCCCAAGTTGCCCGGTCCGCGCGAAACCACCAACCGGATGTAACCATCGCGAAGTTCATTCCGCTTCAGGGTTTCGACGAGGGCCTCTTCCATCTCCTGATAGGTAAGCGGAATATTCAGCATGATCGATTTGGCCGAGTCATAGAGCCGGTCGAGATGTTCCTTACATTTAAAAATATTGCCGTTGTAGATGCGAATTCCTTCAAAAATCCCGTCACCATACAAAAAACCGTGGTCGTATACAGAGACTTTTGCATTTTCCTTTGTCACGAATTGTCCGTCTAAATAAATCCATTGTTCTGCCATGATTACTGCACCTCCGATTTTAGTCCTTCATAGGTGTAACTTGGATAGCTGCCCAGAATACGCACCTGACATCCCAACGCCTCAATTTCCCCGATCGCCGAAGGAAGCAGCACCGAGTCCATTGGAGCGAGTACATCCATATAAAAATAGTAACTTCCCAACCGTTTCTTGGTTGGCCGCGATTCAATCCGCGACAAGTTCAGTTTGCGCCAGGCAAATGCCGACAGCACCTGGTGAAGCGCGCCCGGAAAATCTTCCGGCAGGGTAACGAGAATGCTGGTTTTTTGCTCGAATCGGCTTGAGCCGACTGGCAGGCGCTCAGGTCCGATCAGAACAAAACGCGTATAGTTATTGTTATGGTCGGTAACCCGATCCGCCAGAATGTCCAAATGATGCCGTTTGGCCCCCAAAGTGGTTCCGACGGCGGCCCAACCCGCCCCCGGATGCCGGCTTACGATCTCCACCGCTTCGGAAGTACTGCCCACATGCTCCAGCTCCGCATGCGGCATGCGCGAACGGATAAACTGCATGCATTGAGCCATCGCGACCGGGTGTGAAAGGACCTTATTCACTTTGGAAAAATCCAAAACCCCTTCTGATTGGAATTCATCCCTTCTTCCGATCAAATTTTGAATGGAGGGATAGACCCATTCGACTTGCATCGGGATATCCACCTCATGGACGAGCCAATCCATATGCAAGGTTACGGAGCCTTCGATCGTATTCTCGATGGGGATAACGCTGTACTGGGTTTTTCCATTTGCCGTCGCTAAAAACACATCCGAGATCTGTTTATAATGGTGCAGTTCCACAGGCTCATCACCGAACAAATGAAGCACCGCCTCATGAGAAACCGAGCCCTCCGGCAGCAAAGCGATTCGTTTCATGCTTTTACTTCCCCTTTAATAATGTCCAGTATTGAACGTTCTTTTTCCATAGTAATCTCGGCGGCTCCATGCGTGCAAGGTTTTAACCAAAGTGTTTTGGCGGAAATCCCCTCGCTATCAAGGACGCGGAGCAGGAAATCCTTTAGTTCCTCCCCGCGCTGATTATTACGGTCCGTTAATGCCAGGATGGTGGGCCCCGCGCCGCTTAGCGCCGCTCCCAGGGCCCCGTACCGGGGGGCCTCATCCAGAATTCGGGCCATCCCGGGAACAAGAGCCGCCCGGTATGGCTGGTGCAGGCGATCGCGCATCGCTTCCGCGAACAGATCCAATCTTCCGGCAGCCAAAGCACCGGTAAGCAACGAGGCACGGCTGACATTATAAACCGCGTCGCTCATGCTGACTTGCTTCGGCAGCGCTTCTCTTGCCGCGGTAGTGGAAAGCTGAAAATCGGGAATGGCGACGAGCACCTCCAGCTCCTCCGGCGGCTCAATCCGCAGGGCGGTGGCGTGCATCCCGTCCCAAACGGCCGTAATAAACCCGCCGTACAAAGAGGCGCCTACATTGTCGGGATGATGCTCCAAAGCGGTGGCCATGTCGAAAAGTTGTTCGCGCGTCAGCGGCGAGCCGATCAGCAGATTGGCGGCATAGAGCGCGCCGACGATCGCCGAAGCGCTGCTGCCAAGTCCGCGCGTCAGCGGGATGTCCGAGTACATCGAAATTTCCAACTCCGGCACGGAAATGCCCGCCGTTGCAAACACGGACTGGGCGACCTTGTAGATCAAGTTGCTTTTGTCCTTGGGCAATCCGTTCAAATTGTCGCCATACAAATGAAAAACCGTAGAAGACGCCGGTTTGATTTCCAGCCAGGCATAAAGATTCAGCGCCATGCCGAGCGTGTCAAAGCCCGGCCCGAGATTCGCGGTGCTGGCCGGCACCTTGACCCGCACCCCTTCCTGCCGGATCATAACCAACCTCGACTATATTCCTTGTATATATTTCGTGCTATTAAGGCATTCATGAATGCGAAGCTCCTTTATCATTTGGAATTGCGGTCTAGTTTTTCCTCTGCCGTTACCCTTCCACCCGGTATACGCTTTTAACCCGGCGTATCACTTCCAGAGTTTCAAAATGCTGCAGTACCTGATCCATGCTTGCTTTGCTGGCATTGTGGGTAACGATCATAATCTCGGCGTCCGGCGTGTCCGCGTTAGGGGATTGAACAACCGATTCCAGGCTCACTTCGTATTCCGCGAACGCTTGGGTAATTTGCGCGAGGACCCCCGCTTTGTCCGCAACCTGAAGCAAGAGGAAATTTTTGAACATGATTTGCTCGTCGCTCTTCAGCTTTTTGGGTTTGTAAGGTACGATGGCCTTGAGTCCATTCACGCCAAGCTTCAAGTTCTTCACAACGGCCACCAGGTCGGCTACCACCGAAGTGGCCGTCGGCATTTCGCCCGCACCGGCTCCATAGAACATCGTTTCGCCAACCGCCTCACCGTAGACGTACACCGCATTATAAACACCGTTCACCGCGGCGATCGGATGGCTCTTCTTGACCATCGTCGGCTGAACGCTGATGCTGAATTCGTCATCCTGGCGGTCTGCGATACCGAGCAGCTTCATTTCATACCCCAGCCGCTTCGCGTAAAGAATATCTTCCTTGCTCACCGACGAAATTCCGCGGACTTGTACATCCTGCAGCTCCACATTGGTCCGGAAGCCGAGCGTACCGAGTATCGCCATTTTGCGTGCGGCGTCCAGCCCCTCCACATCGGAGGTCGGGTCCGCTTCCGCATAACCAAGAGCCTGGGCTTCTTGAAGAACATCATCATATGAAGCGCCTTCCTCACTCATTTTGGACAAAATATAATTTGTCGTACCGTTGACGATCCCCATAATTTTCATGATTCGATCCGAGGAAAAGCCTTCGATCAGCGTCCGGATAATCGGGATACCTCCGGCGACGCTGGCTTCGTAGAATACATCGCATTGCTTCTCCATGGCTTTGGCCAAAATTTCCGATCCGTAGAGCGCCATCAGGTCCTTATTGGCGGTTACGATATGTTTGCCGCGGTCCAGCGCTTCAAGAATGTACTCTTTCGTGCTTGTAACCCCACCCATGACCTCGACGATGACATCGATCTCGGGATCGCGAATGACCTCCCATGGATCCTCCGTCAACTTGCCGCGGTCGATTTCAATATTCCGCTTTTTGTCCAAACTCTTGACAGCTACCTTCTCGATTACGATCGGGGAACCGACCTGGCTGCTCAAATCCTCCTGGTGCCCCTCCACAATACGGACCACCCCAGTACCGACCGTACCTAATCCAAGAAGACCTACTTTAACGGGTTTCACGATATGTCCCCTCCTGCTTCATCATATTGTCCGGCATGAACTTAATTCTTTCGCCGGGTTTGTTTTGTTGCCATTACCCTTGGCCGACGATTTGCGTCTTTTTGACACCCGGAATGCTTTGGAGCATTTCCATCATCGTATCCAAATCCTCGGTCATCCGGGAGGTCTCCACGGAAATGACCACATTCGCTCTGCCCTGCAGAGGAATACTCTGATTAATCGTGAGCAAGTTCCCGCCGGCCCCGGCGATCTGGGCAAGAACTTTGGATAAAATCCCCGAGCGATGCTCCAGATCAAAAGAGACCGTAACGATGCTCTCGCGTTCGATCTGATTCAGCAAATGAATCCCATCTTTGTATTTGTAAAAAGCGCTGCGGCTCAGCCCTACCTGTGCCACCGCTTCATGGACCGTCTTCGCATCCCCGACCGCCAACAGTTGCTTCACCTGCAGCGTTTTGATGATCGCCTCGGGCAAAATATCCTCACGGACCAAATAATAGCGTTCTTTCACAAACGTCCTCTCCTTAGAGACTCTTGTTTACGTATAGTGGACATTATATCGAAATCACCGGTCAGAGGCAATCCTTATTTGTGAAATACCAGCGCGGATTTTTATGTACGCGTAATTGCCCATTTATTACCTCCTTGTCGGGCGACGCCAGAATATACAGAAACGGATACAACGTCCCTTTGAAGGGCGGTACCCGTTTCGTTTAGTTCAGCATATCCGTTTATATAAAAGGTTTAATAGTAGTAGCTGCTTCCTTCGACGAACTCGAATTCAAAATCCCCGATGCGAACCAAAGTTCCATCCTTGGCACCGCGGTTGCGGAGCTCCTCGTCGACGCCCATATGGCGTAAAGTGCGGGCCAGCTTGAGAATCGCGTCATGGGTATTCAACTGCATCCGCTTCATCATCCGCTCGATCTTCGGACTTTCGACGATGAAGGTTTCGTTCTCTCTGCGGATCGTAAAGCTGTTGTCGTCGGTTTTTTCGAGCTTGTAAATCTTTCTTTCCGCTAGCTCGGTTACCTCTTCAATGGCCGGCGCTTCCGGAATTTGATCCAGCATATCGGCTGCCTTGTACATGAGCTCCTGGACCCCTTTACGGGTCAATGAGGAGATCGGCAGGATTTCCAGATCCGGACGAATTTCCTGGATTTGCTCTCTAAACCGCTCCAGATTTTCTTCCGCTTCCGGCATGTCCATTTTGTTGGCGGCCACGATTTGCGGACGGTTCTCCAGATCGGCATTGTACAATTTCAGTTCATCGTTGATCTTCAGCCAATCCTCGAACGGATCACGCCCTTCCGAACCGGCCATATCCACGACATGGATAATTAGCCGCGTTCGTTCCACATGCCGCAAAAACTCATGGCCCAAGCCGATGCCTTCATGCGCACCCTCGATCAGTCCCGGCAGGTCGGCCATGACAAAGCTGCGCCCCTCGCCGACGTCCACTACTCCGAGGTTCGGTGTAATGGTTGTGAAGTGATAGGCGCCGATTTTCGGCTTGGCTGCCGACACCACGGAAAGCAACGTGGATTTCCCGACGCTGGGAAAACCGACAAGCCCCACATCGGCCATCACCTTCAGCTCCAGCACGATCCAGCGCTCTTCGCCTTCCTCCCCGTGCTCGGCCAGTTCGGGAGCGGGATTGTTCGGCGTAGCGAAACGGATATTGCCGCGCCCGCCGCGCCCGCCGCGGGCGACAACGATCTGCTGTCCGTGCCGGGTCAAGTCCGCCAGCACTTCCTGCGTATCGTCGTCAATGATGACCGTTCCCGGAGGAATTCGGACGATCATATTCTCGGCATTGGCCCCATGCTGGCTCTTGTTGCGCCCTTTCTCTCCGCGCTGGGCCTTGAAATGCCGCTGATAGCGGAAGTCCATCAAAGTCCGCAGCCCCTCGTCCACGCGGAAAATGACGTCTCCTCCCTTGCCGCCGTCGCCGCCCGCCGGTCCTCCCTCAGGCACATACTTCTCTCTCCGGAACGCGACGAGGCCGTCGCCGCCATCGCCGCCTCTAACATATATTTTCGCTTTATCTACAAACATGCCTTCACCTCATTCTAGTTTGCGCAAGACACTCTCAGCCTTAAACAGATCAGCTTGGGATCGACCTGCTCGGCCAGCACTCTTTTTCCGGAGTTCCACAAATCCAGATGCCGTTTCAAAATTTCCACATTATCCGCGGAGCCGCCGTCCCTTTCAAAAACCGCAAGCACTTCGCCGCCCTCCCGGCACAGGGACAGTTTCAACTGCAACACCTCTCCCCAGGAAGACCGCCCGCTAAACTGATAGGCCCGGATGGTCTCGATGATCGCTTCCGTAAATTCCTCGGCGTCTTCAACGGTGAGCAGATCGCCAAGCTGCAAATCGTCCGCGATGGAAACCTCAAGCTGCACCGACCTGTTCAGCTCGCGGAACGAATGGAGGAAGAACACAAGCGAAGGAACCCCTAATTTGGAGATTTTGCTGTCCGCAACCATCCGTTCTTTTATTCTGTCCACACATCCGGCCAGTTTATCATACTTGCCCAACTGAATATAACCATACAAAATTTGCAGATCGTTCATCCAATCATGACGATGATGTCCCAGCGTCGCCGTCGCTGTTCTTTGCACGGATTCGAGCAACTGCTTGCGCTCGGTTTCCGCCTTCTTGTTTATATACCTTACATACCCGTAAAAAATGCCGAGCAGACAAGCACTAAGAAGTAAATAAGCCGCCGGTGAGTGGAGATAATACATAAGAATCAGACAAGCAATGGATAGCGCGGCAACCAAAGCCGGCGCCATTAGCCGATGTTTCATGCGTTTCCCCGTTCCTCTAAACAGATTGGGTGTGCCTTCCACCCTGACATCAATACCCAGTATATCATAAACCTTGTCAGAAAAACTGCACATCAATATATACTTTTCTTGCATACATCCGAATAAAAAAGCCCCTGGCATCCATATGCCAAGGGCTTCTATACCTCGCTAGTCAGCAAAGCTCTTAAGCTTCTACCGCAGCCGCTACAGGAGCGGTTTCCACTGGGTAGACGCTCACTTTTTTACGGTCGCGACCCCAACGTTCGAATTTCACGACGCCGTCCACTTTGGCAAACAGCGTGTCGTCTTTACCGATTCCCACGTTGGTACCCGGATGAATTTTCGTGCCGCGTTGGCGAACGAGAATGCTTCCGCCGGTAACCGTTTGGCCGTCAGCACGTTTAACGCCCAGGCGTTTCGCGATGCTGTCGCGTCCGTTCTTCGTGGAACCTACGCCCTTCTTCGAAGCGAACAACTGAAGATCCAATTTCAACATTGTCCATCTACCTCCTTCTTCAAGTAATCACGTCTTTTATTTGAATATACTTTCCGTATGAGCCTTCGATACTCCGCAGCATAACGACCATGGATGAGAGCAGCAGTTGTACTTGCTGTGCCATATCCGGACGAACTTCACCGGGAAGCTTTGCATTCAGAAAGCCGTTCTTCATCTCGGCTTCCATTACGGTTCCCGTCAGCGCCTCAATGGAATTCACCGTACCAACGGTAACGGCGGAAACACCGGCGCACACAATGTCCTGTCCCGGTTTGGCATAACCCGCATGACCGGATACTTCAAAACCAGCAATGTCGTTATCCCCGTCGCGCAGAATGGAGACGATAATCACCTATCGCACCTTCTTACGCTTGGATTTTCTCGATGGTCACTTTTGTGTAAGGTTGACGATGACCTTGCTTCTTGTGGTAGTTCTTTTTCGGCTTGTATTTGTAAACGATGACTTTTTGGCCTTTGCCGTGTTTCTCGACTTTCGCCGTTACACTCGCGCCGGATACCAATGGAGCTCCCGTTACCAAACCTTCGCCTTTCGATACTGCCAACACGCGGTCGAACGTCACGCTAGCGCCATCCTCAGCGTTCAATTTCTCGATGTAAAGAACATCGCCCTCTTGAACACGGTATTGTTTACCGCCGGTTTCGATAATTGCGTACATTTGCTTGCACCTCCTCATGTCTCAGACTCGCCTGATTCAGGTGCCGCCGTCGCTGAAGACAAGCGGACTTCCAAACCCGATCGGAGCGGTTGCAGCATGTGTACAAGACCAACTTATAACACATACCCTAATATACTATCACGGGTTACCTAAAAAATCAATGATCACATGGAAATTGCGACTGTTCCCTTATCCGTTTCCTCGTCATTTCCAACAAGCCCAGTTTGGTCCAGCCTAAAATATGATGCTGCGTACGGTCCCCGGTCATCGAGTTCTCCAGCATGTCCAACACGGTGGAGCGATGGTTTTCATGGCTCATATCAATGAAGTCGACGATGATGATCCCTCCGGTATCCCGGAGCCGGACCAATCGGGCAATTTCCCGGGCCGCCTCCAGATTCGTCTTGAAGACGGTATCCTCCAGATTATCACCCCCGGTAAATTTCCCCGTATTGACGTCGATGACCGTCAAAGCTTCGGTTATATCCCAGATGAGATAACCGCCTCCCGGCAACCAAATTTTGCGTTGAAAATCCTTGTCCAATTGCTGCCGAATACCATAATGCTGAAACATCGGGACATCGCCTTGATACAACCGGATGTTCGGCTTCTTCCCCTGCAGCATTCCGGCCAAAAAGGCGGAAGTTTCCCCCGCCTGCTCGGCGCAATCCATGATAAGCTCGTCCGTTTCCGGACTGTATACGTCCCGCAACAGCCGCTGCACCATGCTGAGGTCATGATGCAGTTCGGAAGGTGCGGGAGCCTGCTCCCCTTTCCCAAGAATCGCTTCCCACTGCTTCCGAAGCTGGGTTAGGTCTTCAAGCACCTCCTGCCCCCCGGCATGTTCCGCTATGGTCCGGAGGATAAGCCCTTCCTCGGAGCGGCGAAGCGCCTCGCCGATTTCTTTCAGGCGGTTGCGCTCCTCTTCCCGGCCGATCTTCTTCGATACCGCCACGTAACCGGCCGACGGCATGTATACGAGCCAACGTCCCGGCAGCGAGTAGTGCGTCGTCACCCTCGCTCCCTTGTTGCCGATCGCCTCTTTGACGACCTGGACGATAAGTTCCTGTCCCGGACGAACCAAATCCGTGATCGGTGGTTTTGTCTTGGGTTGCTTTTCCAAGTGAGGATGCAGCAAATCATCAATATAAAGAAATGCGTTTTTCTTTTGCCCGATGTCGATAAAAGCCGCTTGCATTCCCGGAACTACATTCATCACTTTGCCTTTAAAAAAACTGCCAATGAGTCCTCTTTTTTGAGAACGCTCAGCTGCATATTCCACCAGCTTATCCTCTTCCAGCAGCGCCATCTGGGTGGAATCAGGACCGCAGTGAATCATCAACTGTTTCATTGATTTCACCCTCATTCGTACGTTCTGACCAAACGCTTTTTTATATTATACCACGGCTTCCTGCATCAGGCGCCCGGGTCGCCCCGCAAATAGGAGGAGATTACCCGCTGTTCGGGCACTACCGCCACAATTTGTCCCTGCAGGTTCATGATATATATAAAATGATACTTTTCTCTCCTGAAAAGACGCAAAAGCTGATCCAAAGGTTTCGATCTATCGGCGATAATGGGTTGGGCCAAACTCCCGTACATCAGATGGCGGGTGAAAGCCCCCTCCCGGTTCACCAAAAAACGCACAAAACGATAAGGAATGTTCCGGTAATCGACATAATTGGAATAGAGCAAAAAAACGCCTACCAGCAATAGGTTAAAATGAAGCGGGCCGGTTCCGAGGAGAAGAGGCAGCGCCGAATATAAAACGACAAGCACGCTGCCCGCCAGGCTGATCCGGATCGACCATACCAGTGTAGGATGAAACGGAAGGAACATCCCGCACAGGGATTGACAAACTTTACCACCGTCCAGCGGCAAAATCGGCAGCAAATTGAACAGTGCGATAAGCAAGTTGCACTCCACAAAATAAGCGAAAAAAGGGCCTTCCCAGAGCCCGCCCGCATGAAGCAGCCAGGAGATTCCGATCAGCAGCACATTTTGGGCCGGACCGGCCAAAGCGATGATCATCTCCCGGGCCGAGCTGAGGCGGCCGGTATCTTCCATCACCGCCACGCCGCCGAAGGGAAGCAGTTGCACCGATATCACGGGTATCCCGAACATCCGGGCCGCCGCGACATGGCCCAGTTCATGGACAAACACGATCGCAAACAGGGCCGCAAGCTCGATAAAATGCCCGGTAAAAACGGAAGCGAGCATCACCAGCACGAACAAAGGATGAAAAGATATCCGCATTCCGCCCCAATTATTCAAATGAAATCACATCCGTAGGATCGATATACCGATCTTGCTTTTTCAGGGCGAAATACAAGGTAGGATGCGCGTCGTCCAAGGAAGCCGGCAAAGTTCCGAGCAGATCGCCTCCTTCCACCCAATCCCCTTTACCGACGGCAAGCTTCTCCAAGTGACCATAAACCGAAACATATCCTTCGGCATGCTGAACCGTCACCGTCGTGCCGGTCAACGCGTCATTCGTCACGTTAAGTACACGCCCGGTTTCTATGCTTTTCACCTCGGCCCCGCCGCCCGAATCTGCGCCGGGGATGACTTCCACACCCTTAAGATTAAGCACAAAGGGCTCGGCGAGCGTGCCCTGGATCGGGGGGACAAAACCGTTCGGGGCATCAACTTTAAGCCCCTGTTCTTCATGATGCTTGAATATTGGAATAAAGGTAGGCGGACCGCCAAAAATCTTCTCATACCAGGCCTCAGCGGCCCCAAAATCCATTTCTTGCGTCAAAGACTGGGCCACAAAAGCGCGAATAGGTAAGGACCAGTCCGGCTGAAACCGGTCAACCCCCCATATTCCCGCAAACAGAATCGCACTTAGGACCGTACGAACCCACAAGGACGACCCAAAAGAACGGCGCTTTCTTTCCGTATCCCCCCCATCCCCTCCGGGAGGAAAAACCTCCGTTTTGTCGTTCCATCGCCCTTTTCCCCGCTTCCACAGAAGCTCCGGATCAGGATCGGGATCGTAATCCGCCCTTGCGGGCTGTTGATGGACAACCGAAGGGCTGTGCTCCTCCGTTCTCCCACGATCCCTTCCTCCCCCTTGGGCGTCGTCAAAAGCATAAATCTGGCCGGTACCGGCCAAATCTCCGGCCGTCAATTGCCTGATGCGTTCCTCGCGTCGCTTTCGAACATTCGATTTTACGTCCATCTCCGCACCCTCCCGGTCGCATCTAGTGCTATATATGTATGAGGAGCTTGGCCGAAATATGAACAAGCCGCCGGCGTCCGGCGGAGTTCGGAAGCTCAAGCAAAAAAACCGGAGCCTTCCGGCCCCGGTAGTTAATCGACCTTATATTTTTCCTGATGCAGTTTGATGCTGAACACCAAACCGATACAGAGCATGTTGATCAGCAAGGAGGTCCCTCCGTAACTGATAAACGGGAGAGTAATCCCCGTAATCGGCATCAATCCGATCATCATCCCGACATTTTCGAAAATTTGGAACAGAAACATCGCCACGATGCCCACGATAATATAAGCGCCCATCCGGTCTATGCAATGCATCGCAATGAGTATCATCCGGTAGACGAAAAGGAAATATACGAGCAGCAGCAGGGCGGAGCCCAGGAAGCCGAACTCCTCGCCGACCACGACAAAGATGGAATCGGAGTAGGGGTAAGGGACGAACTTTTTATTCTTCAGTTCCCCCTTCATATATCCGTCTCCCGTCAAACCGCCGGAACCGATCGCGATCTTCGCGTAATTGGATTGGTGCTTGTCATCGTTTGAGGCCTGATCCGGGTTAATAAACGTGTTGATCCGCTGATACCAGTGCAGTTTCTGATGCTTCTCCAAATAATCATGAATTTGGGTATTATACACATGGAACAGCGTTACGAAAGCGATCAGCACCGCTATGACTGCGGTCAGACCGATCAGCACATGGCTGTATTTCGTGTTCCCGATCCATAGCATCGCGATAAGAATAACGAGGTAAATGATGGCGTTCCCCAGATCGGGCTGGATCAGAACGAGCAAGAACGGAAGCAGCGTCACGGCCGTGATCGGAACGATATCGCGCCGAAAGCGCAGAGGCTGCCCTTCCCGCTGACCCAGCATGTAGGCTACCGCCAAAATCAGAATGATCTTCACGAGTTCCGCCGGCTGAAATTGCAGGCCCCCGGGCAGTACGAACCAACTGCGGGCTCCGTTGATTTCCGGGGCCAACAAATACACCGCAACGAGCGATACACAACCCGCCCCATAAATATACCAACTGTACTTTAAAAGAGTTCTGTAATCCACTAAAGCCATACCGAAAACAACAACAAACCCTGCCAAATAAAATGCCAGGGTTTTCAGATCGTATGCCCTGAATTGGGTCTCGTAAGGCGCGATTGCGCTTCGGACCAGCAAGGCGCTGAATACCATAAAAAGTACCAGAACGCCGACCATCGGCCAATCCACTTTTTTTAATTTAAAGAACAACGAAAATCAACCCATTCCAAAAAACTTTTTAAACCGCGTAAACACGCCTTTTTTCTGATCCAGCAGCATAAGCGGAACTGTATCGCCCAGAATCCGGCGGGCGATGTTCCGATAGGCGATGGCGGCTCTGGAATCCGGGTTCATCACCGTCGGTTCGCCCGAATTGGCCGCTTTGATGACCAGTTCGTCATCCGGAACGATCCCGATCAGATCGATATTCAGCACCTGAAGAATATCCTCGATTTCCAACATATCTCCCGACTTGACCATATTAGGCCTGATCCGGTTCACGACCAGTTTGGGCGAGGAAATATGCGAGCTTTCCAACAGCCCGATAATCCGGTCCGCGTCGCGAACGGCGGCATGCTCCGGCGTGGTCACGACAATGGCCTGGTCCGCTCCGGCTATCGCATTCTTGAATCCCTGCTCGATCCCGGCCGGACAGTCGATAATCACGTATTCATGGTCCTTTTTCAGTTCCAGGACAATATCCTTCACCTGTTCCGGCGAAATGGCGTTTTTATCTTTCGTTTGCGCCGCGGGCAACATGTATAGTTCATCGAAGCGCTTGTCCTTCACCAGCGCCTGATTTAACCGACATCTGCCCTCGGCTACATCGATCAGGTCGTAAATGATGCGATTTTCCAGACCCATCACGACATCGAGGTTGCGTAAACCGATATCCGTATCCACCAGGCATACTTTCTTGCCAAGCAGCGCAAGCGCCGTACCGATGTTTGCCGAGGTTGTCGTTTTGCCTACGCCGCCCTTCCCCGATGTGACCACAATAGCTTCTCCCATAGATTACACCCCTTTAAACGCGTTAAAATCCGGCCGAATTCGAAACATGTTCCCTATTTTATCAATCTGCATCTTCCCGTCACGCAGAAAAGCGAACTCCATACTGGTCTCCCGGTTTTCCCATTCATCCGGAGGGCGGCTGATCACCTCGGCGATCCGCAGTTGAGTCGGCGCCAAATAGGAGGCCGCAATGACCGCCTCCTCATTGCCCTTCAGCCCGGCGTGCACCATACCTCTCAAAGCGCCGAGTATAAAAATATCTCCCGTGCAAGCCACGGTTCCTCCCGGGTTAACATCGCCCAGGAACAACAGGTTTCCTTCATGGTGAAGGACCTGTCCCGAGCGGACGATCCCGGTCATGGTCGTCAGCGACTTCATCGGGTCTACCGCCGGCATCAGCTCGGGCATTTCCACGGAACGAACCAGCAGATTTCCTTTCCGGCTCAATATATCAAGAATCATTTCTTTCTGTTCATCGTTCACGATCCGAGTTCCCAGCTTCACGTCAACATGAATAATCGGACCCGTCAATATGTTTTGATGGCTATGTTCCAGTTTATAACGCAATTCCTCAAGCAAAGCTCCGAAGTCGCACTTGTCGTCCAGCAGGAAAACCAGGCCATCTTTGATGCCTTTAATCGTAACATGATTCGACTTTACTGTCATAAGCCTGTCCCTCCCCCCTATTCATTTCGTGCAGGAGGCGGAAAGTTCCTGCTAGTTTCCCTTGAAATGTGCCGAAAAGTCAGGCCTTTTCCTCGGGGGAACGGCGTTTCGTAATAATCTCGAGCTGCTTCCGCAGAGGTACATAGATCATCAAAGCAAACAAAAATTGGATGAATACATTGGGAATGATGTGATTCATCATGGCCCAGGAATACGGCTCATGCACCACCCCGAACAGCGAATAGGTGCCGAAAACAATCGAATCGAAGAGCAGGCTTCCGGTGATGACAAAAATCAGCATCAAAGGCAGCGGAGTTTGCTTGCTTCGTGACAACAATCCGACCAAATAGCCGCAAAGGCCCATAGCAAAGGAATAAGTTCCGACCATCGCGCCATAATAAACGACGTCATGCAACAAGCCGAAGCAAAGCCCCAGAATAAGCCCGGAATGGCGATCCTCATAAACGGAGAAAAATAAGATGGCGATATAAACCAGATGCGGATTAATCCGGGTTTCCCACGCCGCCGGAATGAGCCAGGGGAGAATCGTGCCCTCCAGTATAAAGAGGAGGAACAGAAGCAAAATCAGGATCGTTCTGCGCTTATTCACCACTCTCAGCCTCCGGGAACACGATAAACAGCTCCTTCCAGTCCGTAAAGCTGGCCGCGGGTTGTATCGTCGCTGTATAGGTTAATCCGAACTCGCCCACTTGTATGTCCTTGACCTTCCCGATAATCATTCCCCGGGGGAATACGCCGCCGATCCCTGAGGATACGATCAGGTCCTCCTTGGCCAACGGCTTTGGATCTTCAATGCGGCTCATCAGAAACGTTCCGGTCTTCTTGTCATAGGATTCGATGACGCCAAACACCGAGTTTTCCTTGCCTTGGGCCGTAACGGCAATTCCGTTGGAATTCGGGTCGCGCGCATCCATCGTCGTGATCAGCTTCACCGTCGACGTAAGCCTGCTGACGCGGCTGACAATGCCGACGAGGCCTTTGGACGAATGAACCGCCATTCCCTCTTTGACGCCCTCACGGCTGCCGAGATTGACAACGATGGTCTGATTGACCGGATCATCATTCACGCTGATAACCTGGGCAATCTTCCATTCATACTTATACAGTTTTTTCTGCTCCTCGGTAAAATGAAGATCATTTTGCAGCCGAGTGTATTCCTGCTCAATAAAATTAAAACGGGCTTTGTCGCGCGTATAGTGGGAGAGCGCAATTTTGAGCTCTTCGTTCTCTTCCTGCAGGGCATGCAGTTCAGAAATATCTTCAAACAAACCCGCCACATAGCTAGTAGGCTTGTAAAATACGTATTGCACGAAACCGACCGTGTCCTTGACAAATTTCTCGGGCCAGGACAAGCCGGCTCTGGATCCCAGGGTGAAGCCCATGACCGCAATAAAAAGAATAAGTCCCATCAACAAAATAAACAGTCTTTTGTTGCCCAGCAGCTTAAACAGTTTCAGCACCCTCCAACCTTACTAAATTCTCCCATTTCAAGTTACTCACTATAAAAACAGAGAAAAACGGCCTGGCCGTCCGGTCTGGACGGCGCCGCTTTATCCAAGGGTTTCATTTCGGCCTAGCGTCTGGAGCGGAGGGCCGAGCTGCTTTTTGACTTAAACAAATGGATGTTGTCCAAGGCTCTGCCCGTTCCGATCGCCACGCAGTCCAGCGGATTCTCCGCGACGATGACCGGCATGCCCGTTTCGCGGGCCAACAGTTTGTCGAGATTGCGGAGCAACGCGCCTCCACCGGTCAGCACAATCCCGCGATCCATAATATCCGCGGCCAGCTCGGGCGGACATTTTTCCAGCGTGACTTTCACCGCTTCGACGATCGCGTTTACCGTATCGCTAAGCGCTTCGGAAATTTCATCCGAAGTGATCGTAATCGTTTTGGGCAGGCCGCTCACCAGATCGCGGCCCCGGATTTCCAACGTCTCCACCTTTTCCAAAGCGAGTGCGGATCCGATATCCATCTTGAGCTGCTCGGCCGTTCTTTCCCCGATCATTAAATTATATTGCCGTTTGATGTATTGGATGATCGATTCATCCATTTCATCCCCGGCCACGCGCACCGATTTGCTGGTCACGATGCCGCCCAGCGAAATCACGGCGACCTCGGTCGTACCGCCGCCGATGTCCACCACCATGCTGCCGGTCGGTTCCCAGACCGGCAGATCCGCCCCGATCGCCGCGGCAAACGGCTCCTCGATCGTGTAAGCCTCGCGGGCTCCGGCCTGCTTGGTCGCGTCCTCCACGGCGCGTTGTTCCACGGCCGTAATGCCGGAAGGAACGCAAACCATCACGTTAGGATGGCGTTGAAACAAAGAACGTTGCTTCTGTGCCTGGCGAATGAAATATTTGATCATCGTAGCCGTCGTGTCGAAATCCGCGATCACGCCGTCTTTCATCGGACGAATCGCCCGGATGTTTCCCGGCGTTCTGCCGATCATTTTCTTGGCCGATTCGCCGACCGCGACGATGTTTTTCGTATCGGTATGAATAGCGACTACCGAAGGCTCTCTCACGATAATGCCTTTTCCACGCGTATAAACCAAGGTATTTGCCGTTCCCAAATCGATTCCCAAATCTTTCGTAAAGCCACCAAACATGCTGTATCTCCCTTTCCTTCTATATCTTATCGATTATATTACATCAAGCCCTGCTCCTTCAAACTGACGAACTTCCCGTCTCCGATCACAATATGGTCCAGCACGTCAATGCCTACGATTTCGCCAGCTTCCATGAGCCGCCGGGTCATCCGGATATCTTCCGGACTTGGCGTCGGATCGCCGCTGGGATGATTATGGGCACAGACGAGGGAGGCGCTGCTGCATTTGATAGCGGCACGGAATACCTCCCGCGGATGAACGATCGAGGCGTTAAGACTTCCGATCGACAGTGTTTCTTGAGCAATGATATGATTTTTCGTATTTAAAAACAAACAGACGAAGTGCTCCTTCTGTAAATATCGGAGCTCTTCCATAAGCAGGTCGGCGGCGTCGCCGGGGCTGCGAATTACCTGCGCCTCGGGCAGCCGGGTTTTGGCCAGCCGCTGACCCAACTCGATGCCGGCTTTAATCTGGACGGCCTTGGCGGGGCCGATCCCTTTCATATTCGTTAATTCCTCCAGACTCAGGTCCATCATGCCGCGAATGCCGCCGATTTCCCCGAGCAGCCGCTGCGCCATATGAATCGCCGATTCACGACGGGTCCCCGTCCGCAGCAAAATAGCCAGCAGCTCCGTCTGGCTTAAAGCTCCCGCCCCGCAGCGGAGCATACGCTCTCTGGGGCGCTCCTCATTGGGAATGTCACGCAGCATATAGGTTGATGCATCTACCAAATGCGATCCCTCGCTTCCGAATGTATTAGCAAAGCCATAACGGCCTTACGACAAAGTCACGATTCGGAAGGATATGCTTTATCTCTTCCCTAACTGGTCAAAACACTTGAATTCCGAACGATGCCAGCATTTCCGCGAGCAAGGACAACGGTAATCCGACTACATTAAAGTAACACCCTTCGATCCCGGTGACGATCGTCGCCCCCAAGCCTTGAATCGCATAAGCGCCGGCCTTGTCGAGTCCTTCACCGCTTGCGGCGTACGCTTCAATCTCTTCTTCGCGCAAAGCTCTCATCGTCACTACGGTCATGCGGTAATCCACTTTGCTGGCGCCGGTGCGGCTGTCGATGCAAGCTACCCCGGTATACACCTGATGGGTTCTACCCTGCAGTGAACGAAGCATCGAGGCGGCCTCACGTGCGTCCGCCGGCTTGCCCAAAACCGCTCCGTCCCTGACGACGATCGTGTCGCTACCGACGATCACGCCGTGCCGGTCCCCGTCATCCAGTTGGCGGTATACGGCTTCAGCCTTCCGCTTGGCGAGCTCCGTTACGATTCTATCCGGTTCCCAGCCCTCGGGAGTCGTCTCCTCGGCATGGCTGGGAACAATGTCGAACGGAATATGCAAAGAAGCGACAAGCTCGCGGCGTCGCGGGGATGTCGAAGCCAGGATGATGCGTCGGGTTATGGTAGCATCCAAGATGCACTACTCTCCTTTTTCGAAGCCGGCTTGTCTAAAGGAAGCCTCTCTTCCTTCATGATGCCGGCCGCTGGACTCTGACGGTGATAACGATTCGACAGTTCTGACACTGTCACCCTCGCCATTTTTTGACACTTCATTATTATAAGGTTTATTTAGCAGCAATACAAACACAAAAACGGCAGGGGAAGGTATTACCATTCCTGCCGTTTTATATGCTCGTGAAGCCATGATCTAATCTTGACTCCCTAGCATTTTTTGTTCGCCTAATATAAAGCCCATAATTTGATCCTGCACTTCCCAAAGCAGCGTTTTGGCCCCCGTTTTCTGGTATTCGGCCATCGCCTCGACGGCGCTGTTCATCGCCTTTTCCAGGTTCCCTACATCTTGCGCGAAGGCCTCGGGCTGTTGCTCACGCACCGCCGCCGCGCTTTCCGTCCATCGCTGATGGCGCTCCCCCAGCTCCGACTGTTCCTCCGCCGTCAATAGTTGAGGCTTGACCTCCACCAGGCGGGACGCGGACAATGTACCGAGCCAATCGATCAACTCCGCACTCCGGGCAAAATAACGCTCCAGGACGGTGACGTCCCCGTTATAAACGAGCTCGGCGGAAGAAGGAAGAGCAATTTCATGAAGGATAAGGTGGACTCCCGCCGTTTTAAGCTGGCCGCTTAACAATTTGGCTTGTTCGCGGTCGGAAGAAACCCCGGCGTATACCCGCTTCTCGTCAACGGTATCCCTGGCGGCGGCGATGCCGGATGCCTCCAGTTCCTGTTGAGCCAGTTCGACTCCTTCCGCCGTGGAAAATACGCCGTACTGCAAAAAATGATAGGTCTGCCCCGGCATTGCGATGGTTACCGGCATCCCCTTATCGTCCTCCTCCCCAAGCTCCCCGCCGATTTGCCCAAAGACAGGAATCTCCGCAGACTGTCCGGCCGAGGAACGATCGGGGACGGTAATCCCCGGGATGGGGACGCTCACATTCCCGCTAAACATGGACAAGACCACGAATCCGAACAGGGCGCCCGTAACGATCGCACCGGTCAAGGATCCCGCCACTTTCCACCACGATGTCCTTGATTTTCGGGTGGTATATGACGGCAGGATCGCCCCTCCCGTTCCGGTATAATCCGAAAACGGGTCGTTCCAGTCGTCGGCGATTTCCACCGGACGGTAGGTGATCCCTCCTCCGGGAGGCGGCTCCTCGTGAGACCGCGGCTGCCCGCCGGACATAGGCATCGCCGGCTCTCCAACCGCTGGCAACATCTCCGGCTTCGCTTCGGCAGCCGGGGCCGCATATAACGCGGACTCCTTCATGTCCCGCCGCCGCTGCTGCTCATCGTCAAAACGGAATGTCATTTTGGCCTTATCCACTGTCCGCACGCTCCTTGTCCATTCTTCTAAAGTTACCATATGAGCGTGTGGTCCTTTATATGCCAAACCGCAAGAAAAACCTCGCTGCCCGCGAGGTTTTTCGTCTATTTCCATTAATCGGATAAAGTTTTGGCCAGCGTATCGCCAACCTTCCAAATATCGCCGGCACCCATCGTAAGAACGAGGTCCCCCGGTTGAAGCCGGCCCTGAAGATCCGCGATCACATCCTGTTTCGTCGGAAGATACCGGGCCCCGGCATTGCTGTTCTGCTTGATGAGATCAACCAGCTTGGAGGAATGAACCCCTTCGATTTGCTGTTCGCCGGCGGGAGAGTAAATGTCTGTAATGATCACTTCATCCGCTTCGCCAAACGCCCGGCTGAACGCATCCAGCAGGAAAAACGTACGCGTATACCGCTGCGGCTGGAATACGGCGATAATCCGTTTACCCGTCGCTTTCGCTGCGGCGATCGTGGCCTCGATTTCCGTAGGATGATGGGCGTAGTCGTCAATGACGAGAACGCCGCCTTTTTCGCCCAGCACCTGGAACCGGCGCTTTGCGCCATGGAAGCCGATAATCGCTGACGCGATGTCCGCAAAGGGAATGCCCGCCTCCAGACAGACGATGACTGTAGCCATAGCGTTATAAACATTATGTTTACCCGGTACGGAAAGCTCGATCATCCCCAATTCCTGCTGTCCCTTTCTCATGATAAAAGTGACGTGGCGGTCACCCAGCTTAACGGCATCTGCCGAATAATCACAACCCGTTCCCATGCCGTAAGTGATCACGCGGCAGTTGAGATTGGGAAGAAGTTCCTTAATGTTGGCGTCGTCTCCGCAAACGACCGCCGTTCCGTCCGGCTTGGTCTGGTTCAAAAACTGGACGTACGCTTCTTTTAACCGGGCAAAGTCCCCTCCGTAATTCTCCAGATGATCCGCCTCGATGTTGGTGACGACGCCCATTGAAGGGTGATATTGGAGAAAGGACCCATCGCTCTCATCCGCCTCGGCGACGACAAAGCGCCCTTGTCCGGCCTTGGCGTTGGTTCCGATCCCCATAATTTCTCCGCCGATAATGTAAGTCGGATCCGTGCCGCACTGCTCCATCACCAGCGCGATCATCGACGAAGTCGTCGTTTTGCCGTGCGCGCCGGCAACCGCGACGCCCTGCCGTTCATTCAGCAAACGGGCCAGCATCTGCGAACGGTGCAAGATCGGAATTCCTTGCTCCTCCGCTTCTAGACGCTCCACATTATCCTTTGGAAGCGCCGTGGAATAAACGACAAGATCGGCGCCGTGCACATGCTCGGCGGTATGTCCAATATAAATTTTCGCCCCTTTGGCGGCCAACTTCTCGGTCAGTTCCTGGGAAGCGACATCCGATCCGGTCACGGTATACCCCATCTCCAGCATCACCCGGGCAATAGCGCTCATACCATAGCCACCGATACCGATAAAATGCACATGTTGTTCAGTTGTATTCAGCAATTTCCATTCACCAGCCTTTTTCAGAATCGGTTTGATGCAAAAGGGTTGCCCGCACATCCGAGATCATATACAGCGTCCCGGTGACCACCCCAAGATCCTCCGGTTCCGTCCGTGACGCCAAAAGCGCAAGCGCCTTTTTCCAATCACGCTCCACAACGATTTCCAGACCGGGTTTCGCCACTGAATCCTTCAGCTCCAGTACCAGATCATACAGCGCGCCCGCATCCAGTTTTCGACGGAAATCGGGCTCGGTCAGTATAAGCGTATCCACTATAGGTAATATATGCTCCAGGTAGGCACGATGATGCTTATTCGCCAACATCCCCATCATCAAAATCAACCGGCGGTAGCGAAACGTCTCCTTCAGGCTTTTTGCCAACGACTCCGCCCCTTCGGGGTTATGGGCCCCGTCAAGCACGATGTGCGGATTCACGGACACTCGCTCCAGCCTTCCCGCCCACGCCGTCTTCCGGAAGCCGTGAAGAACATCCCCGTCCTCCAACACGAAGGCCATGTACTGCCGCAATATTTCGAGAACCATCATCACGCCGGCCGCGTTCTTGCATTGATGCTCTCCCAGCATGGAGAGATTCAACCGGAAGTCGCGAAACGGTCCGCGAAAATGCATTTCCTGCCCTTGATCACCCAATTGGGACCGCTCATAGAAAAACTGCTCGCCAAGCAAGTAAAGTGTGCTTTTTTGCCTGGCTGCCGTCTCTTTTAATACATCGATGGCCTCGGGCTGCTCGACACAGCTGACCACCGGAACACCGGGCTTGATAATTCCCGCTTTCTCCCTGGCGATCTGCTCGATGGTGTCACCGAGAATATCCGTATGATCATAACCTATATTCGTGATTAAAGAAACGATAGGCGTCACAATATTGGTAACATCCATCCTTCCCCCAAGGCCCGTCTCCCATACTACCACATCCGGATAGCATTCCTCGGCAAAATAAAGGATGGCGATGGCCGTGCTGACCTCGAACATCGTTGGAGAACCCAGCTCGCTATCGGCGATATCCCGCACCAAGGGCAGCACCCGATTGCTGAGCGACAGCAGCGTCTCCTCGGGAATATCCTGTGCATTATACTGAAACCGGTTCGTAAATTTGGTAATATACGGCGAGGTAAATGTCCCTACGCTATAACCGCATTCCAGCAATGTGCGGGTTAAAAAGGCACAGGAAGATCCCTTCCCGTTCGTCCCCGCCACATGAATAAATTTCAAACGCCGGTGCGGATTCCCAAGCCGCTCCATCAGCTTATGAATCCGGTCAAGCCCCGGACGTATTCCAAATGGAATCAAACCGTTGATCCAATCGACGGCCTCGCCATAGCTTCGCAGCGCTCCGCCGTTCTCTTCTTCTACTTGAACCCCCATTGCATTCACCTTCATATTTTTGATGGAATGAACCTGCATTAAAACAGCAGACAGTAAGCATCCGGCTGCGCCTCTCCCGATGCCGGGAATAACTACAGCCGGATTGGTTGCATCCTTTAGCCTAAGCCTTCAATTCGCTGATCCGCGCAAGAACCTTATCCCGCTTCTCGGCATAATCCGCCATCTTGGCCTTTTCTTCCTCGATGACTTTGGCCGGGGCTTTGGAAACGAATCCTTCGTTACCCAGCTTCTTCTCCACGCGCTCGACTTCTTTATTCAGGTGGTCCAGTTCTTTTTCCAGCCGGGCGATTTCCTGGCTGATGTCGATGAGCCCCGAAAGTGGAAGGTAAAGTTCGGCTCCGGTAACCACCGCGGTCATCGCTTTGTCCGGAACCGCCGCCTCGATCGACAGATCCAATCGGGAAGTGTTGCAGAAACGGCTGATGTAATGGGCGTTCCGGTTGACGATTTCAAGCAACTCCGCATTCGCCGGTTTAACGAGCAGTTCGATTTTCTTGCTCATCGGCACATTCACTTCCGCCCGAATATTCCGGACGGCCCGGATCATATCAACCAACAGGTTCATTTCCTGAACGGCGTCCGGCGCTTCCAGCGCAGCATCATATTTAGGCCATTCCGCCAACGTAATCGTTTCGCCATGATGCGGCAGGTGCTGCCATATTTCCTCGGAAATAAACGGCATGAACGGATGAATCAACCGCAGCGTGCGATCCAGCACGTAGGCCAGAACCGATTGGGTCTTCCGCTTCGCGGCGGCGTCTTCTCCGTACAGGGACAACTTGGCGAACTCGATGTACCAGTCGCAAAGATCATCCCAAATAAAGTTGTACAACTGGCGTCCGGTTTCCCCGAACTCATAAGCGTCGATCAATCGGGTAACTTCCCGCGCAGTTTCGTTAAAGCGATGCAGAATCCAACGATCCGCCGTGGTCAACTCTCCGCTGATGTCGATATCCTCAAATTTGACGCCCTCCATGTTCATCAATGCAAAGCGGGAAGCGTTCCAGATCTTGTTCGCAAAGTTGCGCGCCTGTTCTACGCGTTCCCAATGGAAGCGAAGATCCTGCCCCGGGGTGCTGCTCGTGGACAGCATATAGCGCATGGCGTCCGCCCCGTATTTTTCGATGACTTCGAGCGGGTCAACCCCGTTGCCGGCCGATTTAGACATCTTTTTGCCTTCGCTATCACGAACGAGTCCCGTAAGCAGTACGTCGCTAAACGGCTTTTTGCCCGTGAACTCCATTGAGGTAAAAATCATGCGGGCAACCCAGAAGTAAATGATATCGTACCCGGTAACAAGAACGTTGGTGGGGAAGAACTTCTTGAAGTCTTCACTTTCCGTATCCGGCCAGCCCAAAGTGGAGAACGGCCATAAAGCCGAACTGAACCATGTGTCCAGCACGTCTTCATCCTGCTTCAAATCGTCACGGCCCAGTTTAGCCTTCGCTTCGGCTTCATCACGGGCAACAACCATCTCCCCGGTTTCCTCGGAATACCAGGCCGGAATGCGGTGGCCCCACCACAGTTGGCGAGAGATACACCAATCCCTAACATTCTCGATCCAGTACATATAGATTTTTTCAAACCGGTCGGGAACAAACTGAACGCCTTGACTGGCCTTCTGTTCCGCAATCGCCGCCTCGGCAAGTGGTTTCATTTTTACAAACCATTGCGTCGACAGATAGGGTTCAATAACTACCCCGGTTCTCTCGCTGTGTCCAACCTGATGGACATGGTCTTCGATCCGGATCAATACGCCAAGTTCTTGAAGGTCCTTCACAATTTGCTTGCGGCATTCGCTGCGATCCAAGCCTTGATACTTCCCGGCTTCCCCGTTCATTTTTCCGCTCTCGTCCATAACGATGACCTGCGGCAAATCATGACGCATCCCGACTTCAAAGTCGTTCGGATCATGGGCCGGGGTGATTTTAACGGCGCCGCTGCCGAATTCCTTGTCGACATACTCATCCGCGATAATCGGAATTTCCCGTCCTATGATTGGGAGAATCAACATTTTGCCAATCATGTCTTTATAGCGCTCGTCTTCAGGATGAACGGCTACCGCCGTATCGCCAAGCATCGTTTCCGGACGAGTCGTGGCCACGGTGATCGAACCGCTTCCGTCTTTAAGCGGATACTTCAAGTGATAGAGGTGCCCGTTGACCTCCTTGTATTCCACCTCAATATCGGAGAGGGCGGTGCGTGCGGCCGGGTCCCAGTTAATAATATATTTGCCTCGGTAAATCAGGCCTTTTTCATACAATTTTACAAATACTTCGCGGACGGCCTTGGAAAGCCCCTCGTCCAGAGTGAACCGCTCGCGGGAATAATCCAAAGAGAAGCCCATTTTCGCCCATTGCTCATGGATCGTCTCGGCATAAGTATCCTTCCATTCCCAGACCTTCTCCAGGAATTTTTCGCGTCCTAAATCATAACGAGATACGCCTTGTTCTCTAAGCTTCTGCTCCACTTTCGTCTGCGTGGCGATCCCGGCATGGTCCGTACCCGGAAGCCACAGGGTGTTGTACCCCTGCATCCGTTTCGTCCGGATCAGGATATCCTGAATGGTTGTACCCAGCGCATGACCCATATGGAGCATACCGGTTACGTTTGGCGGCGGAATGACGACCGAATACGGCTCGGCATCCGGTTTCAGATCCGCTTTGAAAAAACCTTTCTCAATCCAATAGCGGTACCATTTCTGCTCCGCCGCTTTCGGGTCGTAGGTCGTCGGCATTTCCGCCGACAAGGGTTGCTGTTCTTGCTTTTCTGTCATTTGTACCTGACCTCCATTACATTTGAAATGACTTTGGCACAATTTAAGTTTGAGGTTCTGTGATGATGGGCCAAGAAAACACAAAAAGCCCCTCGTCTCAAAGGACGAAAGGCTTTACTTTCGCGGTACCACCTTTGTTTCGCAGGCAAAGCAACCACATGGCCATTTCCCGTAATGTTTCGCTATGCTTGCGACACTCATGCAGATAACGGCTGCGGCCGGCCCGGTCTAGCATATCAGAACGATATGGATCAAACGGACGACTCCCGGGCGACTTCGGCCAGCTGTATCCTGCGGAATCTTCCAGCGTATCGATTCCGCTCTCTGAAGGGTTCACTGCCTACTCTTCCCGTTCTTGGTCTTTAATAATGGGTATTGCGGCATTTATCTTTTTCATAATATCTTGATTATGTCCCGGAGTCAACCTGACGATTCAAAAATGGACATTTGTCCTTCTCATGGAGACAGAAGCAGATTCCTAGCCGCCCGGCCGGTGACTTTTATCAGCAGAGTTTGCGTAAGTTAGGCGATTTGTCCACTTAAAGACCAGTAACGGGAAAACCTCACGTTAATTTACCACTTTTGTCCATTGAGTCCAAATTAGCTGGAAAAGCTCCAGCTATTTCGCGATCCCAGTCGCCAATTATTCGATTTCAGATGAATTAGCGGGAGGTTCTCCAGATAATTCACCTCTGCTGCCACAAAGGCACCCAATTAACGGGAGTAACTCCCGTTAAATGCATCACGGACTCCGGAGTTTCTTAAACAACAAAAAAAGCCGCACAAATTCACTGTGCAGCTTTCAATAGTCCGCGTCTCATGGATTAGGGAATATACAGCACCTGTCCCTCATTCAGATGCTGTTCGCTCAGGCGGTTGTACAACTGAAGTTCCCGCGTGCTGAGCTGATAACGCTCCGCGATCTCATCCAATGTCTCTTCACGCTGGACGATTACCAGCTTGACCTTACGGAAAGGCGTCTGTTCCTCAGTATTGCCGATAAACAGACTTTTCCACCGCACTTCCTCGCCATCCCCCGAATCCTGGGCCGCAGCCTGGACGTTCTCTTCCTCCGAAGCCTCGTAGACAGGTTCGGCATCCGTCCGTTGAGTGGATAGCAGCTTGCTGATCCCAAAGTGGTCGTCATGCTGCCCTCCGTCGTTCTTTTTGCTGCCGAGGGCGATTTTCAATTCCTTTTTCTCCTCGGCGGGCTCCGGTGGGATCTGATTCTTTTCTTCCAAAATCTCCGTCCCGATATGCTCCAACGGTTCCGATTCGGCCAAGACGGGAACCTCATTCTCGACTTGAGTCGGTTCAGAACCAAGGGCGTCCTCAGTATGGTCCCGTTCCTTCTGGAGTTGGACTGTTTCGGCGGCGGTTTCGGAAAGGAAATGGTCTTGCTCCCTATGCGCCTCGCCCGGGTCCAGAGCTCTCTCAAGCAAGCCCTCGTCCAGCTCTTCCTTCACTCCGCCCGCAGCCTCGGCCGACGGTTCCCGCGAACCGGGGGGCGCCTCCGTCCATTCCGCCTCCTTGTCCTCCAGAACGGACTGGGCAAACAGCGGCGAATCCACATTGTTCCACGTCAGAACCTGCGGCTGCTCGTCCGCATCTTCCGAACCGGGCTCGGCCTCCTGTTCCCAAGTGCGAAAATTCTCCGCGTAAGTCGGCCGGACATTCCCGGTATGAAATTCCCGCCCCCACGGGTTGGAACGATCCAAGTCCGCATCGCCGCGTACCTCAGGGGCAGGTTCATGGGAAGTTACAAACTCCCGGTCCTTCCACTCTTCCGGCTCCTCCGTCAACGAAGAGGTTTCGATCCCCTGAAGCGATAGAACCCCCGTAATGTTCAAGCTTCGGGCACTTAGCAGGTCTACATCGAAATTTTCGATTTCGACCGCAATATCCTCCAGCCTTCCGACCCGGCTTAGCGGAATCGTAATCTCAACCGGGATCCAATGTTCCAATTCATGCGTACCGCCTTCCCCCCGATACAGTCCCGACAACAGCAGATGGCCGCGGAGGGAAGCATACTCTTCTCCCGGAACGACCTGGATTCTTGGAAAAAGCTCGATTTCCTCCAATTCGTCGATACCGGTCACCTGTTCCGACAAATGGACGCGTTCATAAATATCAAACCTTAAACCGTAGGATGAATCCGTCAAATAGGTTGCCTCCTTTCAGCATAACCAGACCTGATTGGGGTCCGCTCTAATGAAGGGCCCCATCATCGCTCGTTTTTATCTATATGCTTGAAAATAGAGTGCATGCCTGATTTTTAACGGAATTCCGGCTCAATTCCGGCCTTTGGCCGTGCTTGTCTTATGATGGTCCCCGCCTTGCTGCAATTGTTCTAGCAACCGGTTCCAGCCATCCGGCCAGGGGTCGTCCACACAGATCCGTTCCCCAGTCAATGGATGGGGAAAGGCCAGGCTCTCGCCGTGCAGCGCTTGATGCGGAAAAAGAGCAGAACCGCCGCCGTAAAGGGTATCTCCGATCAACGGATGACCCGCATGGCTCATATGAACGCGGATTTGATGGGTTCGCCCCGTATCCAGCGTCAGCCGCACCAGGCTGGCCTTCGGATACGTTTCGACCAGCTCCACTCGCGTCAGCGCGTCCTTGCCCGACGGGGATACCCGCCGCCGGGAGGGGTGGTGGCGATCCCGGCCGATCGGCTCGCGAATGACCCGGAGGGTCGGGGAGACCTGCCCCTCCACCAGCGCCGTGTAAACCCGGCCGATCTCCTTCCGCGCCATGGACGCGTCCAGCTTCAGCTGCGCCATGGCGTTCTTGGCGTAGAGCACCGGGCCGGATGTGTACTCGTCCAGCCGGTGGATATGCCCGGGGGCGACCGGCTCGCCCCGCTGCGCGAACACCGCCGCCACGAGGTTCGCCAGCGTAGGCGGCGAACCGGCCCCGTCCGGATGCACCTTCAGCCCGGCCGGTTTATGCACGACGAGGCAAAAGTCGTCCTCGTACAAAATCCGGACCGGCCGCTCCACGGGGGCATACTGGGACACCCGCGGCGGAAACAAGCGCAGGCGCAGGCGATCCCCGGCCAGCTTGATCTCGTCGGCCGCATCCAGCTCCCGGAGCAGCTTGGCCGGGAACCCCAGCTCCCGCGAAAGCCAAAGGAGGGCCGCTTCATAGCGGCCCCCCGGCTCCAGAGGTTTCAGCTTCCCCGGCATCAGTTCGTACCATTCGCCCCGCCGGGTTCCCGAAACCGGCGCGCTCACAGCTTATGCAGCGCACGGCGGTGCGCTTCGATCGTCGCATCGATGTCCGCCTCGGTGTGAACCCCGGATACGAACATCCCCTCGAACTGCGAAGGCGCAATATTGATGCCTTCCTCGATCATCGCGGCAAAATACCGCCGGAACATATCAAGGTCGCTGCTCTTCGCCGTATCGTAATTAATGACCTCCGCATCCGTAAAGAATGGGCATACCATCGAGCCGACCCGGTTAATCCGGCAAGGAATCCCCTTCTCCTTGGCGTTGGCGATAAATCCTGCCTCGAGCCGGGCCGACAAGGCCTCCAGCCGGTCATACACTTCCGCTGTCAGCAACGAGAGGGTCGTAAAGCCCGCCGTCATGGCCAGCGGGTTGCCGCTCAAGGTCCCTGCCTGATAAATCGGGCCGACCGGAGCGATTTGCTCCATGATCTCGCGTTTGCCGCCGTAGGCACCGACCGGCAATCCGCCGCCGATCACTTTGCCCAGGCAGGTCAAATCCGGCGTAACGCCAAAGCGCCCTTGGGCGCAGTGTTTATCGACCCGGAACCCGGTCATGACCTCGTCAAAGATCAACAGGCTGCCATGCTCCGTCGTCAGCTTCCGCAGGCCCTCCAGAAATCCGGGCTGCGGCGGCACGACGCCCATGTTGCCCGCCACCGGCTCTACGATCACGCCGGCGATTTCGCCGCCGAAGCGCTGAAACGCCAGCTCGACGGAAGCCAAATCGTTATACGGTACCGCAATCGTATTGGACGCCACGCCTTCCGGCACACCGGGACTGTCGGGCAATCCGAGTGTGGCTACACCGGAGCCGGCCTTGATGAGCAGGCTGTCCGCGTGGCCGTGGTAGGACCCTTCGAATTTCATAATCTTGTTTCTTCCCGTATAGCCGCGGGCCAGACGGATCGCGCTCATCGTCGCTTCCGTCCCGGAACTGACCATCCGCACGATATCGATCGACGGGACCCGCTCGGCCACCAACTTGGCCATCTCCGTTTCAAGCAGCGTCGGGGCGCCAAAACTCGTGCCCTTGGCCGTAGCTTCTTGCAGGGCCTGCACAACGTCCGGATGGGCATGTCCCATAATCAGCGGTCCCCAGGATCCGACATAGTCGATAAATTCGTTGCCGTCGATATCATAAATGCGCGAACCGGCTCCACGCTCTACATATACCGGGGTCAGACCGACGGATTTAAAAGCGCGAACCGGACTGTTCACGCCGCCCGGCATCACCGTTTTTGCTTCCTCAAACGCCTGGCGGGACCGCGTTTCGCTGCGCCGCCCGATCTTTTCACTCATGAGAACCTCTCCTCACCCGTTAATATTAGTTCTATTTACCCTCGCGCAGCCAGCGGGCAGCGTCTTTGGCGAAATAGGTGATGATGATATCCGCACCGGCCCGCTTCATGCCGAGCAGCATCTCCGTAACGATGGCCCGCTCATTGATCCAGCCCCGTTCGGAAGCCGCTTTGACCATGGAATACTCCCCGCTCACATTATAAGCTACGAGCGGCAGATCGAATTGGTCCCGGAGCAGGCGCAGCACGTCCATAAAGGCAAGCGCCGGCTTCACCATCAGCATGTCCGCTCCCTCCAGCACGTCCGATTCCGCCTCTCTGAGCGCTTCGCGCGCGTTGGCCGGGTCCATCTGGTACGTCTTGCGGTCGCCGAACTGCGGTGCCGAATCCGCAGCTTCGCGGAATGGCCCGTAGAACGCGGACGCGTATTTCACCGAATAGGACATGATCGGAATATGGCTGAAGCCCGCCTCGTCCAGCCCCGCGCGAATCGCTTGCACAAAGCCGTCCATCATATTGGAGGGCGCGATGATATCCGCTCCGGCTTTGGCCTGAGAGACCGCGGTACGAACCAGCAGGTCCAGCGACTCGTCGTTCAGCACATCCCCGCAGAGATGGCCGTCGCGCTCAAAAGTATGTACCATTCCGCAGTGGCCATGATCGGTAAACTCGCACAGGCAGGTATCGGCCACGACCAGCAGATCCGGATACAGCGCCTTGATTTTGCGCGTAGCCTGCTGAACGATGCCTTCCTCATTGAACGCGGAGGAACCTACGCTGTCCTTCGTTTCCGGAATGCCGAACAACAGGACCGCCGGGATGCCGAGGTCAACGATTTCCTTTACTTCCTCGTCAAGCGTGTCCAGCGAAAAATGATAAACGCCCGGCATCGAGGAAATCTCGTTCTTGATTCCGCTGCCGTGGGCCACAAATATCGGTTGAATGAAATCATCCACCGTCAAAACCGTCTCGCGCACCATGCCGCGAATGGCGGCGGATTGCCGCAGCCGGCGGTGTCTTACAATCGGAAAACTCATGAAACAATCCTCCCTTAAAGAATCAATTCAGCTTTCGGCGGCCGCCGCCCTGCTTCCAGCCGAGAAGAGCGGCCACCAGGCTCGAAATCGTCGCTTCTTCGGCGAGAATCTCTACGCGAAGTCCCGCCTCCTCGGCTGTCTTCGCCGTCACGGGGCCGATGCAGGCGATGGCCGCGCCTTCCAGCGCGGACGCCGGGTCCTCAATCCCCATGCGCTTCAGAGCGCCGAGCAAATTCGTCACCGTCGATGAACTGGTGAAGGTGACGGCATGAATCTTGCCTTCTTTCAGCATTTTAAGCAACTCTTCGTCCTCATCCGAGGCCGGAACGGTGGCATACATCACCGCCTCCGTGACGTCGAGGCCGTGGTCGCGAAGCGCTGCGGGCAGCCAGGAGCGCGCCAAGTCGCCGCGCGGGAGCAGCACCTTTTGTCCGGGCTTCAGCGCCGTATCGAACGCCTCAAGCAGTCCTTCGGCCTGATAGCGTCCCGGCAGTTCTTCCGCCGCGATCCCGTAGCGTCTCAACGCTTCTTTCGTCGCGGGACCAACCGCCGCGATCCGGGCGTTATGCAAGGCTCTGATATCTTTACCCATTCTCTCCAAGTGATGAAAGAAAAACTCCACGCCGTTTACGCTGGTAAAAAAAGCCCAGTCATATTCCGGCAAGCGCTCCAACGCCTGCTCCGCAGCAGCCAGCGGCTCGCCCGAAGGCATTTCGAAGTCGATGACCGGAAATTCGTAGGGCTCGCCGCCAAGGTCCTCGATCTGCCGAACCAGTTCGCTCGCCTGGGAGCGGGAACGGGTCACCAGAATACGCGTGCCGAACAGCGGCAAGGACTCCGCCCACATCAACTGCTCCCGCTGGTTCACGACCTCGCCGACCACGATGACGGCCGGCGGCTTGAAGTCGGCCTCCATTACCTTCTGCTCGATATCCGCGAGCGTGCCGGTCAGCGTCTCCTGTTCGGCGCGGGTTCCCCAGCGCACGAGAGCGACCGGGGTCTCGGGCGGCCGGCCGTGCTTCATCAACTGCCGGCTGATGTAGCCGATTTTGGCCACGCCCATCATAAATACCAGCGTTCCCGTCGCGTTCGTCACTTTTTCCCAATGAATGGACAAATCCAGCTTATCCGGGCTCTCATGCCCGGTAATGATCGATAGCGACGAGGCCATATCCCGGTGCGTTACCGGGATGCCGGCGTAGGCCGGCACCGAAATTGCCGCGGTGATTCCAGGCACGATTTCGTAAGGAATTCCGTGCTTGCGCAGCAGCTCGGCTTCCTCCCCGACGCGTCCGAAAATGGTCGGATCCCCGCCTTTCAGGCGCACTACCGTTTTGCCCGTCAAGGCCAGGTCGACCAATAGCTGGTTGATATCCTCCTGCTTCATTGTGTGTCGGTCCGTCCGTTTGCCCACATAGATTTTCTCCGCACCGCGCTTCGCCTTGCCGAGCAAGCTGGGATTCGCTAACCGGTCGTAGACGATCACATCGCCCTTCGCCAGGCAATCCAGCCCCTTCACGGTAATCAGCCTGGCATCCCCAGGCCCTGCGCCAACCAGATATACTCTCCCCGTCATCTCCATCACTCCCTGGCTGCCGCCAAAATTTCGTCCGCTCCTTCGGAAATGAGCTTTTCCGCCACAGCTTCCCCCAACAGAGCCGGGTCATTCCCCGCCATTGTTTCTTTCAGGATAACGCGCCCGTCCGGCGCCCCTACCATCCCGGTCAAAACGATTTCACGGGCAAGCTCTTCATATCCCGAGCCCTGTTCGTTTTTGCCCAAAACCGCAAATGCGCCGACCGGGACCTGACAGCTTCCTCCCAAAACCCCGAGAAACCTGCGTTCGGCGGCCACCGTCAGCGCGGTCTCCGGGTCATTGATCAAGGCCAGCAGTTCCCGGACCTCCTTGTCGTTCTCCCGGCATTCGATCCCGAGTGCTCCTTGGCCGACCGCGGGGAGGCATACGTCCGTCGGAAGATAGGCGGTGATTTTATCCTCCCAGCCCATCCGGAACAGGCCGGCTGCCGCCAAAATAATCGCATCAAAGCCTTCCGTCTCCAGCTTTCGCAGCCGGGAATCGATATTGCCGCGAATCGGCTCCAGTACGAGATCCGGCCGATAGGCACTAAGCTGGCTGGATCTTCTCAGACTGCTAGTGCCCACCTTCGCTCCCTGCGGCAATTCGTCGAGCGTGCGCCCTTCCTTGGAAATCAGTGCATCCCGGGGATCTACCCGCTTCGGAACGGCGCCGTTGATCAGCCCTTCGGGGAGTTCGGAGGGCATATCCTTCATGCTATGTACCGCCAGGTCGATCTCCCCGTCCAGCATCGCCTGCTCAATCTCTTTGACGAACAAGCCTTTGCCTCCGACCTTGGACAAAGTAACGTCCAATATCCGGTCGCCCTTCGTTACGATTTTCTTGATCTCGAAATCGTAAGGAAGCCCCCGGTCCCTGCAGATCGCCTTCAAGCTGTCGATTATCTGTCCCGTCTGCGTCAGGGCGAGCTGGCTTTGCCTTGTCCCTACCACAATGGTTCGTCTCATCCTTCATTCCTCCCGGTATTCATCCATCCATGCGATCCATTTATCCTCATTCCAAGCCGGAAAACGGCCCTCGCGGATCGATGCGAGTATATCCATCTCCACCAAGGCTTTGAAGAGAACGGCTCTTCGCTGTGTGTCCGCCACCCGCTCTTTGATCATCTTTCGGGCCAAACTTAAAAACACCACATAGGTTTCATAATCCTCGCCGAAATGCGTCTCCAAGTCCCGGCTTAACTTTTTCGCCGCCAGAGGGCCCGCCCCGGACGTGGAAACGCCCAAAACCAACCCGCCCCGCCGGACAACGCTCGGCGAAATAAAGGATCCCTTTCCGCCCTCTCCCGCATGATTAACGGGAATTCCGAGAGCATTGGCCTCCGCCGTTACGGCATCGTTGACCTCCGCTTGATCCGTGGCCGCATAGACGAGAAAAGCGCCTTGCAAGTCGCCTTCACGGTAGCGGCGCCGCTCCCAGGTCAGCCGGTCTTCCGCATCCCATCGTTCCAGCAAGGAAGTGGCCGTAGGGCTGATCAGCACAAGCCGGGCGCCTGCATCGATCAGCGAGACCATTTTTCTTTCGGCTACGGAGCCGCCGCCCACAATCACGCACCGACGGTTTTCCAGGTTCATCATCAGCGGAACATAATAAGTCATAAAGTTATAGGTACCCTTCCTGAAGTTTCCGTATTGTGTATAGCATACTGTACCCTTTTGCATTTTTCCAGCGAACCGGTCGAAAAACAGCAAGAAACCCCAAGCCCTCGCAACATTCCGGCGAATCCGACCGAAAGTCAAACTGAAGGCTCGGGGCATATTTTACACGGATGCGTGTACCAGAGAGAGGGGAGGCTGTGCCGACGCTTCTTTCTCTTCGGAAAGCTCCAAAACCTCCTTGGAAGCTCCGCTTTCAAGACTCGACTCGTCCAGCATCTTGATATGCTCTTCCAACGCGAAAATCTGCGTAAACCAGTCGAGCGCCTCGGCTCCCTTCTCCTCCCCCGCCATCTCTTTAATCCGGTTGATCGGATCGTGCATCATCTGGTTCACGATGCTCTTGGTCAACCGGCGAATGACCTTCCGCTGACGCTCATCGAGCTCGGGCAGCTTGTTGAACATGCTCTCCAGCGTCGTCTCATGAATGGTGGAAGACTTCTCCTGCAAGGCCCGGATCACAGGCTTGACTCCCAAAGTTTGCAGCCAGTTTCCGAAAACCTCGATTTCCGCCTCGATCATTTCTTCAATTTTCACGGCTTCTCCCCGCCGCATTTCCAGATTGCTCTCCACAATTCCTTCGAGGTCGTCGATATCGTACAAAAACACATGCTCCAGCTCGCCGATGGCCGGATCGATGTCCCGGGGAACCGCGATATCGATCATAAACAGCGGCCGGTCCGGACGCTGCTGCATGCTCTTGGCTACCTGGGATTGCGTAATGACGTAACCCTCGGCTCCGGTCGAACTGATCAAAATATCGACCTCGGTCAGCCGGTTCATCGCTTCCTGCATCGAGCAAGGGGTGCCATTAAATTTGGCGGCCAGCTCCTGCGCACGTCCGAACGTACGATTGGCGACAATCACTTCCTCCGCTCCCGCTCCGCTTAAGTGCTTGGCCGTCAATTCGCTCATTTTGCCGGCGCCGAGAATCAGCACCCGCTTGCCGGTGAAGCTTCCGAAGATCCGCTTTCCAAGCTCCACGGCAGCATAGCTGACCGAAACCGCACTCTCGCCGATCGAGGTTTCCGAATGGGCCCGCTTGCTTAGAGTAACGGCCTGTTTAAACAGCATGTTGAACCACTTTCCGGTACCTTTTTCGCGCTGGGACAGCAAAAAAGCGCTGCGGACCTGACCCAGGATCTGCGTTTCCCCCAACACCATGGAATCCAGGCCGCATGCGACTCTAAACAGATGACGGATGGCTTGCTCGTCTTCATACATATATAAATGCTTGGTAAATTCCTCGCGCGGAATACCAAACCACTTCTCCATAAAACTTCGGATAAAATACCCGCACATATGCAGTCTGTCTACGACCACATAAATTTCCGTGCGGTTGCAGGTTGCGATTATGACGCCTTCCAATACACTCTTGGTGCGTTTCAACTCCTGCAGCGCTTGTGGCATATCCTGATCCGCAAACGCAAAGCGTTCTCTTACTTCCACAGGCGCCGTCCGATAGTTTAACCCGACTACGACAATGTGCATTGCAAGTTCACCTGCCTTTTAGAAGTTGTGACAGCATTCCTCTTGAACAAACTATGTTAATTATATCACAGAGGCCACCGCAAACTCGGGGTTTTCCATGAGTTTTTTATGAATTATTTATGAAATGTAAAATTTTAATAAAATAAATAACCATGGAAGTTCTTCCATGGTTATAATATCTTTCCCATTTTCTAAGTAAATTATATAGGTCTTAAACCAACTCCGCTTGATTAACGACCGGAGTCACGACCTCAAGCTCGCCCAAACCGCGAATCAGTTTCTTCGCGTAGCATTTTTCCGGTTTTAATACGGAAACCAGGTAATCGATTGCCAGCTGCGGGTCTACGGTCTCACCGCAAGTGTAACAATCAATCGCAGCAAAACCTCTCTCAGGATACGTATGAATCGAGAGATGGCTCTCCGACAGCAAAACAAGCACCGTGGCACCTTGTGGTTCGAACTGTTTGGATTGCACGGACAGCACCGTGGCTCCGCAAGATTCGGCAGCTTCCACCATATGAGCTTGCAGCAGCTCTGCGTTGTTCAGTACCTCAAAATCGACTCCCCAAGTATCAACAGCAACGTGTCTTCCGAAAGTTGAATATTCCATCTTTCGGTTCCCCCTTCCTAGGAATAAAATGTTTGAAAAAATTTCATCCGCTAGGACCTACGTCATTCACTTCCCGAGGGAAAAATCTCTCGCAACATCTCCATGTCCTGAGTGAATCCTGGTTCCTATTTTCTTTTCAACGAGATTAAAAATACCATCTATCGATGACAAATGCAACACTTTTTTGACCACAGATAAATATTATTCCGGATACGGGCGTTCGGTGCAGAAAAAAAGCAACGAAAAACCCGCGATTCAAGGTCTCCCCTTAAATCGCGGGCTGCATAGAAATTCATTGATGGGATGGATTAGTTCTTACTCAGCAAGATAAGGATCAGGCCTCCAGAACGAACAACCGGCGTGTGAATCCTCGCAGTTCATCATCGATTGCCGTTACCGAGGCGGCATCTTTGGCGACGATTCGCTGATCGAGCAACGTGTTGATGCGGGTATGAATACCTTCAATCTCCCGTTCCACATCGTTATTCCGGTAAATTCTTTGAAGCTCGCCCAACGTATCTTTAAACTCATACACCAATTTGTAGGAATCCCGGGAGAATTCAAGGATCTTGCGCACCCGGCCATCTTGATAATAATACATCATCATGAATCCGTTATAAATTCTTGTGACCATGCCCGAACCCTTGAAGGCGGCAAACAGAAGTCTCATTACATTGGTCAAATGGGGTTTTTCCAAGCGGAAAGACAATTCACAGACATAATAACCGTCCCTGCGGTCAAAAGGCAGATGGACTTCCTCTCCGCTGTCATCCTCCAGCACCACCTCTTGACTTCCGTTATCCAGCACCTTGACCCGCTGGCGGACGTGAGGATCATACACTTTGTGAATAAACTGCGACATCTGAACTTCCGACAAACGCAAACTGGCATTAACATACTCTGTGGCTAACCGCTGAGCCATAAAAATCTCCTCAATTCTTTTAACAATCCTTTAAAATAATTATACACTACTCATTTAATGATTTGCTCAGCGATTAAAACGTGAAATCCTGCCATTTTTCAGAAAAAAACGGATTTAGCCGTTTTTAGCCGCAACAATCCCCCTGCATGCTCACTTTCCTGCCGACTGTTCTCCGAATCCCTTCTTGATCCATCGATTTATGCAATTTTTTCTAATTCACTCTTTGGGAGTGTCCAAGCTGTCTGGCATCGCATAACGGGATATTTGCGACCATAGCTCGTCCCGACCGATGCCTTCCTCGGAGGAAAACATAACGATCTGATCGCCCGCACGCATTACGAGCGCTTCCCGAATTACCTTCAAGTGCTTCTGCCAGCGGGACTTCGGAATTTTATCGGCTTTCGTCGCCACCACGCAGACAGGCAAGTCATAGTGCTTCAACCAGTCATACATCAGCTCGTCATCCTTGGACGGCGGATGGCGCAAATCGATGACAAGCAGGACTAGCCGGAGCGTTTCCCGCTCCAGCAAATATTTTTCGATCATATTTCCCCAAACCTGACGTTGGGACTTGGACACCTTGGCATAGCCGTAACCGGGAAAATCGACGAAGTAGATTTCGTCATTGATCCGGTAGTAGTTCAAATGCTGGGTCTTCCCCGGAGTCGAGCTGGTCCGGGCCAAGTTCTTACGGTTGATCATACGGTTGATCAGCGAGGACTTCCCGACGTTGGAACGCCCTGCCAGAGCGATCTCCGGCAAGGCGTCTTCAGGGTATTGGCTGGGTCCTACAGCGCTGATCACAAATTCTGCACTGGTTATCTTCATCGTTTCAATCCTCTCTAATGCACTTCCGGCTGCTCCACAAGCGCATGTTCCAGCACCTGGTCCATATGGGATACGGGCACGAACACCATATCGTCCTTCACACTGTCCGGAATATCGCGCAAATCGCGCTCATTATCCTTCGGCAGCAGGACTTTCTTGTAACCTGCGCGATGCGCGGCCAGCGATTTCTCCTTCAAACCGCCGATCGGCAAAACGCGTCCGCGCAGCGTAATTTCTCCGGTCATCGCGATATCCTTGGATACATGGCGACCCGTTAACGCGGAAATCAGCGCGGTGGCGATCGTAATGCCCGCGGATGGTCCGTCTTTCGGGATCGCCCCTTCAGGGATATGAATATGGATATCGTTCTTCTCATGGAAGTCGGCAGCGATCCCCAGCTCCGAGGCTTTCGAACGCGTATAACTAAAAGCCGCTTGTGCGGACTCTTTCATCACGTCGCCGAGCTTTCCTGTCAGCGTCAATTTCCCGCTGCCGGGGACGACGGTGACCTCGATCACTAACGTCTCTCCGCCTACTTCCGTCCAAGCGAGTCCGGTCACCGTACCGATTTGATCCTCGAGCTCCGCTACGCCGTACCGGTATTTAGGCACACCCAGATAGTCCTTGATCTCTTCGGGGCCGATTGTGATCTCCTGCAGCCCTTCGGATACCACCTTCTTGGCGGCCTTCCGGCACAGAGCGGCAACCTGCTGCTCGAGATTCCGCACCCCCGATTCCCGGGTATACTCCCGGATGGTGCGGAGAAGCGCCTCTTCGCCGATCTCCAACTGCTCCGGCTCCAGCCCATGCTCCCGCTTCTGCTTGGGCAGCAGGTAACGGGTAGCGATTTGCAGCTTCTCCAATTCCGTGTAGCCCGGAATATAGAGCATTTCCATCCGGTCCAGGAGCGGACGCGGAATGTTATGGACCGCATTGGCGGTCGTCACGAACATGACGTTCGACAAATCGAAAGGAACCTCGATGAAGTGATCGCTGAACGTGTTGTTCTGCTCGGGATCGAGCACCTCAAGCAGCGCCGATGACGGATCCCCGCGGAAATCGGAGGCCATCTTATCGATTTCGTCCAGCAGGAACACCGGATTCAGCGTCCCGGCCGTCTTCATCCCCTGGATGATCCGCCCCGGCATCGCGCCCACATAGGTCCGCCGGTGCCCGCGGATCTCCGCTTCATCGCGAACTCCGCCTAAAGAAATCCGCACGAACTCGCGTCCGAGCGATTTGGCGATCGAGCGGGCGAGCGAAGTCTTACCCACCCCTGGCGGCCCTACTAGACAGAGGATCGGCCCTTTGAGCTTCTTCACCAGCTTCTGTACCGCCAGATACTCCAGAACGCGCTCTTTGGGTTTATCGAGTCCGTAATGATCTTCGTTCAGCACCTGCTCCGCTTTGGCCAAATCCAGGTCATCCTCGGTTTTCTCGTCCCAAGGCAAGCTCAGCAGCCAGTCCACATAATTGCGGATAACCCCGCCTTCAGCGGAGCTGGCCGGCATCTTCTCCAGCCGGTCAATCTCCTTCTGCGTCTTCTCGCGGACTTTCTCCGGCAGGTTCTTCTCCTCGAGCAAAGCCCGTAATTCCTCGACTTCGCCGGCCCGCCCTTCCTTCTCGCCGAGTTCCTTCTGAATCGCCTTCATCTGTTCCCGCAGATAGTATTCCTTCTGGGTCTTCTCCATCTGCTTCTTGACGCGCTGGCTGATTTTGCGCTCCAGCTCCAGCACTTCTCGCTCGTTATTCAAAATGTCGAGCAATTTTTCCAGGCGTTTTCGGACGTCGATCGTCTCCAAAATCTCTTGCTTATCCTTAATTTTAAGGGACAAGTGGCTCGTAATGACGTCGGCGAGGCGGCCCGCTTCTTCAATGTCCGAAACCGCCGCAAGCGTCTCGGGGGTAACCTTCTTCGATAAATTGATATAATGTTCGAATTGGGTGAGCACCGTGCGCATTAACGCATCGACTTCCGGATCGGTCGTATCCTCCTCCGGCCGCTCTTTGGCAATCACCTCGTAATACTCTTCATTATCCAAATATTCCACAATCTCGGCACGTTCCATCCCCTCGACCAGCACCCGGATGGTGCCGTTCGGCAGCTTCAACATTTGCCGAACTTTCGCGACTGTACCGATACGAAAAATGTCTTCCTGGGTCGGTTCTTCAATGTTCACTTCGGATTGAGAACAGAGGAGAATCAAATTGTCGTCGACCATCGCCTTCTCCAGCGCCTTCACCGACTTTTCCCGGCCTACATCCAAATGAAGCACCATGCTCGGGTAGACGAGAAGGCCGCGCAAAGGCAGCAAAGGAAAACGACGACCTCTGGATTTATGGGGTCCCATCGTTTTCGCACCTCCAAACGTTCTCGTTAAGATATCATTCCTATTTTAACAAATGTTACATGAAAACACCAATGAAGAGCGGCTGCCCAAACGGCAGCCGCCCAGAACCCAACCCCGGTCAGACCACGCCGTTGGATGGAGGCGACTCGGCATGCAGAAAAGGCGCCGGCGCCGGCAAAGGCGCAAACAGCTCTCCACCCGACATAAAGCCGAAGTCCTTCTCGGCTTCGGGGCCGAAGACATGCCGGAACACTTCGCCGACCGATTCAACGGGAATGACCCGCAATCCGTCCAAGCCTTCAAAAAGAGTCTGCCAATTATCCTTCGGAATAAGCACCGTGGTTGCCCCGGCCTGAAAAGCGGCCTCCACCTTGGCGACCACACCGCCGACCGGCTTAACCTTGCCATGGATACCGATTTCTCCCGTCATGGCGACGCGGTGATCCACCGGAATCCGTTTAATCGCCGAGGCGATGGCCGTCGCGATCGCCAGACCCGCTGACGGACCGTCGATCGGCGTCCCTCCCGGAAAGTTAATGTGCAGATCATAGCCGGAAGGGTCGATACCGATCCGCTTCAGCACGGTCAGCACATTTTCGACCGAGCCTTTGGCCATACTCTTGCGCCGAAGCGTCCGAGTCCCCCCTCCGATTTCCTCTTCATCCACTACACCTGTGATATTGTAGATGCCTTTGCCGGGTTCCACAGGAACAGCCGTCGCTTCAATTTCCAGCAGCGTGCCCATGTTGACCCCGTAAACGGCCAGCCCGTTGACGACCCCGATTTCCGGCTGCGCCGGAATTTTCCGGTCCGGACGAGGTACCAGCTGGCTGCTTGTGGCCACCCATTCCAGGTCCGCCGCCAGCAGGTGATCCCGTTTCTCCGTCAGCGCGAGTCCTGCCGCCAACTGCACCATGTTAACCGCCTCACGGCCGTTGGTGGCGTATTTCTTGATGACTTCCACCGCTTCCGGGCAAGGCTGAAATCCGATTCGCTTCACGGCATCCTCGGCGATTTGCGCGATCTCCTCCGGAAGCAGCGGCCGGAAATAGATCTCCATACATCGGGAACGCAGCGCGGGCGGAATCTCCTGGGGCGAGCGCGTCGTCGCGCCCACGAGCCTGAAGTCGGCAGGCAAGCCGTTTTGGAAAATATCATGAATATACGCCGGCGTACCGGTATCCTCGGAATTGTAATAGGCGCTCTCCAAATACACCTTCCGATCTTCCAGCACCTTCAGCAGCTTATTCATCTGGATGGAATGCAGTTCACCGATCTCATCGATGAACAAAATCCCTCCGTGGGCCTTGGTTACGGCCCCGGGCTTCGGCTGCGGGATACCGGCGACCCCCATCGCCCCGGCCCCTTGATAGATCGGATCATGCACCGATCCGATCAGCGGATCCGCGATCCCGCGCTCATCGAACCGGGCGATCGTGGCATCGATCTCCATAAATTTCGCGTCGGTTTTAAAAGGGGAGACCGGGTTCTTCTTCGCCTCCTCCATAACCACGCGTGCCGCAGCGGTCTTGCCTACGCCCGGCGGCCCGTAAATGATCACGTGCTGCGGATTTGCGCTGCACAGCGCCGCCTTCAAGGCACGAAGCCCATCCTTCTGGCCGACGATATCGCTCAATGAAGCCGGACGCGTCCGCTCCGCAAGCGGCTTCGTCAGCGAAATCGCCCGCAGCTTGCGCAGCTTCTCCATCTCCTTGCGAGATTCGCGGTCCACCGCCGTCCGGTTTCCTTTTTGATTGCGCAGCTGATTCCAGAAATACAGGCCGATGACTACAGCAAAAAACATTTGAACGGACATCAGAATGACACTCAGATCCATGTCACAGAACCTCCCCACTTTGACTGATACTTGGTAGTATAGCCCTTTCACCCCATCATAAAACGACCCACACGGAAGAATCATATCTTTTTCGCAAAAAAAGCCGCGGACTATCGTAAATGACAGCCCACGGCTTTGTAAAATCCAGACTTATTTCGCGCTAAACGACCGATGTTCCTTCCGCCCCGGAATTTCGCCGGTCGCTTCGTACACCTCGACGATATGGTCGATCTCTTTCTTGAGCTCGGAAAGCAACTCGGCTTCAGGTACTTTACGGATCATTTCTCCGTAACGGAATAACAATCCTTCCCCGCGCGCACCGGCGATCCCGATATCGGCCTCCCGGGCTTCGCCGGGACCGTTGACCGCACATCCCAGTACCGAGACTTTGATCGGTACTTTCAGGTTGGCGATATAGTCCTCCACCTCATTGGCGATCGAGAACAGATCAATGTCCAGGCGACCGCAGGTGGGACAGGACACGAGCGTGGCCGCATTTGTGATCAGACCGAACGTTTTCAGCAATTCACGGGCCACTTTGACCTCTTCAACCGGATCGGCGCTGAGCGAAATCCGCACGGTCGAACCGATCCCCATGGAGAGCAGCGCCCCAATTCCGGCCGCACTCTTCACGGTACCGGAAAAGAGCGTACCGGCTTCCGTGATGCCGAGATGAAGCGGGTAAGGAATAACTTCCGCCGCCTTGGTATACGCCGCAATGGCCATCGGTACGTCCGAGGCCTTCAGCGAGACGATGATATCGTGAAAATCCAGTTCTTCCAAAATTCCGATATGGAATAACGCGCTTTCCACCATCGCTTCCGGCGTTGGGTACCCGTATTTCTCCAGAAGGTGGTTCTCCAAAGAGCCTGCGTTTACGCCGATTCGAATCGGAATGCCTCTCTCCTTGCAGGCTTTAACGACGGCTTCGACCTTCTCGCGCCGACCGATGTTCCCGGGGTTGATCCGTACCTTGTCAATCCCGTTCTCGATAGCCAGCAGAGCCAGCTTGTAATTAAAGTGGATGTCGGCCACAAGCGGTATGTGAATCTGCTTCTTGATTTCCTTGATGGCCGCAGCCGCTTCCTCGTTATTCACCGTCACGCGAACCAACTGGCAGCCGGCTTCCTCCAACCGGTGGATTTCAGCAACCGTCGCGGCGACATCCGCCGTTTTGGTCGTGCACATACTCTGGATAATGACTTCATTGCTCCCGCCGATCGTCAGATTGCCGACCTTCACCGGTCGCGTATCTTGTCTCAAGAACATATTCTGGCCTCCCCCCATAACGCCAAATCTCACTGCACTTCAAGTCAGACAACAAACTCCGAAGCAAGTGTGGTGTGCCGTTTTAGATTAATCGCAGAATAACGGAAAAGGTCCGTTAAAGGCAAAGAAGGCCCCAAAGGGCCATTCCTGCTGCGTGATGGAAAACTTGGGTTGTAAGCGATCCGGCTTCCGCCTTACGCGCTCTCTTCCTGCTTCTTGTTCTTATTGCCTTCGAGTTCCGGCGACGTCTTCTCGATCACGACTTTTTCGGTAATGACGCAATCGGTTATGTCATCGCGGGACGGCACCTCATACATCACGTCCAGCATAATGCCTTCGATGATCGCACGCAATCCGCGCGCGCCGGTATTCCGCTTGATCGCTTCGCGAGCAATGGCTTCCAGCGCCTTCGGCTCAAACTGAAGATTGACGTTGTCAAGCTCAAGCAGCTTCTGGTATTGCTTCACGAGGGCATTCTTCGGCTCCGCCAAAATGCGGACCAGCGTCTTTTCATCCAACGGCTCCAGAGTAGAAATGACCGGCAAACGCCCTACGAATTCCGGAATCAAACCGAATTTCAAGAGGTCTTCCGGCAAGACCATCGACAGATATTCGCCCGGCTTCAGGTCCTTTTGTCCGTCGTTTGCCGTGTTAAACCCGATGACCTTCTTACCGATCCGGCGTTTGATCATTTGCTCGAGACCGTCAAAGGCACCGCCGCAGATGAACAAAATGTTCGTCGTATCGATTTGAATGAACTCCTGATGCGGATGCTTGCGGCCGCCTTGCGGCGGAACGGAAGCTACCGTACCTTCGAGAATTTTCAAGAGAGCTTGCTGTACGCCTTCCCCGGAAACGTCGCGCGTAATCGACGGGTTCTCCGATTTACGGGCCACTTTATCGATTTCATCGATATAAATAATGCCGCGTTCCGCTTTCTCCACGTCGTAATCCGCTGCCTGGATCAGCTTCAGCAGGATGTTCTCCACATCCTCGCCCACATAACCGGCTTCCGTAAGCGATGTGGCATCGGCAATCGCAAACGGAACGTTAAGAATCTTCGCCATCGTTTGCGCCAAAAGCGTTTTCCCCGAACCTGTCGGTCCCAAGAGCAGAATATTACTCTTCTGCAGCTCGACGTCATCGTTCTTACTCTGCGAATTTACCCGCTTGTAGTGGTTGTAAACCGCCACGGAAAGCGACTTCTTCGCTTGCTCCTGACCGATAACATACTGATCCAAAATGTCGCGGATTTCCATCGGCTTCGGAATTTCCTTGAGATCGAGCTCTTCCTCATGTCCGAGCTCTTCCTCCACGATTTCCGTGCACAATTCAATGCATTCGTCACATATATAAACGCCCGGCCCGGCAACCAGTTTGCGGACCTGTTCCTGCGATTTTCCGCAGAATGAGCATTTCAGTTGTCCTTTTTCATCGTTGAATTTAAACATGTAAACACCCCTTTATGGTTTAATCGGCTTGTTGATGACCTGGTCGATAATCCCATAGGCCTTAGCCTCTTCCGCGCTCATGAAGAAATCACGGTCCGTGTCGCGCTGGATTTTCTCAAGGGGTTGACCCGTCCGATCCACATAGATTTGGTTCAACTTCTCCCGTGTCTTGATAATCCATTCGGCATGAATTTTGATATCCGCCGCCTGCCCTTGAACTCCTCCGAGCGGTTGATGAATCATCACTTCGCTGTTCGGAAGCGCAAATCGCTTACCCGGAGCGCCTGCCGTCAGCAAAAGCGAGCCCATGCTGGCCGCCATGCCCACACAGATCGTTGACACATCGGGTTTAATGTACTGCATCGTATCATATATACCCATCCCCGCAGTGACAGAACCACCCGGAGAATTGATGTACAGATGGATGTCTTTATCCGGATCCTCGGCTGCCAAGAACAACAGTTGGGCAATCACGAGATTGGCTACGTCATCGTCAATCGCGTTGCTTAAGAAAATAATGCGATCCTTGAGCAGTCTAGAGTAAATATCGTAAGACCGTTCTCCCCGGTTTGTTTGTTCCACGACCATAGGTACCAGACTCATGTGACCAACCTCTTTTCTATTATCAAATTTCCTGCGCCCTAGATTATTTTATCACGTTCAAAGGCGCATGTCATTTTTCACCCCATACAGTTTATGTGTTTGAATTTACAATATATAACCGATAGGGATATCCTATTCCCGGGTGGAAATAATTGTATGGATAAAAGGTGAAAAATTAAGGCACGCATTAAGTTATACGTGCCTTAGCATTTGCCTTGTGTTGTATGATCAAATAGCTCCTTGCGGGCAAGGACTTATTCTTCTTCGTTTTGTTTCTCTTCCGCTGCGGAATCATCCGCTTTGGCCGCTTTCTTCGTCGCTTTCTTGGCCGGCTTGTCGGCTTCCTCGGATTTCTCCGCCGTTTCGAATTGCTCGGCGGGAACTTCCTTGGCGTTTTCCGTCAAGAACTGAATCGTCTTGCGAAGAAGAACGTCCTCTTTCACGCTTCCCAGCGAGCCGTTCGCGGCAAGGATGTTACGAATTTCCTCAGGAGTGCGCTTGTAAGCGTCCGCCATATCCTGAAGCTCCTTGTTGACTTCCTCTTCCGTCGCTTCGATTTTCTCGGCTTTCGCGATTTGCTCAAGCACCAGGTTGTTGCGAACACGCTTCTCGGCGTCGTTCTTCATTTGTTCTCTCAAATCTTCAACCGTTTGGCCGGAGAAACCGAGGAACATATCCAGGTTCATGCCTTGGGCGCGGAGACGGTTATCGAAGTCGCGTACCATGTTCTCCACTTCGCTGTCGATCATGGCTTGCGGGATTTCCACTTCGGCATTCTCGCCGATTTTGTCAACGAGAATTCTTTCGCGTTCAGATGCGCCTTCTTTTTCCTTGCGGGATTCCAATTGTTTCTTCATATCCGCTTTGTATTCGTCCAACGTATCGAATTCACTTACGTCCTTGGCAAACTCGTCGTCCAGTTCAGGAAGCTGTTTGCGCTTGATTTCGTGAACTTTCACTTTAAATACCGCTTCTTTACCCGCCAACTCTTCAGCATGGTAAGTTTCAGGGAAAGTAACGGTTACGTCCTTAAAGTCGCCTGTAGCCAGTCCCACAACCTGATCTTCAAAACCAGGAATGAAGGTGTTGCTGCCCAGTTCAAGGGAATAACGCTCGGCTTTGCCGCCTTCGAACGGAACTCCGTCCACGGAGCCGTCAAAGTCGATGACAACGGTATCACCGTTTTGTGCAGCTTCTTCGTCGATCACGACGAGCTCGGCATGGCGTTCTTGCATGCGGGTAAGCTCTTCGCTCAACTCTTCTTCGCCAACTTCGGTGTTAGTTGCAGGAACTTCGATACCTTTATAGTCGCCAAGCTTCACTTCAGGCTTCACGGTTACTTTAGCTTTAAACTTGAAAGGTTGTCCCTTGGCAAATTGCTCAACATCCACTTCCGGGCGGTCTACCGGGAAAATATCCGTTTGATCAACCGCTTCAGTATAAACTTCAGGAAGCAAAATATCGATGGCGTCTTGGTACAAGCTTTCCACACCGAAACGGGCCTCAAAGATCGACCGAGGTACTTTACCTTTACGGAATCCGGGTACGTTTACTTTTTTAATTACTTTTTGAAAAGCTTTATCCAGTGCAGCGGCAACGCGTTCCGCTTCCACTTCAACCTCGAGAACGCCGAGGTTCTTCTCTATTTTTTCCCAAGTTGCTTTCATTTTATGCTTTCCCCTCCAAATTTCACTTATACTGAATACTGAAACCGAATCGCGCGATAAAGCAGCTATCTTGGTTTCAGTATAGCTGTCTTAGTCCACGTTCGAGAATAACCACTATATTATAAACAACAATACAGCATTTTACAAGAGCTGTTAGTAGGTTCCCCTTCGGGTTCCAGATTTACCGGTTTTTATTGTAAACATTGTTCATTACTTCAGCCCCGCCGTTACGAACTGCCGCATGGACCGGCAAGCTTGCTCGAAACGCAGCCGCAAATTGTCGGTGATGCCGTACAAACTCCGGATCTCCTCTTCATGAATCCCGCCCGGCAAGCTGTCCGCGACCATTTGATGGAGTGCGGCGGCCCAGATGTCGATCATGCTGTCCTCATCGCTCAGCAGCGACCTGTAATCCATCGTCCCGTAAATGGCCATAACAAACTGCGTCCAAAGCTCCTGGGCAAAATAAAACAACGTCGGATCATGAACCTGGGTCTGATCGCCAACGCGTTCCAGAACATGCTGAACCGGTGCAGGGAAATCCTCCGGCTTGATCGGCACGGATTCGATTTCGATCTCCACCTTCTCCCCAAAGCGAAAAAACGAAACGACACCATGGGCCCCGCGGCGTTTTAAGATTTGAAGTACCCGATATTGAAGCAAAGGATGCAGTTCTTGTCGGCTCAGCCAATCAATCAGCGCCTCGTCGACTTCCGGCCGATCCAGATAAGCCAGCTGCTCCAGCGCAAGGAACGTCTGCTCCGACATCGGCTTCCCGATGACCGCCCGCAAAAGCTTGTCGGCGTATTGATGATCCTCGGCCATCTTGGCCTCGACATGCCGCCGGGCTATGACATCCTCGTCCTCTTCCTCATCGTCCGATAGGCCGGTGTGGTTCGCCGCTTCATCCTGTAGCATGGGAAACGCGTCCGTGAGCCAATCCAACAAGTTCCTCCATTCCGCATACTGCCTGTCGTCCTGGCCCTGGCATTGCAATAAAAACCGCAGAAGCTCGGCAGCCTCGCCGTATCGCTCGGTCTCCAGCATTCTCGTCAATTCAATCTGGTAAAAATCCAAGGTTTTGGGAAACAAGACCACGTTGTCCTTCTGGTTGTGAGTGTCGCTGATAAGGGCACCTCCTTTCATCCGGTCTAATTTATTGAGATTATAGCATAGAGATGAAAGAAGGCAAAAATCATCCCATTATAGCAAATCCCAGCCACCCTATTGCGCAAACTAATTTGCCATGATATAATCTTTTTTGCTTCTGTTTTTTATGTATCATGTCCCAGTAGCTCAGCTGGATAGAGCAACGGCCTTCTAAGCCGTCGGTCGGGGGTTCGAATCCCTCCTGGGACGTAAGAAGAAAGTCGGTTCATACGTGAACCGGCTTTTTTGCGTCCCTTGGGAATGAGAACCCCGGTAGGGGTTCGTCGGAGCGAGACCTCCCGCGCTTAGCAGGGAAGGACGAGCGGAGTCTCGCGCAGCAGCGCGAGTATCCCTCCTGGGACGTAAGAAGAAAGTCGGTTCATACGTGAACCGGCTTTTTTGCGTCCAATGGGGATGAGAACCCCGGTAGGGGTTCGTCGGAGCGAGCCCCCACGTTTTTGGGAGGAATTTAGGCCGTATATTGTCAGCGGCCAGCTTTGCTATTTGAAAAGCCGGTAGGTGAATAAGTGCCATATGCGGCGCTATTTTGTCGAATTTGGCTGGGTCGAGTGAAATAAGCGCTTTTTAGGCACTAGCATTGCATTAACCCTGACACATGATTACAACGGAGCTTGATGCCTTAATCTCTTTTAGAGAACTTCGAAATAAGTACAGGCCTCTAAACAAGGTTCTGCAGTTAGGAAGTCTAACGGCCGTGAGAGCCGTTATGTTGCGATTGAATCACGTATTGGGATTTTAACGGTCGTGTGGACCGTTATTTACCTTTATTTCGACCAAAACAGCCATACTTATATGAAATAGGGGCCGTGGCGACCGTTAGAATTTGGAGTCAGCGCAAACAGGGCAAATAGGGGCCGTGGCGACCGTTAGCATGATTTAGAGGGGGAGACGATCTAAGTTCGACATGTTGCTTGCCAAAGCGGCGGATTGGCCCTAAATGGGCAGCATCAAGGAAGGTTTAATGCAACGTCATTGCTTTTTAGGGCCTTATATAGGGAAAAAGCGGGCCAAAACCTGATTTCGGGGCCCGCATCAGGGGAATAAGGCCCTTTGACCGCTATGATTCCCTCGGAGCCGAATCGGGCCGAATTAACGTCCCAAAAGGCACTAGCATTGCATTAAACCTGACACAAGAAATTAACGGAACAGTATTTACTAAATATGTTAATTTATATGTTATTTTCATGGAATAAAATAAAAAAAGCTCCTATTGTTGAGTTAGATGCGTTACCCATAACTCATCTCAACAAAAGGAGCCAACCATGGGTAACATACACAATTTATCTGTGATTCGTCAATGCTTTTCTTATATTTCTGAAGAAAATTTTAGCTTTCCAATTTCCGATCATCGTGTTCGCAAGCTTACTACCTTAAAAAGTATCAAGTTAATTTTAGCCTCCCAACTCGCTAAGTGGGATTCTTATGAACACATTTCTCAAGCCACTTCGAACAAGCACAACGCTGCAGGAAAGTCTGGAACTATCCAGCATCAGTAGTTCTCAAATCTCCAGGCGTCTAAAGATGATTCCTACCGAGATACTCGAAGGTCTATTCCTTGAACTCATCGGCAAGGTCAAGCAGAAAGCTCCATCGGAAATCAAGGGCACACAGATTCGGATTATCGACTCGACTTGTCTAAGACTTCCGGCGACACTGGCCAACTGGGCGTACGTAACCCGTGACCACACTCAAATCAAAATTCATGTTCGAGTCTTGGTTTTGACTAAAAATGAAGAGAAAGAGGTCATTCCTGAGAAGGCCATCCCTACTACGGGGAATGTGAGTGACTACGAAACCATGAACTTTCTGGTCGAAGATGACGGCACAATATACGTGATGGATCGCGGTTATGTGAAGTATAAACAGTTCGATACTTGGCTAGAGCAAAAAGTTCAATTCGTAACTCGAATCAACGAAAAACATAGGGTTTGGCAGGTGGAGCAAGAGCTGCCGGTTCATCCGGATTCAAACATCATCCGAGATGCTATCGTTCAATTAGGGAGTGCCTTTCGCAAGACAGAGAATTCTTTACGCCTTGTAGAGTTTTTGGATGAAAAGGGGCGCAAGTATCGTCTGGCTACTTCGTGCTTTGACCTAAGTGCTGAGGAAATCGCGGACATCTATCGGCAGCGTTGGCTGATCGAGCTATTTTTCAAGTGGATGAAGCAGCATTTGCGATTAGTGAAGCTGTATAGCTATGATCCTCAAGGGATATGGAACCAGATCTTTATCGCTTTGATCGCTTATGCTATGGCCATGCTCATTCATGTGATCAGTGGAACCCGAATGAGTTTGTGGGAAGTGCTTCAATCACTTCGTCTTTTATGGGAGAAACCTAATTTGCTACTTGAATCCGAGCTTCATCGAAGGAGTAAAAGCCAGAACAACAAAGGGCGTCAAAGGAGTACAAAAATGTACAAGGAACCGCCTATTATGAACACATCGGTTGGAATGATCAAGCCAAGAAGAAAATGAAGCTGAGTGAAGAGGCAAAATAGAACAAAAAGTTAATATCCATAAAATGGAATAACGCATCTATTTTCTGACCCCCTTCATTTTTTGGCCAATTACTTAAAAATCGATATGGAAAA
>NZ_JBAGJD010000020.1:0-39811 GCF_036864815.1 Paenibacillus sp. A14
ATTGAATAAGCTGATAGCTCATTTTGAATCTGACGAGAATTTTACTTCTCATTTTAATACTCACTCGTTGTTCAGTTTTCAAAGATCAACTTCGTTTCTTTCGTCATCGCTGTGTTTCAGCGGCGACTTTTATAATATATCATGTTTTCCTCGTTTAAGTCAAGAACTTTTTTTCAAGTCATTTTTTTGATTCATTTTGACTTGCTTAACAAGTTTCTTGTCTCTCAGGGGCGAGATCTAATTTAACACAGAATGAATAGAACAGTCAACTATTTTTACAAAGGAAATAAATGAAAATATATCGAAACTTTATGCCCAATATCGAATTTCGCGGCCACCTCCGGAGGCATCTGCGGAAATCGCGGCCGATTGTTTAACCAGCGATCGATACACCAGCTTGCGGATCATCATCGGAAGCTCCTCCTTGATATAGCTAAGCTCCGGTAGTTCGAGCAGTTCTTGAATGCTCCAGGCTTCCTTCCGGCTTCCCAAAATCCGCAAGAGCAGCGAGCAGCAATCCTCCATCCTGGACATGGCGGAAAACTCGCAGGCAAGAAGCACCAGTTCAACGCGCTGCTCGATCGTTTCCTTGCTGTCGGTAAGCTCGTCGAACAATTTGCGGACAACCGTGTTTAAGGATTGCGCTTGCTCCCATACGCTATCTCCCGGGACAATCCCCTCATCGATCAGTTCAATCCGAGCGTAATGTTTTAAGGATTGCAGCACGCAGTAGTAAGCATCCATGAAATCCTGCTCACTGGCATAACGTTTGGCCTCTACGTAGGTACGCAAAAACCCGGCAAACTCCTTAAGCTTCCGCCTTTCTCTCATTCCGCTCCCGAAACGGGCCAATTCTTTGCGCAACTCCGTCACTTTTCCTCCCACGTCCCAAATAACCTCCCCCTGCAGGAAACACTGCACGATATCAGGGTGCTCACCGGTGACCACCCATTGCAGCAACTCATTTCTTCCGATATAACGCATTTGATAGTGCAGGGAGCCGCTTAAACAATGTTCCATATGTACGAGGCCCGAATCCGTCTCTTCGCAGATTACCAATACAAGCAGCTCAAAATCATGCAGCAATGAACCGCGAAACACACTGCCGGGGTGCCGGAAGCCCACCGCTCCAACAGCTTGGTGACCGCTCTTCTCCTGGCTTTTAAAAGAAAAAAAGGTTGGCTCCACGTTACCCTCCTGGCTTGGCGTATTTATGCCGATTCGTTATAATATAGTTCTACGCTTCCCTAAAGTTTCCTTCTTCCATTTTGGAATGAGATTATTCAAAAGAATTGAGGTTTTATAAACATGTTCTTTAAATCCAGCAAGATTAATGAATTCCGTTTATGGGGCCTTCTGTTAACGATGTCCGGAATGGGACTGATGGTATTGGGAACCGCCGGGATCGTTTTTTGGGGTCAGTCCGGCAAAGTTATCGCCGGGATCGGCCTGGTGATCGGCTTGATCGCCATGATGGCCAGCTTGGCCATCTATTTTTGGGCAGGGATGCTTTCGACATCCGCCGTCCAACTGGAGTGCCCGGAATGCCACAAGCTGACGAAAATGTTGGGAAAGACGGACCGGTGCATGTTCTGCAAGACGATCCTGACATTGGATCCGCATCATGCGACCATCACGGCGGAAGAAATAGAGAGCCGGCAAACGCTTGGACAAACGCCGGAAACCAACGCGGACACAAAAAAAGGTTGAACAAGGAATCCCTTGTCCAACCTTTTTTTATTCTGAAATTTGCTGTAGCACTTCCCAAGCTTCATCGGAGGCAAACCTTCGGGTCCAGGTTGCAACCCCCGCCAAGCCCAGAGATTGCGACAGTTCGACCCGCCGCTGCAATGATACCTTGTCCTCCAGCCAAATGCGGTGCAACGCGTTGTCTTCACGATATTCCACGTAGTTCTGCCCGGCCTCCTCCGACAAGGATGGAGTCAGCTTTTTCTCACGGATCAGATTTTGCGCCTTCTCCATGCCGATCGCTTTCGATTTGACCTTGACTTCGCCATCCTTGACCGTTTCCGTCCATACCCGCGTATATAACGGAATTCCAAGGATTAACTGATCTGGGGACACGTCATCCTCTTCCAGGAGCCGGATAACAGATGAACGCACCCAAGGAAGAGAGGCCACCGAACCCGCTTTGGGACTGGCAGCCCAATGCTCGTCATAGGCCATAAGAATCAAATAGTCGACGGCTTCGGCCAGCGCTCTTCGATCCAGAAAAGCCGACCACATCTCACTGTTGGATTTCGGCGTTACGTCAATAGAGACGACAAGCCCATATTCCATGGCCAAAGGCCGCAGTTCCCTCATGAACTGGGTCAGATTCGGCCCATCCTTGGTGTGCACGTTCTCGTAATCGATGTTGATCCCATCCAGATCATAAAGCTTTGCGTAATGCAGCATTTGAAGGATGGTGGTCATCCGGTTTTCAAAAGAAGACAGCGCCTCCGTCGTCAAATCCGGTTCAAAGCTATTGCTGAACAACCCCCAGACTTGCATGCCCTGGTTATGGGCCCATCGGACATAAGCGGGATCCGCCTTGCTTCGGAGGTTACCGCTTCCGTCAACCAACGAAAACCAGGTTGGGCTCACGACGTTCACCCCTGGCAATTTTCCGAGAGAAGAAGGCTTCGGGGCTACTTCGTAAACGGCTTCCCAAGTCATATTGATTTTCTTGGCCTGCCATTTCTTCTTCGCCGGCGACAAAACCGGCTCAAGCTCGGGAACGGTGCGATCATCGCCGGCTACCGTGTCTTTTTGTTTGACATACCCGGTATATCCATTATAAAGCTGGACATAATACCAATCATCCTGGCTATCGAGAACTCTCAATTTGGTACCTGGCTCCATATCCGCAAAAATCGGCGAATGGATGCTGGCGTCTTTTCTTAATGGAGCCGTAAAATTGTCTTTTTTCGAGTCGTCGCGAACAAGCCTATGCTTCACCGTTTCCCCGGGTTTCATCAGCAGAACCGCGCCGGAATCGGCATCTTCATGCACTTCCATGCCGTACAGTTCCTTCAGCAAATAGGCCGGCAGATACAGAACCCCCTCCTCTTCCTCAGGAGCAAAGCGCAGGCTTAGCGGCTTGTTGTTGACTTTTCCCCTTTTCTCATTCGTTTTCAGCAGCACTAACTTTTTAGGCGTCGTCAAAATTACGGATTTTGACTCTTCTTCATACCGGATATTGGGATCCACCACAGATTGAATCGTCGGCAGGGGCAGCTTGAGCCCTTCCCCATCGCCTATGGCGCTGCCTTCCAGCAATTCTCCCCCAACAAACATCGGTTTGGCAACTTTCCCTTTCCAGACCGGTTCCGTATGTTCCCGGTTGGGCAAAATTTCAGCAGAGTACCAGTACGCTCCAACCGCAAGGATCAGCAGCGCCAGCCACCATTTCCCCCGGCCTCTCCGTCTGGAACTTCTATGGAGCCTTTTTCTGCTATTCAACGTAAAATACCTCGCTTCCCAAAAAATAAAAACGTGAAGAAACTCCCGAAGGAATCCCTCACGTTTCTCTACCCACAAGTCGGACTGAACTATCGATTACGGCAGGTTTCGCAAATTCCGTGCAGTTCCATCCGATGTCCATGGACGATGAAACCGGTCATCTCTTCGGCCTTCTGTTCGACTTCCATGAGGGATGGATAAGAGAAATCTTTGATTTTACCGCATTTCTCGCAAATGATATGATAGTGATCCGAAACATCTGCATCGAAGCGGCTGGAGTTGTCCCCGTAGGTCAATTCACGCACCATACCGGCTTCCATTAACATCTTTAGATTGTTATATACGGTTGCCACGCTCATATTCGGAAAACGGGGCTCGAGCGCCCGATAAATTTCATCCGCGGTCGGATGTCCCATGCATTCTATAAGATAAGTTAAAATGGCATGACGTTGCGGCGTAATGCGTACACCGTTACTCTTCAACTGGTCTAGCGCATGCTGTACGCGTGTAGCCATAAAGTCCACCGCCTCTAAAAAAGTGCAAAAAAACCATGCTTAAATATATTTACAAATTTATTGTACGGTTATCATAAATCGTTTGTCAACGAACCAGCCGTCCCCACCGGACATGTAAGGCTCATACATCAAGGAGATTCAGCGTTTGGTCACAATTAAATCGCTGTTTCCATCAACCTTAATCTGGTGGTCCCCACTGCCGACAATCCCCTTGATTTCCTTGTTTTCGATATTAAAGGGAAGATCGGTTTCGATATTTCCGTAACCGCTGGAGCCTTCGAAGCTATAATTCCCGGCCTCCGGAATCTGGATCCGCATCTCGCCGACCGCACTGTATACGTTCCAATCTCCGCCGATTTCATGGGTTGCGATGTGAATTTTACCGTTAAGCGATTCCGCCTCAAGATTGAGCGGAACTCCATCGATCTGGATATTTCCGTTTTTGGTGTTGGTCTTGATGTCAGATTCGGCATGAACCACCGAGATATCGCCAACCATCGTGGAGAGCGAGGCATTGCCGTTGATGCTGTTCGCCTTCAAATTGCCGCCTTGGGTGTCCACGATCACGTCCCCGAAAATCCGGAAGAGCTCCACGTTGCCGTTCAACGTTTTGGCCGAGACATTTCCGATCACATCCCAAAGCCGCAAATTTCCGTTCCCGGTCTGCAGCTTGACGGACTTCAAGGCCTGCACCCGGGTCAGCGTCACATCACCGCTGGAAGTATTGATATCCAAATCCAAAAAGCGGTTTTCCGGCAGTACGATGGTAAGATTCACCCGGGGATGGCGTCTTCCCGATTCTCCATAGGTCAAATCCTTGACGGTAATCGCCAACGCTTTTCCCACGGAGGTATCGATCGTTGTTTTTTCCGCGATTTTTTCGGCTTCCTCGGCCGGGACTTGATCCACCCAAACCGCGGAACGGATCTGGACGCCCTCAATCTCGGCGCGTTGGATTTCAATATCCCCGTTGATTCCGTTAATGTGAATCTGTTCGGTCTCCAAATCGATCGGGACCTCGATGATCGGTCTTTCCTCATGAAGTCCTTCCTCCATGCTGAACTCCGATCCCGCGGTGGCGAGATTTAGGCTGACACGGTTCCATAGGTGCAGGTAATGGTCCTGTTGGGTCACGGCAAAAACCGAAAATCCGAGAAATACCGCAACGAGCATCCCTCTAATATCCACGCGCAGACGGCGCTCCGGACGGTCCGTATGCTTTCTGTTATGGATGAACACAACAATATATTCCAAGCCGCTGGCCATCAAAACAACAGGCCACCACCGGGGCAGAAACAGCAGCAAATCCCATCCGGTAATCCGGTCTATCAACAACAGTACACCTACCGCGATTAAAAGGGCCGCGGCGGTAAAACGTCCCGTGCGGATCAGCCGGCGGCGGATCTCCCTCCAGATCAGCCACAGTCCGGTCAGAATAAGGGCCGCCGAAACCGCATAACCCGCCGACCACTGAATGAAACCTTCCAGCCACGGCGGCTTTTGCCTGAACAGAAACAGGATCGCGCCCCCGCCCATCAGCAGTCCCCCTGCGGCCACGCCACGGCGGATCCCGCTATATCCGGTTTCTTCGCTCCCGTCGGTCGGAACAACCTCATCCTCTTCGGTTTGGGCGCGTTTTACCCTGGCATTGATCACGTCCGTGGATTGCAGCACGTCATATATACCGCAAAAATAAAGGACGGGAATCATCAATCCGAGCAAAATCAAAAACGGAACATTGATTCCGGAGCGCACGGAGGAAAAATAAATCAGCGCCGATGCATCGAGCAGCACGCAATAGATCAGAACGGCGCCTTTGGAGAACATTTTTAAGTAGAGATGGCCCAAACCGGGAAATATCGCACTCAGAAAACAAGCGATGAACTTGCGCTTACGTCGTCTCGGCCGGAATCCGTAGCTGCGAACCGCCTGTTCTCCGGGATGCCGGGCTTGTTTTTTTGCGGATCTCTTATTCATCGCCATCTCCTTCCCGTATTTATATATTAGTATAATAATACCCTATTCTCTCACTGTCTGTAATATGGAATGAACTGGGCCTGGCTAAGACAAAAAGCGCACCAATTCGGCCGCATGGCCAGAAAAGGTGCGCTCGTTTCTAATTCCGGTGATAACGGAATACCGCAAGTCTCGCCCCAGGGATGGATTTAACGCTTTCGCCAAGCGAAAATCCGAACCTCCGATACAGTGAGACCGCGGGTTCGTTACGAGTTCCTGCGGTAACGGAGAACGTTGCGATCCCCGGGTGGTTATCGATCACATATTTCAGCAAAGAAGCGCCGATCCCCTTGCGAAGATGATCCGGGTGAACCATCAGCCGGGTAATTTCCAGGCTGTTTGCGGAAAGATCCACAGGTGCCGTCACAATCGCACCGAGAAGCTCGCCGTCCGTCGAAAGCATCCCGTAAAAATGGTCGGCGCTGTTCCGAATGGTTTCATAGGTTTCCGGCAGCGGCGGAGCTTCCTTTAAACCCATCGCGGCCGCCTCCAAACGGTAAGCCGCGTGCTGCAGGCTCCACAACTGCTCCACCATGTCCGGATCGTGCAGCGATAGACGTACGATCATACGGATGCCCCCTTGGCCGCCCCGGCCCGCTCCCGATTACTAATCTTTCAGAACCTCGACCAGCAGTTTGTTCACCAGCCCCGGGTTCGCTTTGCCTTTGCTCTGCTTCATGACTTGGCCTACCAGGAAACCGATGGCCTTTTCCTTACCCGCTTTATAATCCTGCACGGAAGCCGGGTTGTTCGCCACCACTTCCTTTACGATCTCCAGAATAGCGCCTTCGTCGCTGATTTGTACCAGCCCTTGCTCCTCAACGATCTGCTGCGGAAGCTTGCCGCTTTGCAGCATTTCTTTGAAGACCGTCTTGGCGATCTTGGAACTGATGGTGCCTTTTTCGATCAGGTTGATCATTTCGCCGAGGCCCTGACCGGTCAGCTTCACTTGCGGCAGTTCCAATCCGTTGCTGTTCAGATAGCCGAGCAAGTCGCCCATGATCCAGTTGGACACGGCTTTGGCATCGGACGTGTACTCCAGACTGTTCTCAAACAAATCCGCCAGCGGCTTGGAGGACGTAATCACGCCGGCATCGTACTCCGGCAGTCCGTATTCCGCCGTGTAACGGGCTTTGCGCGCGTCCGGCAGCTCCGGAATCGAAGCCCGGATCCGCTCCTTCCACGCCTGGTCGATATGGATTCTCACCAGATCGGGATCGGGGAAGTACCGGTAGTCGTGCGCCTCTTCCTTGCCGCGCATGGAGAAGGTTTTGCCTTGAGCCTCGTCCCAACGGCGCGTCTCCTGAACAACCTTGCCGCCTTCGTCGAGAATCTCCGCCTGGCGATACTGTTCATATTCCAGACCGCGCACAACGCCGCGGAAGGAGTTCATGTTTTTGAGCTCGGCGCGGGTGCCGAATTCCTCCTGCCCCCAAGGACGCAGGCTGACGTTGGCGTCGCAGCGCATGGAGCCCTCCTCCATTTTCACGTCGGAAACTTCGCAATACTGCATGATCGCGCGCAGCTTCTCAAGGTACGCCCGCGCCTCCTCCGGTGAGGAGATATCCGGTTCGGACACGATCTCCACCAACGGGGTACCGACGCGATTGAAGTCGACCAAAGAGGCGTAACCACCGTCAACGTGTGTCAGTTTCCCGGCATCCTCCTCAAGATGGAGGCGGGTAATGCCGATGCGCTTCGTACGCCCGTCCACTTCAATATCGATATACCCGTTCTCCCCGATCGGCTGATCGTACTGGGAGATTTGATACGCTTTGGGCGAGTCCGGGTAAAAATAGTTTTTACGGTCGAATTTGCTGACATCGCCGATCTCACAGTTTAAGGCCATGGCCGCCTTCATGGCGTAATCCACCGCCTGGCGGTTCAACACGGGCAGAACACCGGGATGTCCCAGGCAGACGGGACAGGTGTGCGTGTTGGGCGGAGCGCCGAATTCCGTGGAGCAGCCGCAGAAGATTTTGGTCTTCGTGTGCAGCTCCACGTGCACCTCTAACCCTATTACCGTTTCATATTTGGATGTTGACATATTGACCCTCCTGTAAATCCCCCATTACAACGACGGGCGTTGTTTGTGGTGGTCCGTATGAGCTTCAAACGCATGGGCTACCCGAAGCACGCTGCTCTCGTCAAACGCCTTGCCGATGATTTGCAAACCGACCGGAAGGCCGTCCGCAAAGCCGCAAGGCACGCTGATCGCCGGAACGCCTGCCAGGCTGACCGGAATCGTAAGAATATCGTTAAGGTACATCGTCAGCGGATCATCCACCTGCGATCCCAGCGGGAAGGCGGTAGTCGGTGCCGTAGGTCCGAGGATGACGTCATATTTCTCGAAGGTCTGGTCAAAATCGCGTTTGATCAAGGTACGGACCTTTTGCGCCTTCAAATAGTAGGCATCATAGTAACCCGAGCTGAGAGCGTAAGTCCCCAGCATAATGCGGCGCTTTACTTCCGGGCCGAAGCCCTGGCTGCGCGACTCCAGGTACAAATCCAGCAGGTTGCCCGCATGATCGGCGCGTACGCCGTAACGAACGCCGTCAAAGCGCGACAAGTTGGAGGACGCTTCCGAAGAAGCCAGCAGATAGTAAGCCGCGACCGCATATTCCGTATGCGGCAGGGACACTTCCTCCCATTCGGCGCCGAGGCCTTCAAGAACTTTCAGCGACGCCATGACGGAGTCCTTGACCTGCGGATCCACGCCTTCCAGATATTCCTTAGGCACCGCGATGCGCAGTCCATTCACATCTCCGGTCAACGCCTCCAAATAATCCGGCACATCGACATTCGCGGACGTGGAATCCTTCGGATCATGTCCGGCAATGGCTTGCAAGACGTATGCCGCGTCTTCGACATTTTTCGTAATCGGGCCGATCTGGTCCAACGAGGAAGCAAACGCCACCAGCCCGTAGCGGGACACCAAACCGTAAGTCGGCTTCAAGCCGACAACACCGCAATAGGAAGCCGGCTGGCGGATCGAACCGCCGGTATCGGAGCCGAGCGTAAAGTAAGCTTCCCCCGCCGCTACCGCAGCCGCGGAGCCGCCGCTGGAACCGCCGGGAACGCGGCTTAAATCCCAAGGGTTACGCACCGGATGGAAGCTGGAATTCTCGTTGGAACCGCCCATGGCGAATTCATCCATATTCAGCTTGCCTACCGTTACCGCTTCCGCCAGCTTCAGTTTCGAGACTACCGTTGCATCGTAAATCGGATCATAATTCGCCAAAAATTGACTGGCACAAGTCGTGCGCAGACCTTCGGTCACCATATTGTCCTTAATGCCGACAGGTAGCCCGAAAAGAAGGCCTTTCTCCTCCCCGCCGGCCAGCTTGTTGTCGAGCCTTGCCGCTTCGGCGCGGGCCCCTTCTTCATTCAACGTTAAATAAGCGCCTACTTGTCCATCCCGCTCCGATATTTTGGCGAACGCCTCGCCCACCAAATCGGTCACGGACAGCTCTTTTTTGCTGAGCTGATTATGTATCTCCTGTAAGCGCAATTCAAAAAGACTCACTGGCGCATCCTCCTTCGCTATATCTACTCAAGTACCGCCGGCACTTTAAATTGCCCGTCTTCTTCATCCGGCGCATTCCGGAACACTTTCTCCTGAGGCAGACTTTCGTGCACCTCGTCTTCGCGCATGACATTGCTGAGATGCAGGACATGCGTCGTCGGCTCCACGCCTTCCGTATCCAGCTCATTCAGCTTCTCGGCATATTGTAAAATCGCGTTCAACTGTTCCGTGAACATTTCCCGCTCTTCGTCGCTCAAGTTCAACCGGGCCAGCTTGGCCACATGCTCCACGTCTTTTACCTGGATGCTCATTTGCTTTCCTCCTTAAACGTCCCTGCGGGGCTGATTAGTTCATTCTACCATGACGATTCAGATGAATAAAATTATATTGTAGAATGTGCACGAGTTCAATCCGTTAACGCGAAACCTGGCGAAAGCCTGCAAAATATACGAAAAAAGAGCCGGCATCGCCGGCTCCTTATATCCATGCTCGCAAATTCACCTGTTTGATGAACTCGGCCTGAGACATAACTTCCTTTGTTGGTTCCTTCTGCTCATCCGCATCCTGATCGCCGCCGTTCATTACATGCATAAACAGCTTCTCGTTATGCGTCGCCAGAGCGTAATCGATCAACGCTTCCTTCGTAGCCCGCTCGGCTTCATATTCCATGAGCAGCTCTTCGGACTCCACATCACTGGAAGGAACGTAATAATTGCGTCCTGTCTTTGGAGCGCGGATTACGTAATCAAACGCATTATCCGGATTACGGTCGTAAGCAATAACGTAGCCATATTCCCCAACAGGAAGATTCTGCTCAAAAGCATCTCCGACGATTACGACTCTCTCTCCCAACTGCAGCATCGTCTACCTCCCTGATTTATTCATAAGTTATTTTTCTATCCTACTAAAAAAATCGGAGATGGGCAACATTTTGCTAGGCAGTAGAGCCGACAGCTCTGAAAATTTTAGGATTTGTTCATTTTTCAAAGAAGCGCATGTCAATCGTCTCCCCAAAAAGCGCAAAAAAAGAACGCAAACCGGGATAATTCCTCAGCTTGCGTGCTTCGCAGGGTTAACAATATTTATAGACATGATTCTAACAAAGGACGGCAGGCTTGTCCAGCATTTTTGCACTTTTTGTGCAAAAATTTGTTGTAAAACCGCCCTACTAGTCATTAAAATTTGTCTGCGGCCTGCTTCCCTTTGAGCCCAGGCAGATAAATAAGGGCTTTTTGCGCTGCCATTTTGTCGCATTCGGCTGGACGGCGTGAATTAGAGGACGTTTTGGCCCTTATTTTGGGAAAATGTGGGCCAAAACTTGATTTCGGAACCCATACCAGGAAAATAGGGCCCTTTTTGACCGCTATTTCCCCCCCGGAGCCGAATCGGGCCGAAATAGCGGCCAAAAAGACAGCTATTCCGGCGGGCAGCCCGCGAATTGCCGGGCCCCCGTTCGCCACGCCGCTTCCTGAGGTGACGAATAAGTCTTAAAATGGGCGGCACCTGGCCCGGTTTGATGCCACGTCGGGCTTCAAAGATGCAAATATGCAGGAATTTTCGCCAAATTGTTGAGCCGTTCTGCAAATTGATGCAAAAATGCAGGAATTTACGGCTAAATTCTAAAGGGCGCTCTTTTCGCGAGAAAATACCTGCGCATTTGCAGGAATTTTAAAGCCTCGGCCCGATGCGAGCGAAAAAGATGCAGATTTGCAGGAATTTACGGCCATAGGCTCCATTGCCGCATCAGCCCGAAACGTAAGGGTTGTTCGCCCGCTCGAATCCGATGCTCGTGTTTGGACCGTGGCCCGGATAGACTTTGGTTTCATCGGAAAAACGGAACAGGGTTCCGCGTATCGAGTTGTACAGGTCCGCCTCACGCCCACCGGGGAGATCGGTGCGGCCTACGCTCATTTTGAACAGGCAATCGCCCGAGAATAAATCGTCTCCGCACAAAAAACTCACGCTGCCCGGCGAGTGTCCGGGCGTATGGTAAACCGTGAACTCGTGACCGATCAGCGTAATTTTCTGCCCCTCAGCCAGATCGAACTCCGCGGGTTCGCACGCGATCGGCCCCGTCACTGTCGGCCACATCAAGGAACCGTTCAGTTTAGGACTCGTCAGCCACTCGCTTTCCAGAGGATGCACATAAACCGGACAGCCCTTAAGCTTCCGAATCTCCTCCACGCCGCCGATGTGATCGAAATGGGCGTGCGTCAGCAGAATCGCCTCAATCTCCAACCCTTCAATCCTCCGGAGCAGAGAGCCCGGATTCATGCCCGGGTCAATAATTACGGCCCGATCGTCCGCCTCCCCCCGGAGCAGATAAGCATTCGTTTGCAAAGGTCCCAGTGAAAAGCTCTCTATTCGCAACATAGGTTCTACATTCCGGAGATGAGGCCACGCAGTTCGCTAACGACCGAGGCGTTGACTCCGGTTCCTTCCTCATATTTTTCGGCCATCTTCCGGCGGACAACTCCGATTTTCTCCTCGTAATCCGGGGCTTCCCGGTCGGGATTTTCCCGTTTGAATTCCACCATCAACTCCTGGACATGGGCAGGCCGGGGTCCCCAATGCCCAAGCACGTAACCGCCTGTATCGGCAAAAATCACGATCGGCACCGAACGCCCGCCCATGGTCAGAAAGTGATCCATCAGATCCTGATGCTCCTCCAAAATGAATACTTCCGTCTTCCAGCCGGCCGTTTCCAGGGCCCGGAACACCACAGGTACATTTCGTACGACATCCCCGCACCAATCCGCCGCGAGAATCAGCACACGCACATCATCCCGATAGTTCAAACTCTCGAAAAATTCGCGGTCCTCCTCCCGAACCCAGGCGAAATTCTCATAGCCCGCGGCAAAATCCCCCTTGTTCCGCTCCATCCCTTCCATAAATTGGAGGGGAGTGATGCCCTTTCCGAATTTGTTAGCGACGTTCACACTCATTTATCATTCTCCTTTCTTTCGAGAGGTGCCGAACCATTTTATCAGCAAATAAACGACGAGCAGCGCAAGAGCCACCAGCAAAATCGGCATGATATAAGGGCCTGCCTTCTCATCGATATGCTCCCAGTTCTCCCCGAGCAGCATGCCCAGGTAAACAAACAGCACCGACCAGGGGATCACCGCCAACGTCGTCAACAGCAGAAATTTTCCGACCGGCATCTTCGCCATCCCTGCCGGGATGGATATCGCATGCCTTGCGACCGGAATAAACCGGGCCGTAAAAATAACGCCGGGGCCGTATTTGAGAAACCAGGCTTCGGATACATCGATATGTTTTTTTTGAATCAGAATATACTTCCCGAATCTCTCCAAAATAGGGCGCCCTCCGTACCGGCCGATCCAGTAGATGAACAACTGGGCGACCACCCCGCCGATCACGCCGAAAAAGACCGCACCCACAAAATTAATGGTTCCCGAATGTACCAGATACCCTCCATAAGCCAGTACAATTTCACTGGGAATGACCTCAATCATAAGGCCCAGCATAATGCCGACATACCCCAACTGCTGAATCCATTCAAAAATAACTCCTACCACGTTTGAAATCCATTCCACCTTGCAGTCCCTCTCCCCATACATTTAAGCGTAAGGCCAAAATGTCTTTTTTCACCAGTCTATTCTATCATAGCGGGGGACATGCATCTACTCGGCCATCCTCGCGAAGTGTCTCCAGAGCAGCCGGGAGCATATGCTGGTATAGAAGGAGGCAAGGACATGAACAACAAACCGGGGAAGCATGCCGCAGATTTGCCAACCCCCAGAAAGATCCGCCGGAGCTGCAGTAAAGAGCTCTATCGAACGGTCAAACGGCTTGGTGTATATCTTCCCGAAACCCGGATCAAGCAAGGAGAAGAACTCTATTACAAAAAGGTGATCGGAAACCTGCTATGGATCGGCGAAAATATCAGCAACCGAAAGGTTCTGGCGGACTGGTGGGACGAGGCGGTCAGCGGCGAGCTCGCCGAACTGTGGCAAGTGGACCGTCCAGCTCTCTCCAAAGCGTTCCGCGACGCCTTCGGCGGTTGAAGTAAGCCGCAGGCGGACGGGCAGCCCGCCGCTAGCGCGGGTCGGCGGCGGCACTCCCGTTTTGCGGAGCCGGCCATCCGGCAGCTTGAACACGCAGCTTGCGGGCGAGGACGACGGCTTCCGGGGTTAGCCGGAAGCCCCTGTCATTGCGCAGCTGCCGGGCCTGCTCCGCCAGGCGGTGGAAGCGCCGGAACGCTTCCGCACCCGCGGAAGCGGCAGAGGATGCCTGCGGCAGCTGGCCCGTGCTTTCCAGCCTGTCCGCCAGCAGGCTGATGCCTTCCAGCGCCGCCGTCTGCACGGCACGGCTGTAGCGGTCAAGCTCCGCCGCGCGGCGAAGCGGGGCCAGCGCGGCGGCATCCCCCTGCCGCGCGAGGGCGAGGCCCAGCGCGAGCGCAAGGCCGGGATGGCCCCGCTCGTAGGCCATCCCGCGGCGCAGCACCTCGGCCGCCGGGCCCGGATCGAGCCGGGCGGCCAGCGCCAGGCGGAGCTCGGGCCGGGCCGGGGCCAGCGCAAGCGCCCGCTCCAACAGCCGCGCGGACTCCGCCGGTCGGGCGTCAGAGGCCGCCGCAAGTCGCTGCAAGCGAAGGCTTTCCGCTTGGCGAAAGGCGGACAACCCGCCCGTCAGAAGCAGTGCGGCCAGCACCACCGCCACCAATCGGCTGGGGCGAAATTCCGCCGGCTTTCCGGGCACTCCGCTAAATGAGACGGCCCCCGGTTTGCCCATGCCCCAGACCGCCAGCCACAGGACAAGCATCCAGAACAACCCGTAGCTCATGTCAAAGTCAACCGCACTGTGCAGCAGCAAAACCAGAAAGGCAGGCAGCAGCCGTGCGGGCAAGCGGGAACGGTACATGCCTGCGATAACCGCAATCAGCCAGCCGAGCACCGCGACCAGCCCGATTAACCCAAGATCAAGCGCCAGGTCAAGATAGCCGCTGTGCACTTCGTTCCCCACGTAAGGACGGCCTTGGACGGTGCGATGCAGCGCCCGCCACGTATCGCCTCCCCGGCCGACCCAGGGCGATTCGCCCAGCAACCGCAGCGCGTCCGCGTACATGTCGCCGCGGGCGAGCCAGGTCGCGGCGCTAGAAAGCCGCTCGCGCAAGCCGGCGCCGAAGGCGAGCGCTGCGAAGAGCGCGGCGGCCAGCGCGGCGCCGGGCGCCGCGGGCCGATCGGCGGCCCGGGCCGCCAGCGTGCACAGCGCCGCGGCGGCGGCCAGCCCGGCGGCGAGCGCCAGCAGCCCGGGCAGCGCGGGCGGCGCCAGCTGCGCGGCGGCGAGCTGCCGGGCGAGCAGCGCGGCCACGGCCACAGCGGCGGCGCTGTGCAGCGCGTAGCGCCGCCGCTCCCGGCCGCGCAGCAGCAGCCAGCCGGCGGCCCAGCCCGCGGCCGCAGCGGCGAACGCGCCGCGCGACTCCGTCAGCAGCAGCGCCAGGGCGAAGACCGGCGCCAATGCGCCGGTCCGGCAGCCCCGCCAGCGCGCTTGCCGGGTAAAGGCGGCGGCCGGCAGCCGGGCGAGGGCGGTCAGCCGCTCCAGCAGAGCGGCAGCCATCACAGCCCCGAAAGTGTTCGGGTACTGAAGCAGACCGCCCAGCCGGGCCCCCGCCGCTGTTACCTCGCGATCCGCCGTGCGCAGGATCGCCCCCGGGGCGGGCAGCAGCCCGTACACGGCGGCCAGCGCCGTGACGGCGAGCCCGCCGGTGACGATCAGCCAGCCCCGCTCCAGGAAGGCGGGGCCGTCTGAACCGCTCCCCGCGGCAAGCAAGGCCAGGGCGAAGCTCCCCATGAACAGCCAATGCATCGCCGCCGTAACGGTTGCCTGGTAAGACACCGGGCCCAACAGAAGCTGCGTTCCGTAGAGGATAGCGATTAAAAAAGGGCCCGCGATTAGAAGCGAAGCCCCGCCAAAAAGTCCGGCATCCCCCTTCGCGGGCCTACGTCTCATTAAAAACGCAATCATCGCAACAGCCGCCGCCAAAAACCAAAACGAAAACGGGACAAGCGTAAATAAGGTGGTCTGATAAAACATTCCCCCCGTCAAGGCAAAAAAGGAGACCGTCCACAGGGCTGCTCCCCGATAAATCACTCCTGATAGTGATTTTAGTCCGCCTTTCTCTATCCTTTCTCGCCCGACCATAGCCCTCACCCTCCGTTTTCGCAACAAAAAAGCCAACACTTCAAGTGTTGACCTGTTTGTTTTGCTTCAAACTTAACGTGGGGACCGATTTCCTTCAGGGAGAAGGTCACGGCAAGCTTTTTCAAGGTAAGGCGCCGCGCTCAAAAAGTCCCGGAATGCGAGATATTCCTTCCATAAGCGATTTTTTTCCCCGTCGGAAACAGCTCCCTTTACCGCCCGGATCAGAATGTTCTTAGGGGTATGTTCCATGTCGATAAACTCCAACAATTGGGTCTTATACCCGAGAATGTCCAACAGCTTGGCCCGAATCGCATCAGTAGCCAGCGCCGAAAAACGTTCCTTCAGGATGCCATGGGACAGGAGCGGTTCAAGCACCGGACTTGCGACTTGCCCGAACAACTCGTGTTGGCAGCAGGGTACGGAAAGGATGACGGACGCGTTCCAGCGGACGGCCTTTTCCAGCGCGGCATCGGTCGCCGTATCGCAGGCGTGCAGGGTTACCACCATATCCACTTCGCTTAATTCGTCATAGTCCGCAATATCCCCGACAAGAAAGCGCAGATTACGGTATTGCAGATCTTTCGCCAGCATTCCGCAATGTTCGATGACATCCGACTTCAGATCGAGTCCGACAATCTTCAACTCCATTTGCAATTCGATCGACAAATAATGATATAACGCGAACGTCAGATACGACTTGCCGCAGCCGAAATCCACGATCGTCACCGGACGCTTGTCCGGGAGGTGGGGAAGCACATCCTGAACCATTTCGAGGAAGCGGTTGATCTGCCGGAATTTATCATACTTTTTGGCCAGCACCTTGCCGTCCGCATTCATGATTCCGAGCTCCACCAGAAACGGAACCGGCTTCCCTTCTTCCAAAATGTACTGCTTCGTCCGGTTATGGGCGAGCACCCCCGGCTTTTTGGTAGGGGACTTGGTCAGAATCGATACCTTGTACTTCTTGCTGATCAGCACCTGATAATCGGCTTCCGCCGTGCACAGCAACCCCTGACGGAAGGTCCCCGCGAACAGCTCCATAACGGCGGACTCGAGATCCGCGGCCGGGATATTCTCATGGGTAACTTTTTTGCTGTAGTGATAAGTGAACTGGTAATGAAGCATGCCTTTGAGCAGGACCGGCTTGATGACAGTTTTGCTGTAAGTGTCCTCCCCTTCCCCCGCCTTTCGGCGTTGACTCAAAGTAGCGGAAATAAGACCGCCCTGCTCCGAAATTTGACGTACCAGATTGCGTAATTCCTCCATCTAAGACCGCTCTCTTTCCAAATGAGTTGAAGTTATTGTATGAATTCTACTTGTACCCTACTCCCCGCTCGGACGGTTCTCATCGATTCCCGCGCTTGCGCTGTCGATTCTGGCGAGCCAGGCCTCCAGTCCTTCCCGGACTTCTTCCTTGGGAAGCCCGCCTTGCTCCAGCTTGTCGGGCCCCTGTGCCAACAAGCGGGTATAAAATGCTATTCCCTCTTCCCGCCGGGCCGCTCCGCTTTCCAGCAGACGGTACAGCGCATTCTCCGCGAGATCATAATTTCCTCTGCTCTCTTCATAAGTCATAAGCAGACGTTCGGTATCCTCCGGGAGCTCGAACCCCTTCAGCCGTTCCAGCAGCTCCGAAACTTCACCGTGCAATTTCCATATACCGGGATCGGCCCCGTGCGTGTAAGCCGCCAAATATAAATGCAACGCCTTCCTTGCGCGGAGTATGCCCTCCTCCCGCTGCCCCGATGCCGTCAAGACATCGGCCTCTTCCTTCATAAGCCGCGCCAGACTTTGCAGCTTATCCGATTCGACCGTCCCGCCGGTCCGCATCATCTCCACGATATCTTTGGCCGAAAGGGAGCCGAGCAGACGGGAGTTCAACCGAAACAGATTTTTGTAAAGCTCGTCGAGTTCCCATAAGGCTTCTATCCATTTGCGCTGCTGCTTCAGACCGAACACTTTGCCGATCATCTCCGTCATTTCCTCCAGCATCCGAACCAGGTAATCTTTCCGCAGCATCAGACTCCGTCCCTCCTGCAGGTTTATTTAAGAACAAATTGTAAGTCATTTTGACCCGAATATCCAGCAAGGGGAAGTCTCAATCCGCGCCGCATAAGGACCTTATCATCACGAGAAGGCCGAGAAGGCCGATTTTTCGTACTAAGCCGTATTTATACAGGTGCCTCTGTCCAGCCTCGAGCCTCTTGCTGCGCAAAAAAGAGGCTCCCCGTCATCGGACGATGACTCGGGGATAGCCTCGGGTCGTGAGCATTCTTATGGTTCAAGCGTTGTGGAGACGGCTACTTGCGCGCGGACGGTACGCCGCGCAAATAGTCGCTGATGACGGCTGCAAGCTGTTCGGGCGCTTCATACATGCTCATGTGGCCGGCGCCCTTGATCACCGCCTTGGTCACCGACGGCCCCTCCGTCGTGAAGGTGCGCTCAATCGGAATGACGGCGTCGTTTTCCCCTGCGACCAGCAATACGGGGAGCACGGTGGAAGACAGCACATCCCGGCGGTCCACCCGCTCGCGCATAGCCAGCGCGGCGCCTGAAGCTCCCTGCGGCGGCGTCTTGTACCCGATTTCTTTAACGCGGTTCACTTCCACGGTCAAAGTATCGCGCAGTTCAGGCGCGAATAATCCGGGGACAAGCCCGTCAACAAAAGGGGTAATCCCTTTATTTCCGATGGTGGCCACGGCTTGGAGGCGCTTCTCCTTGGCTTCGTCGCTGTCCGGATATGCGGTCGAGTGAATGAGGGCGAAGCCGTTCAAACGTTCGGCGTACCGCTGAGCCAGAGACAGGGTAATGTATCCGCCCATGGAATGGCCAAGCAGCGTATATTTCGAAACCCCCAGGTTCTTCATCAGTGCGGCGACATCATCCGCCATCTGTTCGATCGTATAGGCACCCATCGGGGCATCCGTGAAGCCGTGTCCCCGAAGATCCGGCATAATCACCCGATAATCGTCGGCCAACAGCGGTCCGATCTTCTCCCAGTAAGCCGAGCTTCCGCAGAAGCCATGGAGCAGGACAACGGCCTCTCCCTGGCCTTGTTCTTCATAAGCGATCGTAAATCCTTCAAGAACTACTTTTTCCATAACGCTTCCCTCTCTTTCTATAACTGGCTGAAAGTTACTGAAATTCTAAGCTGCTCTTTTGTGTGTATGTAATGTTCCCGATTCTTATATTTAATCTCTTTCAGGTGCTTCTGAAACCGTGTTCGATCGCTTCCGCCAATTCATCGGCCATCTGCATCACCCTGTAGAGCGAAGTCATTTGCAGCGTCCAGTATGGTTTGGGACCGTTAACGTTGACGACGGCCGCCACGCTGTAATGCCCTACGGCCGGAAGCGATATTCCTACCGATTGGGCAGGGAGCAGCGGCTGACCGGACACGAGATAGCCGCCGACGGAGGCCGGCGTTCCGAGGCAGGCATCGATCGCCACGATGATATGCTCCTTGGGAATCATGGAGGCACGCACTTCCAGATTGGTGGCATCGCAAGGGAAATCCAGCGTTCCGATCACATCCGCCAAGCCGCGTTCCTTAAGACGCGTTCCGACAAGCGGACCCAGCGCATCCCCCGTGGATCGGTCGGTGCCAATGCAGAGAAATGTCATCTCCCGGGTCGGGTGCCGTCTTCGGACGCCCAGAAAGAAATCGGGGAGCTCGCCGCCGGTCAGCTTTTTTCGGACAAAGCCCGCTTCGGGCATTACCTGTCTGTCATCCATGAGCTTTTCATCCCCCTTCTTTCACCAAGGTAACCTGATTGTACCGCAAATCCCCCGGATCTAGCAAAAAGAGTGTACCCGCGGCCCAACCGTGGTACAATAACCGGGACATGAAACGGAAAGGATGTTGAGGATCCATGGACTTAACTCAAAAAAGCCAGGAAAACGTGGAATATATGATCGAGGCCATCAAAGCGAAGCTGAAAATGGCGACCGGAGCCGCCATGAACGCTTCCGCCTTTAATACGGACCAATATGAAGACATTTTGGACATTTATGAGCTAGTGATGAGCAAGGAACGGCTCAGCATTTCCGAGGTGGAGGCGCTGGCTCAGGAGTTGGGCAACCTCCGCAAGAAATAACAACCTCTCCGCTCCTCAGCGGAGTCCGTTCGGTTTAAGGCATATCGACGATCAATAGCTCGGCTATGCCTTCCCCTGACTTCCGGATGACCAGATCGTCCGGGCACCGGACTCTGGCCGCATCGCCGGGCCCCAGCGAAAACCGCTGCTTCTCGCCCAACAGTTCTACATGCCCCTCAATCAGGAAAATATGCTGTCTTCGATTCAAGGTGCGGATCAAGTGCTCCTCGTTATCCGTCAGCACGGGAGCAAAGATGTTTACATCCTGATGAATGCGCAGGAAGTCCCCGTCCCTTTTCCCGCTGATGACCGGCATCCAATTCCCGATCCGTTCGTCCCGGGGAATCCGGCGGGAAGTCTCGGCGGGGGGAAGACCTTGGCGATCCGGCAGGAACCACATTTGAAGGTAACGTGCAGGCTCGCCCGGGGACCGGTTGGCTTCCGCGTGGATGATTCCCGTACCCGAACTGAGCACCTGAAACGAGCCTTCCTCTAAAGGCTCGAGGCCCGCGGACCCGGCGGAGCTTGTCAACGAACCGGATATTACATAAGTGACAATTTCCAGATCATGATGAGGATGGGCCTCCAACTCTTTACCGGGAGCCAGGATGTGATCGTTCAGCACCAGAAGGCAGCCGAAATGGGCATTCCCGGGGTCAACGTAGTCCGCGAAGGAAAAGCTGAATTCGCTCTGGACAGGGCCGGCATGGGCCGTATGCCTCTCTTCCGAAGTTACTATTTTTATCATCTTAATCCTCCTCGCCTATATAGCACCATACTGGATTTGCTACATTTTTACCCTTTAGCCCCATCGGCTAATCAATAGGCGAGCCCTCCGGTCCATCAAACCTGGCCAAGCCGGAAAACGGTTTGGGATACCCCCACTTCCGTTCCCTCATCATTCCGGATTACCGGAGTAAAAGCTCTACGCAGCCTTTCCAAGGTGTCCTTGTTTTCATAGTCCAGCTGCTCCAGAATCGCCAGCGCGATCAGCCCCCACTCCTCCTCCGATCCATCCATGATTTTGAAGGCTACGCCCAGCCGCTCTTTCCGCAGGCCAAAAGCATAGACGCCCTTAAAGCCTCCTTTGGCGACCAAGTTCGGATCTTGAAGCAGCAATGTATCGATCCGGCCGGTTCCGCTGACCATCTCCGGATGGCGGTTCATCGCATTCGCCACTGTACCCGCCGCCGCGGCTGTCGCGGGATCTTCGATACGGTCGGGACAAGCCAGTTTCAGGTAAGCATTAGCGAGTGCGGACAAAGGAAGATGGAAGACGGGCAGCCCGCATCCGTCGACGGCCCGGCCGATGCTGACCAGCGGCAACCCGGCGAGGGAAGCAAGCGTCTCCCAGATCTCCCGCTGCACGGGATGATCGGGATCGCTGTAGTTCTCCAGCGGATAACCGTTCATCTTGCTGTAGGCCATGAGGCCCAGGTGTTTGCCCGAGCAATTGTGATACAAGCGGCGTCGCCCCCCTCCGTTCCGAAGCAGCTGTTCCTTTGCCGCCGCATCCATCGGCAGACTCGGTGCGCAGACCATCGTTTTTTCGTCGAGCCCCGTTTTTCGGAGGATCCTCTCCAATGTTTCGATATGCATTTCCTCGGCACGGTGTGAGGCCGTCATGATCGCGATTTCGTCATCGCTTAAGCCGAATTTTCCCGCCAAGCCCGCGCGTATACCCGGAATGGCCTGGAACGGCTTGGCCGCCGAACGGGTAAATACGCCGAAATGAGGGTTTCCGACCGCTTTTATGACCCTGCCCGCCTCATCTGCAATACATATATGACCGCGGTGCGTGCATTCGAGCATTCCCCCGCGGGATTCTTCCACCAATATGTTATCCATGGTTATCCCCTTTCGCACAACAAACTATCATCCCTTCAGTATAGTACAGCCGCCCTTGATTCGCCATTCCCGAATATAGAAGAAACGGCGACCGCGGCAAAGCGGCGGATTGTTTCACCCCGTCCCGTATCGTTTATATACGAAGTAAGAAAAGCACCTGAAGTCACCAGTTCAAACCGCTTTTTCATCCAATGAAGAATATCCACATAAAGGAGCGATGAAAGATGAATAAAGCCGAGACGGAATACCCTGTACAAAGTGGAGGAACCTTTACGAAAGGGCTTGTGATCGGAGCGCTGCTCGGTGCGGCGGCAGCCTTGCTGTATGCGCCGAAGCCGGGGCGCGAACTGCGCAGCGATTTGTCGGACAAGCTTACCCTCGCGACGGACAAGTCCAAGGAAATGGCTTCGGTTGCCTGTGAAAAAGGCTCCGAGCTCGCCAAGACGGTCGTTTCCAAAACGACGGACCTTGCCAAAACCGTCGGCGCAAGCGCCAGCAACATTGTGTCCAGTGTAAAAGAGGCTTCTGCGGAAGTGTCCGAAGACATTAAGCAAGAGGTTGGGCAAGTCGGCAAAGCGGCGGAAAAAAGCTCGGAGGATGTAAAGCAGGAGGTCAACAAGGCCTCAAGCGAAGCTAAACGCGAGTTTGGCTCCTCCACGAACTCTTCCGTGTAAACGGGGCTGTCCCCTGAAAATCGCCAGCTCGGGCAGCTGGCGATTTCTGTTTGTGAGCCTAAATTCATCGCAAGGAGGAAGGCCGATGGCACGTTTAAATCCATATGACACCAAAGACCATCCCTTTGAACTCAGGCATGAAGTGAAGCGATTGAACGGCAAGCTGGACAGCATTGCCGATATGCTGGAGAAGGCCGATTTTAAAGATATTTTGGAGAACTATACAAATCCGAAAAAACGGGTACTTACCAACTTTGTAGCCGGTCTGTCCCGCGGGCTCGGGCTCAGTGTGGGGACCTTCGTCATCCTCGGTCTGCTCGGCTGGATTCTAAGCTTGTTCGTGGATCTGCCGATGGTTGGCGATTATATTAAAAGCCTGCAGGATTACATCCAATCCAAGCCGTAAGGATACAATAATTCTGAAGTTTGCCGGCTAGTCATTCTAAGGAGTGAATCTCAAAGGAGGGTTCCCCGTGGATTTTAAAACAGCGAAGGAAGAACAGCAGGAATATGTGGAGAAACAGATTCGGGAGGCTCGTGAAGGGGAGTACCCCGGGCATAAAGATATTACCAAGGCCGAGAACGGTTCCATGGTCAATGACATGGAGGACTTAAAGCGGCTTGGCGAAGATATGGATAAGATGAAGACGAACAGTGAGGACCATGAAGAGGGATTGGTGTCCGATCCCGAGCAATAACCCTGCAGCTTGGAAAAAAGGCGGTCACACCTAAAGGTTGCCCTGCGGATAGGGCAACCTTCTTTATATGTTTTGCTTACAGATTCGAGTTCTCCTCGTCCACTTCCAGCAAATCCCCGGTCCACCCCTTCGCCCGGATCCAAATATAGAAGCCCAGCGTAAAAAGCAGCGTAATTCCGCAGATTAGCGCGAAGCCGAACATCCCCTGTTTGACCCAAGGGAGAAAGTCGAAATTCATTCCCCAAATCGCCCCGATTACGGTAGCTGGGGTAAATACCGCGGTCATGATCGTCAAGGTTTTCATAATATCATTGCCCCGAAAACCCGAGACCGCATCATCGATGGAGATCAAAGTGTCGATTTCCTTCTCGTAGTGCTTGACAAGCCCGCTCATCCGCTCGGCCCGGTACAAAAAACGTTTGAACGGGATGCTGTCCTCCATTTGTTCCAGATAAGCTTCACGGGCGGCCGTGACCAGTTCCAGAAAAGGAATGAACAAATTGGACCAATGCAGCAGCTCGAAACGAGCGGTTAAAATCTGATTCATCAGGTGTTTCCGGTTGCGTTTTTTCATCAATTCTTCAACCTTCCGCAAGTTCCGCTCGAAGCGGTCCATCCCCACCCGGAAGTAATGGAGGATCACCCGGGTGAGAACAAACAATCCGTCGATCGGCCGCGGGCAATCCAGCAACATGATTTCATTATCTTTTTGGTTCATGACCCGCGTGGTGTTGGCATCAAGGTTGATCGTGATGAAGACCTCCGGACTCACAAAGAAATGAGCCAGCAAGCAATCGGCCTCCGCATCCCTGATTTCTTCCCGCACCGAATAAAACAGGGAGCCATATAGAATGGGCTCCCTGCCGTCCGGGAATCTTACGGATAATTGATTGGATTCTATCTTGGGAAGCGCATCCAGCCATTCCCTAGTCAAAGGATAATCCTGCCGAAGACGCCGGACTTCCGGGCTGTCCCACTCGCCCTCTTTCACTTCGAAGTCGATCCAGGACCAGCCTTGTCCGCTCCGCTTCACCCGTAGTTGATTCTCCAATTCCATGACTGTACTCCTTTACCGGATGCTGTTACATTGTGTTCGAGTTGGACATAATCTGCTTCAGCTTCTCCGTCGCCCGTTTTTGAATCCGGGATACGCTCATTTGAGATACGCCCAACTTCTGGGCAATCGCCCGCTGGGACTGTCCCTCTTGAAAGGCCAACAACAGCACCTGCTGTTCCTGCTCCTTCAACTGGCTGAGAGCTTGCTGCAGATCCATCCGTTTTTCGACGGTGTCGTAATCGTCCGCGTCCGAGCTGATGAGTTCGCCGAGTGTAGCCGCGCTTTCCTCTTGAGATAGCGGCGAATCGAGCGACACATAGTGATAGCATTCCCGACCAGCCAATACTTCCACCGTTTCCTCCACGGAAAGCTCCAGATAGTCCGCGATCTCCCTCACGTCGGGGGAGCGCTCCAGTTTAACGGTCAGCTCATCGATCGCCTGTTGGACCAGGGCTCCCTTCTCTTTAATTCTGCGCGGCACCTGAATGTACCAGGACTTGTCCCGCAAAAAATTCTTCATGTGACCGATCATGCTCTTCATCGCGTAAGGCTCAAACGGAATTCCCATTTCGATATCGTACTGCTGCAGCAATCGGATCAGCGCCATTTGCCCGACTTGGTAAAGATCTTCATAAAGGTCGGGACGGTTGCGCGCGATTTTTCCCGCCGCCATTTTAACCATCGGCTCATATTTCTGAATCAGAACAGTGGCGATGTCATTATCCTTGGTTTGTTGATATTCCCAGATCATACTGGTGGATTCATTTAAAGACTCGGGGGGAGTCAATTTATCCGTCATACCTTCTCCTCGCTCTTCATTAAGCGGCGAGTCATGACTACCTTCGTTCCCTTTCCGGCTTCATTCAATACGCTAACGTCATCCATTAACGCCTGCATGAGATAGAAGCCGAGACCGCCGATTTGGGCTTCATTCAAGTTTTTGTCGTGCAGCGTCGACCGCTCACCCCACGAATCAAAGCTCTCCCCTTCGTCCTTGACCGTAATGGACAATGCATCACCGATGATCTCAAAAGTAACCTCCATCATGCCGTTCGTATCCTTGTAAGCATACAAGACCGAATTGTTACACGCTTCGGACACAGCCACTTTCATATCTTCGATTTCTTCGTACGAGAAGCCCATTTTTGAGGCTATTCCATACAGGTTTAACCTGACTATATCCACAAACTCCGCAGTCGCCGGCAAACTGATTACAACTTTTTGAACCTCGTCTATCATGATACTCTATCCTTTCCTATTGGGAATTCTCCTGGGCGGCAAAAAACTTCGCGATTCCGGTCATATCGAACAGCTTCTGAATTTGTTCCGGCACTTCCTTGACCCAAAAACCGGCTTCCATTCCATGCCTTGTCTTTAAAATCGACAGCAGAATTCCTATGCCGGTACTATCGATGTACTTGAGTTCTCTCAAATTGATGATCAAGTCTTGCTTATCGTTGAGAGCGAGGGGCTCCATCACCTGGCGAAAATCCGGAGCAACGGAAAGATCAAGCTCACCGCGCAGATAGACGGTGCATGTCCCGTTTTCCACTTGCGACGTAACGGTAAACTTCTCATTTTTATTTGTATTCATAGACACTCTCTCCTGAATTGTGGTTTCTTTATAAATAACCCGGCACAAGGCCGGATGAATCAATGAACCGAAGTTTCGGTCATGTAATTCTTGCTGTATTTGGACAAAACCGCCTTTACTGAAGCCAGTTTCAGCGGCTTGCTGATGTAATCGTCCATTCCGGCCTGATGGCATTTGGACCGGATGCCGTCCATCACGTTAGCCGTCATCGCGATAATTTTCGGTTCCTTGCCGGGGACCTGCTGTTCCCGGATTTTACGGGTAGCCTCCAGGCCATCCATGTGCGGCATCTGCAAATCCATGAAAATAAAGTCATAGTTCCGGTCGGCAGCCATTGTCACGGCTTGTAGGCCATCCTCAGCCACTTCCGGTTCATAACCCAGCTTTTGCAGCATACTGACCATCAGCCGTTGGTTAATCGGATGGTCATCGACAATCAGCATGCGTTCCCTGGACTCCGCTTCGTCAGGGAACATCGATACCTGAGCCGCGCAGACCAAATCCGTGCTCTCATCGAAATATTCGCTGGCGCAGATCGTAAAGACGAAAGTAGCCCCCTTTTCCTCCAGGGTTTCCACCCGGATCGAACCGCCCATCATTTGCACCAGGGTCTGACAAATCGCCAGTCCCAGGCCCGTTCCTCCGTATTTGCGGGTCATCGACGAATCCAGCTGGGAGAACGGCTTGAACAGACGGTCCACTTTATCCGGAGCGATTCCGATTCCCGTATCCTTCACGGTAAACTCGAGCAAATGCTGGTCCCCGTTCTTCTCTTTGCAGTCGACCATCAAATAGATTCCGCCCTGTTCGGTAAACTTCATGGCATTGGCGACCAGGTTGATCAACACCTGGCGCAGGCGGCCCATATCGCCGTACAGTACAGGCGGAATCCGCTCGTCGACGAAGGAGACCAGCTCCAGGCCTTTCCGGGCGGCATCAACCGAAAAGAGCCCCATAACCTCCTGAATCGTCGCTCTGATTTCAAACGGACTTTCCTCCAGCTCCATTTTGCCGGATTCCATTTTCGTAAAATCAAGAATGTCATTGATAATCGTGACCAGCGTATCCGCGCTGCCTCGAATAATTTCGGCATATTCCTTCTGGTCGTCTTTGAGTTCGGTTTCCAGCAGCAAGTCGATCATGCCGATGACTCCGTTCATCGGGGTCCTGATTTCATGACTCATCATGGCCAGAAATTCCGTTTTGGCTTTGGCCGCAATTTCCGCAGCCTCTTTGGCTCTGACCAGTTCTTCGTTGGTCCGCTCCAATTCCAGCGTTTTTTGCTGCAAAAGCATGCTCTGGGTTTTCAGCCGCTGATTCGTCTGGTACATGTCCACAAATCCCTCGATCTTCGATCTCAGAATTTGCGGAATAAAAGGTTTCACCATGTAGTCGATCGCCCCGGCGGAGTATCCCGCGAACAAGTGCTCCGCCTCCTTGCTGTTGGCAGAGATAAAAATGATCGGAATATCCTTTGTCTTATCCCGGGCTTTAATCAGCTTTGCGGTCTCAATCCCGTCCAGTCCGGGCATTTGCACATCGAGCACAATCACCGCAAAGTCCTCTTTTAATAAATACCTCAGGGCTTCTTCGCCGGAAGTCGCTTTGACCAAAATATATTGTTCACTTTCCAGAACCGCTTCCAAGGCCATCAGGTTCTCGGGGCGGTCATCTACCAGCAAGATATGAATCGGCTTTTCAACCCCCATGGAATCCTCCTGCATCCTTCATTTAATCTTCCGGTACATTTTCTCCACCCGGTCCAGCGGTTCGTAACAAGCATCGTACTCCGTAAAGTGAATCGATTCCTTCGCTCCCAGCACCAGAACGCCAAAGTGGCTCAGGCTTTGATGGAACAAAGAATGGACCCGGTTTCTCAGCGTTTCGTCAAAATAAATCATCACATTTCGGCAAAATATGACATTGAACTCGTTAAAGGACTGATCCGTCGCCAGGTTGTGCTCGGCAAAAATCATGTTTTTGCGCAGAAAGGGCTGAAATAACACGGAATTGTATCTCGCCGTATAGTACTCGGAAAAAGAACGGGTGCCTCCCGCTTCCTGATAGTTTTTCGTATACAGCTTCATTTTCTCAATTCCAAACACGCCCTCTTTGGCTATTTGCAGCGAGCGGCCATTCATGTCGGTGGCATAAATCCTCGCTTTATCGTAGAGACCTTCCTCATGCAGCAAAATGGCCATCGAGTAAACCTCTTCCCCCGTCGAGCACCCCGCATGCCAAACCCGGATATACGGGTATGTTCTCAGCAGGGGCACGACTTTTTCGCGAAAAGCGCGAAACAGGGACGGGTCCCGAAACATCTCGGTTACGGGAATGGACAGGCTGTAGACCAGGCGCTCGAAGCATTCCCGGTCATGCAGCACTTTTTCCTGCAAAGCGGAAATGGTCGTCACATGCTCCGCATGGACTTGGTGCCAAATCCTCCTTCTGAGCGAAGGAAGGGCGTAATTGCGGAAGTCGTAGCCGTACAGCCGGTGAACCCCTTCCAGAAGCAGTTCGATCTCCAACTGCTCCCGCTCGCTGGGCGAGGTCCGGCCGTACGCTTCGTTATCCGGATAATCCGAAAAATCACTGGGTGCCATAGGTTCAACTCCGATTACAAAAAAACTGGGCATCCGTCCCCTGAAAGGAGAAAGACCTGCTTATCGTATATTTAACCTTTCCTCAAGGTTACGAATACAACCATACCCGCATTAGCGAGAGTAATTGATCCGTCTGAATCGGTTTTTTTACATAATCGGAAGCGCCGGCCTCGATGCATTTCCCACGGTCATCCTTCATCGCTTTCGCCGTAAGCGCGATGATCGGCAGCTTGGCAAACTGCGGCATCTTCCGAATTTCGCGCATCGCTTCATAACCGTCCATTTCAGGCATCATCATGTCCATAAGCACCAGGTTGAAATCTCCTTGCTCTTTAAGGATATCGATCGCTTCCCGGCCGTTCTCCGCGTAAACCACATTCATGCGGTAACCTTCGAGCACGCTGGACAGGGCAAATACGTTGCGCACATCATCATCGACAAGCAGAATTTTCTTGCCTTCGAACAGTTCTTCCTTGTTGTGAAGCTTCTGCAGAATCCGGCGCTTGTCTTCGGGCAGCTCCGCTTCGACACGATGGAGAAACAGCGTGGTTTCATCCAGCAGGCGTTCAGGGGACTTCACGTCCTTGATGATGATCGACTCGGCATATTTACGGAGCCGCAGCTCTTCCTGCTTGTCCAGATCTTTGCCGGTGTAAATGATGATCGGCAGATCGTTCAACTCCTCGTCATCGCGGATTTGATCCAGCAGATCGAAGCCCGTGATATCGCTCAGCATTAAATCCAGCACCATGCAGTCGTAACGCTTCTCGCGCAGCTCCCGCAAGGCCTCTGCGCCGGTGGAAACCGCCGTGATCACGACGTCATCATGACCGATCAGCTCGATGATCGAGTTACGCTGCACGTCGTCGTCTTCCACGACTAGCAGGTGCTTTAAACTTTTTTCGGTAAAAGATTCGATATGGGAGAAGGCCCGCTCCAAATGTTCGCGGGAGGACGGTTTGCGCAGATAGGCGATCGCCCCCATCATCAGGCCCTGCTTGGCATCGTCAACGACCGAAATGACATGCACCGGAATGTGCCGGGTTTCGGCATGGCCCTTCAATTCGTTCAGGATGGACCAGCCGTCCATCACCGGCAGCTGGATATCAAGGATAATCGCGTCCGGCAAATAATCTCTCGCCATTTCCAGTCCGACATCCCCTTGGACGGCAATCAGCGTTTTGAAACCGTGGCTTCGGGCCATATCAAGCAGAATTTTGGCAAACTGAATATCGTCCTCAATGATCAGCATGATTTTGTCACCGCTGGCGAGCCGTTCCCGATCATCCTCGATCGGTTCCGCCGCGGCCACAGGCTGTTCAACCGGACGGACGTAGGAGTTTTGGCTGTAATATGGAGCGACGACGGCATTCGAAACGGCCGCTTCCTGCTCGGCGACAAACAGCCGGCTCGGCGCTTCCTTCGGCAGATACAACGTAAAAATGCTCCCTTCGCCCTCTACGGACTGCACCGTAATCAGGCCGCCAAGCAGCTTCGACAGTCCTTGACTAATCGATAGACCGAGGCCGGTACCGCCGTATTTCCGGCTGGTCGTTCCATCCACTTGCTGGAACGCTTCAAAAATAATGTCCATTTTGTCGGCGGGAATCCCGATCCCCGTATCCTTCACCGCCAGCTCCAAATATTCGCGGGAAGAGTCCAGCCCTTCCGGCAAGCACTCCGGATTCGCCGTGCCGATGTTGAGCGAGATCTCCCCTTGGTTCGTAAACTTGAAAGCATTGGACATCAGGTTCCGCAAAATCTGCTTAATCCGATGACCGTCCGTATGAATTTCGGCCGGAACGGAAGCATCCGTTTCAATGTTCAGCACGATGCCGCTCTTCAGCGCGACCGGTCCGAAGTTTTGTTCCACGAAGCGGGTAAGCTCGTCGAGTCTGACCGCTTCCCGGTTGATCTCCATCTTGCCGGCGTCCACCTTCGACAAATCGAGGATTTCATCGATCATTTTGAGCAAATCCGCGCCGGACATATGAATCGTATGCGCGTATTCGATTTGCTTCCCGGTCAGGTTCCGCTCTTTATTCTCATACAAAAGCTGGGATAGAATCAGCAGGCTGTTCAAGGGGGTGCGCAGTTCATGGGACATATTGGCCAAAAACTCCGACTTATACTTGCTGGTTTGTGCCAGTTGAGCCGCATGACGCTCCAGTTCCAGCTTCGTCTGTTCGATTTCGTCGTTCTTCTCTTTGACTTCCTGCACTTGTTCCTCCAGAGCCCGCGTCTTGGCGATCAGCTCGGTATTAAAATGCTCCAGCTCTTCCTGCTGCCGCTGCAGCAATTCTTCGGAACGCTTCAGCGCCTGCGTCTGCTTCTCCATGCTTTCGTTGGATCTGCGCAGTTCCTCCTGTTGGGTCTGCAGCTCCTCCGATTGAACCTGAAGCTCTTCGGTCAAAGCCTGGGACTCGCGAAGCAGCTCTTCCACGCGCAGGCGGCGGTTGATATTGTTCAGTACGATCCCCAGGTTGGAGGCCAGCCCGGACATCAACTGCTCCTGAACCGGTGAGAACGGCTCGAAGGAGGCAAACTCGACAACCCCCAGCAGTTCTTCCTCGAACATCACTGGATGAATATAAATATGGTTCGGCTGTGATTCTCCCAATGCGGAACGGATGGAAACATAGCCGCTTGGCGCCTCCTGCAGCGAAATCGGCTTCCTGTCCAGCGCCGCCTGACCGACCAGCCCTTCCCCAACCCGGAAAGCCTCAGGGGTATCCAAGTCCCGTCCTCCGGCGTATGTCCCGGCCAAGTAGAGCTGGTTCGGATTCTTATCCTCATAGCGGATATACATCGCTCCGTAACGGGCACCGACGACCGGCGTAAACTCGCTGATGAACATTTGTCCGATCTGCTCCAGCGAATTTATGCCGTGCAGCAGATCCGTAATCCGGGCGAGGTTCGAGTTGACCCAGGACTGGTCCTTCTGTAACTGAAGAAATTTTTCCTCCGCCTGTTGCGTTTCCTGCAAGTCTTCCGACATTTCCTGGAAGATGCGGGCCACTTCCCCGATCTCATCCTTAGTCGGAATATCTACTTTTTGAATCGCGTCCAGCTCGCCTTTTCCGAAATAATGCATCATAAGATTGACCGTACTTAAACCGCGGGCAATGCTGGGGAGTATCCACAGGACGATGCCCAGACCGACCAAAAGACCGACAGCCATCGTTGCGATAGTTAACCGGATCGAGCGTTCGTATTCGGCCTGCGTTACCGAGATGGCCTCCTGAATTTGCGCATTATAGTAATCGCGGTAGTCGTTCAGGGTGTTCAGCAAATGATCCTGAGCCGCTTGTCCGGTGGACAGCCGGTACTTGTTTGCCGACTCATACTGCTCACGGTTCATTAAGGCCAATACATGGCTCTTGTAGTCCATAAAAGCGTCCAAGGCATTATCGATCGTACTTATATTTTGCTGTTCATCGGCAGTATGGGCTTTTGACTTTACCTTCTCATAATAGCCGCTCGCTTTTTGAATTTTGGTCTCGAGCTTCTTCTCTTCAACAGCGGTGTAATCCGGATCTTGCTTCTGCAAAATATTCGTTAAAATACGGGCAATGTCGTTATACTCGCCGCGCATTCCCGATGTGTTTTGAATCGTATAGTATTTATCGCTATAAATGCCGTCCAATTCCTCATTCATATACCTTAAACGGTCATAGCCGGTGAACGTCAAAATCAGCATGATGATTAAGAGCGAACTGAAGCCGATAACCAGTTTGCTGCGGATTTTCATGCCTTGCCTTCTCCTCCTTTTAATGTGATCCACACCAGGCATTTGTCATCTTCCCGATCCTGGGGGGGATCTTCGTGGAACAACAGCCGCTCCATCTCCTCCTTGTCGAATGCGTGGGACACCCGAACTTGGCGCTCCAGCCAATCCAATTGTTCCTCCTGGGTTCCTGCCACACATTCGATCAATCCGTCGGTATATAGCACCACATGGCCTTCGCCTTCATAAAATATCGTCTGCGGCGCCGCCTCAATTTTGTCGAACAGCCCTACCGGCGGGCAAACCGCATGCAGTTTGGCAACTTCCTTGCCCTCTTGGTAAAACAAAGCCGGAGGATGCCCCGCGTTCACATAATCGATCTTTTTGTACTTCGTATCCACCACGAGATAGATCGCCGTGAAATAGTACTGTACAAGTTGGCTGTCTATATAAAGCATATTGAATCTGCGGTTCAGTTCCTGAATGACTTTTTCGGGTTCGACATAGGTGCTGACGGTGTCCTTAAGGACGGAGGCGATAAACATGCAGAACAGCGACGAGGAAATACCGTGGCCCATCATGTCCAGCAAAATAATCCCGTATCTCCCGTCGCCAAGCGGGTACCAGGAATACAAATCACCGGCCAGTTCAAAGGAAGGTTTGTAGAGTGCGTCAATCTCAAAGAGGGGGTCCTTGATCGGAGAGCTCAGTACGGCGTTTTGAATCAAGGCCGCCAGTTTCAACTCTTCCTGAATCCGCTGGTCCCTCTCTTTGTGCCAATCCTTCTCATGCTTCAGCCTCAAGGCAAGCCGGATGCGCGCCATCAGCTCCACCTTGTTGATCGGCTTGGTGACGTAATCGACAGCCCCGGCATCGAGCGCTTCGGCGAGCTTCTTGGAATCGCCCACCGCCGTTACCATGATGATCGGAATATCCTTCAAGTTTTCGTACTGCTGCAGCAGCCGGCACGCTTCAATGCCGTCCATCTCGGGCATCATCATATCCAGCAAGATCAGATCGATATCGGAGGAGCCGCTGCTCATCGGAGCGCCGGGCGCCTCAACCCCCAGCCTTTGAAACATTTCATGTGCCGAAGAGACGGCTACCGTGTCCCTGTAATCTTCTTTTTTCAAAATCTCTCTGATAATAATAATATTGGTAGGATTATCATCCACGATTAAAATTCTCATAAAACTCTCCTTAGCCATCTGAAAGAATCTAAAATCCTGTATTCAGGATAACATGTTTCCCCACTCATTTGTCATAATATGACAAAATACTTCCTGCCTAGACAAGATTTGCACAAAACTCCAAAAACATAGATAAGGAATGGGGACAACCCGCCCATTCCTTATCTATAAGTTTGGAAACCTGAAGTATTTAAATCAGGCTGATTTCTTGGCGATCACCAGCACTCTTCCCAGATCCAGTTCCTTCTCGTAAAATCTCGCTTCCGACTCGGTAAAGCCCAGGGATATAATCTTGGCGCGAAGCTCATCCCCACGGGACCGGAACAGGTTGGCCAGCGCGGTAAACACGCCCTCTTCCTTGAGTCCGATTTCGCCCGCATCGGCGGCCTCGGCAATCCGGTCGGTCCGGTCTTGATCATGGGCCAACACATAAATATGTTCAGCTTCATATCCGGCGGAGTGAAGTTCTTGAACCGTTTCTACAGCCTGTACACCATTCTCCACGATTTTGGCATATGATTTGTTGTCGATCGTGCTCATGATACTCGCTCCCTTCCTAAGCAGTCTGGCAATTACAAAAATCTAGGGTTCATTACCCCGTTATCCCTTAGATGAAACAACTTTGGCCACGATTTACGAAGCGGTATCGTCAAATAAATCTGCACCGATAATTTTGCCGGTGTCCGCCTCCTTATAGAGCTTTAAGGCGGCATGTCCCCGAATGTACACGTCCCCGTCCTCGGCCACAAAGTCCGGTTTGCCGAGATAACGCTCCAGCCAAGGTTTCTGTAACGGAATGACGATCCCGTTCAAGGTTATGCGTTTCGGCGACGGTCCCGTGTGTACGTAATAAACAAGGTCTTCGTACACACCTATGGCCAGGTTGCCATAGTGAAGTTCCATATAGCCCGTAAAGGAATCTTGATCGATTCGATCCGGTTCCCCTTTTTTCGACAAAATGAGCTGAACGTCATCCGACAAAGAGATCCCACCCATGGAATCAAATTGTTCCAACCGCTCCGCCTCAGCCGTGGCGGGATACGGAGGCTGCCACAGAGCCAGCTCCGCGGCGGGCTGTGCGGCAGGCTGTGCTGCGGGTGGCCCCGTGGCGGCCGACGCCGAAAAACCGGCAAAGGGAGAAAGTAGTCCGACCAGCAGCAATAGCGTGTTCAACATGTTCTTCACCCTTTCTGATGATTTCCGTTGTCCGCCATAGGGGCCGTCTCCGCGAAAATGGATCAGCTCAGTCGAAAAAGAAGGCTTATGTACCGCTCTATCTTTAGGAACGGTATTTCTGCCACACCCCTGCGGCGATGTCCACCCATTTCATCCAGCCCGGCGATTTGCTCGAGTCTGCCGGTAGTGGGGCCTGATACGCAGGATCGTAGTTTTGCACCTCGACCGGCGTCTGCGCTACCGTCTTATTCGAAGATGTATTGGCGGTTTTGGACCGTTTGGGCTGGCTTTTGATCCGGTCGATAAACGCCGTGGAGACCTGCTTCGCGGCCAAGGTAACCTCGTTTAACACTTCTCCCACATTTTTCACCGATTCCAGCACCGGATCGATCTGCTCCATCTTGTGCTGCAAATCCCCGGTCAAATCATTGGCATGCCTTACTACATGCTTTACTTCATAGCTAAGCTCGTCAATCGTTTTCTGAACTTCCTGCAACGTTTGCGTCGTTTTGTCGAGCGATTTCTCCGCCGCTTTCAGCGTTTTGATCAAAAAGATCACAAGTACCGTAAATGCCACGGCAATTAGTGCCACACTGAGTTCCCAAATCATACCGTTCCCTCTCTTTCTGTATGGATGCTTCGATAAACCATAGTTACCCTAAGCCCTTAGTCCCGAAACAAAGCGACAAACAGCCAAAAACTGCATAATACGGGCTTGTTTCAGACCAAAATACCCGGGTTAATGAAAGCTACAAGCGAACCGGTTCTTCTGGCTTGCCCTTCTTCCGGAAAGCAAACCGGTTGGCAAAAAATGCTTCCCAAGTACCACTATACAACAATTTATGATGAAAGGAAGATGATTCGCATGCTGAAATGGTCTATGATTTTTCTGGCCATCGCTCTGATTGCCGGAATATTCGGATTCTTCAATATCGTCGCGGCTGCGGCCTCGATCGCCAAAGTTCTGTTCTTCATTTTCCTCGTCCTGTTTGTGATTTCCCTGTTCACGGGAAGAAGCCGCTCCTTGTAGATAAGATGACGGAAAGCCTTCTTCTCTCCTAAATTTAAAAAAGCGCGAGTGCCAAGGCCCCAACCATGGCATCTCGCGCTTTTCTCTTCTTATTGTCCTACAGCAATCCTTCCAAATATCGGGCCAGCTCGATCCAGTCCAAGGCAAAGCGTATCTTCAGCGAATGCTCCTGAAAGTCGACCGCCTTGATCTTCACTACATCCGGGAGAGCCGCATCAAGCCGGACGATAATCGGCTCCAAACCAAAAGTCCCCGGTGAGAGCTCTACACGCCGCACCCGAAGAAATTCGGGCGTCAGCGTAAGTTTTCCGGCGGAAAACTCCATCCGGTACCCGGCGCGCAGACCCGCCTCCAAGGCCCCCCAAGTCGCATGGACGCGGGCTTCAAGCCGTTCTCCATTCAACTGAAACTCCGCTCCGGTTACAGTAACCGGAAGGTCGTGTTCCTCAAGGTACTCCGTCAATGCTTTTTTGGCCAGTTGGTTAAGCTCCCGCTCGGAGAGCGTCAATTCCGCCCGCCGGGTTTCCGCCATCGCAAAGAGCTTGTCCTTCCAGGAAATTTCGGTATACCGCAGATCCAGTTGATCCGTTGGACGGATGTACAAAATCAAACCGATGACGATAGACACCGCCGCCAGGAGAACAAATCCGATAAAAAGTCTCTTTTTTCCCATGTTACCTCCTTTGATTTACCATAAGTCCCCGAAACTTGCTGCAGAAAAAATTACCACAAAAATGATTCTTAGGTTGGTTGGCTGTTTATATGAACTATTAGAATATATATTTTATACTGTTGAAGGAGGATTAGATTTATGAAAAAATTAACAGCACTTACCGCATCCGTGCTTCTCACCGCGGCTTTTGCGACGGGCGTATCCGCAGACCCTGCCACAACGAGTACGAATGAGAATACGAACACGGCTCCCACCGTCGTGGGACAGACCGTCGAGGGAACCGTAACTACTTCGGAAGGGACCAGTGTTACGAATAGCACCTATGTGGATTTGGACGAACCGATCATAACTCCGGATGAAATCATTATTGCGCCAGAACCGATTACGCTTACCAAGGTTACGTATTTCTATGAAACTCCGGGCGGCAAGACACTGAGTGCCCTGGCGCCTCAAACCGTTAATCCGACCGGCCAAACGAGCAACAACTGGGTTGAAATCTATACCTGGCTCGGAAAAGCCTGGATTTATCGCCCAGGCTACACTCCTACTTATTAATGTATAAGAGGATGACGATAAAGTCATCCTTTCAACAAAAATGCTCCGCCGGACAGGGTATCCTGTTGCTGGCGGAGCATTTTTGCGTTGCGGTGCTTATGATGTCTTAGTTCATTATTTCAGGACACTTCCGCCATACAAGAAACGGTGTTCCCAAGATCCATCAAGCTTATCGATGCGTACGCCGCCCGATTTGGCCGAATAGGTGTGCAGCATTTGACCGTCACCCAGATAGATGGACACGTGCGTAATCCGTTCATTGTTGACGTCCACCCCTTTATAGGCCGATGCGGCGGAGCCACGGTACTCCATAAAGAAGACCAGATCACCGCGCTTCAGACTGGCGATATCGTAAACCGCGGTGCCGTTGTCACGGATCCATTGGCCCTGTTTGCGGGAATCCGCGGGAAGAACGATGCCGAGCGCCTCACGGAAAGCCTGACGTACGAAATCCGAGCAGTCGAAGGTCGTTGTTGTGCTGCGGTCCGACCCGTACTCATACGGCGTGCCAAGATACTTTTGCCCCGTCTGGATCACCGATTCGATTTTATCCCTGAAGGAAGGGGGTTCCGGGGTTGGAGCCGGTGCTGGCGCTGCCGGAGTGGTTTCCGGAACGGAACCGCCGACTTTTAAATATTTGTCGGACGTACTGACATAACCGGTTAACCCGTCTCCTGTAACAATTTTATAGAAATATTGATTGCTGCGCTCCAGAACCGAAACCGGGGTCCCTTTCGGCAACATGCCGAGCACTCGCCCTGACGCGGAAGGCTTGTCCCGCAAATTCACGCCGTATTCCACGACGGCCGGGGTCCCTTGCGAACTTGGCGCCGGAGTTACCGCCGTTTCCGTTACGCTGATATATTTTTCCGCCGCGCTCACATAGCCGACCGCGCCGTCCCCGCTTTGCACCTTATAAAAATAAGCGTTGCTCCGATCCAAAACGGTAACATCCGAACCTTTTTTCAAAAGTCCGATGACCCGCCCCGAAAGCGAAGGATTGTCGCGTAAATTCACGCTGTTCTCAATATGACCTCGAATGATGGCAGGAGAGTTTGCTGCTGATGCCTCTTGTTGCATGGACGTAAAGGTAGTTAGTACTACAGCGCTTATCGCTAGAACAGCTATACTTCGTTTCATATTCATGCCTCCTGAGGATGTTCTTGGTGTCTATAGGCGAATTCTGTGTCGTCCCTCCTTTCTTTGGACTTGTTCCCATTATAGACCATGTCGAACTTTGTCTAAATCCGTCGATCCGCATACATTTTCAAACCGATATACTTCTATCTGCCTAGCAGGCAAGCATATAAAAAAGGCCGATTTTCCTATTCAGGAAAACCGGCCCGTCCTTTTGTATTACAGCCTGCTTTCTTTTCGCGGCTCCGTCGATTTCGGTTCAACGTGGACATGGACATGCATGACATTTTTAATTTTCCGCATCCGTTCCTCCACCAAATCACTGATATGATGCCCTTCTATAACGGACAATTGTGGATTGACTTCGATGACAACGTCGACAAGCACATGGTTGCCGTGCACGCGGGCTTTTAAATCCTTGATACCCTCCACCCCCGAAATCCGGGCGATAGTCCCTCTTAAATCACTAAGCTCCCGCTCGTCGAACCCGTCCGTAAGATTGTGGGTCGATTCGCGAAAAATTTCCCACGCCGTTTTGCATATCAAAAGTCCTACCGCCACCGCGGCAACCCCGTCCAGCCAAGGAATGCCGAACTGCGCTCCCACAATACCGACCGCGGCTCCGATGCTTACCATGGCATCCGACAGGTTATCCTTGGCCGCCGCCATCAATGCCTGGTTATTGATCTGCGTGGCCAACTTACGGTTGTACAAATAGACTCCGCCCATGGCCACCGCACAGATCAAGGCTACTCCGGCGGACAGAATATCCGGTTCGGCATGGCTCCCCTCAATCAAAGCTCGCACCGCTGTGATAATGACCTGGATGCCCACCATAGCCATGATAAACGATGCGACCAGCGCGGCGATCGTTTCCGCCCGGAAATGTCCGTATGCGTGGTCGGAATCCGGCGGTTTCTGGGAAATCCGCAGGCCGATCAGCACCGCGACCGAGGCCACAATGTCCGTTAAATTGTTAAAGCCGTCCGCCAGCAAAGCGCTGGAGGCGAATATGTAACCGCTGATCAGCTTGAAGGCCGACAGCAGCAGATAAGCGGCGATACTGACCCAGGCTCCCCGTTCCCCTTTGCGTATATCCTCATAAACATCCAAGTCCCCTGCACCTCCAGACCTTATGACAAGGTCTCTTTTATCTAAATCGTTACATCATCGTAGCAAATAAAATCCGTGTAAGTCCAGAGAAACAGTGTTGCCCCCGGCAAAAGCGGCCCAGGCTCATTATTCCCGTTGTACGCTTATTTAAAAACGTTTAAAATAAGGGCATGCCCCCTTCTATTTGAGGAGATGATCTTGATGTCGGAAAACAAAGAACCCCGGAAAATCGATCTGGCCGAAGCGATGCGCCAGAAGCTGCAGCAGAAGAAACAGCAGCAGCTAAACGCCAACAAACCGGGTATGATGGGAAACCAGCAAACCAAAATGTTGAAAAGCCAAAACAACAAAAAACCGAATAACCAGCGCCGCCGGACCGGAGGATCGTAAATCCCCTCCTTAAGCGCAAAGAGGCTGTCCCAAAAGTAAACTTTGGAACACCCTCTCCAACAAAATAGGATGATATTTGTAAAAAAAGAAGGAGCTAAGCGGGCTGTTTTCGCTTAGCTCCTTCTTTTTTGGAGTCTACGGCGGCTTTCTTAAGCAAATTGTGGGCAAGGGAAAGCCAGCCGACCTCCAGACTTACTTTTTGTAAGCCTCGAAGCAGAAACCTTTTAAAGCCTCGGTTGTTCTTCATATCGCCAAACACAGGTTCCGGCTCGATCATGCGCCTTACGGCCAAGGCATAACCTTCTTCACTGCGGAGTTTTTGCCTTGCCTGGCTCTTTAACCGCAAATACTTCATACTAACTTTGATCTCACGATCACCCTGGGCTTGTGTACACTGCGGCTTTAACGGACAACCCTCGCAGCCGGAGCTTCGGTAATGTCGGTATTCGATTTCATACCCACTTTCTGTTTTCTCCTTACTCCCTCTCCGGAAATGGAGCGTTTGCCCAGCCGTGCATGTCCATGTATCTTGTTCGCTGTTATAGGTCCAATTGTCGATTTTACT
>NZ_JBAGJD010000021.1:0-39639 GCF_036864815.1 Paenibacillus sp. A14
ATAAATTATCCGGTATTAGCTACCGTTTCCGGTAGTTATCCCAGTCTTACGGGCAGGTTGCCTACGTGTTACTCACCCGTCCGCCGCTAACCATCAGAAGTGCAAGCACTCCATCAAGTCCGCTCGACTTGCATGTATTAGGCACGCCGCCAGCGTTCGTCCTGAGCCAGGATCAAACTCTCCAATAAAGTTCAAACTTATTGAATAAGCTGATAGCTCATTTTGAATCTGACGAGAATTTTACTTCTCATTTTAATACTCACTCGTTGTTCAGTTTTCAAAGATCAACTTTGTTTCTTTCGCCATCGCCTCATCAGCGGCAACTTTTATAGTATAGCAAGCATTTACTCTAAAAGCAAGAACTATTTTTTACCACGATTTGTCGTAATGTCTTGCTCTTTGTCGTTTAATGCTGTCGCTCGCGGCGACATTTATTAATATACCAGACATGGCGCGCAAATACAAATTGTAAAACCTGAGTAAACTGCATCAAATATCCAAACCATGTTCCGGCGATGTTCGGTGGAGTTTTTTCTACTATATAATATAGAAAGAAACCCGCCTAAGCGAAAGATCGCTCAGACAGGCTGTTTTTTCTCCAACTTGACTTAACCTTGACTTCCGAAGAACACATACCGGGCAATGATGAGAACGGCGAGGATCCACATCATCCAGTGAATCTTGTATTTCGTTTTGCTGCGCAAGTTCGCAATGGAAGCCAGCACGACGTAGAACACGATGCCGAATGAGATTCCGTTGGCAATGTTATAGCTGAACGGCATCATTGTAATCGTCAGGAACGCCGGGATGGCGACAACCATATCCTGGAAGTCTATTTCACGGATCGACTGAACCATCAGCACGCCGACGATAATCAGAGCCGCGGCCGTGGCCGACCCCGGAATCAGAGCGGCAATCGGCGCCAGGAACAGAGCGAGCAAGAAGCACGCCCCGGTCGTTACTGCAGTTAAACCGGTACGTCCGCCTTCCGCAACCCCAGCCGCACTTTCAACATAAGCCGTCGTCGTGGAAGTTCCCAGCATCGCACCGCCGGTAACGGCAACCGCGTCGACGAGCATCGCTTTACCGACACGTTTTTTGCCTTCGTCCGGGTTCTTCATAATACCTGCACGAGTGGCCGTACCAACCAGCGTTCCGAAAGTATCAAAAAGTTCCACAAACGTAAATGTAGCAATCGCGGAAATAATCCCCGTGTGCATGATTCCTTGCCAGTCGAAACTCATGAAATTAATTTCGGAAAAATCCGGAATCCACTTGGCTTCACTTGTCGCTACCGAGTTGAAATCGACGGCCCCCATCAACATGGCAATCACCGTCGTGCCCAGAATCCCGAACAAAATGGCACCGCGAACTTGAAGCACCATCAATATGCCGATCAACAGCAATCCGATAAGAGCAAGCTGAACGTTCGTGTTATCCAGGCTGCCCAGGTGAATGACAGTTTCAAAAGACAATACATCGGTAAATTTATGAGCCGGAATATCGCTGCCGGCTTCGACACCGATCGTCATCAGCCCGCTATTTTTCAGGCCGATAATCGTAATGAACAAACCGATCCCCACCGTGATCGCGTGCTTCAATGCGTCCGGAATTGCCTCCAGCAGCATTTGGCGAACGTGAGTTACGGTAAGCAGAATAAAGATCAAACCGGAGATGAATACGGCGGTCAAGCCCATCTCCCAAGTAAAAGGATGATCCGTCGTTGCCGAAGAAAGCACTACAGAGGCAAAGTAAGCGTTCAGACCCATACCTGGTGCGAGAGCTACTGGGAAGTTAATAAAGAGACCCATTGCGATCGTAAAAATGCCAGCCGAAAGAGCTGTCGCCAGGAAAACAGAATACCAGCCCATGTCGATTTGGCCGAATGCCGTAAGCGTGTTGGGGTTGACCGTCAGGATGTAAGCCATGGCCATAAACGTGGTGAGGCCGGCCATAATCTCCGTACGAACTGTCGTACCATTCTGTTTCAGCTTAAAAAACCGATCCATGATTCAAAAACTCCTCCTTATTATGAGTCGGAAACGACAAAAAGCCCGGGGCCAATTGATATCCCCGGGTACCGTGACAGCGCAGAAGAAGAATGCATCAGGAGTATGAACGCGCGGCAGAGCCACGTCTTTCGATAAACGTGCCGCTGCCACTACATCTCCCGCCGATAGATATCGGCCGCTTCTTCTTTTCGTAGCCAGATCATTTACGGTGACCTCGTAGAGACTTCCGGGCCCATTCCCGGAATTATACGAAAAGCGTGGATGAAATTTGTCGAAATTTCCGAACAAGTCCTGGTTTCAAGACTTGTCACACGACTTATTCTAGGCCCGAACCCGAAGATTGTCAACCAAAAAAGCGAATATTAAATTATTCATAACCATATATTGTTCGCTTTTATGATAAATTTGAAGTATTTTTACTCTTTAATACGATTAGTGTTCCCTAATTGAAAGTGCATATCACGAATTCCGATGAAAAAAAAGAGCCCTCCCTTAAGCAAAACAAAGTTTGCCCTCAGGATAGCTCTTTTAATCAAGCTTATTTTAGCTGGTACTCCTCTAACTTTCCTATTCCCACTCAATCGTAGCCGGCGGTTTCGACGTCACGTCGTAAACCACGCGATTAACGTTCTCTACTTCATTGACGATGCGCACCGAGATCTTCTCCAGCACGTCCCAAGGGATACGTGCCCAGTCGGCGGTCATACCGTCGATGGATGTTACGGCACGGATGCCAACAGTGTAGGAATACGTACGAGCGTCGCCCATAACGCCAACACTCTTCATGTTAGGCAGCGCGGTGAAATACTGCCATATTTCACGGTCGAGTCCGGCCTTGGCGATCTCATCGCGCAAAATATAATCCGAATCGCGAACGATCTTCAGCTTCTCTTCCGTCACTTCGCCAAGCACGCGAATGGCCAAGCCAGGGCCCGGGAACGGTTGTCTCCAAACGATTTCTTTGGGCAGACCGCATTCTTCGCCTACTTTACGCACCTCATCCTTGAACAAGGTGTTCAGCGGTTCGATCAGCTCGAATTTCATATTCTCCGGCAGGCCGCCCACGTTATGGTGAGACTTGATGGTCTGCGCCGTAGCCGTGCCGCTCTCGACAATATCCGTATAGAGCGTACCTTGCGCCAAATATTTGAAATCGTCAAACCGGCCGGATTCTTCCTCGAATACATAGATGAATTCGTTACCGATGATTTTCCGCTTCTGCTCCGGATCGTCGACTCCGGCCAGCTTGGACAGGAAACGCTCGCGGGCGTCGATTTTGACGACCTTCATGTCGAATTTGCCGACAAAAGTCTCCATCACGCTCTCGGCTTCGCCTTTGCGGAGCAAACCGTGGTCGATGAACATACAGGTCAGTTGGTCGCCGATCGCTTTATGGATCAACATGGCCACGACGGAGGAATCGACCCCGCCGCTCAAAGCGCACAGAACCTTTTGATCCCCGACTTTCTCGCGGATTTCGCGGACCTTGTCCTCAATGAAAGTCTCCATGCTCCAGTTGCCTTCACAGCCGCAGATCTCATAGATGAAGTTTTTGATCATCTCGTTGCCGTTCACCGAGTGGCGTACTTCCGGATGAAACTGGACGCCGTACATGTTCTTCGCTTCATTTGCAAAGCCGGCGATCGGAGCATGGTCGGTGGACGCGTCCACCACGAATCCTTCCGGCAGCTCCACCACATGATCCCCATGGCTCATCCATACCGTCTGTTTGGCCTCAAGGCCTTTCGTCAGCGCCGAGTTCTCGGCAAACATGACATCCGCTTTCCCGTACTCACGTTTAGCGGCCCGTTCCACTTTACCGCCCAGTTGCTGCGCCATCAGCTGCATTCCGTAACAAATCCCCAAAATCGGCACGCCGACATCGTAAACCGCCGGGTCGATGTGCGGGGCATCCTCCGCATAAACACTGGAAGGTCCGCCCGAAAACACAACGCCTTTTGGCGCAAGCTCACGAATCCGCTCGACCGGCGTGTTGAACGGCAGCAGTTCGCTGTATACTCCCAAATCCCGGATTCGTCTGGCTATCAGTTGATTGTACTGGCCCCCGAAGTCGAGAACCACAATCATTTCATTTGGCTTATTCATTACCGAGCCTCCCTCAATTAATGAAACTAATTATACGAAACGACAAAAGAGGTCGTCAAGGCGCATACTACGGCATGTTCAGCGCTCCGGAAACGCCAGCTTCCGGCATAATTTGAGGAAATTCCGGCTCCGTGTCCGGTCCAGTCCGCCCCCTCCGTAGTAAAGGTGTTCCCAATCCCGGAGAAAGCGGCTTAATTGCCCGGCCTCTCCGCCATACTTGGGCGTAATATGTTCCACATATTCCCGCCCTGTCATCGCGGCGGTTTTTCCGCCATAGGAACGGCTCAGCTCTTGCCATACATAATCCGCCGCTCGCAACAGTTCCTTCCTGTCGGGAAAACGGCGGCGGCGTTTTAGCACATACAACCAAATCAGATAACCGCTCTGACGGAACCAGGTTCTTCTGTGGATCACCGCCATAGAAATGACAAAGACCAAGACCAGCAGGATGGTTGTCAAAAGAAGCAGATGCGTTCGAACCAAACTCCAGCCGGTAAAAAGCAAGGCTTTTCCCTTCTCCACCAGCATTCCCGCAAAGGCCAGCAGTTTATCCCAATCCACAGCCCCTCCCTTATGGTTTGGCTCTCCGCCGGTTGCATCCGGCAGTTCGGCCGCCAAAGCGGGTTCATAACCCGGGGTCGGATCAAACGGAATCCAACCTTCCCCGGGAAAATAGACCTCCACCCAGGAGTGGGCATCCGCATAACTGACCTCATAGCGATGCTCGTCATCCGAAGCGGCGGCTCCGGGGGCAAACCCTTTGACCCATCTGGCGGGAATGCCGCCGCTGCGAAGAAGCACGGTCATGGCCGTCGAGAAGTGATCGCAATACCCGGTTTTTTGTTCGAATAAAAAATAGTCGACAAAGTCCGCTCCTTCCGGGGGAATCTTCGTGTCCAAGCTGTAAACATAGCGTTCCTCCAAATACGCAGAAACCGCCTGTACCGCATCGTATCGGTTCGCCTGCCGGGAGGTAAGCTCCATGCCAAGCCGCCTTACCCGCTCGGATAACGTGTGCGGCAGCTGCAGTTCCCGCGCGGAAATCTCGTCGGGATCGTTTCCCGACGCCAGACGCAGCCGTTCCGGCGCAGCGGAAGGTGCGATGGCCGTAAGCTCGTAGCCGTACAGTTTTTGCCGGGAGGAGCTGCGCTCCGCGTAAACGGCATCGGCGTAACGATCATAGCGGGTGTCCGCATGGCCGAACTCCCCGGGGCGCTCCGAAAAAAGGCGCTCCACTTTCAGCGGCAGCCCGCCGCCGAAGAGCGGGGTTGTTCCGTTCACCTGACCTTTGAAAACGACCGTCTGCTTAATCGTTTTGACGGGAGGACCGAGCTCCCGCTCCTTCGACAGCGCCTCGTTCACCTCCGCCAAGCTCGACGCCGCGGACGAGCGGGAACCGGCGGAGTATGCAGACCACCCCCGGCCGGTGTAGACGCTTTTGCTCTCTCCGCGCCAGTAGGTCTGTTGAGGCGAAACGGCCGTAAAAAACGTCTCATGCCGCAGCCGCAGCGGAACACCGAGCCGCGTGTCGTCCTTGCTGTAGCCGGACAGGGCGTAATTGTCCGGCGTACCGCCGGTCAGGCGCGCGCCGCCCCAGTCCTCCCATGCGTGAATCACCTGGTTCCACGGGATGCTGCGGACCGGCTGAACCGGAAGCAGGAGGCTCAGCGCCCAAGCGCCCAGCACGCATAAGGCGGCCGTAGAAGTACCGGCCAGCAAGCCGCCGCCTCCCGTGGAGCCGCCGGTCACACTGCCGCCCGTGCCGTCGGCATGGCCCCCGTCATCCCGGCCAGTGGCGACAAGGCGAAGATGACGGCGGAACAGCAGGGCCTGCAGGGCCAGTCCCCATCCGGCAGAGCGCACAAGCCCGGGAAACGCCTGAACGCTGCCGGTCATCTCAAGCAGCAACAAATAAAACAGTGTGGCCAGAAAAAACAGCAGGATGCTTTGCTTGCTGAGCGCCAGCATTTGCACGGACACCACCAGCAGCGTCCAGCCGATCAGCAGCAGCAGAAAACGGGTTTCCTCGCTGATTCCGTAAAGCCGGCCGGTCTGCAGAATCTCCGTCACGTCCGCCGACAGAAGCCGGGCGAATCCGGTAATCCAGGACATTCCTTCTCCGCGCCCGTACAAGAAGAACATCGAGCCCCCGATCAAGAGAGGCGGGATGAAGGCATACAAATACGAGGGCAGACGCAGGCAGCCCGATACCAGCAATATACCGGTCAAGACGAGAAAGAGGCCGATGATCCTGCTCGGTTCGCCCGCCATAAAAGCGCGCAGCGGATAAAGCCACTCTCCGAACAACCCGAAGAGGAGGGCGGATAATAGAAGGGGCTGCCAGAAAGATAAAGACCGTCGCCGGGTTGGCGCGGGAAGAGCGGCGGCAGATAGCCCGGGATCCGCGGACGGCAACGGAATCGGCGGACCGCCATTCTGCAGCTTAGGCGATGACATGGCCGGCTCCTCCTTCCGAAAAACCCGGCAGCCCGCCCTGATACCGGCTGAGATCGATAAGCCGCAGGCCTTTTTCGCGCAACCGGGCCGCATGTCGGGCGGCTTCGAAATCCTGCTCCCGCAGACCGGCGCACCAAATTTCCAGGACCGCCCCACGCTCCGCCAGAAGCAGCGCCGCCTCCGTCAGTTCCGCCGTCAGGAAACCGGTGATGAACGTCATGGAGCGGCCTCTGGCGAGGGGCCAAGCCCTTTGCAGCAGATCCGGGCTTGACAGGCCCGCAACGGGCGCCGCTCCCGCGAGTTGATCAAGCCCCTCCTTAAGCCCATGGCGGCCGGAGAGGCTCCTCCAGGCCAGTCGGCCGTCCCGCGCCGCCGCGTCGCCGAGGCGGAAGTCCACCTCGCCAGAGCGGGCCAGCTCGCGGTCCAGCCAGGCCGCCGCCGCGCTGACGGCCAGCTCGAACCCGCCCGAGGCCGTGGCCCCGCCGCCCGCTGGATACGCCTTAGGGGACGTATCCAGCAGCAGGCAGCGGGAGGGGGCCACCAGCTCGTCGGGCACGCGCGTCAACAGAGCTCCCTTTTTGGCGGAGCTCTTCCAGTGTACATGCCGGAGCGGATCTCCCGGCGCATAGCTGCGCAAACGCCCCAAGTCCGGAGCGGACGGAAGCTCGGGAGTCCGTCCGGTTCCCGCGCCGTCCGCGTTGGGATCGAACGGACCCGTTCCGCCGGATAGCGCGGTCAGGGGAGCGGGATGAACGATCAATACATCGCCCGCGTCCGCGCGGAAGGTACGCTTGAACCACCCGAAGGAATCTCCCCAGGTAATCCGCATCCCCTCCGCTCGGTAGACGCCGCGTTTTACCGGCTTCAAATCATAAGTCCCGGTCCATTCCTTGCGCCAACCGCCAAATACAAGCTTGCCTCCCGACAGCCCCTCTCCTTGCGGCTCCGCTCGATCGCCGGAGTGCCGCCATTCGTCGTCCGCCCGGATCCATAAGGGAGGAGAGCCCCCATCGAGCGAAACGCGCACGGTTACCTCAACAGGCTCACCCGCCCTGGGATGTTGCGGATAATAGTTCCGCACCACATGAACCTGCCTGGGACCCAGCCATTGGGCGGCCGCTCCCTGCAGCGCGACCAGCAGGATCAGCAATAACAGGAACAACAGGGAAGTGCCTCCCCTCCATCCGTAAAAAGCTCCCAGGAAACCAGCGGTCAAAGCCATCAAAATCCAGATGCCGAACCCTTTATTCATAGGCCGCCTCCCGAGGCCTTGTGAAATACCGGAATATTTCCGTGATCCAGCAAGTCGCCCACCACTTGCTCAGGGCTGACCCCGGCGAGCGAGCTTTCCGGCTTCAGCATCAGGCGATGGGACAGGACGGGTCTCGCCACCCGTTTGACATCGTCGGGAATGACGAAGGAGCGGCCTTCAAAATAAGCCATCGCCTGGGAGGCACCCATCCAGGCTAGCGTCCCCCTGGGGCTGATGCCGAGCGACAGCTGGGAATGACGCCGGGATGCATCCGCAACCAGCACCAAGTACTTCTTGATCCGCTCATCCACCAGTACGGTCCTTACCTGCCGCTGCATGACCCGCATTTCTTCGGGCAAAAGAACCGGCTTGATGTCGGCGGGCGGCTCCTGCATGCGATTCAGCATTTCGATTTCTTGCTCCGGCTCCGGGTAGCCCAGGGACAAGCGCATTAAAAAACGATCCAGTTGCGCCTCCGGCAGCCGGTACGCTCCTTCATAATCCAGCGGATTTTGCGTGGCCAGCAGCAGGAACGGCTGAGGCAGCGCGCGCGTCACCCCGTCCACGGTGACTTTCCGCTCTTCCATGGCTTCCAGAAGCGCGGACTGCGTCCGGGGCGCCGCCCGGTTGATTTCATCCGCCAGAACGATATGGGCGTGAATAGGCCCGGGACGGAATTCGAACTGACCGGTATGCGGCAAGTAAACGGATACCCCCGTAACGTCGCCGGGGAGCAAGTCGGAGGTGAATTGAATCCGTCCGAACGTGCCTCCCACGCAAGCGGCCAGCGTGCGGACCAACATCGTTTTGCCGACCCCCGGCACATCCTCCAGCAAGATATGCCCGCCCTGCAGCATCGACACGACGGCAAGCACAATCTCTTCCCTTTTTCCGATAATGTTCCGTTCTACGCGTTCAACCAGCCTATCCAGAAGCACACGGGCTTGATCGTGGTCCATTATGATCCCTCCATCTCCAACAAATCTATCAACCAGTTTCCCCAAAAACTAGTCGTCATAGACATGCTGCAGCGGAAGAATACGCGTACTACATAGCCTTTACTCGTACGGACGTCTCTCTCATGGAAACCGAAGCTATCGGATGACCCGTCAGTTCGAGGAGCGGCTTCAAGGATACCCACAAAGATCCGTTCTTCGGGCTAAACCGGGTTTCATAGACGAGGGGCTTCCCGGCAACCCCAACTCCGTCCCGGGCTAAAGTGTCCGCCTTGGCATTCACTCTTAGGGTTACATCCCCCCAACGGATCACGGCAGACCGGGTCCGCTCATTCCAACTGACTTCAGCGCCCAACCGTTCCATCGTGGCCCTTAGCGGTACGATATACTGTCCTTCCTTCAGTTCGTATTCCCCGGCATCCAGCCGGATTCCCACGCCTCCAGCCTCCACCAACAGCGGCCGGCCGGGGGCGAAAAGCTCGGCATTCGGCGTGACGTGCGTCTCGATCCAGCTTCGGGATGGAGCGGACTTCTTCCGCGTTTTGGATGCATCCGCCAGGGTAAACTGCACCGGTTCCTGCTCCGGGGTTAGGGCCCGGAAGATGTAGCCGTGCTTTTTATAAAAACGGATGATATCCGGCAGCGCCTTGACGGACTCCTTATGTCCGGGACCGTCGTGCAGAAGGACAATCATTTCATTTTGGAGCTTGGCGGATTTGATGTTGGACAGGATTTCCGACGCCGGCACATTTCTACGTTTGGAATCCCCGCTGTCGACGTTCCAGTCAAACACCTTGTAGCCGCCCAGTTTCAGCAGGTTGAAATACGTCTTGTCAAAATGCCCGTAGGTTCCGCCGGGAGCGCGGACCATCTCGGGCCGTTCCCCCGTGATCTCCCGCAGGACTTCTTCCGTCCGCTTGATCTGCTCCCAAAACTCCGGAAAGCTTTTATAAAGCTCGCCGTACTCATGATTATAGGTATGATTGCCCAGCGCATGGCCGGCTTCCGCGATGCGGTGTATGACTTCCGGGGACCGTTCCGCCTGCTTTCCCAGAACGAAAAAAGTCGCCGTCACCCGCTCCTCCGCCAAAATGCGCAGCACCTCGTCCGTCAGCTTACTCGGGCCGTCGTCAAAGGTAAGGTAGACTACCTTCTCTTTCTTGCCGGCCCCGTTCGCCAATACGATGTCCGCCCCCGCGGCTCCGTCTTTTTCTTTTTCTTTTCCGTGGCTTAGTAGCGGCTTCACAGCGCTCTCCCTCTCCCGAACCTCATGGGATTTGCGCGGCATTTGCTGCGCGGCCTGAGCCAAGGGCTGTGCGGAACCGGGCGCCAGACCCGCCTCCCTCTCTCCGAACGTCCATACCGCCGCCGTGAACAGAACCGTTGCCAGCACCGCCCCCCGAATGGTTTTGAACCGCGTGCTCCACATTCTTCTCATATATCTCAACCTCCACCGTTTATATCAATCCTTAGTCTTTCTGGTAGATTGTATGAAGGTAGAGAAGAAAATAGACTTCTTCAATTTCGGGAAAGTCAGGTCGATATATAGTGTATATATATAACAAGGACCGCCCAGGCCTGCCGAAACCGACAGACGGACGATCCTCTTTTTACCGCAAAGCTTGGACGGCTTCGACGACCCTTTCCGCATGGTCTTTGACCCGGACTCCCCGCCATTCCTGAACCAGACGACCTTCCTCATCGATCAAAAAGGTGGAACGCACAATGCCTTCGTATTCACGTCCATACAGCTTTTTGAGCTGCCAGACGCCGAACAACCGGCAAACTTCGTGATCTTCGTCCGACAGCAAAGGAAAAGGCAGTTGTTGCTTCTCCCTGAAACGGTCATGGGATTTGACCGGGTCTCCGCTGATGCCGAGAACCACCGCGCCAAGCTCCTGAAGCCGTCCGCTCCGGTCGCGGAAATCGCAGGCCTCTTGCGTGCAGGCGGGCGTCATATTTTTCGGATAAAAGTAAATGACCACCTTGCGGCCGCGTAATGAGCTTAAAGTAATATTTCCCCCTCCGCTGGCCGGAAGCGTGAAGTCGGGGACGAGTTGTCCCGGTTGTACCTGATTTTCCATCACCGTTTTGCTCCTATCTCGTCTAAAAAATGGTTAATTATGATAAATTGATTGTAAATATAAAAGAAATTATAATGTAATGAAATGAAGACATCCATAAAACAAGCGAATTTATCCGTTTTACGCTGAAAGGACGAACAAAATGACAAAACGCACAAAGCGGGCGATCCTTTGGTCTGTGGCCGGAGTTCTGATCGCTGTCGCCGCCCTCGTGGCTTACTATTTTATCGCTATATACAATCAAGTCGACAATTTTAAAAAAAGCGGCGAAGATTCCCCTTTTTATAATGTAAAACCTACCGAAACCAAAGTCCCCGAACCCCCCAAATGGGAAGGTACCGAGCGCGTTAATATTCTGCTGATGGGCGTGGATGCCCGCGGTTTGAAAAAGGGCGAGATCCCCCGCTCCGATACGATGCTGGTCGCCTCCCTTGATCCGGTTGCCAAGAAAATCCACCTGTTCTCCATTATGCGCGACACCTATACCGAGATTCCCGAACACGGCTCCGACCGCATTAATACCGCTATTACGCATGGGCCTAATACGGCGATGAAAGCTGTGTCCGATCTGCTCGGCATTCCGATCCAGTATTATGTGTATACCGACTTCCGGGGATTCATCGAATTGGTGGATGCGGTCGGAGGGGTTGATTTCTACGTTGAAAAAGATATGCGTTACACCAGCAAAGCGGATAATCATGAATACGATATCGATCTCAAAAAAGGACAGCAGCATTTGGACGGCAAAACCGCCCTGCAATACGTGCGCTTCCGGCATGACGCCATGTCCGATTTCACGCGGACGGAGCGTCAGCGCAACTTCCTGAAGGCCGTCGCGGAAAAGTTGAAATCAACGACCTCGATCATGAAGCTGCCGACGATTCTGGAAAAGGTCAATCCTTACATCGATACAAACCTGTCCGTGGAGGATATGTGGAAGCTCGCCACCGTGGGCTACGACAGCCAAATGGGCTCCAGCGAGCAGATTCCGCCGATGGAACTGCTAGTGGAGAGGAAGGTCGGCGGCTCGGATGTGCTTGGCGTACGCAGCGAAGACGAACTGAAGGAATACGTGCAGAACGTATTCACCAAAGTGAAAGAGACAGAGACAACTACGACCGGAACGCCAACGACCGGGGAATCGAAGAATTCGGACAGCGACGCGGGCGGAACGGGAAGCTCAAAATCAGGCTCCGGGTCGGGGGCGGATTCTGCAAGATCGGATTCGACGCCGGCCGCTTCCGCCGGACCATGAAGCCAGGGGCGGCGTTAAAGCCCCTGCCCGGCAGGAAGCCGGCGGGCTCCTTACGGCGGCCCGCCATCCGAACCTATTTGCGAAAGGAAGTTATCTTCAATGAACCGAAAACAATCCGAGCTTCTCTATGAAGAAGCCCTAAAGCACATTGTCGGCGGCGTCAACAGCCCCTCCCGTTCTTTTAAAGCGGTTGGCGGCGGGGCGCCCGTCTTTATGAAAAAAGCCCAAGGCGCCTACTTCTGGGACGTGGACGGCAACCGATACGTCGATTATCTGGCCGCCTACGGCCCAATCATTACCGGACATGCCCATCCGCATGTGACGAAGGCGATCCAGGAGGCGGCCGCGAACGGCACGCTTTACGGCACGCCGACCGAGCTGGAAATCCGGCTGGCTTCCATGCTGAAGGAAGCCATTCCGTCGATGGACAAGGTCCGGTTCGTCAACTCCGGAACCGAGGCCGTGATGACGACGATCCGGGTGGCGCGGGCCTATACGAAACGCAATAAAATTATCAAATTTGCCGGATGCTATCACGGCCATTCCGACCTGGTGCTGGTCGCCGCCGGATCGGGTCCGTCCACGCTGGGAATTCCCGACAGCGCGGGAATTCCGACGAGCATCGCCCACGAGGTGATTACCGTGCCGTTTAACGATGCTTCGGCGCTGAAGGAGGCGCTCGACCGGTGGGGCGACGACGTCGCCGCCGTCATGGTTGAGCCGATCGTCGGCAATTTCGGCATGGTTATGCCGAAGGACGGCTTCCTTGAGGAACTGTGCCGGCTGGCCCGGGAGTACGGTGCGCTCGTCATTTACGACGAGGTGATCACCGCCTTCCGGTTCCATTACGGCTCCGCCCAAACGTACGCCGGGCTGAAGCATCATGACCGGATCAAGCCGGATCTGACCGCGCTCGGCAAAATCATCGGCGGCGGCCTGCCGATCGGCGCGTACGGCGGCAGCAAGGAAATCATGGAGCAGGTGGCACCGCTGGGCCCGGCCTACCAGGCCGGGACGATGGCGGGCAACCCCGCCTCGATTTCCGCCGGCATCGCCTGCCTGGAGGTGCTGCAAAGCCCCGGCGTCTACGAGGAGATGGAGCGCCTGACGATCAAGCTGACGGACGGCCTGGCCGACTCGGCCCGCCGTCACGAGGTGCCCCTGACGATCAACCGGATCCGCGGGTCGTTCTCGGCGCACTTCTGCGATCATCCGGTCACCAATTACGCGGAAGCCCAGGATACCGACACCGAAGCGTTCGCCGCCTTCTTCCGCGCCATGCTGAACCGCGGCGTCAATCTGGCTCCGTCGAAATACGAAGCCTGGTTCCTGACGACCGCCCACACGGAAGCAGACATCGACTTCACGTTGGAAGCGGCGGAAGCGGCGTTTAAGGAAATAGCCCGATAAACAGAGAAGGCTGCTTGATCTAACCAAGCAGCCTTCTTTTTATTGTGATTAGGGCTTATAGGACTGCAGGTAGGAAGCAACGGCTTGGACCGTCTGCCGCATATCCGAAAAATCCAAGCCGCCCTCCGGCGAGATTCGGCTTATTTTCACTAAAATATTGTTGTATGAAAGCATACATTCATCGTAATTGTGCAAAAAGTCATGTTCGTTGTAGGTATCCGTCGAATTGGTGGGCCAAAAGATCATATCTTTGCCGAGCGAAGCATTTAAATAAACCAAATCGATGACCGTGATCACCTGTTTCTTGTCTTGATAATAGATCCTCTCCTGCGTTTCCGTATTCGACTGTTCCCCGTCCAGCGTCAAAATTGATCTTTTTCCAAATGAAGACTCCTTGTCGATGGCCACCAAATTAATATCGTCCGTCTTTTCAATCAGCTTTGACGATGGCAACTCCAACTGCGCCGCCATATTTCTGAACAACTCCCGATACTGCTCATACGAAATCATAGTATGGTCAACTTCGTTCATAACGGTGTTGGGAGATGATTTGGAACAACCAACAAGCATTAACAGACCAAAAATAAGCACTATGGCTAATTTTCTATTAGATTTTAGTTTCTGAGTGTTCAATGGTGGTATCATTTTCATCTTCATTTACATCCCCCCACCCCGAATCGTAGTAAGCCTGCGGCTATCAAGATGCCGAACGCACTTCCAGGCACTGACGTTGCACCACTTCTGACATGATGCTGCTTATTTTAAAACTCTTCGCCTCAGCGTAGACGGGCTGAACCCCGCGCCCCGCAACTTCCATAGCCGCCCGCTGAAGTAGCGACCTTTTGGGGCCTTTGGGGCCGCTATTTCGGCCCGATTCGGCTCCACGGGGATCATAGCGGTCAAAAAAGGCCTTATTGCCCTGTTGCGGGCACCGAAATCGGGGTTTGGCCTGCTTTTTCCCGGAATAAGGGCCTAAAAAGCCGCTGCTTTACACCGCCCAGCCGAATTCGACAAAATAGCGTCGCAAAAGGCCTTTATATATCTGTGTAACGGGTTCTTTGCATACTCTTGGCCCGAATTAAAGGGAATTCTTCCCGTTAATTTGGGGCGTATGCGGCTGAAAAGACGATTTAGCTGGAGAACCTCCCGCTAATTCGCCTGAAATTGTGTATATCGGCTGTTGGGCCGCGAAATAGATGGAACTTTTCCAGCTAAATCCGATCCAAGAGCCAAGAGCGATACATTAACGGGAGGTTTTCCCGTTAGTGCACTGACTCCAACGATAGCGCTTGTATCTCTACAATTGTGGATGTTGGCAACATATCTCCGAAACCATTTACCACCGTTGCCCAACGCCAATTCTTTAGTTCAACCTAAATAGCGAGCCATGCAGCAAACACTAAACCGGCAACTGAACCGGATGATGCCCTTAATCACGCCCACCAGCATTGTGATCGGCGTGATTTGCGGCTGCAATCTGGCCCGCTTATACTTCTCTGTCCCCGTGGGTGTTTGCCTTCATGACCATTACCTGTTTATCCCTTCATCTGGCGATGCCGCTGTTCGGCATGGCCGCGGGGCATCCGGCGTTTCCGGGGATCTCTATACGATGGCCGGGTCTATGCTTAGCCCGCACGCGGCAGCGGCGGGCGCGGCGGCAGCGGCGGATTTTGCTCTACCGCTATTCTTCATTAGCGCATTCACGTATAATAGAATGATATACCAGAACACTGTCCCCGGCCGGCCTACGGACCGAAAAGGCAGCGAAATATCTAGTTAAAGGATGGGAGTACCTTGAATCAATCCGCAACGAAGTCCCTAAAACGCAGCATCCCGCCGTTTCGGGCCGATCAGGTAGGCAGCCTGCTCCGGACCGAAGCGATCAAAAAAGCCCGCGAACAGCGCGCGGCCGGCAGTCTGTCGGCCGAACAGCTGCGGGAAACCGAAAATGAAGAAATCCGCCGCATTGTGGGGAAACAGAAGGAAATCGGCCTTCAGGCCGTCACCGACGGGGAGTTCCGCCGGGCATGGTGGCATTTTGATTTTCTCGAGAATCTCGACGGCGTACAAGGCTATGAACCGGAAAGCGGCATCCAGTTCCATGGGGTGCAAACGAAAGCCCACAGCATCAAAGTCACCGGCAAACTCGATTTCAGCGACCACCCGATGCTGGAACATTTCAAATTTTTGCAGGGACTGGCCGGCTCGCATACGGCAAAACTGACAATTCCGAGCCCTAATATGCTCTACTACCGCGGTAAAATCGAAACGCCTATTTATGAGGATAAAGAAGTCTTGTTCCGTGATGTAACCCTGGCCTATCAAAAAGCGATCCGCGCTTTCTACGATGCGGGCTGCCGCTACCTCCAGCTGGACGATACGTCCTGGGCCGGCTTCTTTACGGAAGAGTCCCGGGAGAAGCTCCGCGCGGAAGGCAAAGATCCCGAGGCCATGATCGAGCTATCGGCCAAAATCATCAATGAGGCGATCGAAAATCGCCCGGCGGACATGGCTATCACCATGCACATTTGCCGCGGCAATTTCCGCTCCACCTGGACCGCTTCCGGCGGCTACGACGCGGCGGCGGAAGCGATTTTTGGCGGCCTGAACCTGGACGGGCTGTTCCTGGAGTTCGACGATGAACGCTCCGGCGGATTCGAACCCCTCCGCTATGTGAATAGACCCGACTTGCAAGTCGTGCTCGGCTTGGTCACATCCAAGTTCGGGGAGCTCGAGAACCCGGACACGATCAAACGGCGTATCGACGAAGCCGCCCGTTACGTGAGCCTCGACCAGCTTTGCCTAAGCCCGCAGTGCGGTTTTGCTTCCACCGAGGAAGGCAACCTGGTTGCCGAAGAGCAACAGTGGGCCAAACTGCGCCACGTCGTGGAAATCGCCGCAGACGTGTGGAAGTAACCGGCAATCCGCATATCAAAAGCCGTCCCGAAGACCGGGACGGCTTTTTCCGTTGCATTCGCTTACTTCTGCGGCGCTTTGTTGAAGAAATTTTCCTGTACGTATTTGGCCGCTACGTCCAACTGCTCTTTGGAGTTCGTGTCTTTCTTCGAGAACGACTCCTGCACGACATTGGACATCGTCGCGTAGTAATCCTGCGTGCCGAATTGGGCCTCCGGCTTGCCTTCCAGCAGGCTGAACAGCTGTGGATCGTATTTGTACACATTGTCGTATTTGTCGTAAATGGCTTTCACTTTGGCGGCATATTCCGAGTCATCGCTGAAGTACTCCAGCGGCGTCGGAATATAGTACTTGCCCTCGTCCTTGCGGGCTTTGATCGTATCCTCCACCGATTTAAGGGCGTCATCGGTAAAATAGTCGAACGTAATATAGCGGAACGCCATCTCCTGCTCATCTTTCGTCGCGTTCGGATTGATGACGAGGTAGTTGCCGCCCAAAATGCCGTAATGCTTGCCGCCTTTTTCAGCCGCAGGCATCGGATAGGCGACGACGTCTTCCGGCTTCATGCCGCCCTCGTTCAGCGCCGCCTGAATCACGTCGAACGCCCCGGCGATCACCATCGCCGTCCGCCCTTGCTTGAAGGAGCTGATCGCATCGCCCCAACCGAGCGCCCAGTCCTGCGGAATCGCATTCGCTTCCCATCTCAGCTTTTTGTAGAAATCCAGCGCTTTGACGCCAGCTTCGGAGTTGAACACCGCCGTCAGCTTGCCGCCTTCGCTCGTTTGGATGTCTCCGCCGAGTTCAAACAGGAAGTTCGTCCAGTTCCAGCCCGCTTCATTCCCTTTCCCCATCGGCGCGATGCCGGAGATGCCCTTCTTCGGATCGGCCGTGCCCTTGGCCACATTGTACATATCGTCCCACGTCCAGTCGAACGCCGGCATCGACACGCCTTTGTCATCCAACAGCTTTTTGTTGATGACTGTAGAAGTAACGTAACCGTTTTGCGTGATGCCGTACACTTTGTCGTCCACAATGAATTGGTTCTGCAGCACAGGGTTTATTTCGTCCTTGTACTCCCAATTGTTCCACAGGTCCGTGATGTCGGCCACCCAGCCCCGTTCCACGAGCAACTGAGCTTCCGTCGCCCAGGTATTGTAGAACGTCGGCGCTTCGTTAGAGGCCATCTTCGCCCCGATTTCGTTTACGTCGTAATCCCAGTCGTCTTTCACGATCGTTACGTTCGGATATTTTGCCTGGAAGCGGGCGATTTTATCGTCTTCCTGCTTGCGCAGTGTCGTTTCGTCCGGCAGCGGATAGTGAATCTTCAGTGTGACCTTGCGCTGGGCAATATCCCCCGTATCTCCCGAGGCTCCGCCGTTGTCCCCGGCTTTGTTGCCGCTCGTGTTGCCGGCGGTGCCGTTCGCGCCCTCCGCTTTGTTTTTGGCACCACCGCCGCCCCCGCAGGCCGCCAGCAAGGAACCGAACAGCACAAGGCACATCAAAAGTACAGAAAACTTGCGCATTGAAACTCCCCTTTTCGTAATATTAATGTTGTAATGACATCTTCATCTTAAAAGAGAACATGCCGGTAATCGATGTGTGATCGTATTCCTTTCATGTGCAGGCCTACGATTCTGAAAGCGCTATCCCTTGACGGCGGACAAGCCGACGCTGCGCATAATGAACTTCTGGAACACCAGGAAGACGAAGATCGGCGGAATCATCACCATAAAAAGGATCGTGAACTTCACGTTGGTATCCAGGCTGCGCGCGCTGACCACATATTTGTAGATCGCCGTAGCCAACGTGTATTTGTCTTCGGTCTGCATGACCAGTGATGGCCAGAACCAATCGTTCCACGCGGTGGAAAAGATAAAAATCGCCAGCGTTGCGAATATCGGCACCGACAGCGGCACCGCGATGCGGATGAATCCGGTCCATTCCGAAGCCCCGTCGATCCGGGCCGCCTCGAAAATTTCCGGATGGATGCCGTCGAAGAAATTTTTGATGAGCAGGAAATAGTAAGCGCTGGCCCCCGCCGGAAGCCAGAAAGCCCAGTACGTGTTCAGCAAGCCTAGCTCCTTCAGGTTGACGAAGTTCGGAATCATGTAGCTGGAGGCCGGAATAAACAGCGTCATCAGAATGAAGAAATAGATGACCCGGCCGTAAGGGACGCGAATCCGGGAGATACTGAACGCGGCAAGGCCCAGCACGAGGATGATCATGATCAGACTTCCGACGAAGATCAGCATCGTATTTTTCAGATAAGTCGGCAGATCTATGAACTCCCAGCCTCTGGAGAAGTTTTCCCAATGCCACTCCTGCGGGAAAAAGCGCGGCGGAAACGAGTTGACCTCCGGGTTGCTCTTGAGCCCGTTAAACAGCGTCATCGCAATCGGATACAGCATGGTCACCGCCATAACCGCGATACACAGCATCATCAAGCCGTAGACGACTTTATTTAACGGCTTCCGCAGATCGGCCGGCGATAAAATCCCTCTTTCCTTCATGCTAGTACTCCTCCTTGTTCAGCTTGAATTGAACGATCCCCAGAACGGCCAGCACCAGGAACATCAGAACGCCCAGTGCCGTACCCGACCCATAATCCAGCTGAGTGAACGCGTATTTTACCGTCAGCAAGGCATAAGTGAGCGTCGCCTTATTGGGGCCGCCGTCGAGCATGGCCAGTTGGGACTGATAGGCCTGCGAAGTCCCGATCAATTGCAGGATCAGCATCAAGGCGATCAAATTGCGCATCGACGGCAGCGTAATGTACCGGATCCGGTTCCAGACCCCCGCGCCGTCGATTTCCGCCGCTTCGTACCAGTCCCGCGGAATGCTCAGCACCCCGGCCAAATAAATCAGCATCGCCGAGCCGAACTGCTGCCACGTTTCCATAAATACCAGCGAAACCATCGACCATTTCGGGTCGGAGACAAACGCGATGGGATCGGCGCCGAAAACGCCAAGCACCGCGTTGATCGGGCCGACGGGGTCGTACATCCATCTCCACAGCCCGTACAGGACGACCCCGGGCACGACGTAAGGCAGATAGGCCGCAATCCGCGCGAAGCCCTGGAAGAACTTCAGCTCCGATATAGCAATGGAAACCGCGATCGGTACCCAAAACCCGATCACCAGGCACAAAAGCATGTAATAAAGTGTATTTCTGACGGAGAGCAGCACGTCCGGATTGCTTAGTACCTTAACATAGTTGTCTAATCCGACGAAGGTGTTCCCATTGACGAAATCGATATGGTAAAAGCTGTACACCATCCCTTTCACGATCGGTACCCACAAAAACACGATAAAAATGACGATCGCCGGAACGAGGAACAAATACCCCATCATGTATTTTTTCCAGTTCGATCCACGCCGCCGTTTGGTTTGAACCGGTTTCACCTTTTCGTGAAGCCCGCTCTCCGGCGCAAAGACCGTTTCCCCCATCTGTCTCCCTCTTTTCTTCGTAGTGTCTATTGTTAGTGCGAGTTCAAAAAGTCGGGTTTTCAGCCGCTTCCTGACCTGCTTCGTGATCAAAAGACGACTTTTTGAACTACCTCTATCAATTGTAGAAAAGAGGGGTCACCGCGAACATGTCTAAAACTATGTGAAGTATGGCCGATCTTACTTCTTCAGCTCGCTGGGGCTAACGCCGAAATATTTTTTGAAAATTTTGCTGAAATGCTCCGGGGATTCGTACCCGACCCGCTCGGCGATCTCGTAACGGCGCAGATCGGTATTCAAAATGAGCGACTTGCTTTCCTCCATCCGCAGCTTGATGACGTATTCCCAAAGATTGTGGCCCGTGTTTTTCTTGAACAGGTAACTGAGGTAGTTGGGGCTGACGTGGTTTTTCTTGGCTACCTCGTGAATCGTCAAGCCTTTCTGCTTATAGTTATGTTCAATGTACTCCTTGGCGCTGTCCACGATCCGGTTGGTTTGCGTGTACAGCTCCTCCCGGGACGGGTCCTGGGCATAGTTGTGCCAGTTAAAATCCCCATAATAAAACACGTGGTAATCCCCATGCTCTCCGCTCCACAGGATCGCTTTGTCCGCCTGACGGCTCAATTCGCCAAGAAAACGGATGCCTTTCAAAATCTGGCTGATTCCGACGGTGCACAGCATTCCCAGATATTTGTGAACATGATGGTGCAGGGTACGCCCGATCATTTCGAGCTGGTTGATTTTGTTGACGCCGGGTTCGGCGTATTCCGTCTCGCTCCACTGCATAATGATGGCGATTTCCATATCCTTCACGTAAAAAGATAATGCGTTCCATTCCTGATGCAGCAGCTCCTTGACGATGTTCAGCGCGGCGTACTGCAACAGCCGGACATCCCGTTGTTTGTACTCCGTCTGTTCCTTCCCGGCGGGAAGGGCCAGCTTCAGTTTGAATACGGAAAAATAAGGCCCCGACACCCCAAGCTTCCGCGTATCGTCCGGATCGTCCGTTTCCGCGGAATCCGGGCCAAACTCGGAGGAATCCGCCAACAGGCGCTTCAGCCGCTCGATATTCTCCGGCCGGGACTCCTCCATCTGAAAATGCTCCCGGTCTCCGGACAGCCATTCCTCCATCTTAGGCACCGGCTTATCCATCTTCAGCAGCGTGTTGCGCACGGAATCGAGAAACTGCCCGCTGTTCAGCGGCTTGATCAAATAGTCCTTGGCTCCGAGCCGGATCGCCATCTGGGCGTATTGAAACGTTTCATGGGCGGAAATGATGATCGCCTGCACCCAGGGCTTGATCATTTTCGCCTGATGCATCAGCTCGATGCCGTTCATCTCACCCATTTGGATATCCGTCACGATCAGGTCGATATCCTCCATTCGGACGTAATCAAGCGCCTCATAGCCGTTATAGGCCGTCATGATTTGCCCGATCCCCAGGCCCGAGGACGTCAATAACCCCGCCAACCCTTTGCAAATGAGCGGTTCATCGTCGACAACCAGGATGTTGAACATGTTCTATTCCCCCACTTCGTTTTTCTCAGAATGCTCCGATATGCCCGGCAGCGTCACCGTCACGGCCGTTCCGCCCTCCGGACGCGCGGCGTAACTCAGGCCATATTCGGGTCCGAAATGCAGACGGATCCGCTGATGAATGTTGCGGATGCCGTATCCTACGGACGGGCTTGGGCTTTCGTCGTTCAGCAGCCTGTCGATGGCCGCGAAATCCACCGCCTTATAACCGTTGTCCTCGATGGCGATCTCCACCCGGCCCGTGTGTTCTCTGGCGCGGATGGCGATTTCGCCATCCGCGCCCATATTTTTCACGCCATGAATGATAGCGTTCTCAATTAACGGCTGGAGCGTAATTTTCGGAATCGCGCACGCGTACAGCACCGCCGGAACGTCCCAGGTTACCCGGAAGCCGTATTCGTACCGGTGCTCCTGCAGCTTGATATAGGCGGCGGCGTGCTCCAGCTCTTCCCCGAGCGTGATCAGCTCCCGTCCCCGGCTCAGGCTGATTTTCATCAGCTTGGACAGCTCCTTGATCATTTCCGCGGAGGCCGTGTTGCCCTCCATCGTGCTTTTCCAATAAATACTTTCCAGCGTGTTGTAAAGCAAATGCGGATTGATCTGCTGGTACAGAATTTGCAACTGGGCTTCCTTCTGCTTGACATCCATTTGGTATTTGTAATGCACCAGCCCGTTCAGCCGGCGCGCCATTTCATAAATGGACGATACGAGCACGCTAACCTCGTCGTTGCGGCGCCACTTCGGAGTTTCCGGCACCACCTTGCCCGGTTCGTATCTTCTGACGAAATAGACCAATTTTTGCAACGGCGTCATCAAAGCGCGCCAGAAATACAGAATCATCATCAGCCCCGCCGCAAAATAAACGAGGGAAATCAGCAGGATGATCCGCTTGATTTCGTTTTGCTGCTGAAGCAGCGCCTTGAGCGGAACTTTATAGATCAGCTTCTGCTGACGCACCGCATTATAATTTATGACATAAATAAAATCATCGGTAATAACGTCTTTTGCTCCGATCATCGAATCTTCCGCATCCGCCTCCGCATCCGCCGGCAGCTCCAGAACCCGGCCCGCTTCCGAAACGGTCGACGACGTCAGTATCCGGTTGTTCCAATCCGTGAAATAAAGCTCGCCTTCGGGGATGGAAACCGTCTGCAGGGACTCTCCGATACGCGCGTCCACGTTCGAAACGACCAGTACGCCGATCGTACCTCCCTTGGTTATGTTGTTGATCGCCCGGACGTAGGCCAGCGTATGCTGATTCTTCTGTCCCCGGGTCGGCGGCGACAAATGCTCGATTAACCGCAAATAGCCGTTCCCCTTCTTGGCGACGGCTTCATCAAACCATTCCGGTTTCTCCTCTTCGAGAAAAAAATAACTTCCCGCTTTCCTGGACTCCGGGTAGTACGGGGCAAAGGAGTACGAATTCGACGGGTCATGCACGAATAGCGAATAATAGAGCGGCGCCTGCTGATTGCTCTCCTCGGAGTAGCTGCTCAGCAGATTTTCCAGCCGTTCGTAATTTTTGACCCGTTCGAGCATGCTCTCGTCCTCGGCCGGATTCAACTGCTGCACCAGCGGATGCTGAAACACGGTCGATGTCACCTTGTTGATCGATTCGATGTCCCGGCTGATCAGTGTGAAATTTTGTTTGTTCAGCTCTATGTAGGCATTGGAAACATTGCGTTTTAAAATTTGATCCGCCCGGTAGTTGCCATAGGAGTTCAATATGAACAGAGGGACGACCAGCACCAGAAAAACCAGGATCATCTGCTGCTTCAAACTGATCTGCGTCATCGGGTTTTTAAATCCTGCATTCACCTGCGTTGCACCTCCGGTCACTTTAACTATATCAAGATTGAAAACCCACCAGGTATGCGCGTTTCTACGGAAATTGTGGCGGTTCCTAAGATTTGCGCTACCGTTTCTCTTAGTGTAGGGCATTTCCGGCGTTTTGCCAGCATCATTTTGCGGGAGGCTTGGGGCTTATTTGCCGACTTAAGGAGCGGCGTGAGGAGCTGGACGCTATAGCTATATTCGTAACTTCACGTTATAGAAAAAAGTTCCCCGATCCGAAATGCCAGATCGGGGAACTTTTCCAGTTCATCCGTTATTTTTGCACCAGCTCATGTAAGCCACTGACGATAAGGTCGGCCCCTGCCAGGATGTGCGGGCTGCCGATGCCGACAACGCGGCAATCGGCGGCTTTGCCCGCCTGCACGCCCGCCTCCGCGTCCTCGAACACGACGCACTCGGACGGCGGCAGGCCAAGCGCCGCGCTGGCGGCAAGGAACACCTCGGGATCCGGCTTCGCCTGGGACACCTTGGTGCCGTCGATCACCGCGTCGAACAGCTCCGCGATGCCGAGCCTGGACAAAATGAACTCTGCGTTTTTGCTCGCCGAGCCCAGGGCAATCTTCACGCCCCGGCTGCGCAGCTGCAGCAGATAATCCTTGGCCCCCGGCAATATTTCCGACGGCTCCAGCTTCGATATATAGTCGACGTATTCGCGGTTTTTGACCGCGGCCATCTCCTCGCGCTCTTCCTCCGTCGCTTCCACGCCGCCCACCTCAAGCAGGATGCAGAGCGACTCCATGCGGCTGACGCCTTTCAACCGTTCATTATCGGCTTCGGTAAACTCGAAGCCGAGCCGGCGCGCCAGCGAACGCCAGGCCAAATAGTGGTATTTGGCCGTGTCGACGATCACGCCGTCGAGGTCGAAAATCGCGCCTTTCATCGTTTCCAGCATGATTCCATTCTCCCTTTGATTATATCGTTGACACATGGATTTCTTGGCCCGGTGCCACGGCAAACTCCCGTCCGCCCGCCGCAATCGGCAGCGGCTCCGGATTACCCGCTTCCGCCGAAATCACGAGCGCTTCCCGTTCGACGCGAATCCGATACGCGCCTTGGCGGAGGCGGACCGGGAACTCCACAGCCCGCCAGGAGGAAGGCAGAGCCGGCTTCAGCGTAGCCTTGCCGCCGTCGTATCGCAGCCCCGCGAAGCCCAGCACGGCGGCCATCCAGGCCCCTCCGTTCGCGGCCGGATGGGTGCCGCCGATATACAGGTCTCCGACGTATTGCTTGGATTCGCCGGTCAAGTCGATCGTCGCCGTCCGCATAAAATACGGATACGCCCAATCCGGCGAACCGATATCGGCCGCCACCAGCGCATAAATGCACGAGCTTAAACTCGACCCGTGCTCGGTGCGCGGTTCGTAATACGCCCAGTTGGCTTTTTTGACGGCCGGGTCGAAGCTGTCCTTGAACAAATGCAGCATCAGCACCACGTCGGCCTGCTTTAATATTTGCGTCGTCGTCGCCAGGCCGTTCCCGCCCCCCAGATATTCGTGCGGATTCAGCATCCTCGATTTTAGCTCCGCTAAGGAAACGTCCCCCAACGCATAATACCCGTCGAACTGCTCGATCAGCCCGCTTCCGGCATCCGGCTCCGGCACATACAAACGGTCATGCATGTCGCGGATCTGTTCCGGCCGGACGGAGCTGCCCGCAAGCAGCGCCTCATGCCGATGCGGTTCGCGGTCTCTCAGCAGATCGAGCGCATCAAGCGCGATGCGGAGGCACGCTTTGACCATCCGGTTCGTGAACGCGTTGTTGTTCACCCGCTCATGGTACTCGTCGGGCCCGGTGACGTCGAGGATTTCATAGCGCTTTTTTCGCGGATTGTAATAACCGTACGAGTAAAAAAACACTGCGCAATCCCACACCGCTTCGGCTCCCCCGTCCAGCAGAATGCTTTCGTCTCCGGTAAACGCGTAGTACTGCCAGATGCCGTACGCTACATCCGCGCTGATATGCACCTGCTTGTCGCGGAAATAGGTGCGCATCGGACGGCCGGTAAACACGTCATTCACGTTGAACAGCGTGCAGGCGTCATCCCCGGTCTCCTGGCTTTCCCAGGCATAAAACGCGCCTTCGTAGCCGTACTCCGCCGCTTTGCGCCGCGCCCCGTTCAGCGTATGCACCCGGTACATCATCAGGTTCCGCGCCACCTCCGGCCGGGTGTACAGGAAGAACGGCAGCATGAACATTTCCGTATCCCAGAACACCGCTCCTTTATAAACCTGGCCGGACAACCCGCGGGCCGGAATCGACACTTTCTCCGAGCGGTCCGGCGCGATGATGTGCAGGTGATACATGCTGTAGCGGAGCGCCAGCTGGGCTTCGTCGTCGCCCTCGATCACGATGTCCGTCGCCCCCCACTTACGCTCCCACCGCTCGGCATGCTCGCGCAGCAGCCGGTCGTAACCCAGCCCGCGCGCTTCCCGGCTGGACTCGGCCGCCGCCAAACGCGGATCGTCAGCCTCGTCCAAGCCGGTAAACACGGATACGTATTTCGACCAGGCATAGGTAGTCCCGGCGCGGCAGTTTAAGCGGATTTTGCGCTGGATCGAAGTTGCCCCGCGAAGAAGCTGCCGCTCCCCGAACCCGCCGTCCACCGCTTCGGCCACGGAAACCGGCACATTCAATTCATGTGTCCATCCGGTGAGCGTCAGCACGTCCCCGGCCCGATCCTCATCGCCCCCGTTTTCCAGGCGCTCCAAATGCGGGCCGTTGATGTCCCAGACGTCGCCGTCGATGCCCGTGACGATCGTAAGTTCGCCGTTCCGGCTGCTCTCCACGGAAATCCGGTTTACGATCAGATGCGGCCGGGCCGCGCTGCAAAACCGCTCGGAGGTGACCGTCACCTGCGCTTCCCCCGCTGTGCGGTACACCGTCCGCCGCCGGTGAACCGCATGGCGGAGATCCAGCGACTGCTCGTGTTCGAGCCGTTCAGGGTCGGAGTCGCCGACTTCGGTCGCGCGATTGCTCAGCACGCTGAGCGGCGTCCCGTCCCAATACAGCGACATCGCCAGCCCGTTCGGCGCATTCACCGGCTCGCGCCACTTGTCCCCGACCTTGTCGTACAGCCCGGCGACGATCGTCGCCGTCAGCTCGTGTTTGCCGAACTCCTCGAGCGTTCCGCGATATCCCAAAACCCCATTGCCGATCATGAACTTGTTGCCGTTCGACGTGATCCGGTCTCGGTCGAATCCGCTTTCCTTTATGATCCAGCTCATCGCACGGCCGCCTTCCGCAGCGGCACCCGGATGCCCGCTTCATCAACGCGGCAAATCTCCCCGTAGACCGTCATTTCCACCTCACCGCCGGACGCCGCCCGGATGGAAACCTGCTCCTGATCCACCTCGACGAACACCTTTGCCCCCTGGTACGTGATGCGGAACCGGTAGCTGTCCCATCGTTCCGGAATGCCCGGATTCAGTACGAGCCGCTCCCCGTCCGAGCGCATCCCGCCGAACCCGTAGACGATGTTCATCCAGGCTGCGGCGATCGAGGTCGTGTGCAGACCCTCCCGCGTGTTGCGGTTGTAATTGTCCAGATCAAGGCGGGTGGCGAATTCAAAAAACTTGTACGCTTCCTCCGAACGCCCGATTTCCTCCGCCAAAATCGAATGGATCGACGGCGAAAGCGACGACTCGTGAATGCAGCGCGGTTCGTAGTAGTCATAGTTCGCCCGCTTTTCCTCCGCCGTAAACTCGCCGCTGTACAAGAACATAAACATCAGCACGTCCGGCTGCTTGATCATGTCGTACCGGTACAGCCGGTCGTACGACCAATGCGAATACAGCGGAAACTCCGTGACCGGGATGGCCTGGATATCAAGATGCGGCAGATCGAAAAAACCGTCATGCTCCTCGTAGATCCCCGTCCGCTCATCCCGGGGGATTTTCATATGCCGGGCTTTGCTCCGCCAGTCGTCCCTCTCTTCCGCCGTCAAGCCAAGCCGGGCCGCCAGCTCGCCGTAAGCCGCCGGAGACACACTTTGCAGATCGTCCAGCACCTCCAGCGTGTATTCGAACAGTTTTTGGGCCATGAAATTGATGTAGCAATTGTTGTTGACCATCAGTTGGAACTCATCCGGGCCCATGACGCCGAAGTAACCGAATTGCCTGGTCTTTTGCCCCCACTGCCCCCGCGTGGCGTAAAATCGGCTGATTTGAATCAGCATTTCCGCACCTTTTTCAAACAAAAACGCCCTGTCTCCCGTCATGCTCACGTAATGGCGCAGCCCGTACGCCACCGCCGTGCCGACATGCAACTGCAGGTTGGAATGCTGCCACAGGTCGCAGCTCTCGGTGCCGTCGATCGTGGCGATCGGATAAAACGCCCCTTCGCAGTCCAGCTCCTTCGCCCGTTCCAGCGCCTCGGGGAGCGTTTTGTAGCGGAATTCGAGCAAGCTTTTGGCCGCCTTCGGGTTATTGAAAATATAAAACGGCAGGCAGTATGATTCCGTATCCCAAAAAGCCAGCCCCCGGTAGGCCTCCCCGGTCAGGCCTTTCGCTCCGATGTTGAACCCGGGATTGTCCCCGTGGTAAGTCTGATATAGCTGAAAAATACAAAAGCGGATGCCCTGCTGATTCTCCGGGTCCCCTTCGATCGCGATATCCGAATCCGCCCATACCCGGGCCCAGTACGCCCGCTGCCCGGCGGCCGCCGTGTCATACCCGTCCCGCGTGTACCGTACCGCCTGGTCCATTCCCGTTTGCCAAAGCGCATCGTCCGTGATGGAGCGGTCTTTTTCGGCGACATTGACGACGAGTTTGTCCAGCACCGTCCGCGCGCCTTGCGTAAGCTTCAGCGCCAGATCCCGGCCGATAAACCGGCCCCCCCGGGCCGGCCTGTTCTCCAGCGCATCCGGTGCCTCGATGCGAAATGCGGAGAACAGACGGTTGCCGGTATTTGCCGTTTGCCCGAGCATCCCCACGATCCCGCCTTCTTCCCCCTGCTTTAGCGTTTCCCAATAGCTGTGCTGACGGTCCTCATGGATCACGGCAAAATCCAGCCCCGTCCGTACGTTCACCGTACCGGAAAAGTTTAGCGGCTCAAACGTGATCCGCTGGCAGCCGAGATAGCTTACCTTCATGCTGACCAGTCGCTCGAAGGAGAGCTTCAAATCTTTTCCCCCGGCCAGATGCCAGACGAATTCCCGGGTATAAATCCCGGTTCGGAAATCCAATTCTCTGCGAAACCCGCTAAACCGGCTCTCCGCCAAATCCAGCGGTTCCCCGTCCAGCTCAATCCGCGTATGCAGCCAATCCACCGCGTTCACCATAAAACGCAGCGATTTGATAATCCCTTTGTAATGGGCCGTGACCGGGCTCTCCTCGAACAGTCCGTTAAAATAGCTGCCCAGCAGGGAGTCCCCGCCGTATCCTTCCTCCGGATATCCCCTGACCCCCATATATTCGTTTCCCAGTGAAAAAATAGATTCGGACACCCGGTTCCGACCCCGGTCAAAACCTTCCTCCACAACCTTCCATGGATCAATGTGCAAATATCTGTCCGCGATTTTCGGCATGCTCCGTCCTCTCTTTCTGTATAATTCGCATGATCGTGCGATAGATAGCGCGCCTAATAACGCGTCTTGCCGCGCGCTTGCCCGCGGTCCTTCGCGAACCGCCGCTTTCCGCGTCATAGATCGACGGACGCCTCAAGGCCGCTTCCTCTCATCCAGCTTAGCGGAACAGCCATCTTCGCCAAATGTCCATGTCTAATGAGCTTATGTGCGATTATACGGAGTTGGATCGGAACTCTTCGTTTAATAGGAATAACCTATAAACACAATATGTATTATATATTTCCACAATTGAGCCGCATGCTGCATAATAAACCCAACAACCTATCCGACAGGGGGATAAAAGAATGAGCGGAAATCAAGTTTGGCAGCCGGGCATGTATGATGACAAGTTAGGTTTTGTCTCGGCGTATGGGAAGGGCGTCGTCGAGCTGTTGCATCCCCAAAAAGGGGAGCGAATTCTGGACCTGGGGTGCGGAACGGGGGACCTGACGCAGCAAATCGCCGATGCGGGAGCCGATGTGAGCGGCATGGATTTGTCGGCGCCGATGATCGAGCAGGCGCGGCAAAAATATCCCGGCCTCGACTTCCGGGTCGGAGACGCCGAAAGCTTTCGGCTCCCCGAACCGGTGGACGCCGTGTTCTCCAATGCGGCTCTGCACTGGATGAAGGACGCCGGGGCGGTTGCCGATTCCGTCCGGAACGCGCTCAAACCCGGCGGCCGCTTCGTGGCCGAATTCGGCGGCAAGGGCAATGTCCTGGCGATTGTCCAATGCCTGGCGGAGGTGCTGCGAAGCGATTACGGCTTGGATGTCGGCCCGCTGAACCCCTGGTACTTCCCCAGCCTCGGCGAGTACAGCGCTTTGTTGGAAGAAGCCGGCTTCCGCGTCACCTTTGCGGCGCATTTTGACCGCCCCACCTTGCTCGGCGAAAACCGGGAAGGCCTGTTCCATTGGCTGGACGGGTTTGCGGCCGGCCCTTTCTTGTCCGGCTTCGGGCAAGCGGAGAAGAAGGAAATCTTTCAGAAAGTCGCCGATTTAGCCGAAGAGCAGCTTTACCGGGACGGCTCCTGGTATGCGGATTATGTGAGGCTCCGGATTGTAGCCGTCAAGCCGTCCGGTTGACGGACATTCGGAAGTTGCAGATAACTGCGGACCCTGTTTACTTGCTTGTCAGGCTAGAGCGTGAAATGTTTAACGGGAAAACCTCCCGCTAAAATTGCCCTTCTTGGCCCTAGGATCCAAATTAGCTGGAAAAGCTCCATCTATTTTACGGCCCACCCGCCGATATCGGCAATTTCAGGCGAATTAGCGGGAGGTTTTCCAGGTAACTCTCTCCCCAGCCGTATAGGGACCTAATTAACGGGAGGAATTCCCGTTAATTGATCCAAGGTTAAAGAAAACACCCCGAATCAAATCGGGGTGTTCCTTCGGCGGATATCCAATTCAGGCGGATCTACTTCTCCCCCTGCTCCTTATCCGCTTGCTCCACTTTCCTCATATATTCGTCATATCGCCCGTCTACTTCCTTGGCCATACTCCGGTACTTTCGCGTTTCCTCCACAATCGGGTCTAAATTCGTCTGGACGCGAATCTCGTATCTGGGCGACAACCTTCTCCGCTCTTCCCTTTTGCGTTCTTCCTCGCTCCCGATTTCCTGTTCCGTCAGCATCTCGCTAAGCTCTCTTTCCAGTTCTTTGTTATCGCTCATCAGATGACACTCCTTCCGGAAAATAGAGTATAGAGTATGGGAACCGGGGTTCTTCTACAATCCCGTTGCCCCCGCAGCCGAAACGACATCAAGCAGCTGCTGCTGAATTTTACCGTTGCTGGCGATCAGATTGCGGACTCCAATGTCATAAGGGTTGCCCGCGGTATCCGTCACTATTCCTCCCGACTCCACGACGAGCAGCGCGCCGGCCGCCGTATCCCAGGCGTTGAGGTTTACTTCGTAATAGCCGCTGAGCCGGCCGGCCGCGACATAAGCCAGATGAAGCGCGGCCGAACCGCCGGCCCGCAGGCTCCGGGCCCTGTCGGCCAAAGCGGTGATGCCCTTCAGATTGATAGGAGCGGCCACCTCGCGGTCCGGATTAAAGCCGATCGCAATCACGCTGTCCGCCAGGAGCGCCTCCTCCGAGACCCGCGTCGGATTTCCGTGCATATAAGCGCCCTTGCCCTTTTCCGCTACGAACATCTCATCCCGCATAGGGTCGTAAATCACCCCGATGATGACATCCCCCTTATAAGCCAACGCGATGGATACGCAAAAAAACGGAAATCCGTGCACGAAGTTGGTCGTACCGTCCACAGGATCGATAATCCATAAGTACTCGGATTGCTTCGCTTCCGCCACTGCGGCTGCCGAAGCTTCCGCTCCGGGGGCCACGCCTTCTTCCCCCAAAATGTCATGATCCGGGAAATGGGTCAGGATCAGCTTGCGGATCATCGTCTCCGCGCCCTTGTCCACATCGGTGACCAAATCCTGCGGAGAACACTTCGTGCTCAGATCCTTGACCATGCCGACCCGGCTTTTGATCCATTCCCCCGCTTTCGCGGCGCAATTGATCGCCACCGCCATCGGACTTTTGCTGCCTACAACATAAGGAATACTAGGTTTGGATTCCAATGGTTTCACACTACTTTCTTCAATAATCTATAAACCGGTGCAACTTCTCTATGAATCTTCTAAAATTTCCCTTTTTAAAATCATACGCCGGCAAGGTGGCAAAGTTGCGCCTTTTTAGACCTTCCCTTCACAAAAGGGCAACCTGTCCGAAGCGGCTTCCATTATATAAAAAGTCCGCCCCGGCATGGCTGGCCTCAGCCGCCCGGAAACGAACTTCTTGTCTTCAAAGTCTCAGTTAAGCCCCTACGATATTATACCCGCCGTCGACATAAATCACTTCACCGGTTATACCGCGGGACAAGTGGCTGACCAGGAACATGGCGGTATCGCCCACCTCTGCCACATCCGTCGTTTTGCGCAGCGGCGCCTTCTCTTCCACCTGTTTCAAAATTGAGTTGAAATCGCTGATGCCTTTCGCCGCCAGCGTGCGGATCGGCCCCGCGGAAATCGCATTGACCCGAATATTGCGGGGGCCCAGGTCGTTGGCCAAATAGCGGACGGAGGATTCCAAAGCCGCCTTTGCGACGCCCATGACATTATAGTTGCGCATGACGCGCTCCGCACCCATATAGGTCATCGTCATAATGCTCCCGCCTTCGGTCATGAGCGGAGACAAGCGCTTCGACACGGCGACCAGCGAATAGACGCTGATATCGTTGGCGAGGGCGAACCCTTCGCGCGAAGTATCCTGAAACTCGCCCGCCAAATCTTCCGCTTTGGCGAACGCAATGCTGTGAACCAAACCGTGCAGTACGCCAAATTCCGTCCGCAGCGCATCCGCGAGTTTATCGATATCTTCGTCGACCGTCACGTTGCAGGGAAGGATGAGCGAATTCGGTATACTTTCCGCCAGCTTGCGCACCCGTCCTTCCACGCGTTCGCTCTCGTATGTAAAAGCGAGGCGAGCTCCCTGCTCCGCCAGGCTCTGGGCGATCGCCCAGGCAATACTGCGGTCATTGGCCACGCCCATGACGACGATATTTTTTCCTGCCAATAATTCTCCCATGAATGAAAGACCTCCTCATCAAAATACGACCGGCTTCTTTGTGTTCAACTTACCTTATTTCCCCGACAATTTCAAGGCCGCAAGCCAAAGACTTACGGCCTGATCCGTACGCTGGCTCCATCCAGAATTTCCACCCCGTCGCCTTCATGACGGGCCAGATCCTCCATGAGAGCGAACAGAGCCCCATCCTTGAGCTTTGCTTCGAGCATCACGTCGACGCGGTCCGTCCCTCTGGCGATCCTGCGCAGGAAATCAAGCAGCGGCCCGGCAATCACATGGTCCGCGTGTCCCCGCGGATCGTTCGCGCTCTTGGGGCTGGAGGCATGAATCTTCGGCGGCAGCGGATCGTCCGCGGGCGAGCCTGCCTGCGCGTAAGAGCTTGTCCAGGACTGCTTGATTCGCGGCCACAGCTCCGCTGGGTCTTCCCCCTCGTTGTTCACCCACTGGTGGTGAATATCCAGAACCATCGGCAAATTCAGAGCTTCCGCTATTTCAAGCGTCTCCCGGGCGTTGAAAGTCTTGTCGTCGTTTTCGAGCGTCAGCCTTTCCTTCATCCGGTCCGGCAGAGCCGCCGCATTCTCTTTGAACCGTTCACCCGCGGACAGCTTGTCCCCGTAAGCGCCCCCGACGTGAATATTGTTCTTCGCCCGCCCGTCCAGACCCATCGCCTCCAGCATGCCGACGTGGTACTCCATATCGCGGAGCGAGCTTGCCAGCACTTCCGGCCGGGGGGTGCTGAACACCGTGAAATGATCGGGGTGAAAAGAGGCGCGTATGCCGTGCTTTTTTACGAAATCCCCAACCTCGGCAAAGGATTTCCCCAAAGCCCGAAAAGGGTCCCAATCCGCAAGAGCCTCGTGGGTCGCCAGCGGAATAAGCTTGGAGGAGAAGCGGTAGACCTTGATATCGTGGGCCACGTTATGACGAAGAAGCCGCAGCGTATTGTGCAGATTCTCCGCGGCAATCGACTCCAGCCTGCGCACGGCGGCCTCACGGTCCGTCAGATTGCTGAACGTTTTGAACGTCATCGTCTTGGAGGGAGAAGCATTCGCTACGACCGTGGACATCGCGACATAACCGAACCGTACGATCACTTCGCTCCGGCTTCCCCGAAAAACATTTCGTAAGCCAGCGCCGTTTGCACGGCGGACTCTTCCTCGGTCAGCGGCCGGATGAGCTGCAGCTCCACCGACGTAACCTCTTCCCCGTTGAAATTGATCTCGGCCACGCAGGCCGTAATCTTGACGATCGCCACCGCCTTGTTGTCGGGGGCGTAGGCAATCACCTTTTGCCCGGTCGGAAATACGCGCAGACCTTGCTTCAGCATTTTGCCCCGGCCATATTCCAGCAGTTCGTATAACTCCTGCTCGCTCTTAAACTTGCATACCGAGTTAAATTCCGTTTGAAAACCCATCGTCTCTTCATCCTTTCGTCTTGGAGTCTGACGTGGTGATTTTTCTTCCGCCTATACGACCCCGTTCTCGAAGTCGAGGCTTTGCCGCGATTCGTACCGCTCCAGCGCAAGCCCGATCAAGCGGTCAAGCAGCGCTTCATAGGATACGCCGGTTTCGCGCCAAAGCAGCGGATACATGCTGAACGGGGTAAACCCGGGCATCGTATTCACTTCATTGATCAAAAGCTTATTGTCGGACTTTCTCAGGAAGAAATCCGCCCGGCACAGCCCGTTACCGGCGATCGCCTTGAACGCCTTGACCGCGAGATCGCGGACGAGTTCCGCAATCTCCGTATCCAATGGGGCGGGAATCAGCATCTGCGATTTGCCGTCCAGATACTTCGCCTGGTAATCGTAGTATTCGCCCGAGGAGACGATTTCGCCCGGTACGGAAGCGAGCGGCTCGTCATTGCCGAGCACGCCGACCTCCACCTCGCGGGCATCCACGAACTCTTCGACGATCACTTTCACGTCATAACGGAAGGCGTTCGCAATGGCCCCCATCAGCTCTTCCCGCGATCTTGCCTTGGAGATCCCTACGCTGGACCCGAGATTTGCCGGCTTGATGAAGCACGGGTATCCCAGTTTCTCTTCCATGCCCTGCAGGAGGACATGACTGCTGCGCTCCCATTCGGAAGCGGTAAAATAGCAGTACTTACACTGCTCCAGGCCCGCCTTGGCGAACAGCTTCTTCATGATGACTTTGTCCATCCCCGCCGCCGAGGCCAGCACGCCGGCGCCGACATACGGCAGGTTCGCCATTTCGAACAACCCCTGAATCGTACCGTCTTCCCCGTTCGTCCCGTGCAGCAGCGGAAAAGCGACGTCGATCGCCGGCTTGCCCGTGGCCAGACCGTTAAACAATAAATTGATCGCTTCCGCCGTACTCCCGGTAGCCTGTTCAAGCTTCAACTCTTCGAGCGCGGTAAAAGGAGCGTTCAGCTTACCGCCGACCCTCCACTCGCCCCGCTTTGTAATATAAAAAGGAAGCAATTCGTATTTCGCGTAATCAAACGCTTTGGAAACCGCAAACGCCGTTTGCAGCGAAACCTCATGCTCTCCCGATTTTCCGCCGTAAATCAGCCCTACGGTCAATTTTTCCTGTCCCATGTGCAACCTCTTTTCGAATATTAGGTAAGGGTCGTTTACCTCACCCCTTAGTATGGTCAGAACCTGTCGGCAATATGGAAAAAACGATAAACGGTATTCTCGGTCCAGGCGTAGGAATCCCGGTAATCCCAGTACCTGTGCTTGCTCGGCACGGTATGGGCGTTCACCAGCGGCATTCCTCCCGCATCAAAGGCGGTGACGATGGTGCTGTGCTGATAAGCCCCGTTGCCGTCCCAATCGTAGATGATCACATCGCCAAGCTGAAGCTGCTCCGGCCTGCTTACGAGCTCCGCACGAAGTCCGGTGTCGCTGTTCGCCAAATAACGTTCCAGGGCATTCGCTACTGACCAACTGTAGCTCCAGGCTTCCCGGCCCCCAAGATATCCCTTGTACCACCAGCCCGATTCTCTTTTTCCAGTATAGTTTATCGGGGCTCCGCCTGCAAAGAGGCACTGGGAGATATAGTTGGTGCAATCCACTTCGAATGCGGCAAATTCGGGGTTAAAGCTGTCCCACCACCGGTCCGCATACAAAACCGCGTCTTCACGCCGGTAAGGATTGCTTCGCAGCCCCCCGCCGCCAAGGACTTCCCGGTTTAAAAACGGTCTTGGCGAACGGCCTGCGCCACCCTGCTGACGGGAGTTCTCCTCGCCGGGAAGAACCGTTGGTGCGCTCCGTTCGGGCACGGGTTGAATGACCCGTGTTATGCTCCAGCCTTCCCCTTCGCGCTGTAGGGTTAGGCGCTGCTTGACAATCCGCTCCTCCTGGTGGCGGGCCCCGCCTTTTTCGTAATCCATTTTGCGGGCCAGGAGCAATTCCACTTCCATCTCTCCCTCGCGCCGCTCGATTTCCCGAAGCAGCCTGGCCCGGGTTTCGCACCTGAGCGGGACGGCTCCGCGCTCCCGGTACCATTCATCCAGCTTGCGCTTTTGCTCCCCGCGGCGAAGCAAATAATCCAGGTCCGTAATCAAGGTGTTGTCCGCCCGCACCCGGTAATCCACCACATCCTGGTTGCTCTGATTGACATATAGGGACAACGTTTTTTTCCAATCCTCCGCCATGGTCCGGTCTCCTCCTCGATCTATTGCTTTCAAGCACAAACTCCCTCGTCCTTCATCCTGTTACCCTTGAATTCCCATTACGAGAAGTATATGACCCCCCGGGGCCGAGTATGTGCTGAAAGCCTATTCAGGCGCGCCGCAACGCCAAACAAGCGGCTCGAATGGCAACAAAAAGTTCTTTACTCACCGCCGGGAGGACAGTATACTTAATATAAGAGGTTTTTGAAATAGTGTTTCATCTAGTGAAACAAGGAGGTTCATCCATGTCAAAGAACGATTTTTTCTCCAGCAGCCGGACGCTTGAGGTCGGTGGCAAGAGCTACCGTTACTATGACCTGCAAGCGCTGGAGCAGCAAGGACTGGGGAAAATCAGTAAACTGCCGTTTTCCATTAAAGTGCTGCTCGAAGCAGCCGTCCGTCAGTTTGACGGAAGAGCCATCACGGAAGAGCATGTTAAGCAGATCGCCGGCTGGAGCGAGGGCAGGGATGAGAACAAGGAAATTCCTTTCATTCCCGCCCGCATCGTCCTGCAGGACTTCACCGGAGTTCCGGTCGTTGTCGATCTCGCCGCCATGCGCGATACCGTGAAGAAAGCCGGCGGGGATCCGAAGCAGATCAACCCGCTCGTTCCCGTGGACCTGGTTATCGACCACTCGGTTATGGTCGATGCCTTCGGAACGCCGGAAGCGCTGGAATACAATATGAACGTCGAATTTGAACGCAATGAGGAACGTTACCGGTTTTTGCGCTGGGCGCAAACCGCCTTCAACAACTTCCGCGCCGTGCCGCCGGCAACCGGGATCGTGCACCAGGTTAACCTGGAGTATCTCGCTTCCGTGGCGGCGACCAAAACGGTTGACGGCGAAACAGTCGTCTTCCCGGATTCTCTCGTCGGAACGGACTCCCACACGACCATGATCAACGGCCTCGGCGTCGTTGGCTGGGGCGTCGGGGGCATCGAAGCCGAAGCCGGCATGCTGGGGCAGCCGCTGTATTTCGTCACGCCGGAAGTCATCGGCTTCAAGTTGACCGGCAGCCTGACGGAAGGCGCTACGGCGACCGACCTCGCTCTTACCGTTACGCAAATGCTGCGTAAAAAGGGCGTCGTCGGCAAATTCGTCGAGTTCTACGGACCGGGTCTGGCCAACATCAGCCTGGCTGACCGTGCGACGGTAGCCAACATGGCGCCGGAATACGGCGCGACGATCGGTTATTTCCCTGTCGATCAGGAGACGCTGGCTTACCTGCGCAGCACGGGACGCTCCGAAGAGCAAATCGCGCTGGTTGAAGCTTACTATAAAGCCCAAGGCATGTTCCGTACGAGCGAAACCGAGGATCCGGAATTCACCGACCTCATCGAGCTGGATCTGGCCTCCGTCGTACCGAGCTTGGCCGGACCGAAGCGGCCGCAGGACCGGATCGAGCTGACCGAGATGAAGGACAGCTTCAACAGCATCATTCGCACGCCGGTGGACAAGGGCGGATACGGATTGAGCGACGAGAAAATCGCGCAGAAAGTTCCCGTCAAGCATCCGAGCGGCGAGACCAGCGTGCTGTCGACGGGGGCCGTTGTCATAGCGGCGATCACGAGCTGCACGAACACCTCGAACCCGAGCGTGATGCTGGGAGCCGGCCTGCTGGCGAAAAAAGCCGTGGAACGCGGCCTCAAGAAGCCGGGCTACGTCAAGAGCAGCTTGACGCCAGGCTCCCTGGTCGTCACCGAGTACCTGGCGAAGGCCGGGCTCATCGAGCCGCTGGAAGCGCTCGGGTTCCACGTGGCCGGCTACGGCTGCGCCACCTGTATCGGTAACTCCGGCCCACTGCCGGACGAAGTCGGCGCGGCGATCGCCGAAAACGATATGACCGTGGCGGCCGTCCTGTCCGGGAACCGCAACTTTGAAGGCCGCGTTCATGCGCAGGTCAAAGCGAACTATCTCGCTTCGCCGCCGCTCGTTGTGGCCTACGCCCTGGCCGGTACGGTCAATATCGACCTGCAGAACGATCCGCTGGGCTATGACCAGAACGATCAGCCGGTATACCTGAAGGACATCTGGCCTTCTTCCGCGGAAATCAAGGAAGCGATCGGCCTGTCCGTCAGTCCGGAAATGTTCCGCGCCAAATACAAGAACGTATTTACGCAGAACGAGCGCTGGAACGCCATTCCGGTACCGGAAGGCGAACTGTACGAATGGGACGGGAAATCAACGTACATTCAGAATCCGCCATTCTTTGAGAAGCTCGGAGACGGCCTGCAGGATATCGCCGATATCCGCAGTGCGCGCGTGCTTGCCCTGCTCGGCGATTCCGTCACGACGGACCACATCTCGCCGGCAGGCAACATCTCGCCGACCAGCCCGGCCGGCATCTACCTGAGCGACCGCGGTGTCGCCCGCAAGGACTTCAACTCCTACGGCTCCCGCCGGGGGAATCATGAAGTCATGATGCGCGGCACGTTCGCGAACATCCGGATCCGCAACCAGGTGGCTCCGGGAACGGAAGGCGGCGTGACGAAGCATCTGCCTTCGGATAGCGTCATGTCCATCTATGACGCTTCGATGAACTATCAGGCGGACGGGCAGAACCTGGTCGTGATCGCCGGCAAAGAATACGGCACCGGCAGTTCCCGCGACTGGGCGGCCAAAGGCACCTACCTGCTCGGCGTCAAAGCCGTCATCGCCGAAAGCTTCGAGCGGATTCACCGCAGCAACCTGGTCGGCATGGGCGTGCTGCCGCTGCAGTTCCAGGAAGGCCACGGCTGGAAGACGCTTGGCATCGACGGAACGGAAGTGTTCGATATCGTCGGCCTCAGCAATGAAGTGAAGCCGGGCCAGCAACTCACCGTGATCGCTACGCGCCAAGACGGCACGCAGTTCGAATTCCCGGTCACCGCGCGGCTGGACAGCATGGTGGATGTAGACTACTACCATAACGGCGGCATCCTGCAAACCGTATTGCGGCAGATGATTCAAGCAAATAACTAAGCCGCGGACCGAGGTTCGCACCGCTCCTGGATTCTCTTCTCTTTGCAACCCGAAAGAGGCTGTCCCAAAAGTAAACTTTGGAACACCCTCTCCAACAAAATAGGATGATATTTGTAAAAAAAGAAGGAGCTAAGCGGGCTGTTTTCGCTTAGCTCCTTCTTTTTTGGAGTCTACGGCGGCTTTCTTAAGCAAATTGTGGGCAAGGGAAAGCCAGCCGACCTCCAGACTTACTTTTTGTAAGCCTCGAAGCAGAAACCTTTTAAAGCCTCGGTTGTTCTTCATATCGCCAAACACAGGTTCCGGCTCGATCATGCGCCTTACGGCCAAGGCATAACCTTCTTCACTGCGGAGTTTTTGCCTTGCCTGGCTCTTTAACCGCAAATACTTCATACTAACTTTGATCTCACGATCACCCTGGGCTTGTGTACACTGCGGCTTTAACGGACAACCCTCGCAGCCGGAGCTTCGGTAATGTCGGTATTCGATTTCATACCCACTTTCTGTTTTCTCCTTACTCCCTCTCCGGAAATGGAGCGTTTGCCCAGCCGTGCATGTCCATGTATCTTGTTCGCTGTTATAGGTCCAATTGTCGATTTTACT
>NZ_JBAGJD010000022.1:0-36268 GCF_036864815.1 Paenibacillus sp. A14
GCGTTGCAACTCTTGAACATGTTCGTCTGCCGCAGGAATTTCTTCAGGCGAAATAGAGTCCCGGTGATCTCTAATCCAACTACGGACAGTCTCAGGGTGGACGTCGTACATTCGAGCCAATACCCCCACCTTAACACCTGCCATCGCTTCTTTCACAACTTTTAAACGTTTTTCTTCATTCAACCTTTTTCCCATACCGATCATCTCCCTTTGTCCTAAGTTTAAATTATTGGGCAGGGAGACTCCAGTTTAATTAGGGGGCCTTAGAGGATTTGCATCTTTTTTCGCATACGCTCGTGGACCGGCTTAAATACCTGCAGATTTGCATCTTTTTGGAGTCGGGAGTGTTGGAAATCTTGGAACCGCTGGAGATATTCTCATTTTCTCCTACTACGATGTCTGATGAGGCACTAGTAACTACCTGGCTCACTGCAATCAGGTTCACTTTTACAGGATAGACCTAGGAGGGAAAATACCCGAATGAAGACCAAAATCTTTATCGCTTTCTTTATCATTGGGCTGCTAGTTCTTTGCAATCAACATGCCAAACTAAAGCCGGATTCCTTTTCGGCTAAGGATATGTGTATTCGATCTGATCGGGGATCAAAAATTTGTTATGGAATGAGCCGAGATCGAGTAGAAAAAATTTTAGGCCAAGGCGACGGGAACACGGAAGAGTATTACGATGCCGGAACGATTTATTACCGCAATGATAAAGTCGTCGGAATTTCCCTAAGTAAAGAGAACGGGTTCCAGACACCGCGAGGGATTCGCATCGGGTCAACGAAGGATGAGGCCGAGAAAAAATACGGCACCCAACATAAAGTTGACGCTGCCCCGAACGGATTGTTGTACAGCTTCTACCGATTCAACCGGAAGCCGCTGGAAATGCAAGCCATAAAAAGTGAGAAGTCAGACAAAAAAAGGGAGGGAATTTACCAAATATGGATTATGTCCGACGATCGGGATTTTGTCGATGAGATCATGCTATTTGATGAACGACTATGGATGGATTTGCGGAATTGGTGAAATTAACATCATGGCACTTTAGGATCAAGGGAGAACGATCATCGCAAAAGCCCCCTATCGATCGGATTTTATTCCGGGAGACAAGGGGCTTCTCTGCGACATCAGCGGGAAGGAGGAATGGTGGACTCTCTTACAACCAGCTCGGCAGGGAATGTTTTATGGGCATGCGTCGTTTTTTTATGAATCAGATCGAACAGGATTTTGATCGTCTCTTCCGCGATTTCCTCAACCGGCTGACGGATCGTGGTAATCGACGGATTATAGTAGTAGGCGATATCCAGCCCGTCGAAGCCGGCCACCGAATAATCTCCGGGAACCGATTTTCCGCTCTCGAAGATCGCCTTGCAGGCCCCGACGGCCAGACTGTCCGACACGGCAAACAGCGCGGTAAAATCCTCCCCCGAAGCCAGCAACTCCTTGGTAACGACATAACCGTTCTCCATGGAATAGCTTTCGATGTCTTCTTTCATGGAAAGCACCAGCCTGTCATTCAGTTTCAGGCCATGGTCCTCCAACGCTTTCTTGTATCCTTCATACCGGAGCTTTCCGATGCTCACGTCATCCATGGAAGCCGTAAGGATCGCGATCTTCCGGTGTCCCTGCTTGCACAAATAATCCACGATCTTATAGCTCTCCTTGAAGTCATCGACCGAGACGGAGGAATATTCGTGCGGATCATACTCCGGGGTCATGCCGATCGTACTTAGCACAAAAGGAACCGTCAATTGCTCCAGCTTCTCCTTCGTATGCAAAAAATAACCGCCGAGAAAGACGATCCCTTTCAACCGTTTCTCCTTCTCCAGTTCGATCGCCACTTCGATCTCGTCCTGGTTCTCGTCTACCCGTTGAAGGATGAAGGAGTACTTCTTGCGTTGAATTTCTTTCTCAAACACTTGGATCATCCGGTTGAAAAAAGGGTTGGTAATCCCCTTAATCAGCACGGCGATCGTTTTGGAAGCGGAGCGCTTCAAATTCCGGGCGCTGTTGTTCGGAACGTAATGATTCTCCTTGATGACCTTCATAATCATCGCTTTCGTTTCTTCGCTGATATCGGGATGATTATTGATGGCCCGGGAAACCGTCGTCACGCCAACCCCGCACATCTTCGCAATATCGATAATTGTCATTGAAGCCATATCCGATCTTCCCTTACCTCGTAATTTCTACATTCTCTTAGAAAATATAGCAATTAAAAACCTGGAAGACAAGGGCGGCAGCTTCCGAATTAGCCTTTAACCGCTCCGGCAACGACCCCTTCGATGATGTATTTTTGGCACACCAGATAAAATATGATGATCGGCAAAATAGCCAGCACCAGCATCGCCATCATGGCCCCCATATCAATGGAACCGTAGCCTCCCTTCAAATACTGGATAGCGATCGGAATCGTTCGGTATTCGGTTCCGATAACAAGCAATGGCAGAAGATAGTCGTTCCAGACCCACATGACGTTCAAAATCGCCACCGTAATCGCAATCGGCTTCAAGATCGGCAGCACGACCAGAAAAAAGGACTGAACCGGGTTGCAGCCGTCGATTAAATCGGCCTCCTCGATTTCCAACGGGATCGATTTGACGAATCCGCTGAACAGGAAAACCGACAGCCCCGCGCCGAATCCGAGATAGATGACGATGATACCGATCGGGTTGTCCAGATGCAGCACATTGGCCGTCTTCGTCATCGTGAACATGACCATCTGAAAAGGAACGATCATGGAGAAGACAAAAATATAGTAGAGCAGCTTAGTAAATCCGGTTTTCACCCGGGTGATGTACCATGCCGTCATGGCCGTAAGGAGCACGATCACCGCGACGGAACAAACCGTAATGAACAGCGACATGCCAAAGGCGTTGAAAAACCCCGTTTTGACGACGCCATCCGTATAGTTCTTTAAGCCGACAAACATCTGGCCGTCCGGAAACAGAAACGGGGTATCGCTAATGAAAAATTTTCCCTTGAAGGAGTTCATCAGCACGATCAGAATCGGCGCAATGAAAAGAACGGCGAGAACCAGCAAAACCGTGAACAGCGCCGCGTCTTTTCCTCTCGTCTTGGGCATCAGTTCTCCACCTCCTTTCTTCTCGTCGCGACAAGCTGAATCAGGGCGATTAAAGCCACCAGCACGAAGAAAACGACCGCTTTGGCCTGGCCCACGCCTTCCCAGCCGACATTGCCGTAGAACGTATTATAAATATCCAACGCCAGCATCGAGGTTTCCTTTGACGGGGCCCCCGCCGTAAGCGCCAGGTTCTGGTCAAACAACTTGAAGGAATTCGACAGGCTCAGGAACAAGCAGATCGTAATGGAAGGCATGACCAGCGGCAGGGTCACGTTCCGTAATATCCCGAAACGGGTGCAGCCGTCGATTTTGGCGGCTTCGATGACATCCTTTGACACGTTCTGAATGCCCGCGATATAAATAATCATCATATACCCGATTAATTGCCAATTCATAAGAATCACGAGCCCCCAGAAGCCGTATTTGGCACTGGTTGTCAACGTAGCTTCAAATTTGATCAGTACGCCGTTGAAGATCAGCTGCCAAATGTAACCAAGCACGATCCCTCCGATCAAATTGGGCATAAAAAAAATCGTCCGGAACAGGTTCGTCCCCCTCTTCCCCCGGGTCAGCATCATCGCCAGGAGGAAAGCAAACAGGTTAATGCTGATGACGGCTATCACCGCAAATTGAACAGTAAACCAGAGCGCATTTAAAAAATCCTGATTCGAGAAGGCTTTGATATAATTGCCGATGCCCGTCCATTTTGCATCCGTCACGGTCGTAAACTCTGTAAACGATAAATAGACGCCGAGCAGAAACGGAATGATAAAAATGACCGTAAACGCCAGAATCGTCGGCAATGCAAAAAGGGCGAAATATCTTTGTATCGATTTTTGCATGGTTTTGTTCTTCTCCTTATCCGGAATTGGAAGGGGCGAGGCAAAGGCCCCCCGCCCCCTGTTCATCTATCGGTTCAAGTCTTACTTGGCTCTCTCGGTTTTCCAGCTGTCTTTGAAGATCGTGACGACTTCTTCCCAGGTTTTGTTGCCTTGGGCGTACTGCAGCAGCGCATCGCCGAACATGTTTTTGAATTGCTCGCTAGGGAAAGCCGCAAAGGTCCATGGCACCGAAACGATGCCGTCCTTGGCCATCCAGTTCGTGACTTCCTTGGCCAGCGGGTCGGCCGGCTTTTCTTCTTCCTTAAACGTATTGAAAGGAGCGATAAAGCCCAACTCGTTCGTGACGTAAGCCTTGCCTTTGTCGCTGGAGAACAGCCATTCCAGGAACGCGATCGAGGCCTGCTGCTTTTCCGGAGAAACCTTGCTGTTTACGGCCAAATAGTTTTCCGTACCGATCGCCAAGCCTTGTTTCTCTTCTCCGCTCATTCCGGTGTAAATCGGCAGGAATTTGACGTCCTCGGCTTTGACGACATTTCCCCCCACCTCATTGATTTGCGACCAGGCCCAGTTCCCGTTTTGCACCATCGCAGCCTGGCCGAGCGCAAATTCCGCCATGGAATCGGTTACGGATTTGCTGCCGAGCAGCGTGCCTTTCGTGACCGAATTTTGCAGGTAGAGGTCGAACGTATTTTTGTAGTTCTGATTGTATTTGAATTCGACCTCTTTGGTAGCCAGGCCGGCCAGCACCGTGTTATCGAAATCCTTGTTGTCCTTGAACTCATAGTAGAGCGGAAGGTTGGCCAGATGCGTGTGCCATCTCCATTGCTCGCCCGCCGCCAGGGAGGTGGAGGCGAACACGCCTTTAATCCCCAATTGCTCCTTCTTCGCGGTCATGTCTTCTACAACCGCTTTCAATGTAGCGAAGTTGTTCACCTCGGCCATCGAGGAGACGGAAGCCGCCTTATCCGGCAATGCGAAATACTTCTTCATGATGGCGTCATTGTAAATAATGCCGTACCCTTCGACGACGTAAGGAATCCCGTAAACGCCCCCTTCACTGGTTACGGCCAGGCTTTGGTCCGACAAGTAGCTGTAGAGCTTGGTGTCCTTCAGATCCAAGGTGTAATTCTTCCAGTGTTGATAGCCCACGGGACCGTTCATTTGAAAAATGGTAGGAGCGTCGGATTTGGAGATTTCCGATTTTAAGGTCGTCTCATACGTACCTGCCGCGGCCGTAACCACCTTCACTTTGACCCCGGTTTCCGCTTCGTAATCCTTGGCGATTTTTTTGTAGACCGCCTCAATTTCGGGCTTGAAGTTCAGAAAGTAAATTTCTTGGGCCTTTCCGGACTTACTGCCTCCCCCGGATCCGCCGGCATCTTCTTTACTACTGCAGCCAACTGCCAATCCGGCAACCAAAGTCAGGGCAAGCATCAAAAAAAACAGCTTCTTCAATTTCATCCTCTCGTTCCCCCTTGGATTCATCTTGTGATAACAAGGTAATGAAGGCGCTTCCCGAAAATTCGACATCGTTCTCGGTAACGATCCCGAAAACAATACCGGAAACTTTATCGGTAACGTTTTCAATTACATGCTCATAGTAGCACATCGCCTTGAACTTCGGCAATATGAAAATTCAAAAGCACCTATAGGCACAAAAAAGAGAGCGGCCGCCCTCTTATATTAAAGCTCTTTATAGTAATAAATCGTAGCTTCCAACCGTCCGTCCGTTGACCGTGCATAGCCCGGAATCCGGCCGGCCTCCCGGTACCCCAGGGATTGATAAAGCAGGTTGGAAGGGTCCCCTTCCCGTGTATCCAGAATAAGCAAGCTTCGTTGCTTCTCCACTGCGGCCTGTTCCAACCTCGCCATCAGCAGGCGCCCGATTCCCTTCTTCCTGAAATCCGGATGCACCATCAGCTTGGCCACCTCCGCTCGGTGCGCTCCATTTGCTTTCGCGGCCAGATGCAACTGCACCGTTCCCAAGATCATCCCGCCGCTCGCGGCTACCCAGAGCAGCACCCCGGGCTCAAGGGCTTGATCCCAGTAATCCGCAGCCTCCTCAAAGCCTAAAGGAGCGAGAAATCCGACAGAAGCGCCGTCCGCCACGACGGAGATCAGCAGTTCCGATAACTGCCGCCGCTGCATTGCATCCAATGACTCCACGCTATATATTTCTACCTGTCCGTCCATAAAGCTCCTCCCGTTTTTCAGTTGGCGGCGGCCTCCTGCCTCCTGCCGAGTTTTATAATTATTCTAATCTTTCAGCTTCGAATACCGCAAGACTTCCATTAACCCCTTTTAAATTACATGAAAAAAGACCGGGATTCCCCGGCCTTCTTCCTCCGCTTTACGCGGACTATACCCCCAACCAGCGTTTAAACATATGCTTGGTCGTGGCTTTGTTCATTTCGGCGATGGAGGTCGTCAGCGGGATGCCCTTCGGACAGGCGCGAACGCAGTTCTGCGAATTGCCGCAGCCCTCGATACCTCCGTCCTCCATCAGCGCTTCCAGCCGTTCCTCGGCATTCATCTCCCCGGTCGGATGCGCGTTGAACAAGCGCACCTGGGAAATGGCGGCCGGCCCGATGAAGTCGGTCTTCTCGTTGACGTTCGGGCACGCTTCCAGACAAACGCCGCAGGTCATGCATTTGGACAGCTCGTAAGCCCACTGCCGCTTCTTCTCCGCCATCCGCGGCCCCGGCCCCAAATCGTACGTTCCGTCAATCGGAATCCAGGCTTTCACGCGTTTCAGCGCATTGAACATCCGGCTCCGGTCAATGACCAGGTCGCGTACGACCGGAAAAGTCCGCATCGGCTCGATACGGATCGGCTGCTCCAGGTTGTCGACCAGCGCGGCGCAAGCCTGCCGCGGCTTGCCGTTGATCACCATGGAGCAAGCCCCGCACACCTCCTCCAGACAGTTGGACTCCCAACAGACCGGAGCCGTCGATTCTCCCTTTACATTGACCGGGTTCCGCTGAATTTCCATTAAAGCGCTGATCACGTTCATGCCGGGACGGTAATCCAGTTCGAATTCTTCCGTATAGGATGCGGAGTTCGGGTCGTCCTGGCGTGTGACGATGAACTTGACTCTTTTCGCTGTTAATTTCGGTTCCGCTGTAGCCATGGTTTTCTCCCCTCCTATTTATCCTTCGAGTAATCACGAATCCGCGGCGGGATCAAAGAAACGTCCACTTCTTCATAAGAAATCTGCGGTCCGTCCGGCGTCCACGCCGCCTTGGTCGTCTTGAGGAATTCCTCGTCATTCCGTGTCGGAAAATCAGGCTTATAATGTGCGCCGCGGCTTTCATTGCGCAGCAGCGCCCCCAGCGTCATCGCTTCGGCCAACTCCAGCATGTTCCACAGCTGGCGGGTAAACGAGGCGCCGGTATTGTTCCACCGCGACGTATCGTTGATGTTGATGTTCTTGTAACGCTGCTTCAGTTCCTTAATCTTGCCGATCGTCGCTTCCAGCTTGCTGTTGTAACGGACCACCGTCATATTATCGGTCATCCACTCGCCAAGCTCCTTGTGCAGCACGTACGGATTCTCCGCGCCATTCATGGCGAGGAGCCCCTCGTACTTCTCCTCCTGCCGTTTCCGATATCGGTCATATACCGCCGGGCTGATGTCCTCCGCCGACTTCTTCAGGCCGCGGATGTATTCCACAGCTTTCGGTCCCGCGACCATTCCGCCGTAAATGGCGGAAACCAAAGAATTGGCGCCCAGCCGGTTCGCCCCATGGTATTGGTACTCGCATTCCCCTGCCGCAAACAAGCCGGGTATGCTGGTCATCTGGTTAAAATCTACCCACATGCCGCCCATGGAATAATGGACCGCCGGGAAAATCTTCATCGGAATTTTGCGCGGGTCGTCCCCCATGAATTTTTCATAGATTTCAATGATCCCGCCGAGCTTCACGTCCAGTTCCTTCGGATCCTTGTGCGAAAGGTCGAGGTAAACCATGTTCTCCCCGTTGATCCCCAGCTTCATGTCGACGCACACGTGGAAAATTTCCCGGGTCGCGATGTCGCGCGGCACCAGATTGCCGTAGGCCGGGTATTTTTCCTCCAGGAAGTACCAGGGCTTGCCGTCCTTGTACGTCCAGATTCGGCCGCCCTCTCCGCGCGCGGATTCGGACATCAGCCGAAGTTTGTCGTCCCCCGGGATCGCCGTCGGGTGAATCTGGATAAACTCGCCGTTCGCATAATGAACGCCCTGTTGGTACACGGCGCTGGCCGCCGTCCCCGTATTGATGACCGAGTTGGTCGTTTTGCCGAAAATGATGCCCGGGCCGCCCGTCGCCAAAATCACCGCGTCGGAAGCGAACGTGACCACTTCCATGGAACGCAGATTTTGAGCGCAAATGCCGCGGCAAGCGCCCTCGTCATCCAGCACCGCGGACAGGAACTCCCAGTTTTCGTACTTGGTCACGAGACCTTCGGCTTCGTAGCGGCGGACCTGTTCGTCCAGCGCATACAGGAGCTGCTGCCCTGTCGTCGCTCCCGCAAAAGCCGTCCGGTGGTGCTTTGTGCCGCCGAAACGGCGGAAATCCAGCAGCCCTTCCGGCGTCCGGTTGAACATAACCCCCATGCGGTCCATGAGGTGGATGATGCCCGGAGCCGCTTCGCACATCGCTTTGACCGGCGGTTGGTTAGCGAGGAAATCGCCGCCGTAAACCGTATCGTCGAAGTGCTCCCAAGGGGAGTCGCCTTCGCCTTTGGTATTGACAGCTCCGTTAATCCCGCCTTGGGCGCATACGGAGTGGGATCTTTTGACCGGAACGAGCGAGAACAGTTGAACCTGTACCCCGGCTTCGGCCGCCTTGATCGTGGCCATGAGCCCCGCCAGACCGCCGCCGACGATAATGATGCTTTGTTTAGCCATCTCTATTTCAACTCCTAAACGAAAGTGTGTAGCGTGATTTTTTTAGCCGATAAAGACTCTAAAGGTTTCCAGCAGCGCGGTGCCTTCCGCCTGAAACTCCGAGCCGCGGAACGCAAACATCGACCAGGTAAACAGTACGGCCGTGATCACAAACAATCCCATGCAGATATAGGAAGAAACCCGCTGAGCCCGCGGTCCGACCGTAATTCCCCAACTGACCATGAACGACCACAATCCGTTTGAGAAATGAAAAGCGGAAGCGATGACGCCGATCAGATACAGAATGAAAAACACCGGAGTCGTCAAAATATGGTGCATGACGCCGCCCAGTTCCTCGTGCGTCACGTTGCCGAGCGCCACCTGAACCCGGGTTTCGTACAGATGCCAAATGACGAAGACAAACACGATCACGCCCGTCACCCGCTGAAGCAGGTAGCGCAGGTTCCGTTCATTCCGAAACCGGTTGTTGTTGGGCTTCGCCTGAAAAGCGATGTACATGCCGTACACCCCATGATACAGCAGGGGGAGCCAAATCCCGAAGGTTTCCAACACGATAACCAGCGGCAAGCCGTTCAGGAAAGCGACGGAATCCTTAAACCCTTGCGGCCCGCCCTCCACGGCGGAAAAGTTCGTCAGCATGTGTTCCAAAATAAAAAAGCCGAGCGGAATGACACCCAGGAGCGAGTGCAGTTTTCTGGAATAAAACCCTTTCATAAGTCCATATACCCCTTTCCCGTTTCCAACGTTCCTCATATCTCTTTTCATTTCACCATACTTCGACTGCTGGACGTATATGATAAATTACACGTTGCCGCAGCCGATTCCCCTTGTTACAAAAGTAACATGTGAACAACTTGTGTCACTTTTCATGTTACTCCTTTTTATCTTATAATGGAATTGCAATATACTTATTAATTGTTATAACTTTTTCGCATAAGAGGAGGAAAGCGGCAATGCTGGAAGATTTGCTGGTTTTCACCACGGTCGTCGAACAGTCCAGCCTGAATAAAGCGTCCAAACTGCTGAATTTGTCCCAGCCCGCTCTGTCCAGAAAAATCACTAAACTGGAGGAAGAATGGGGCGTATCGTTGTTTACGCGAAAAGGGAAACGGCTCGAGTTGACCCGCGTCGGACACGAGGCCTATATCTATGCCCTGGAGCAGCGCCAGCGCCACCACAATTTCCTTCAGTCCGTCTCCCGGTTCAAAGCGTCCGAGCGCACCGTTGTTACATTAGGCGCGAGTCTGACGACCATTCAAACGACGCTTCCGCCGCTCGTCAAAGCCCTGATGGAGAAATTTCCCGACATCGAGCTGAAACTTGTGACCGGAAAGACGCATGAAATTGTGGCTCACATCCGCGACCGCAAGGTGGACTTGGGGGTGGTCGCCTCTTCCATTAGCGAAGCGGGCCTTCGCTGTATCCCGCTGTTTCAGGACCATCTGGAACTTGTCGTCCCCCGGGGGCATGAATTGGCCGAAAACCGGCACGCCGGAATGGAGGATCTGAACGGCCGGTCTATGATCGTCTTTTCCAAGGGAACCTGGTACCGGAAACTGATCGACGATTTGTTCGGGCGCTACGGGATCATCCCCGATATCCGCATGGAGATCGACTCGTTCGAAGCGATTGTCCGGCTGCTGCCTACCTGCAAGGCCGCGGCATTGCTGCCCAAATCATATCTCCGCAAGCAGTTGCTGCAGGATAACGGACTCGTCTCGCTTCAAATGAAAGAGCTGGACCAAACCCGGCGGGAAACCTGCCTCGTTTACGGGGATAAATCCGAACTGAGTACAGAAACGCAGGAATGGATTTCGAAAATAAAAGAAAGCGTGGTGGAAACACTTGCCTTGTAGCTTGCGAGGGTAGCGGGCTTGGAGCCACTTGACGTGCTGCCGGCTGGCGAGACCGGAGGGCTAAGGGCTACCAAGGCGTGAGACTGGTATGGAAGCCCGGCCGATATGAAGCCTTGCGGCTAGCTCGCAGGATTAACGGAAGAAAATCCATTGGCTCGAAAGTCCTTGCCCCTTGCTCCCGTTTGCCTTGCACGCCATCTTAAGTAAATTCCGCCCACAGTCCGGGGCCTTGGCACGCAGAAGCCAGATGTGTTGGTTGAGTAAAATGATCTGTTCGAATATGGGGAGGTACGTGGTGGTTGGCGTCCGTTTTGAGAGGTTCAAAGTGTTGTACTGAAGAGTTAAGTAGTCTGCTGTACGGTGAGCCAGATTTGCGTTGTCCCGTGTCTGATGCGGCTACAGAGCCAGCAGTGTGTGTGATACGTTACTAGTTGTGCGGGGCCGGTGCCATTTCATGCGACAATAACGGGAAAAACTCCTGTTAATTCGGCCCCAAAAACCGCGGTCAGCTAGTTAACTGGAAAAACACCCGTTAAATTTCGGCTAAACGGCCAATTTACCGCTTAGGGCGCCGAATTAGATGGAGAAATTCCAGCTAATCCGGTTGAAAGCGGGGACATCTCTAATTTAATGGGAGAAATTCCAGCTAATTTTATACCCGACGGGTTAACCCGCGGGGAAGTTCGATTCCCGCTTCCTGCCTCGTTGCATTTACGGCCTGGCCGCTGCTTCCTCCCGGATCTCCAAGCCCAGCTTTCGGGCCACCCAAGCGGTGGTGCTAGCCTGGACGACGATGGTCAGCACGATCGCCATAAACGTAATCGCCGAGATCACCTCGGCATGCGGAATCCCCATGCCGACGATCATCCCGGACAGGGCGGCCGGAATGACCCCGGTCTCGCGGACCCAGCACATAAACAGCAGCTCCCGCCAGCTCCACTGTACGCTCCGGTCCGGCAGAGCGCAGAGCAGCACCGTCAGCGGGCGGGCCACAAACATAAGCACCAGCACGGCCCCCAGGCTCTGCCAGAAATAATGGCCCAGCGTCCCGAAATCGACCTGGCTGCCCAGCAGAACAAAGATCAGCATGCGCAGGATCACGGTCGTATTTTCGGCGAAAGCGCCCATCTCCAGCTGTTTATCGCCCATCGATAAGCGAAAGACCCCGGCGTTCCCCCAAATCAAGCCGGCCACAAACGTAGCCATAAACCCGCTGACATGCAAAAGATCCGCAACAAGATAACTGGACAAGGCGCAGACCATCATCACGATCGTCGTGTACTCTCTGAGGACCCCATATTTCACATGTCCCGTGAAAAAGGCCAGCACGCCGGAAATGACCAGTCCAACGGCAATCCCTCCGCTTGCGGTCGTCAGAAAATCCCCGGCCATTCCGCCAAAATCCAAAGTCCCGCTGCCTCCGGCCGCGGCCAGCAGAGCAAACGTGACGATCGAACCCGTCGCATCGTTGAAAGCCGATTCGCTCTCCACTGTCTCCCGCACGCGCTCCTTGATCTTCACCTGCTTGAACACGGGGATGATCGAGGCCGGATCAGTAGAGGCAATGACCGCGGCAGCCAAGAAGGCGATGATCCAATCCACACCAAACAGAAAGTGAACGCCCAGTCCGACGACGAGGACGGAGATAAGCACCCCCGGGATACTGAGCAAAGTTAGGGTCATCCAGACCTTCCGCAGCCCGCCCAGATTTAAATTCCGACCGCCGTCAAACAAAATCAGCGCCGAGCCGACCGTCAGAATCAACTGGTTGATCAGCGAACCGCCGGACTCGTGAATCAACTTGAAGCCGGGCCCCATTAACATGCCTACCGCGATAAAAACGGCGACGTCAGGCAGCTTGAACAGGGAAGCGAGCTTGCCCGATACCACTCCGATGCTCATCACCAATAAAATTAAAATAAGAAAATGCCGGATCGCTTCCGCCGCTGCCGATTCCATGCCAGGTCACACTCCAAATTTTTTTACGCTATATTAGGTTGAACTATAAAATTGGCGTTGGGCAAGGGTGTGAACTGGTTTCGCGATATGTTGCTAACATCCACAATTGTAGATATAAAGTGCCACCGTCGGAGTCTACAACATTACCGGGAAAATCTCCCGTTAATGTATCGCTCTTGGCTCTTGGATCGAATTTAGCTAGAAAAGCTCCATCTATTTCGCAGCCCTTTTGCCGATATACACAATTTCAGACGGATTAGCGGGAGGTTTTCTAGCTAAATCACCTCTGACGCCGCATACGCACCAAATTAACGGGAAGAATTCCCGTTAATCTGAACCAAACCATCAGTTGCAGGCCAAGCGTGTAAAAGGAGCCCTTTACACGGAATCAATCGTTCAACTTATATAGCCTTATTTTCTTAAATAAAGGGGAGATTAATCATTTATGATAGCTTCGAATTCCTCGATGTTCTTGTTGGCGCCGATAATCACCATAATATCGCCGGCGACCAAATGATCCATTGCCGTCGGGGCGATGATAATGCCATTCTCCCGATGGATCGCCACGATGCTGCAGCCGAAGCGGGCGCGCGGGTTCAAATCGCCCACATTTTTACCGTTCAGACACGTTGGCACCTTCAACTCCACGATGCTGAATTCTTTGGACAACTCGAGATAATCGAGCAAATTGGGGGTCACAAGCTGATGGGCCACGCGAATCCCCATGTCCCGCTCCGGAAAAATCACCCGGTCAACCCCCAGTTTCTCCAATGCGCGGCCGTGTAGAACCGAAATCGCTTTGGCCACTACCGTCTTGATGCCCAGATCCTTCAGAAGAATCGCGCTCAAAATGCTCATCTGAATGTCGTTACCGATGGCGACAATTCCGCAATCGAAGTTCCGTACGCCGAGGGACTTAAGCACCTCCTCATCGGTCGCGTCTGCTACCACGGCATGCGTGAGCAAATGGCTCCACTCTTCAACGACGTCCTCGTTGCGGTCCACGCCCAATACTTCGTAACCGAGTTCCATCAGCTCCAGTGCCAGACTGGAACCGAAGCGCCCCAATCCGATCACGACAAACTGCTGTGTCTTCATCTTGTCCTTTTCCCCTTATCCGATAATCATTTTGCCCTCAGGATGCCTGTATAATTCTTTACCCTGCTGTGGTCCCAGCGCATAAGCCAGGGTGAGCGGCCCGAGCCGCCCGGCGAACATGGTAAAGCTGATAATGATTTTCCCCATGACGGTCAGTTTGCCGGTCAGTCCCATCGTCAAGCCGACCGTTCCGAACGCGGAAGTCGCTTCAAACAGGATGCTCAGAAAGCTGGCGTCCTCCGTCGTGGACAGCACCATCGCCACAGCGACGACGAGAAAAAGCGCCAGCATAGTGATCGTAACCGCCTTGAAAATACGCTCTTGGGCCAGCCGGTACCGGAACAGCACGAGATCCGACCGCCCCCGGATCATGGAAATCACGGCACCCACAAGAATCGTGAATGTCGTCGTCTTGATGCCGCCCCCCGTCGAGCTGGGCGAGGCGCCGATAAACATCAGAATAATGATAAAAAACTGGGTGGCCTGCCGCAGCGCCCCGATATCCAGCGTATTGGCTCCCGCCGTTCTCGGCGTCACCGACTGGAAGAAGGAAGCCAAAAACTTCCCGTCCCATCCCAGCGGCTCAAGCGTCTTGGGGTTGGTAAATTCAAAAATGAATATCACCAGAGCCCCCACCAAAATCAAAGCGGTGGTCATCGAAAGCACCACTTTGGTATGCAGCGAGAACTTGCGGCGCTTCCGGAACTCGATCAAATCCGATACAACGATAAACCCGATTCCCCCCGACACGATAAGAAACATCGCGACGAAGTTGACGACCGGGTCGCTAACATATTGGGTCAGGCTCCGGTATTCCCCGAACAGATCAAATCCGGCATTGTTGAACATGGAGACGCCGTGAAAAATCCCGTAATAAATCGCCCGGCCGAGCGGCATATCGAAGGACCAGCGAATCGCAAACACAAGAGCGGCGCCGGACTCAATGATCAGCGAGTAAAGCAGGACTTTGCGAATCAGCCGGACGATGCCCTCCATCGTATTCTGGTTCATCGCCTCCTGAAGCAACAGACGGTCCTTTAGCGAGATTTTCCGCTTCAACACGAGAGAGAACAGCGTGGCCATCGTCATAAACCCCAGGCCCCCGACCTGAATCAGCAACATAATGACTACCTGTCCGAACGTGGAAAAATAAGTGCCCGTATCCACCACCACAAGTCCGGTTACACAAGTTGCCGAGGTCGCGGTAAACAGCGCATCGATCCAGGGAAGCGATTCTCCGGTTGTACTGGAAACCGGAAGCATCAGCAGAAAAGACCCGAGCAGGATAATGGCCGCGAATCCCAGCACCAGAACCTGCGGCGGGGAGAATTTAAACCATTTGGAAAGCAAGGCGGTTCACCTCATTTTGTATATTGGACAAAAAAGTACAAAAGAAAAAAAAGCACTGGAAATCCAATGCCTTTTGATTGGTCCCTGCAGCAAAGGCCTACGAGGTTAGCTGACGGATTCGGGCTTGCTAGGTCTGCCCTATTCGCCGTCGCAACAAGCGAGAATGCTTGCCGGAAGCGAAATTCACCCCTAAAGATCGGTTCCCCCGTTTTCAAAAGAAATTCGGCCAATTTATGAAGTTTCATTATTTTCATTGCATTTTCGTCAAAAGGATTATAAGCCTTATTCGGCCGCACTACAAAGTGATATTTCGATGAAATTATGCGATAAACGCCGAAAAGGGAGGAAACAAGCTTTATGGTATCCCTTTATCTAAGCCATGCTTTGCTTTCCCAACGTTATTGCGCATTTTCACATTTTCTCCTCCATCTATGGCGAAGCGCCGCCCCCTGTGTTATCTTTTACTGTGACATCGATTTGTCAAAATCATACGGATTCCAAAAAATCAAAAAGGAGTTTTGACATGTATTCCGACCTAAAACCGCGGCGCCGGATGAAGAACGGAACCTTGTGGGGGCTTGCCGCCCTGGGATTGATTTTGTTTGTTCTTCTCCAAATCTACCCTTCAACGGCCTCCGAAACCCTGCAGCTGGAACAATCGGCGCAGGTGCTCACCAAGGACCAGGCCAAAGCGGCCGCCCTTAAGTTTGCGCAGGACGAACTCGGGGTTTCTCCCGGAGAAGAAGTCATCGTCACTTATCAGACCCGGGCCGAAGTTTACGGTTATTTGACCAAAGAGAAGTTAATGAAGGATTACCTGGAGAAATATGACAAGCAGTTTCCTTATGATGTGTTCCGCGTTTATTTCGGCCTGTCCGACGAAGGGTGGGACGGGGTTACTATCGACATACATATGACGACGGGAAAGGCGGTCGGATTTAAAAAGATTCCGAAAACCGACTTCCTCGCCCCGCCAAATGAGCTGGAAAGCAGCGAGGGACTCTTGCTTGGCCTGGACGAAAAAGTCGAGCTGGCCCAGCCCTATCTGAAGGCGCTCGGGTACGGCGAGCAAGGCGCTCCTGCGGTAGACGAAACCGCCTCCGGGCTCCGGTTAACATTTAACGATTACAAAATCGGCGACGCCCGGGCCCAAATGGATATCAGCTTTAAAGATCGGCAAGTTGCGGAAATCACCAGCTATTTTGAGGTACCGCAAAACCATACCAACTATGTGAAACGGCAGACGACCATCGCCAATTGGCTAACTTATGCGGGCTATGCCTTGTTCACGTTCGTACTCGGAATTCTTGCCATTGTATACAGCGCCCTAACGCGAGCCTATACTTCATTCAAACGCGGGATCGTGCTCGCTTCTGTCTATTTTCTGATCTCGATGGGCTCGGCTTTGAATATGCTGCCGTTCCTGGAATCGGAAGGCGTTGACGGTGCGCTCCTGATATTCGGACTCGTTGTTCAAGGGCTCGTCACGCTGATTCTGGCCGCGTCGATCTACTTCTCTCTCGTCGGCGGTGACGGACTCTGGCGCAAGCAGGGAATCAACCTGTGGGCCCGGGCCAAAGAACGCGGATATGGGCGGCATGTGCTGTCATCCATGGCGGACGGCTATGCCTGGGCGTTGATCCTGCTCGGCGTGCAATCGGTCATCTTCTTCATTCTTGAACGCACGATTCATACATGGTCCACGACCGATGCCACCCAGTCGCCTTATAATATGCTCTATCCGGCACTCCTCCCGCTGCTGGCCTGGGTAGCTGGAATTGGGGAAGAGGCCGTCTACCGGCTGTTCGGAATACCGATGCTGAAAAAAATGTTCCGCAGCACGCTGGCCGCCAGCATCATCACCACGCTGATCTGGGCCTTCGGCCACACGCTGTATCCGATCTATCCGGTGATTTCCCGGCCGATCGAGCTGCTGTTCATCGGCTTGCTGTTCAGTTATATTTTCCTGAGATACGGCTTTATCGCCGTCATGTTCGCCCATGTTATCTTCGACAGCATTCTGATGTCGCTCAGCGTCATGTTCATGGGCGGAACCCTCAACATGGTGTCCGGCCTGTTCTTTATTGTTCTCCCGGCCATCGTGGCTTATGTGATTTATTTGTTCAACCCTTCGGGCAAAGAGCGGCCTTCCGCTTCCGGGGCACAAAAAGAGGAGCCGCTATAAGCTATAGCGACTCCTCCTCCCGCAGGGCTTGAATGATTTGGTTGGCGAGCTTATCGCCGATGGAAAGGGGCCGGAAGTCTTCGACGGAGGCCTCTTTTATTTTTTTGAGCGAGCCGAAATGCTTCAACAGCGCTTTCCGCCGCTTCTCCCCGATGCCGGGAATGGCATCCAGCTTCGAAACGACCATCGATTTGCCGCGCTGCTCCCGGTGAAATGAGATCGCGAAGCGGTGGACCTCATCCTGAATCCGCTGCAGCAGATAGAACTCCTGGCTGTCGCGCGGCAGGTGCACCGGCTCGGGCGGTTCCCCCACCATGAGCTGGGCCGTCCGGTGCTTGGCGTCCTTGACCAGACCGCCCACCGGAATAAACAGGCCGAGCTCGTTCTCCAGCACGTCGATCGCCGCGGAAATCTGCCCTCTGCCGCCGTCCACGATGATCAGGTCCGGCTGGGGCAGGTTCTCCTTCAGAACACGCTCGTATCTGCGGCGAATGACCTCGCGCATCGTTTCGTAATCGTCCGGACCCTGAACGGTCCGGATTTTGTATTTCCGGTATTCCTTTTTGGCCGGTTTCCCGTCGATAAAGACAACCATCGCGGATACCGGATTGGTCCCCTGGATATTCGAGTTGTCGAACGCCTCGATCCGCGACAATTGCTCCAGGCCGATGGCCTGGCCCAGGTTCATGGCCGCGCCCATCGTCCGCTCTTCGTCCCGCTCGATCAGGCGGAACTTCTCTGCCAGCGCCACGCGCGCATTCTCCTCGGCCATCGTCACCATCTGCCGCTTGAGACCACGCTGCGGAACAAGCGTCTTCACGCCGAGCCACTCCTGCAGCGCCGTAGCACCGCTGTCCGCGTCCAACAGCGTTTCCGCGCCACCTCCGCCTTCGCCACCATCCGAGGCGTTCCGCCGCGTCCCGCTTTCCTCAGCGGCGTCCGCGGACTCCGCCTTGTCCGGAAGCAGGATTTCCTTGGGCAGCGCCGGGTTGTCGCTGTAATACTGCGTCACGTAGGACAGAAAATCGCTGTACGCCTCCCCGTAAAAAGGAAATACCGAGGCATGGCGCTCGATCATTTTTCCCTGGCGCATATAAAGAATCTGTACGCACATCCAGCCTTTGTCCACCGCATAGCCGAACACGTCGCGGTCCTTGGCGTCGGCCGTGGTGATCTTCTGTTTTTCCATCAGCGCGTCGATATTCTGGATTTGATCCCTTAATTCTTTGGCACGCTCAAAATACAGCTCTTCAGCGGCTTCATGCATTTTCCGCTCCAAGTCTTTACGGATTTCCTCATGACCGCCGCTCAAGAAAGAATGGATCTCCTGCGTCATCTTCTCATATTCCGATGGCGGGACTTCTTTTTCGCAGGGCGCTAAACACTGGCCCATATGGTAGTACAGACAGACTTCCTTCGGCATCACATTGCATTTGCGCAGCGGATACATCCGGTCAAGCAGCTTCTTGGTCTGTTGGGCCGCATAGGCGTTCGGATACGGTCCGAAGTACTTGGCTTTATCTTTAACCACCCGGCGGGTGACTTCCAGGCGCGGATGGGTTTCATTCGTTATTTTGATATAAGGAAACGTCTTGTCGTCTTTTAGCAATACGTTATAACGCGGATAATGGGTTTTGATCAGGTTGCACTCCAGAATGAGCGCTTCCATGTTGCTGCCGGTCACGATATATTCGAAATCCCGGATTTCGGAAACCAGACGCTGGGTCTTGCCGTCATGACTCCCGGTAAAATAGGAACGCACCCGGTTCTTCAGCACCTTCGCCTTGCCGACATAGATAATCTTCCCGTCTTTGTTCTTCATCAGGTAACAGCCGGGCAAATCCGGCAGCAGAGCGAGCTTATGGCGGATGTTCTCCATCGCCTTCTCCTTGTCCTGTTCCCGCTCCTTCTCCTGCTCCGGAGCTTCATTCGATACGGAATCCATGCTTTAAAGCCTCCTCCCCCACATGGAACAAATTGCCTACTTTTACGCAGAAAGCGCCCCCGGGACATGCCGGAGGCGCAGACCAAGCGTTCAAGGATGCATTCTTCTTGACCTTATTGATGTTTGGCGATCAGACTCTTCAGCTTATCCTTCGGATTCAAGCCCACGACTTTGTCCACGGGTTGACCGTCCTTGAACAGAATCAAGGTAGGAATGCTCATTACGCCGAAACGGGAAGCGGACTCGGGATTATCGTCCACATTGACCTTGGCGATCTTCACGGAATCGCCGATTTCACCGTCCAACTCCTCCAGAATCGGAGCGATCATTTTGCAGGGACCGCACCAAGGAGCCCAGAAATCCACCAATACGATGCCTTGCCCTTCGACTTCGTTATTGAATGTTTGATCGGATACATTAACAATTGCCATTTGCAATCTCCTCCTTATATTTGTGCCCGGAAGTCACCACGGTTTTCCGAACATATTCTCTGGAATGATTAGCATTAAAGAGCACTACCATCTAAGCAGGCGTGCGTGTTGACAATTATACCACATTTTTTTAGTAAAAGAAAAATCGTAATGAAGACGCCTTCTTTACAAATTTCAAAGCGATTGGTTATACTAATAATAACCCAAAAACGAATTGTCTATGATGTTTATTATTGACAACGAGTTTATTTTGCGAGGAGGCCGCGTCGCCATGGATGCAAATACGCATGTGAACGATCCCCGGGAGCATATCAATGAAGAACCCCGTAACGATCTCTTCGATTTGATGAACGGTTTCTTCGGAATGCTCACGTTTATGGCCGTTGTGTTCTTCGGTATGGTCATCGTGAAATTTATTGCCGGCTAAGGCGCAAAAGATGCAAAAAGAGCCGGGCTCTCCTTCAGCGGGAGAGCCCGGCTCTTCGTTATTCCTTTAATCGCGTCCGCGTTTATTCGTCCCTCTGACGGTGACGACATCCACAAACGGGGCGATCCGGTCCATCAGCCGCTGCCCCTTGTGCAGCTCCTCGCCGTCCTTGCTGGTAAAGCTGAGGTGTTTCTCAAGTACGTTTAAGGAATAGTTCGATGTATAAAAAGTAGGCTTACGGTTCATCCGATAATTCAAAATCGAGCCCATCACATGGTCCCGCACCCAAGGATTCAGATTCTCCGCGCCGATATCGTCGAAAATCAGCAGATCCGCCTGCTTCATAACCTCGGTCGTCTCTTTCAGCTTTTGGCTGTCCTGCAGCATGGACTTCAGGTCCTCCACGAACTCGGGCATATAGACGATCACTCCGGAATAGCCTTCCTTCGCCAATTCATGCAGCAAATAACACATCAGAAAGGTTTTCCCCGTGCCGAAATGACCTTCCAGATACAAGCCCCGCGTCTTTAAACCCGATTCTTTCGTCTCGTTGATATACTTGAAAATCTGGCTCACGGCCGGAGCCCTCATGCTATCCTTGGCCATAATCTCCACTTCGTCATAGCCTAGCTGCAGGGCTCTTTCATCGACATAAAAACTGCGAATCCGTTTCTTGACGGAGATTTCATGCTCATGGCGCAACTGTTTGGGACAGGGAACCTGATGATCCACCAATTGGGGCCCGGTTCCGATTTGCTCAACGGTTAATTTGGTAAAATGCCCGGGAAAATCGTTCGGGCAGCGCTCCAGCCCGGGACAATTCGCACAACGCCGGCTGTCGTTCACATATTGGTACAGCTTGGCCATCCCGCGAATCAGCTGCTCTTCCTGCAGCTCGGGGTGGCGGATGCATAAATCACGGACTAAAGGCTCGTTCAGCATCCTTGCGTTTAATTCCTCCGACCGGCGCCGCAGCTGCGGACTTTTGATTTGCGACAGCAATTCCCCGAGGGACTCCATGGTTGTTCACCTTCTTCCTTTCGTGAGTTTAATTACCTACAGCCTCCGCGCCATAAAGGTTAATAAAGGGGGAGTCTCGTACCTCATCAGACATCGTAGTAGGAGAAAATGAGAATACGCTGCTTCAACTATGATTTGGAGTGAGATTCTTGATAAGTACGCAGTCTCACGCCCACAGACATCCAAATCGTATTAGGCCCATGGGCTATCAAGGTCCCTAGTGCAATTCCAACACTCCCCATCTTTCCAACTCCAAAAGATGCAAATCTGCAGGTATTTACGCCAATTCACGAGGGGATGCGAAAAAAGATGCAGAATCTGCAGGAATTTCTATTGCGATTTTAGAGAAACGAGCCGGTTTCATCGAAAATTCCTGCAGAATTGCAGGAATTCTCAAATTTTTGTTCCGAACAAGAAAAAAACATGCATATATGCAGGAATTCTATGTTATCAAGGTTGTCTGATGGGGTACCAGCGACTTGGCGTGATTACCCTTTCTTCTTGCTCGCTTTCATTTGTTCGGCCATTTTCAGCAGTTCGGCAAATTCCTCTTCCGAAACGGCCTGCTCCGCCCCCGTACTCTGGACGATCGGAATTTCCGGCTTCGGCTTCGCTCCGCGGCTGCCATAAGTCCTTCCCCGGCCTCCGGCGGTAGCGTTGGATGAGGCGGCGACTTTATCCTTCACCTTTGCCTGGTCGCGAATATACTGCACCGCCTTCTCATAGGTGTTGATCTGTTTCAACAGCATGTTCGAAGCGATGGCATCGACAAAATTGCGGTTGATCCGCTGTTCGCCCCCCGAAGTCAGCAAGGCCATCAGATAATGAATCAGCACATTGATGACTTCGCCCGGCAGCTTGTAGTTCAAATCGATTTTCTCGAAAATATCGAGTAGGTTATCGGGCACCGCGCCCGGGAAAAAAGTTTTCAGCAAACGGGTGTAAGGCTCGTTCCTCAGCATCATATTATACTGATGCACATCGCATTTGCTCTGAAACTGCGGCGGAACTTCCACATAGAACTCCATCTGCACGGCGACTTCCTCCTGCGCGTGCGCCGCTTCGGCTCCCCTTGAATCTTCGCCGCGCAAGGTCACGACCTTGGCGAAGGCAACCTCCCGTTCCTCCCGGCGGCGTTTGCCCTGCCGGAAATGCAAGTTGGCCTTGTGCTGCAGCTCATCCAGCAGCAAATTGCCGGCCACAGGATCGAATACCCCGTCTTCATCCAGCAGGCGGGACAGGTCCTGCACGCTGAGGTCGTATTTGCGGGCCACGTAATTGACGATGCCCATGCCCTCGGGATCGAAGCGAAGCTTCTCCACGTAGGCGCGGTTTACGGATTCCCGCGGGAAGCGGAGGATGATGTCGGCGTAATTGATCGCCGCCTCTTCCTCGACGGCCTTGAGTCCGGGCTGTCTCGCGATGGACGTTTCCGCGATCGCCTGCTCCAACTCATAATCTATCGAATGCGCGTTCAGTTCGAAAATTTCATAGAACGGAACGGAGATATTTTCTTTATTGTAATTCAGGCCGTACATGTCGCCGGGCTCCATCCGGAAGAAGCGCTCACGCAGCGATAAGACCGCAAACTTGCCGATTTTGTCGCGCAGCAGCAGCGTCAGATGCTGGGTTCGAAAAAATTCGGCCGGGGACAGCGGCGCCTGAAGTTCGTATTCATACAAATAATCGTCGCTGTCCGGTATGTACAGACGGCTCGTTTGCAGCAATCCCACCGCTTCCAGCTTGGAAGCCTGCTCGATTAAACACGCGCGACCTTTATCGCCGGGTTCCAGGCCCATCGTCAAAAAAAGGCCCCTCTGCTGCTCCACGGCCGAGTACCCCACTTGATCGATCGGAACCTGTTCCGCCAGCAGCCGGTAAAACGCGATGGCCAGCGCACCGACCATCGGCTGATAAATCAATCCGAGCATTTTATCATCCACGGGACTGAGTGAGAAGTCACGGTAAACGCAGTATCGGTGATTTTCGGTAAAATGCAGCATGTTGTTCATGCGCACGGCTTCATCGCTCCTTCCCATTTCTCGTACTTTGAGACTTTTTCTATTCTATCACAAATCGGGGCGACCCGAATCGTTAAAACTTTACAAAAAACGCGGAAAAATCCCCTCCTGCACCCCGGCAGACGGGCATGCTTTCTTTTTGGCTAAATCTGGCGGGGAGGACATCATTTCATAGACTGGACAGAGGCGCTATCGCCTGAGGGAGCGAGGCAGCCAGAATAACGGGAATTCCTCCCGTTATTTGGATGCTTATGCGGCTGCAGAGGCAAATTAGCCGGAAAAACTCCCGCTAATTCGCCTATAACCAGGGGATATCAGCGGTTGGGCCACGAAATAGATGGAGTTTTTCTATCTAAAATCGGGCCCATGGCCCAAAACTGAAAATTAACAGGAGGTTTTCCCGTTAATGTAAGCCATCAGGTGTGCCGTCGAGCCAAAAAAAGCTCCGGGCCTCAGCCCGGAGCCCTACTTGCGGTCCCATTTCCGTCAGAGTAGACTTAGAACATTTTGTATCCGCCCAAACGCAGCTTGCGGATCGTCCATCCGCTTAGAATTGCGCCGGCCAAACCCGCCAGCGCGGTCAGATAATCGACGAGTCCAAAGGAAGCCAGATAGGCCCCGAAGGTTTGATCATGCCCCCAAAGGCTGTACACTACGATCGGCAGAATGACAAGTATGAAAATATACGCAGGAAACCAGGTTGTTTTCATTAGCATATTCAAAATAAAGCCGATGCCGAACATCATGACAAAGAACAGAACCATCAGCACTAAAACAATGAGCCAACCCACCTATGTTCCCACCCTTTCAGAATCGCACTATAATTTAGATCACACCTATAAGAACTAGTAGATAGTTTACTAAAAAATATGTTGCGAATCAATGAACATTACCTGAAAGAGCGATGAATTCGTTTGCCCCACTCCTCCCCATTAGGATACAATAAGGAAAGTGCATCCGGTTTTTTAGATGATGAACAATTTGATGATACAGGAGTGATCCCCTATGAACGAAGCCGCCTTGACATTGGAGGGATGGTACGCCTTGCACGATTTCCGTTCCATCGATTGGTCGGCCTGGAAAGCGGCGGATGACGAGGAACGGGCGGGTGCTCTGGAGGATCTGCACCAATTCCTTCAGGAATGGAACGCCTTTGAGCAGGAAGGTAAAGGCAGCACCGCCGTGTACTCCATCGTGGGCCAAAAAGCGGATTTCGTATTTATGCATCTGCGCGAGACGTTGGAGGAATTGAACGCGCTGGAGAACGCTTTTAACAAGACGACGTTCGCCCAGTATACAACGAAAGCCTATTCTTACGTCAGCATCGTGGAATTGAGCAATTACATGGGCTCCGGAGACGGCGATCCGAAAGCGAATCCGGAAGTGATGGCCCGGCTCCAGCCGATTCTGCCGAAGTCGAAGCATATCTGCTTCTATCCGATGAACAAAAAGCGTGACCTCAGCGATAACTGGTACATGCTGTCCATGGAAGAGCGGCGGAGCATGATGCGCAGCCACGGGATGATCGGACGCGGGTACGCCGGCAAAGTCAAACAGATCATCACCGGGTCCGTCGGACTGGATGATTGGGAGTGGGGCGTTACCCTGTTCTCCGACGACGCCTTGCATTTCAAGAAACTGGTCTACGAGATGCGCTTTGATGAAGTCAGCGCCCGCTTCGGCGAATTCGGCTCTTTCTATGTCGGCAATTTGTTGAATGAGCAGCTGTTTGAAGAGATGCTGAAACTGTAAAAAAGAAACTCAAAAAAGCGCGAGCCGCGGGATCCCCCGTTTGCTCGCGCTTTTTGCCGTACCCTTTACTCGTCGTCCCCGTCTTGACGCTCCCGCAGGGACTCCATAAACTCCGCCGTGGCCCGGTCCCGGTCCCGGCTCTTCTCCTTCAACCGCTCAATCGCCGGAAGAATCAAAATATCCACTTCCCGCTGCACGGTATAGGCCAAATCGTATTTACCCTGGGATTCCAGGAAAGAACCTACCTCCATCAGGGTGTTGTACCGGTCAAGCTCCTCCCGCGTCAATAGCCCTCTGACTTGCACGCTGCAGTGGCGCATGTTACAGGAATCTGCCTTTCTTCAGGACGAGGGGGATGCCCCCGATCGTGAACAGATAGCGGATATCCACCAGCTTCTTGAGCTGCGCGGCAACCCAACCCTTGTACTTCTTGCCGAAGGCGGAGGCGATGGCTTCGCCTTTGCCCAAGGAGGCTACCGTCCCTTTGTTGCTGAAAACGAATTTCTTCATCTCTTTGCCGCGGATCGCCGACACGACGTTCTGGGCGCAAGTGACTCCCTGCTGCATGGCGATTTGGGCTGTCGGCGGATACGGCCGCCCCTCCGGGTTAAACATCAGCGAATTGTCGCCGATAATAAAGACATTATCGTAACCGGGCGCACGCAGATAATCGTCGACCTTGACACGGCCTCTCGCCGTTTCGAATCCGGCGGCTTCAACAAGCCGGTTTCCGCGGATGCCTCCGGTCCAGATGACCGTGGCGGACTTAATTTCTTCGCCGGTGGCCAGCAGCACGCCGTCCGGGTTGCATTCCTTAATGGCAACGCCAATTTTGAACTGTACGCCCTTCTTGCGAAGAACATCCATGGCATAGTCGACGAGTTCCGGATCAAAGCCGGGAAGGACGGTAGGCGCGGCTTCCACGTTATAGACGTTCACCATGTTCGGATCGACGTCATATTCCTTGCACAGCTTGGGAATCCGGTCCGCCAATTCGGCAACGAACTCAATGCCGCTGAATCCGGCGCCTCCGACGACGAAGTTCAAGCGGTCCGTGCGGCTTTCGTCCGCCTTGAACAGCGCAAACTGATATTCGATATGCTGCCGGATGAGACGTACGGAGTTGATGCTCCGGATCGTCATGGCGTATTCGGACAATCCGGGAATGCCGAAGGATTCCGGTTCGCCGCCAAGAGCGACCACCAAATAATCATAGGACAGGGTCCCGTCCTGGAGAACAACCTTTTTATCCGATAAACGAATTTCCTGAACATTTGATTTGACAAGGTCGATTTTGAATTCATCGATCAGCTTGGAGATCGAAACACGCGTATGCTCGATCGAGTCCGTTCCCGCGGCAGGCATATGTAGGTGGGTCGTGAAGTAATGGTAATCATGCCGGTTGACGAGAGTGACGTCGGCCTCATTATAATTCAATTCCTTCTGCAGCCTCTGCGCTGTCAAAATACCGCCATAACCCGCTCCAAGTATGACGATCTTAGGTATGGTACTCATCTGGCTTGTTCTCCTTCCAGGGTTAAAGCTCTATATTTGATATTAAAACCAAAAACTCCAATGTGAAAATAAACACATAAAAAAATAGTCTCTGGTAAAAATAACATATTTATGTGCGCTATTTGTGCGCTTTGCGATTGTGCGATATTTGTCACAGTTATTTTAAACCGAACCTGAATAATTATCAAAAATAATACACAGGATCTATCCAGGTTCTCCTTAAATGTACTCATTTCGTCACAAATTTGGGTACATACATTTGAATGATATCGGCTTTTGTATAAAAGATCAAGTCTTATTTTACGCCACTTTTCGCGGTTTTACTGGGGTTTTCAGGCTTCTCCATAACCCGCTTGGTCCAACTTTGCAAGACGGAAAGTGAGGGCTATAATAAAGTAGAAATGACAATATAAGCTTTGTTAAATTATTCGGAGGTGTTTGCCAGTGTCATCCCAAACTGCAAGCGGCGAATTTACCGACCTGCTCATCATCGGAGGCGGGCCGGCAGGCATGTTTGCCGCTTTTTACGGCGGAATGCGGAAAGCATCCGTTAAATTAATCGAAAGTATGCCGCAACTGGGAGGACAGGTTGCCGCCCTTTACCCAGAGAAATATATCTATGACATCGCCGGATTTCCCAAGATTACAGGCCAGGAATTGGTCCACAACTTGCATGAGCAATTGAAACGGTTCGATCCGGACATTCGTCTTGAAGAGAAGGTGCTGCGCATCGAGAAGAAAGATGAACGCCATTTTGTCGTAACGACCGACAAGGAAGTGCATTATGCCCGGGCTCTGATCATTACGGCGGGGGTCGGCGCCTTTGAACCGCGCCGGCTGGAGCTGGAGAACGCGGCGAAATTCGAGAAGAGCAACCTGCACTATTTCGTCAGCGATCTGAGCAAGTTCCAGGGCCGCCGCGTTCTGATCAGCGGCGGCGGCGATTCCGCGGTAGACTGGGCGCTTATGCTCGAGCCGATCGCCGCGCAGGTCACGCTGATTCACCGCCGCGACAAGTTCCGCGCCCACGAGCACAGTGTGGAGAACCTGATGGCCTCCAGTGTGCAGGTCATCACCCCGACGGAAATCGCCGCCCTGCACGGCGACGACCGGATCGAACGCGTCACCCTTTCGCATACGAAGACGAAGGAGACCCAAGATATCGATGTCGACGACGTCATCGTCAATTTCGGATTCGTCTCCTCGCTCGGACCGATCGCGGAATGGGGGCTCGATATCGATGCCAACTCGATCGTTGTCGACTCCCGCATGGAGAGCTCGATTCCCGGCATCTTCGCGGCCGGAGACATTACGACATATCCCGGCAAGCTCGACTTGATCGCCGTCGGATTCGGCGAAGCGCCGACCGCGGTCAATAACGCCAAGGTGTATATCGATCCGGAAGCCAAGCTGTCCCCGGGACACAGCAGTAATCTTAAACTCTAACTACATGAGATGATACAAAAAGGGGTATCTTAACTTTACGCAGGAAACCTTGCTGTAAAGGAGAGATACCCCTTGTCCTATATTTGCCCGTTATGCAACGGTGTTGCTCCGCTGACCGCCACGTGTCCCGATTGCGGGCATGTCCTGGAGAATGCCGGTAAAAAACAGGACTACGTGGGACCCTACAGCCCGTATGGGTCGGCTGATCAGTATACCTCTGCATCCACTACCCAAGCTCCTTCCGGCTGTGAACATGTGGTCATGTGTCCGCATTGTCACGAAGCTTATATTTATCATGTCAACGCTTGGAAAGCGCCTTGACTTCATCGACACCAGCTTGTCCATCATTTCCGCGACAACTTGCTCACTAATGTAAGATCGGCGAGTCGGTCATCAGATCTCGTCTATGGATCTCTGCCAACAGCAATCCGATGAAATCCCGGTCCAAATCCAGCAAGGTTGCCAAATGATAGGATTCAAGCAGCATCTCGTCTGTCAACATCGCCATTAATAGCACATCCTTTCTATATTTTTCCTCATCATAACAAGAAAGCCGAATCAGAACAAGCGTTCCTCTTATCCACAAAAGTCTGTGGAAATCCTGTGAATAACGTGTTAGCAAACGCTGGAACACATTGTAGAATATCTTTGGATAATGTGGATAAAAGTTATTCACAGGATGCCAATACCCATTTTTTGACGAAAATTTTTTTTACTTCCGGTTAAAACTTTGGGTATAATCCATTAACCTGTAAAACATTGGAATAAACCGCCGAAATCTTTTTATTGTGGCCGGGTATTAACTTCAAAAATCCAGAGTTTTCCGCCCTGATCAATCCCATAGTCAAACCCGAGCTGGTCGATGCCCGGAAAAGCCGACTCCAAAATCGCAATGCAAGTACTCGTAATATTTCGCATCTCCTTGCGCTTTTTGCTCCCGGCCCCTTTGCGGCGGAGCGAAAGCTCCAACCCTTTTCTGGCTGTCAGTTGGGTTCCCCCTTTGCAGAGATTGGTAACGAACAAACCGGGTCTGGCCAGACGTCCGACCATGGAACGGTACACCCAAACGCCGCCCTGCTTGACTACCTTGACTCTGTAATCGATCGGCCGCCCGCCGATTCGCGCCAAGTGGATGCCCTGCTGGATCATGTACCGCCGGCCGACTTTGACACGGTTTAAGGCCTTGAACATGGCGTCAAAGCTGGCGAACGATCTTTGGGCGGACATATAGGTAAAGGAGTAGATCCCTCTCGCACAAGTTACCTTGATCACCCCGTACCCGCCGCCGCCCCGCAGCGGCTTGATCACCACCATGCCAAACTGGCGCAGCATGCTCCTTAACGACTCCGCACTGTACATTCGGGTTTGCGGTATGTGGGCGGCCACGTTCGCGTTGCTGAGTAGCGCTTCCGTTTTCAGCCATTTATTGGCCAGTTGTCTTCCCGCCATGACACCATCCCCTTTCCGTTATACGATATTCATACTCAAACGGCAGAAAGGGTTCTTGTATGTTTGTCCGAGGCGTGTGCCTCTTTTCCTCTTCTCGCATTTTTGTTCAAATATGCTAAACTAACGTTAGAATGGGCTATATAGGCTGAACTATTGATTTGCATATTAGACAGCGGTGTAAAGGGTTCTTTGCACACTCTTGTCTGCAACTAAATGTTTGGTTTGAATTAAAGGGAATTCTTCCCGTTAATTTGGTACGTATGCGGCTGCAGAGGCGAATTAGCCGGAAAAACTCCCGTTAATTCGCCTGAAATTGTGTATTTCGGCAATAGGGCCGCGAAATAGATGGAGCTTTTCCAGCTAAATCTGGCCGAAAAGCCAAGAGCGGTACATTAACAGGATATTTTCCCGTTAATGATGTAGACTCCGACGGTGGGGCTTTATATCAGAACCCTGTCACATCCTTGCCTCACGCCAATTCTTTAGTTCAACCTATATAGCAAGATTTTTAGTGAAGGAGGATTCCTTTGGAAACCGAAGCCGCTTTATTCGAAAGCCTGTATTGGATTGCCATGATCGCCATGTCCCTGGTGCTTGCCGGAATCACCGTGCTTTTGTTTATTACCGGACTTAAATTCGCCAAAGGCTCGCGCAAAGGGCTGGGAGCGGGCTGCATCCTCTTCTCGCTGGTGGCGGCCGGTATGGTCGTGCTTATGGTGGACCGGCAGTTTTTTTGAACCGCGTTCGGACTGGATTCATACGCTTTGCACCTCGAAGCGGCATGAATCCTTTTATTTTTTGAGAATGTCTGAAACCAAAATGATTTTTTGCGTAATATAACTATAGTAAAAATTTGATACATCGACAGGAGGTTCTTTGCTTTCATGGGGGGCGCGCACATCTGGAGCGAACGTTTCAAAAAGTTTTTCCTTGGCAACCGGTTCGTCATCTTCCTGCTTATCTTACTGCTGATCGGACTTAATATTTTTGTATTTGACAAAGTTTCCTTTATCTTTACCCCGGTCACCGTTCTTCTAAAAACGGTACTGCTTCCGATCCTGCTGACAGGCGCGATTTATTATCTGCTCAACCCGTTGGTGGACTGGCTTGAGCGGAAAGGGATTCCGCGGGTCTACACGATCGTCGCGCTCTACCTGCTCATTGTCGGCCTGATTACGATCGTCATCCTGTCTATCGTGCCGGTGGTAAGAGAGCAGATTATGGATTTGATCGAGAACTTCCCGAAATACAGCTATGAGGTGCAATTGCAATTCGAAAGCCTGATCGGCAGCGAATTCTTCCATCAAATTCAGGAATCGACAGGCTTTAATCCGACTCAGCTCGCGGAAACCGTCTCGGAGAGAGCGACCTCGATTCTGGAAAACGCCTGGTCCGGCATCGGCGGATTTTTGGGCGCGTTGAAGGACTTTATTTTGGCGATTATTACGGTACCTTTCATTCTGTTCTATTTGCTGAAAGACGGGAAAAAGCTGCCGAACTTTATATTGCGTTACGTCCCTGTCCGGTTTCGCACTCAAACCAACCGGGTGATGTCGGAAATGAACGGACAGATCAGTTCCTACATCCGGGGGCAGATTATCGTCAGCTTTTGTATCGGGGGATTGCTGTACATCGGTTTTCTGATTATCGGGCTGGATTACTCCCTGATTCTGGCCATCATCGCCGCATGTACAAGCATCGTGCCTTATCTCGGCCCGGCCATCGCCATTACGCCCGCCTTGATTATCGCCATCGTCACCTCGCCGCTCATGCTGTTGAAACTCATTGTCGTCTGGACCGTCGTCCAACTGGTTGAGGGAAAATTTATCTCCCCGCAAATCATGGGCAAATCCCTGCGGATTCACCCGATCACGATCATCTTCGTGATTCTTACCGCCGGGAACCTGTTCGGCATCCTGGGCATTATTCTCGCCGTTCCCGGTTACGCCGTGCTTAAAGTTATTTTCACACACCTGTTCAAATGGTTCGAGAATCGCTCGAAGCTGTACGAACCGGCACTCGCGGAAACCGCGGTTCAGCAGCATGACACGGAACGTGTTGATGGAAACAGCAACTAAACAAACCTAAGGGGCCCCTCCTTTCCGGAGAGGCCCCTCTATTTTGTGAAGGGTCTGCCTACTCTTCTCTTCGGAGCGTAAACAGCCTGGAGGCAAAATCGCCCTTCTCCATCACATTGAAGCTCATGTCTTCCTTCCAGGGCGGGGTCAACAGCAGACCCAGATTCATCAGTTCGCCGCCCGAGTAGGATTGATCCAGTTCCTCGACACGGTAGACCGCCTCCGGCAGCAGCCCTTTCAGCTTGAGCCGTTTATAGGCTTCGTTCGGGACGGATAACACCTGATACCAACCCACGATGGCTTCGCCTCTATCGGCATCCACCGTCATCCAGGCGGTTTCATTCTCCTCGAACGGACTTTGCAAACGGAAAAAGTCTCCTCCGGTCAATAGCTTTCTGTATCGTTTGTAAAAGCGGATTTGCTCCCTGATCGCCTCCCGCTCGGCCACCGTCAATCCGACGGGGTCCAATTCATAGCCGAACACGCCGAAATAGGCGGCATTTGCCCGGGTGTGAAGCGGAGTCATCCGGCCGACCTGGTGGTTCGGAACACTGGATACATGTGCTCCCATACTGCTTAACGGGTAGGCCATCGACGTCCCGTACTGGATTTTTAGCCGCTCCACGGCGTCGCTGTCGTCACTGGTCCAGGTTTGCGGAGCATAATACAGCATTCCGGGATCGAAACGGCCTCCTCCCGAGGCGCAAGATTCGAACAGAATGTGCGGATATTTGCGGATCAGTTTGTCGTAGAGTCGATACACCCCCAGGATATAGCGGTGAAAAAACTCCCCCTGCCGATCGCTTCCCAAGGTCACCGAATAAGCTTCCGAGATATTGCGGTTCATGTCCCATTTCACATATTCGATATTGGCCGACGACAACACCCGGTCCATCTGTTCGAATAGGCCATCCACCACCTCGGGACGGGAAAAATCAAGCACATACTGATGGCGTCCCTGTTTACGCTTCCGGTTCGGCGTGCCGACAACCCAGTCGGGGTGAGCCTGCATTAAATGAGAATGCTCGTTCACCATCTCGGGTTCGAACCATAATCCGAACTTCATGCCGAGCTTATTAACCTCGCTGGCCAAATGCCCCAAACCGTTAGGAAGCTTCTGCTCATTCACGAACCAATCGCCCAGCGATGTGGTATCGTCGTTGCGCGTCCCGAACCAGCCATCGTCCAGCACCAGCAGCTCTATGCCGAGGTCGGCACCGGCCTTGGCGATGTCCAGAATTTTTCTTTCATTAAAGTCAAAATAGGTCCCTTCCCAATTGTTCAGCAGCACGGGCCGTTCTTTCCGGGCCGCCTCGCCGCGGATCAGATGGTTGTTATACAGCTTGTGGTAAGCCTGGCTCATGGCGTTCAGTCCGCCGGAAGAATAGACCATCACCGCTTCGGGGGAATGGAAGCTGTCCCCGGGAGCGAGAGTCCAGCAAAACTTCTCGGGATGGATTCCGATCATAAACCGGGAGGTCCGGTAATTATCCACTTCCACTTGGGCCAAAAAATTACCGCTGTATACGAGATTCAGGCTGTACACTTCGCCCGCGTGCTCCGTCGTGTCCGGCTTGGCCAGCATCACCAGCGGATTGTGGAAGTGGCCGCTGGCCCCCCTGGTGCTCCCGACCGCTTGAACGCCGGGCCGAAGCGGGGTCCGGTATACATGGCGTTCCCTTCCCCAAGCGCCCGACAGTTGAATAAACTCCAATTGCTCGTCCGGCAAATCGAAGCTGGCGCTCATCAGCCGGTTGATCTTCAGCACCCGGTCGCCGCCGTTCGTAACCGTCACCGAGCGGGTCATCACCGGCAGGTCTCTGTAAATCGTATACCGCAGCGCCGCTTTAGCCTGTGTCAACGGATCGACCAGCGTAATAGTCAAAGTCTCCGCTTCCGCGGGATCGGTAACGAACGTGGCGGGCAGCTGGGGTAGCGGCGGTTTCCCGGCATGAATCTCATACCCCGCATACTGAAATTCCATAATATGCGAACCGTCCTCCTGCAAGATCTCGACGGCCGCTTCCCGGAAATCGCCGCTTCCGGAGGAGGGGAATTCCTGTTTGATGCTTTCCAGCGAGGTGACGAGGTCACCGGTGAACTCGCCTACCGATACAGGCCGATAGCTGCGTTCAACGAAACGCTCCGGGCTTCCGAGATAGCGGAGGGCCGGTCCGTAATATAAATGCTCCAGTTGACCGTTCTCCATCACGCGAAACAAATAACTGATCGCGCCGTTGTGTAAATGAAAGGTTTGTTCCTGTTCGTTGACCTGAATTCCTGTCGCTGTTTGTCCGTATGGGTTCAAAGCGTTCGTCTCCTTTATGCTCGAGTCATTGGGGCTGATGCTTTTCGAGATCAGAATACCATGTCCGGAAGCCGACCTACATGCTATTTTCCCAGTGTTATATAGCAAAACTTAATATAATCGAAGTAAGGGTTTTATAGGGCCAGTCATATTAACTCCATTTGTTTAACCTCTTTGTTTTCGCTATATTAATGACAAGGAAGGAGCGATGGAATGAACAGTGCGATGATCCAGTATGTAGACACAACGACCAGCATTCAGCACAAAAACATCACCGATTTGATTCTATACAACTGCGGCACCGAAAAATGCGCACCCGGCCATGCTTTCGGTCCGATTGCGCGGGAATTTAATCTGATCCATTTCGTCATCGGCGGACGGGGCCGGCTGGAGATTCAACAAAAGGAATTTGCGATCGGTCCCGGCCAGGCCTTCCTGATTCCGGCGAACGAGGTCGCCTACTATCAGGCCGACCGCACCGATCCGTGGGAATACTGCTGGATCGGATTCATGGGGATCCGCTCCCAAATGTATCTGCGGAGCATGGTCTCATGCCGGGATCAGCCTTTTGTCCTGGATATCGAGGACATCTCCTATTTTCAATCAACCATTCTGGAAATGCTGCGGATCGGAGACCATCAACTGACGTCCTCCCTCGCCATCCAAGGATACTTGTACCAGATGCTTGCCAGACTGGTGCGTGACTCCGGGGCCGGGGAGGCCCGGCAGGGTGAAGTGCGGATTCCCTATTCGACCCAGGCGATGAACTATATCGAGAAAAATTACAACAGCGGCCTGCAGATTCATGACGTGGCGAGCTATCTTGGGCTGCACCCGAACTATCTGTCCTCCGTTTTTAAACAGGAAACCGGAAAAACGCCCAAACAATTCATGATGGAGCTAAGGATCCGGAAAGCTTGCGAACTGCTGCAGCAAACCGATTACCCGATCCTGGTGATCTCCAAATCGGTGGGCTATTCCGATCAATTGACGTTCTCGCGCGCCTTCAAAAGCATGACGGGAATGTCGCCGACGGAATTCAGGCAGAATTCCCTTTGATTTTGCCATAAACATCATAAACCCGGCGCTATTTTACCCCGTTCTTATTTGGTATCGTTTTGCTGTTAATTGCTCAAGTGCTATAGGATTTTGGCAGATTGAACAACAGCATACGAGAGAGGGGTTTATTCAACATGTTCATTGCTTTTGTTTCGGCTCTGGGGTGGGGATTCATGCCCATTTTGGCCCAGTTGACGAAAGCCGGACCGCGGGAACAGCTCTTGGGCACGTCCGCCGGCGCTGTATTGTTTGCAGCCGGTCTGTATGTGGCCTCGCCGACGGCCTTCTCGCCCGTCCCCTACACGATCAGCTTTATTTCCGGGATTCTGTGGGCGATCGGCCAATTGCTTCAGTTCGAAGCGTTCCAGCGCATTCGCGTGTCCACCGCTATTCCTTTTATTTGCGGGCTGCAGCTAACCGGCACCACCTTGTTTGCCGCCCTGGCCTTGGGGGAGTGGTCCACCCGGTTCCAGTTCCTCCTCGGGATCGCCGCACTGGCGCTCGTCTTGGCCGGTGTGCTCATCACCAGCCTGCAGGAAGAGAGCACAGGGCCAAAGCGCGGGCTGACGCTCGGACAGCTGTCCATTCTCTTGTGCTCGGCCTTGGCCTTGACCGGCTATGTGATTATCAATCAGTGGTACGACATCACCGGTCTGTCGGTCATCCTCCCGCAATCCGCCGGCATGTTCCTTTCCGCCGTCGCTTTTAGTCTGTTCGCCGGGGTGCGGCCGAGACCCCGAATGGTTATTCGGAATCTCGGCACCGGGCTCTCCTGGAGCATCGCCAATCTGGCGCTGTTCATCGCGAACGGCAAGATTGGAGTGGCGGCCTCGTTTCCGATTTCCCAGGTCAGCATCGTGATCGCCACCGTTGGAAGCATCCTGATCTTCAAGGAGAAGAAAAGCCGCAAGGTATGGATGCGGGTGCTGCTGGGCAGCATGGCCCTCATGGCGGGCGTAATCCTGATCGGGTTAACCAAATCCTAGCTCAGACGCATGCGAAAAGAGGCTGTCCCAAAAGTAAACTTTGGAACACCCTCTCCAACAAAATAGGATGATATTTGTAAAAAAAGAAGGAGCTAAGCGGGCTGTTTTCGCTTAGCTCCTTCTTTTTTGGAGTCTACGGCGGCTTTCTTAAGCAAATTGTGGGCAAGGGAAAGCCAGCCGACCTCCAGACTTACTTTTTGTAAGCCTCGAAGCAGAAACCTTTTAAAGCCTCGGTTGTTCTTCATATCGCCAAACACAGGTTCCGGCTCGATCATGCGCCTTACGGCCAAGGCATAACCTTCTTCACTGCGGAGTTTTTGCCTTGCCTGGCTCTTTAACCGCAAATACTTCATACTAACTTTGATCTCACGATCACCCTGGGCTTGTGTACACTGCGGCTTTAACGGACAACCCTCGCAGCCGGAGCTTCGGTAATGTCGGTATTCGATTTCATACCCACTTTCTGTTTTCTCCTTACTCCCTCTCCGGAAATGGAGCGTTTGCCCAGCCGTGCATGTCCATGTATCTTGTTCGCTGTTATAGGTCCAATTGTCGATTTTACT
>NZ_JBAGJD010000023.1:0-34148 GCF_036864815.1 Paenibacillus sp. A14
CCCCCTCAAGATGAGATTTCCCAATTAGTAAGACCCCTTGAAGACGACGAGGTTGATAGGCCTGGGGTGGAAGTGCAGCAATGCATGGAGCTGACAGGTACTAATCGGTCGAGGGCTTATCCAAAAACAACTCCAAAAAGTGGCGTCAGGCTGAACAAGCCGATCTGAGCACTTGAGGAGACTAAAACGCAAAGCACGTTTCGTATCCAGTTTTCAGGTGATCAACCTGAAATGAATTATATTCCCTGATAGCTCAGTTGGTAGAGCACTCGACTGTTAATCGAGTTGTCACAGGTTCGAGTCCTGTTCGGGGAGCCATATGGAGAGGTGTCCGAGTTGGCCGAAGGAGCACGATTGGAAATCGTGTAGGCGTCACAAGCGTCTCGAGGGTTCGAATCCCTCTCTCTCCGCCATAATTATTCTAGCAATTGTAACATGGCCCGTTGGTCAAGGGGTTAAGACACCTCCCTTTCACGGAGGTAACAGGGGTTCGAATCCCCTACGGGTCACCATTTAACAAAAGACTTGATCTTATAAAGCTAAGTATGTTATAATAAGATTTGTGTTTCCCATGGAGGCTTAGCTCAGCTGGGAGAGCATCTGCCTTACAAGCAGAGGGTCGGGGGTTCGATCCCCTCAGCCTCCACCATATAATCTAATTTTTTACTGACGCGGGGTGGAGCAGCCCGGTAGCTCGTCGGGCTCATAACCCGAAGGCCGCAGGTTCAAATCCTGCCCCCGCAATTATCCCATCATTGGGATGCATTTCTAGTGTGGAGCCGTGGTGTAGAGGCCTAACATGCCTGCCTGTCACGCAGGAGACCGCGGGTTCGAATCCCGTCGGCTCCGCCATTTATTTTTTCGAAGGAAACTGTTCCTGTTATCGCCGCTGAATTACTATCGGCGTAGGTGGAAAGGTTTCGCAATCTTTTCAATACGGCTCGGTAGCTCAGTCGGTAGAGCAGAGGACTGAAAATCCTCGTGTCGGCGGTTCGATTCCGTCCCGAGCCACCATTGACAATTAAATGAAATAATTGCCGGTGTAGCTCAATTGGTAGAGCAACTGACTTGTAATCAGTAGGTTGGGGGTTCAAGTCCTCTCGCCGGCACCACGTGGAGGCTTAGCGAAGTGGCCAAACGCAGCAGACTGTAAATCTGTTCTCTGACGAGTTCGGTGGTTCGAATCCATCAGCCTCCACCAGTTATAAAGGGGCATAGTTTAAAGGTAGAACAAAGGTCTCCAAAACCTTTGGTGTGGGTTCAATTCCTGCTGCCCCTGCCAGCTTCAAGAATTAAATATTTTATATGGCGGTCGTGGCGAAGGGGTTAACGCACCGGATTGTGGCTCCGGCATTCGTGGGTTCAAGTCCCATCGATCGCCCCATTTTTATCTAAAAAAACTTGTTGGGGATTAGCCAAGCGGTAAGGCAACGGACTTTGACTCCGTCATCCATAGGTTCGAATCCTATATCCCCAGCCATTTAAGCGGACGTGGCTCAGCGGTAGAGCATCGCCTTGCCAAGGCGAGGGTCGCGGGTTCGATTCCCGTCGTCCGCTCCATTTTTATATATGGCGCCATAGCCAAGTGGTAAGGCACAGCTCTGCAAAAGCTTTATCCCCAGTTCGAATCTGGGTGGCGCCTCCATTTCTTTAATAAGCGGGAGTGGCGGAATCGGCAGACGCACAGGACTTAAAATCCTGCGGTAGGTGACTACCGTACCAGTTCAAGTCTGGTCTTCCGCACTTTTGATTGAGTGCCCTTAGCTCAGCTGGATAGAGCGTTTGACTACGAATCAAAAGGTCAGGAGTTCGAATCTCTTAGGGCACGCCATTATAATTGTATATTATGTTTATAATATGCCGGTGTGGCGGAATTGGCAGACGCGCGCGACTCAAAATCGTGAGGGAAACCGTGGGGGTTCGAGTCCCTTCACCGGCATTGCAGAAGAGTTCATGAAATTGTGTAAAATTTCATGAACTCTTTTTATATTTTATGGAAACTACTTCAAAGTTCCGCTCCGCATTTCAAGCAGTAAGGCCTCTACATTCTTTTTATTCCCCTTTACGGAAAGTCCAGTGGGACCCCATTTAGGATTACGCTTTCCTTCCTTATTCTTTGCAGTTTAAAACCATGTAAAAATAATTCAATCTTTGTCCAACAAGCAGAAACTTGTGCTTCTTTTTACAAAAAGTGAGCGAAATAGAGGGCAATGTCATCAAGTTTAGGTGTAAGCCAAAAAATGAAGAACAGGAGCAGGTTATCGTATAGATAGCCCGCTCTTTTTTAGTAGAAAAATGAAAATAGAAATTGACCATGTGGGGCGAAGCCCTTGAAAAAAGAGGAGATTACGGCCCATGAATGACTACGCGAAGGTGCTGAAAGAAACGAAACGGATAAGTCCCGGATCACGGAGGTGAGATCCAACAGGTCGGAAAAGCAGCATAAGACGAATAAACCAATGAAAAGCGACTCCAGAATTTCGTCTTATCTAATTAGTTGATATTGATAATCATTATCAATTGTGCTAAAATGGTTTTGTTTATTACTAAACAAAAAAGCAACCTATTCCTGACACTAGATTTGGTATGCAACGACTACAAAAGAGGGGAGATTGGGCAATTGGAGTTTAAACGTCATCTTTACGAGCGGTATTTAAAAATACTGCATCTGAATGAGTTGTATACTGAGCATGAAATTAACATGTTTCGGCAACAAGCCAGAAAGCACCAGATTGATATGCTTTCTAACAATATTACTAGTGTACACGTTATTGATTGCATTGGTGATTATGAACCAATAAATCATACCAGAATTGTGGGGAAAATGGATTTATCCAAAGCAAGCATTACTAATATTTGTTCAAAGCTGCTGGAAACGGGCTTTATTATGAGAAGTCAGCTGAACAACAATCGTAAGGAGATTTATTTTAGCTTAACGGATAAGGGAAGACACGTTTATCATTTGCATAAAAAGCTGCATCAAGAAAAAGAAGAGGGTTTCTACCGATTTATTGAATCCTATTCAGAGGCTGAGTTACAGACTATCGGAAAATTTATGAATGATTTGTTGGTGCGTGCCGAAGAACACTACGGAAGGGAAGTATGGGAGAATGACGACCTTAAAGATTGAGGAATTAAGAAGCAAGATTGAAGGGAAAGAAATTTTAAAAGGGCTCACATTGGAGATTCATGGCGGAGAGATTCATGCGATTATGGGACCTAATGGGACGGGAAAAAGTACGTTGGCTTCGGCCTTAATGGGCCATCCCAAATATGAGGTTACGGACGGCAAGGTGACATTGGACAATGAGGATCTTCTGGAGATGGAAGTGGATGAGCGTGCCCGGGCGGGCTTGTTTCTCGCGATGCAATACCCTAGTGAAATTGCCGGCGTAACGAACTCGGACTATCTCAGAAGTGCGATCAATGCACGGCGTGAAGAAGGCGAGGAGATATCCTTAATCCGTTTTATCCGTGAAATGGAGAACAAAATGAAAGGGCTGGAGATGAATCCGGAATTCGCGCATCGTTATTTGAATGAGGGATTTTCCGGCGGTGAAAAAAAGCGGAATGAGATTTTGCAAATGATGCTGCTTGAACCCAAGTTTGTGATTTTGGATGAAGTAGATTCCGGGCTTGATATTGATGCACTGCGTATTGTGGCTAATGGTGTAAATGAGATGCGCAGCCCGGATAGAGGCTTTTTAATCATCACGCACTATCAACGTCTGTTGAATTATATTACCCCGGATTTTGTGCATGTCATGATGCAGGGCCGGATTGTCAAATCTGGCGGTCCGGAGCTTGCCCACCGTTTGGAGGCAGAAGGGTACGATTGGGTGAAAGAGGAGCTTGGGATTACGGATGAGACGGTAGGCGAGGAAGTTTAAAAGCTGAAGAGGAGGAAAAGCAAGTGGGGATACAAGCAAAAATTTCAATGAATGCGAACGCTTTGCGCGCTTGGTCAAGTGCTAAGGATGAACCTCGTTGGCTGCTTGAACGCCGGATGCGGGCACTCGAGCTGGCAGGGACGCTGGAGCTGCCTAAAGTGGAGAAAATCAAACTTGAAAAATGGGATATCTACGAAGGAGGAGATTACAAAGCTGAGAATGCGTGGTCAGGTTTAGCAGATGCGCCGGAGGTTGTTCGAGGTTTGGTTGCTTCTCCAGTGAATGGCGGATTAATCGTTCAGTTCAATTCGGATGTAGTGTATACGGAATTGTCCAAGGGCTTAGCCGCCCAGGGAGTCATTTTAACGGACCTGCATACTGCGGCAAAAGAGCATGAGGCGTTGGTTCAACGTTATCTCTTTCAGGCAGTGAAGCCGGAAGAGCATAGTTTATCTGCTGCACACAGCGCCTTATGGAGTGGTGGCGTTTTTCTATATGTCCCGGACGGTGTCGAGGTTGAAGCGCCCATTCAAGCGATCTTTCTTAACGATACAAGTGGGGTGCGTTTTGCTCCTCACATCTTAATTGTGGCCGGGAGCAACAGCAAGCTCGTTTATGTGGATAATTGTGTATCCAGCGGGGATGATGTCAAGGTATTGCATAACGGTGTGGTGGAGGTTTTTGCGGGAGCGGGCTCAAAGGTACAAGTGGCTTCGGTTCATCAGCTTGCTGCAGCAACAACAGATTTCACCCAGCGGCGGGCGGTCGTTCTTGCGGATGGCGGTGTGGAATGGATTATTGGTGAGATGAACAATGGTTATAGCGCCAGCGATACGAAGACTTTGCTTCAAGGCAGCGGGTCGGTCTCCGACAGTAAGGTGATTGCGATTGGCACGGGCAATCAAAAATCGAGCTATACAACTCAAGCCCGGCATTTTGGCAGAAGCTCGGTGAGCCAGATGATTACGCGTGCAGTCATGCTTGAAGAAGCTACGGCCATTATCAATGGTATTACAAAGATTGAAAAAGGTGCAACCCATTGTGATGGTAAGCAAACAGAACGCGTGCTTATGTTAAGTCCTAAAGCGCGCGGCGATGCCAATCCGATCCTGCTGATCGATGAGGATGATGTAACCGCAGGTCATGCCGCATCCGTGGGGCAAGTAAATGCGGAACAAATCTATTATCTGATGTCGCGCGGGATATCACGGAGTGAAGCTGAATATCTTGTTATTTTCGGATTTCTCGCCCCTGTCATTTCAGAGATCCCGCTGGAGGGAGTTCGCAGCCGACTGCAAGATTTAGTGGAGAGCAAGCTCGACAGATCATAGCAAATCAAAATGAGTCTTGAGAGGTTAAAAGGAGTGATACTAATGGCTAAAAAAGCGCCGGATATGGGTGAATATAAATATGGGTTTCGCGACGAGCACCAGTCTATTTTTCAATCCGGAAAAGGCCTGACTGAAGAGATTGTCCAGGAAATTTCCCGAATCAAGGAAGAGCCGGAGTGGATGCTCGATTTTCGGCTGAAAGCTTTGAAACAATTCTACAAAATGCCGATGCCTCAATGGGGAGCGGATTTGGCCGGGCTAAATCTTGATGACATCCAATATTACGTTCGTCCTTCTGAAAAACAGGGGAAAACCTGGGAGGAAGTTCCTTCCGAGATCAAAGCAACCTTTGACAAGCTGGGGATTCCTGAAGCGGAGCAAAAGTTCCTGGCGGGCGTATCCGCTCAATACGAGTCGGAAGTCATCTATCACAGTATGCAGAAAGAACTGGAGGATCAGGGCGTTATTTTCCTTGATACGGATACTGCATTAAAGCAATACCCCGAAGTATTTAAGCAATATTTTGGAACGATTATCCCTCCCGCCGACAATAAATTTGCGGCGCTTAACAGTGCGGTTTGGTCAGGCGGCAGCTTTGTATACATTCCGAGGGGCGTTCAGTGTGAGGTTCCTATACAAGGGTATTTTCGTATTAATTCTGAAAATATGGGCCAATTCGAGCGGACATTAATTATTGCCGAAGAGGGTAGTTTTGTCCATTACGTTGAAGGATGCACAGCACCTATTTATAGTACCAGTTCTCTGCATAGCGGAGTTATTGAAATTATTTGCCGGAAAGATTCCCGTGTCCGTTACACGACAGTTCAGAATTGGGCTCCTAATATCTACAACTTGGTAACCCAAAGGGCTGTGGCCGAGGAAAACGCCACAATGGAATGGGTGGACGGCAACATCGGCTCCAAGGTAACGATGAAGTATCCGGCTGTAATATTGAAAGGACGGGGAGCAAAAGGGTCCATCTTGTCTATTGCTGTAGCCGGTAAAGATCAGCATCAGGATGCCGGCGCGAAGGTCATTCACCTTGCTCCCGAGACAACATCTACGATTATATCCAAATCCATCAGTAAACAGGGCGGCAAAGTAAACTACCGGGGGTTGTCCAGCTTCAGCCGCGATTCCGCAGGGTCCAAGTCCAATATTAAGTGTGATACGTTGATTTTGGACAATCTCTCAACATCAGACACAATTCCGTACAATGAAATTAAAAATGATCAGATTACTTTGGAGCACGAGGCAACAGTATCTAAGGTATCCGAGGAACAATTATTTTACTTAATGAGTCGCGGACTTACGGAGCAAGAGGCCACACAAATGATTGTAATGGGCTTTATTGAGCCGTTTACCAAAGAATTGCCGATGGAATATGCCGTTGAAATGAATCGGCTAATTCAATTTGAGATGGAAGGAAGCATCGGTTGATATATTAATTTAACAATCAAGCGTTTTACTTTTTAGGAGGCATGGGGTGTGTTTTAATGAAGAAAAATAACTCAGACATCTCAGAATTAGAGCAAATTACTCGAGAGAAAAAGAAAATTCAGTTTTATCTTAATATGCTCTTAGGACTGAGTGCAAGTTGTGGTGTGATGATACCTATAGTTCCAATTTATACGATTTTAATGGAACTTTCAGATCAAGAGGCCTCTCTAATTGAAAAGTCAAAGGATCAATCAGAACATTCAGAATGAAAAAAGCACGAATGGAATGTGGGTAAAACAATGAGAGGAGCTGGCATTATGGAGAATAACGGGATTTTGTTCGGCGAAGTATCGGAAGTACTTCTCAAACTACGTCCTTTCTTATTGCGTGACGGGGGAGATGCTGAATTGGTCGAGGTTGAGAACGGTATAGCCAAATTAAGATTTTTGGGAGCCTGCAACGGTTGCCCAAGTGCGACGATTACATTAAAGGCCGCCATTGAACGCGCAATCCTTGAGGAAATCGATGGTATTAAAGAGGTTGTACAAGTATTCTAAATTCCCTTTTTAACTGATGTGAACATAATTGCTGAATGCCAAATGAGTAAGCTTATTTAATTTTACGTTTGTCATTTTCCGAAGAAAGAGGATATAATAACGGGGATGCAAGAGATTTTAAAAGGAGCACGACAACATGGCTGAAAAAGATCATTCATACTGGATGGAACTCGCGATCCGGGAGGCGCATGAAAATGTGCTGAATGCCGAGGGAGGGCCTTTTGGCGCCATTGTGGTGAAAGACGGAAAAATTATCGGCACCGGCCGGAATTCGGTCACAAGTTTGAAGGACCCGACCGCGCATGCGGAAGTCCAGGCAATCCGGGAGGCGTGTCGTCACTTAAATGATTTTCAACTGAAGGGCTGCACTGTCTATACAAGCTGTGAGCCATGCCCGATGTGCATAGGCGCGATCTACTGGTCCCGTCCGGATGCCGTCTATTTCGCCGGTACTCAGGAGGAGGCCGCTCGGATCGGATTTGACGATCAGTTTATTTATGAGCAGATCGCTCAGCCGATGGAGAAGCGGTTCATCCCGATGCAGCAGGTTGCCACCCCAAACCGGCTGCTTCCGTTTGAGGCCTGGAGTTCCTCCATCAAGAAGGTTGAATATTAATTAAGAGGTTTTTACAAAACAGCCCGCTCGTTGTCCATATTGGGAATGAGAAGGCTGTTTTTTTTGTCGTTTAAAATAGTGGACCGCCCGATAGCGATCGTCCCAGAGGTTCCGCATTTTATGCTGGTTATATAGGATTAGATGCTCCACTATCCGACTAGCGCTTGAATCCCTCCTCCTTTTTGGCACTTTACTCATTTGACTAAATGACATAAATGATATAATTTTGAGTTATGAGAGACGAACGTTAGGAGAGGGACTATGCATAATGAGCGCATGCCTTTATATTTGAAAATCCAAGAGCATTTTAAGGATCTTATTCTGAAGGGGCAGTTAAGGGAGAATGATAAGATTCCTTCGGAAAAAGAGTTGATGAAGGAATTTCAGGTAAGCCGTATCACCGTGGCGAATGCCTTGATGCAGTTGGCCAAAGAGGGATGGATCTACCGGATTCCCGGCCGGGGGAGTTTTGTTAGCGAAGCGATTGGCGAATTAATCTCGGAGCATCGGCCGGAGTCGGGACTTGGAGGCGAAGGAGAGATGGCGCCGCCGAAAGGAGCCGGATTCTCAGGCCACTATTCGCTCCCGAACGATCGTAGCGTTTCGGTCATGACCGGGGGAAGAGGGGTGATCGGATTTGTCATACCTCATCTGGTCGATTATTTTGGAATTCGGCTGATTCAGGGAATTACGGAAGCGATTGAAGACAGCCCGTACAGCCTGCAAATCGTATTGACTTATAACTCGATTGAACGGGAGAAAGAGGCGATCAACGATCTGATTCGGAAAGGTGCCGCCGGTCTAATAATATTTCCGTGCGATGCCGAAACCTACAACGAAGAGATTCTGTCCTTAAAGTTGGGCGGATTCCCGTTCGTATTGGTGGACCGGTATCTGCCGGGAGTAGCCACGAATATCGCCCGCAGCGACGGACGGGTCGGCGGACAAATGGCGGTGGATTATTTATGGGGATTGGGGCATCGGGATATAGCGATTTGCTCGGATTCACCGCTGCCGACCATTACGGTGGAAGACCGGATAAACGGGTATATGGAGGCGCTGAAGCAAAAGGGGGCAATGATCAATCCGGCGCTGATTTTGACTGATTTTAGTGTCGACTACGGAGGTCTCGATAAGAGGCATCCGCTGTACAGATTTATCAAGAACCGGATTGCCACCGCCTATATCACCTTGAACGGCCGGCTTGGCATGTACGTTAATTCCCTCTGCTCGGAACTAGGATTGCGGGTGCCGGGGGAGGTATCCATTTTGACGTTCGACGATCCATCCCCGGGATTGTACGGAACGGAGCATTTCTCGCATATTTCTCAGTCCGAGCTGGAAATGGGCCGGGAGGCGGCCCGCATTTTGCTGAATATGCTGGAGGACGGCGGGAGCAAGGACCCGGATTCGGGTTATACCCAAGTCATCCTGCAACCGCAGTTGATTGAGCGCAAGACGACTGGACCGGTTTCCCAGCACAGGTCGTAGCTCTGAACGAATGAGGAGCCAAGAAAAAACACTTGCCGACAGCGCTTTGGCAGGTGTTTTTTTGACTAAAACTAGAGATAAATGATATATCCAATTCCTTGACTTAAATGACATAGTAAAATATATTTAATAATACAAATGACTTACCCAGATCAATCAAGCGGATTCTGCAGGTGAGGAAGAAGGCAAAACGGCAGAATAGAGAGCAGGGTCCGAAATAACTCCTTAAAAAATTCAATGAGTGAAAAGAGTGATTGGGAATGCCGTATGAAACTAATCAGATCATGCTGCAAAAGGCGAAACAAAAATTAACGGCCCTGCAACATGCCGTTTACCGGCCGGTCTCGGCCTTGCGGGTGACCGCATGGGTAACTGCGGAACCGGTGCCCTATGTGGATCGGATGACCGGACAACGCGTCGATCTGCGGCCGGGGGACAAATGGGGAGAATTATGGGACTGTGCATGGTTTCATTTTCAGGGCACCGTTCCCCGGGAACTGGCCGGACAAAAGGTGGTCCTTCTGATCGATGTCAACGGGGAGCTGTGCCTGGTTGACGCGGAAAGCACGCCGAGGCAGGGATTGACCAACATCAATTCCGAATTCGATTTCAGCCTCGGTCTACCCGGAAAACGGGTAGTGGATGTCGCTTTCCCTGCCGCGGGCGGCGAAGTGATCGATATCTGGGCGGACGGAGGCAACAATGATCTGTTCGGCAGATTTCGCGGCGGAACGCTCAAGGAAGCGGAAATTGCCGTTTGCCGGGAGCCGGTCCGGGAGCTTTACTACGATTTTGAGGTCTTGATCGAGCTGGCCGAGCAATTGCCGGAAGCCAGCTCGAGACGGGCTCAAATCGTTCAAAGCTTGTATGAAGCCGCCAATATGCTGGCGGTCATCGAGGAAGAGACCGTCCGCCGGGCCAAAGCGAGAATCGCCCCGCAGCTGGCCAAGCGCGGCGGGGACCCTACCGTCACGGTGAGCGCAATTGGCCATGCCCATATCGACCTGGCCTGGCTATGGCCGATCCGGGAAACGATCCGCAAGGGGGCGCGGACCTTTTCAACCGTACTCCGCAATATGGAGAAGTACCCCGATTATGTGTTCGGCGCCAGCCAGCCGCAATTATACGCCTGGATGAAGGAGCATTATCCGAAATTATACGCCCAGGTGAAGGAGCGAATACGCGAAGGTCGTTGGGAAGCGCAAGGGGCGATGTGGGTCGAACCGGACACCAACATTTCCGGCGGCGAAGCGTTGGTGAGGCAGATCCTCTACGGCAAGCGCTTTTTCCGGGAGGAATTCGGGCAAGACATGAAGGTGCTATGGCTGCCGGATGTGTTCGGCTATACCGGAAGTCTGCCGCAGCTGCTGCGAAAATCGGGGGTCGATTACATGATGACGCAGAAACTGTCCTGGAGCGTATACAACGCGCATCCGCACCACAGCTTCTTGTGGGAAGGCATCGATGGGACGCGGGTGCTGGCCCATCTGCCTCCCGAAGATACGTACAACAGTCCGGCCGCGCCGAGATCGCTGATGAAGATCGAGCAGCGGTATCTGGACAAAGGTGTATCCGGGCACGCGCTGATGCTGTTCGGGATTGGCGATGGCGGCGGGGGCCCCGGAGAGGAACATTTGGAGCGGTTGGCACGGGAACAGGATCTGCTGGGCCTGCCGCCGGTCATCCAGGAATCTTCCCTAGCGTTCTTTCGGCGATTGGAGCGGGAAGCGGATCGATTCCAAACCTACAAGGGTGAGCTGTATCTGGAGAAACATCAGGGTACGCTGACCAGCCAGGCCCGCAACAAATGGTATAACCGCAAGCTGGAAAAAGCGCTCCGCGAGCTGGAATTCGCAGCTTCCCTGGCCTGGGCGCTGACCGGAGCCGCGTACCCCGCGGAGCGGCTGGAACGGATCTGGAAGGAAATGCTGCTGTACCAGTTCCACGACATTCTGCCCGGTTCCTCGATTACGCGAGTGTTTGAGGAGTCGCTGGCACGGTATGCCGAGCTGTACCGGGAGGTCGAGGCGATGCTGGACGAAACCTACGGCGAAATTGCCGGATTTATTACCGAACCGGGCCGGCCCGTGCTGTTCAACTCCCTGCCCTGGGAGCGCGAGGATTGGGTGCAATGGGAGGATGAATGGCACAAGGTGAGCGTCCCGGCTATGGGGTATCTTCCTCTGGAAGCTGCGCTCATCCCAACGGCGGAAGAAAAACAGGCCGTGTCCGCGTTAAGGGCTGCCGACCGCCTACTGGAAAATGACAGGCTGTCGATTCGCTTCGCGGAAGATGGAAGTCTGCAATCCGTATATGACAAACAATGCGGACGGGAGGCTCTAGAACCGAGCGGCAGCGGGAATCTGCTGACGGTATACCACGATGAAGGGGATGCGTGGGATTTCTCCCGGGATTATCGCGATATGAAGGCCGGGCGGATGAAGCTCGAAAAAGCAACAGCCTATATTGACGGCCCCCGGGCCATTATGGAGCAAGACTACCGTTTCGGGAAATCGACGCTCCGGCAAAAAGTCATCCTTTATGAAGGCGGAAGCACCGTGATTTTCGAAACAGTAGCCGATTGGCGGGAAACGGGCAAAATGCTGCGCTCATCTTTCCCTTTTAACGTCGTAAGCGACCAGGTCAACTGCGAAATTCAATTCGGTCACCTGAAGCGTCCGACCACCCGGAACACGATGCTGCAGATGGCCCAGGACGAAATCTGCGCCCATCATTATATCGATCTCTCCCAGCCCGATTACGGGGTGGCCCTGCTCAACGACTGCAAATACGGACATAGCGCGGAACGAAATATCGTCGATATCAACCTGCTGCGCAGTCCGTCCTACCCGGATGAAACGGCGGACCGGGCCCGGCACCGGTTTACGTACGGCCTGTATCCGCATCAAGGGGATTTTATCAGGGCGGAGGTGTACAAAAAGGGCTATGAGCTGAATATTCCGCTGCGCATCGTGCAAGCGCCGGCGATGGGTGAAGGAACGGCAGCGTCAGGGCCGCAACGTTCAGCCGTACCATTTTTGCGGCTTCATGCCGAGAATGTCATGGTGGAGGCCGTTAAAAAGGCGGAGGACAGCGACCATCTCGTCTTGAGATTATATGAAACGGCGGGAACCGCTGCCGGCGGTAAGCTGGTCCTGGGATTCGACTGCCGCGCGATCGAGGAGACGGATTTGATGGAGGAACCGCTCCGGGTTCTTCGGGAAAACAGCCGGGAAGTGGACTTGGACTTTACTCCGTTTGAGATCAAAACCATCCGTGTAGAACCAGCAAGGAAGGGTCAAGGCCTCAAAAAGTAAGCGGCCCTTTCCTTCGCGGATAAAAAAAGAGCCGCAGGTCAAATGGCCTGCGGCTTCCGTTTTTGCGGGTGCAACGTCATCGGTGCGGTTGGTGTTTGGTTGTCAAGGCTTCACGGTGATTTCGCCATCCGATCGCCGTCTTTGACAAGGGCCCTCAGACGAGGGAGCTCCAGGGAGTGACATTGGCATTCCAAATAGTTAAGCCTATGCTCGAACTGTTTTTCCCCGTTTTGCTCCTTGGTCATAACAGCCTCGCGGTTCAAGTAAAGCATCAGCCGCTTCTGGATCTCGGCGGGACGGCTCGTCTTGATCCGCACCTGAACTCGCAGGCGGATTCCGTGCAGCGGGATCTTCACCGACTCGTAGGCAAGGATATAGGCGGTTACCGAGTAAACGGCCTGATCGAAACCAAAGTGAAAACCGGCGGCCAGCAGTATGGTGCAATTCAGCAGTAGTCTTATGCCCTCGGAAGGAAAAAGTTTCCGCTGCGTCTGGGGCAAGCTCTTCGCGGCCTGCCCGGCCGTATCCAAGGCTCCGCCGAAGCGGAGGGCAAAGCCCAGCCCCAATCCCAGGCAAAGTCCGCCGAGCAGAGCCGCCGGCAGCGGGTCGCTCATTAAAGCGGGGTAGGGATGCAGGGCCAGCGTCCCCAGCGAAAATACAAGCAGCCCGCAAACAGTGAACAGGCCGAACGGGGCGTCGATATTTTTGCGTTCCAGCAGAATCAGCGGCAAATTCAGTAGGAAAAGGAATAGCCCCAATTTCATTTCGGCGGTTAAAGCGAGCAGAACGGATAACCCGGTCATTCCGCCCACGACGATGCCATGCGGCATCAGAAACAGCTCCAGCCCCGCGGCGGCGAGAATAGCTCCGGCCATCACGCCGAAAAACCGGGTGTATGGCGGGCTCCAAGGCTTCCGGAAGCGTCGGGGCTTGACGGCTGAATCGGTGGTGAGTTTGGCTCTCAAGCTCACTCCCCCTCTCAGGGCTCGTAAGACCCGATATTAAGAGTGCTCCTCCTGCAGCGGTTTATTTTGTGCAAGACGTTTCCGGTATCGCTGCTCAAATTTGAACACTTTATCCAAAACCTTCAATACCCATTTGCTTTCTTTTGCCATCAACGGACCCAAAATCGCCAAAATCAGAACGTACAACGCGGCGAAAGGCTGCAAAATCGCCATAAGCCCTCCGGCTTTGCCGAGATTGACCAGAATGATCGAGAACTCCCCGCGGCCCATAATCGTCAGGCCGATATTGATGGACGCTTTTGGCGATAACCCGGCTTTGCGGCCCGCGATCATCCCCGCCGTAATATTTCCGATCAAGGTCAGGATAACGGCAGCCAACGAATACCAGACGGCCCCGCCCAATTGCAGCGGGTCGATGGACAGACCGAAGCTGAAGAAGAAGACGGCTCCGAAAAAGTCGCGAAACGGGATCACGAATTTCTCGATACGTTTGACATGCTCGGTTTCGGCAAGTACCAGGCCGAGCAGAAGAGCGCCGATCGCTTCGGCGACATGGATGGTTTCGGAAAATCCGGCGATCAGGAACAGGCCGGCGAAAATGACGAGTATAAACAATTCGTTGGACCGAATGTTCAGTACGCGGTTTAGCAGAGGAACGAGTTTTCGTCCGACAAACAGGAGCAACAGCATGTAGCCGAGCGAAATAGCCGTGGACAAGAGGATATCGCTAAATTCCGTCGATCCGCTGAGGATCAGACCCGACAGAACAGAAATATAAAGCGCAAGGACGACATCTTCGAACATGGTAATTCCCAAGACCATTTCCGTTTCGGAATTGGCGGTTCTCTTGAGATCGACCAGCACTTTGGCGACGATGGCACTGGAGGAGAAGGTGGTAATACCGGCAATCAGCAGGATTTCTTTAAGGGGAAAGGCGGAGATAATACCAAACAGGAGGCCGAGCGAAAAGTTAATTCCAATGTATATCGCTCCGCCCATGACAATTGATTTGCCGGATTTGATCAATCGGCTGACCGAGAATTCCAGTCCCAGGTAAAAGAGCAGGAAGAGAACGCCGATGCGGCCCATAAAATCGATAAACGAGGCGCTTTCAATAAATCTGAAATCCAGATGGCCGATTTCCATGGCATGAGGCCCTACGACCATCCCGATTATAATGTAAAAAGGAATAACGGATAGACGAAGTTTTGCGGAGATCAGTCCGGCGGCCGCGATCAAAGCGACCGCCAGGCCGATCTCAAGCACGATATGATCCATTCAACCACTTCCATTCAATAGAATATGTCTGATTTGTTGTTGGTGCAGACGTTCGCCGATTACAACAACGAGGGCGTCGGCTGTCAGCATCAGGTCCGGTCCCGGATTGACGTGTTTTTTCTGGTTTTTTTCGATCACCGCGATAATCGTCGCGCCGGAGCGTTGACGAATGCGCAGTTCGCCGATCGTTTTGCCGATCGCCTTATAATTCGGCTCCAAGCGGTACCATTCAATGATCAGGTCGCCCAAGGCGACTTCGATATTTTCCAAGGCGGTTGGCTGATAGGTAACGCCGCCGATAATTGCGGACACGTATCTGGCTTCATCATCGTCCAAAGTGACCATGGAGATGCTGTCGTCCGGATTCTCTTCATCAAAATGATAGATTTCGCGTCGGCCGTCATCATGAATGATGATCGTCAGCTTTTCACCGCTGCGCGTTTGAATTACGAATTTTTTACCTATGCCTGGTAATTCGGTTTCTTTGAGATTCATTAGTTTCAAGCCTCCAGTGTTCAGGTAGTATCCCTTACCGGGATGGAATGTTTGAGGAATAGACCGACACGATTCCCGTATGGGGTTGCGGCGGATGGGCGAATTATGCCACGTACTTACTCGTAAATTTAATCGGCCTAAGCAGGATACGCTTTTTAAACAAGTAAAAAAGCGGGCGGAACGGTACCTTGGGCATCGCAAGCAGCAGGAGCACACAGACGCAAACCGCTGAAATTGTGAGCGGGGCCCTGTCCATGAACTGCTTGCCGGAATGACCCGAATTCAGCCGCAAAATAACTTTCGGGGATTTCGTGGCTTGCCTCGTTTCGTAAGCTTCTCTTTCGATACCCGCTTCCGCTTCCGGAGCCGAAGAAAAAACAGGGAGGGACAGCATCATAAAGACGGCGAGCAAAACGACGGCCAGTGTACCGGCGACGGTCTTGATTCGCAGCTTCATGAGTAATCCCTCCCTTGGTTTGAAAGTTACTTACCTAAAAGGATAGCACACTATGCATTTGATCTCAAAGGATTTGGCTTGTCAAAAGTAACGGATAACAATATAAATGCTGGAGATGACTATCGTCAAAAGCATTAGCGGAAAGCCGAATTTCATGTAACTAACAAAGGTGATCGGCTCCCCTTCCTTGGCGGACATGCCGGCCGCAATCAAATTGGCGCTGGCGCCGATGAGGGTGCCGTTCCCGCCGAGGCAGGCGCCCAGTGCCAAGCTCCACCATAAGGGCTCCAGATTGGTGATGCCCATGCCGCCCATATCCTGAATCATCGGGATCATGGTCGCCACAAACGGGATGTTATCCAGGAATGCCGAGGCGATGGCGCTGAGCCACAAGATCAGCATGGAGGTGAACAGCGGGTCGCCGCCGGTCAATTCGATCGCTTGTTCGGCCAGTTGCTTAATCGTTCCCGTTTCAATCAGTCCGCCGACGAGGACGAATAGTCCCACAAAAAAGAAGATCGTCGGCCATTCCACCGATTGAAACGCTCTTTCCATCACACGCTCGCCGGTGAGCAGCAGAAGGACAAAGGCCCCGGCCAAAGCTACGGTGGCCGATTCCAAATGGAAGGTCTGGTGCATAAAGAAGCCCAACAGCGTGAGGCCCAGCATCGTCAAGCATTTCACCAGCATTTTGCGATCCGTGATAAGTCCATCCAGGCTCATGTCCATCATACCTTTGCGGTTTCCGGGCGAAGTTTTCAACCCTTTGCGAAAAATCATGATCAAGAGCGGCAGTGTTACCCCCATTATACATATGGCGATCGGGGCAAGATTTTGCAGGAATGCCATAAACGTCAATTCCTTAACCGCGCTGCCGATCATAATATTCGGCGGGTCGCCAATGAGGGTGGCCGTTCCTCCGATATTTGATGCGACGACCAGCGAGAACACGTAAGGAAAGGTCTTGACCTGCAATTGGCGGGTGATGCTAAACGCCACCGGCACCATCAAAATAATGGTTGTGACATTGTCGAGAAAAGCCGACCCCGCCGCCGTGATCAGCGCGAGCAGCCAAAGGATGGTTACCGGATTTCCTTTCGCCTTCTTGGCGGTCCAGATTCCGATATATTTGAAAAGACCCGTTTCCGCCGTCGTATTGACGATAATCATCATCCCGATCAGCAGGCCGAGCGTGTTGAAATCGATATGATGGATCGCGGTTTCCTGATCAATGATCCCAAGAACGATCATCAGGACGGCGCCGCTCATGGCCAGCAGTGTCCGGTGGATTTTTTCCGAAATAATCAGGGCATAAGTCAGCAGAAAAATGCCGATAGCCCAAATGGCTTGTTGTTCCATGGTTCCTCCTTAAGTAAAGTGCGACAGCAGCGGGACGCAAATCCCCCGAATAACCCCGAAAAAAGGCAAAAAGAGCCCGCATGATGGCAGGCTCCTCCGATAACTGTCGTTTTCTATTGTATGCTATGCTTTAACATTATATGATTAGATATTTCAATTGTAAATATAAGAGTGGAAAATTAAAGCCTAACGCCGGTCTATCCCGGGGCGGAAGAGGACCTCGACTTAGGTCTAGGTCTAAAAACCGTCCCCGGTCCGTTTTGAACAAACCGTATTCCACCTAAAATAGAGTCATAAGGTCGAACAAATGAGAGGCGGTGAAAAAAATGAAAACCAATCGGCCCAATGGTTTTGCGATCATCCTGATTGCCCTTGGCGTTTTGATTCTTTTGGGTAAATTGACCCCGTTCCTAGGCAGCCTTTTCGGACTGGTGATTTCGGTCGTGATGATCGCACTCGGCTATTACGGAATCCGGCGCGGCAATGCTTTCTTCGGATGGATCGTCCTGTTCTTCGGAGTGATTTCCCTGATTTCCAAACTGGCTTGGCTGATCGTACCGGTGCTGGGCATCGGATTGATCGTGTACGGAATCTCTTCCCTGCGGAGCAGACGTAGCTTCTGATATAGATTAAGACCATTATGAACAAGAATGACCGATAAGGTGTAGGAGGGATAGGAAGTCATGAGTGTATTTCGCCGAGTACGCGATATCACAGTTGCAACTTTAAACGAGCGGCTGGAGCAATCACAGGATCCGGTGCGGCTGATCGACCAGTTTCTGATCGAAACCCGCCAGGAGATCGCTGAGGCCGAAAAGCTGCATCATCAATATGCCGGTCATACCAAGCAATTGAAACATCAGGTGGACCAAGCGGCGATCATGCGGAACAAACGTGAAGAGCAAGCGCTGCTCGCTCTGAAAGCCGGAGAGGAACACCTCGCCAAGCTGGCGCTGCAAGAGAAGATGCTGTATGACGAGAAGATCGAACAATATTCCGAGCTTTATACGCAAAGCCTGGAATCGTTGCAGGAGTTGGAAAATCAGCTTCATGAGCTGAAGACCGAATATCAGGTCGTCTACAGCAAGCGCCAGTATTATTATGCCAGAATGGAAACGTTGCGGCTGCAGCAGCGGATGAATCAGCGGATGAGCGGCTACGGCATGCAGGACGTGCCGAAGATGTTCAACCGCCTGGAGGACCGGGTTTCCGATATGGAGTGGGAGGCTCGCAGCTTGCGCGATTTGCGGAAGGCGGGGCAGGATTTTGTCAACCAGGCCGGATCGGTCATTCAATCGACACTGGAACAGGAGCTCTCCCGTTTGAAGCAGAAGCTGAATAACAAAGGAGAGGAGTAACACGAATGGGTAGAATTTACCGCTCAAGACGGGATAGATGGATTAGCGGTCTGCTTGGCGGGCTGGGCGAATCCTTCGGAATCAGTTCCACGGCGCTGCGGATCCTGACGATCATCAGCGTGCCCTTTACGGGCGGAACAACCATCTTTATATACTTAATCGCCTCTTTGGTTATTTCCAAAGAGCCTTATGAACCGTTCGACCCTTATTTCAATCAGGGTTGGCAAGGGAATGGCGGGGCCGGCGGATATGGCGGTTTTGGCCCGAACCACATGGGGAATCCGGGCAATCCGGGGAACCCGGGTTATGGTTGCGGCCCTCGCCGGATGCCGAATCAACCGCCTTTTGCCAGCAACCCTTACCAGGCGAACAATCCGTACAGCAATGCCGGAATGAACGGATTCGGCGGCGGAGAAGCCTCGAATCTGGATTCCATGATGGAAGATATCGAGAAGAAAGCCATGAAAAAAGAATTGGAAGAACTGCGAAACAAACTGTCTAAATACGAGAAGGGAGAAGTGTAAACAATGGGAGTATTCAAAAGAATTAAAGATATTACGAAAGCATCGGTAAATGATCTGCTGGATAAGGTGGAAGATCCCATCGTGATGTTGAACCAATACCTGCGCGACATGGAGGCTGAAATCCGTGACGCCGAGGTGACGGTAGCCAAACAAATGGCGAACGAGCGCAGAATGAAACAGCGCCTGGATGAGGCGTTGCGCATTTCCGCCCAAAGAGAAGCGCAGGCCGAAGTGGCCCTCCGCAACGGTCAGGAAGAAGTGGCACGCAGACTGTTGGAGGAAAAGATTCACTACGATCAAAAGCAATCCGAATTCAGCGATCTGCACGCTCAATCCGAAGCGCAAGCCAATGAATTGAAGCAGCAGCTCCATGAAATGAAGGATGAATTCTACAAACTGCGCAACAAGCGGAACGAACTGGTGAGCCGTGCGCAAATGGCGAAGGCCAGAAAACAAATGTCGCAAATCAGCAGTCTGCATTCGATCGAAAGCGGCAACGCCTCGCTCGGATTCCACCGGATGGAGGAGAAAATCATGCAGATGGAGGCGGAAGCCGAAGTGGCCGGTGTCGTTTACCGCGGAACTTCGTCCCCTTCCTACGTCAGCCCGGCTGACGCTGAAAAGCAGTTGAAAGTGGATGCTCAGTTGGAGGCTTTGAAAGCCAAGCTGAGTCCTTCTGAAAAGCGCGAAGAAAGCGCGGAATAACAGCTACACGTCCGTGGGACAATGTGGTATGCTAGACCAGGGTAAAGCCATACGGTATGGATTCCATACCGTTATGGCTTTTCCAACTTATGAACCGGCAGGAGGTGCGGCATGGACACAAAGAAAAGGTTCTTGGCCATTGGATTGATCGGAATTGGCGTGTTGATGATTTTCGGCAAATGGCTGAGTTTTTTTACGATTGTCGCCCTCTTACTTTCGGCTTACGGCATCTATAAGATTCGCCAGGGGGAGGATACCCGCACCGGATATATTTTGCTTGCCGTGGGCGGGGGGCTTATCCTGCTGGACCACTTTATGCTGGTCGTGGCGATCTTGATGGTATCGCTGGGCCTCTATTACGCAAAAGTCCGTAAAACCCAACCGCACGGCAGTTATATTCAAAAGCAGAGCATTACCTCCAGTATTCACTGGGACCGCGACCCTTGGACGCTGCGGAATACGAGCATGTGGCATGTGCTTGGAGAGATCGACATCGACATGTCGCTGGCCATCACCGAGGGGCCTTACAGCATCCTGATGTTTCAAGGCGTTGTGGGGGACATTGACCTGGCGGTTTCGGAGGATTACGGCGTTGAGATCGAAGCGTTCGTCCTGTTCGGACAGATAGATTTCAGCAGGGACCGGGAGACGGGAATGCTGAACCGGCTGTATTGGAAATCACCGAATTATGAAGACCGCGAACATAAAGTAAAAATTATCATCTCCTATCTGGTCGGGGATGTTGATATACGATTAATTTAATGAGAGGAGGATCACCTTCGCATGAGAAACAGAAAGCCGCGGAACATGGTCTCCCGCAGTATGCGGGAGGGGATCCTTCTATGTTTTGTTTTGTTGGCCGTCATCGTATATACGCTTTATACATATGGTTATTTCGAACCCTCCGCCAACTGGAAGACGGGGATCAGCGCGGGCTTGACGCTGCTTACCTTGCTGCTGAGCGTCGGAGCGGCCTTCGGTTTTTTGCAGGGATACCGCCAGAAACGAAAGCTGGATCTGCTGCGCGACGCCCTGCTGCAATGGGAGAAGGGCAATCAGACCGGGACCGTGCCCAAGCTCGGCGACGATGAGATCGGCGGCCTGGGCGAACAGCTCGAGCGGATCGGCAAACGTTGGGAGGAGCAAGTCAGCTCGCTGCAGCGCCTTTCGACCCACAATGCGCAGTTGGCGGAGCAGGCCCGGTTATCGGCGATCGTGGAGGAGAGGCAGCGGCTGGCCCGCGAACTTCACGATGCGGTTTCCCAGCAGCTGTTTGCGATTTCCATGACGGCGACGGCGGTCGGAAGGACGCTTGAAAAGGATTTTGATAAGGCGCAGCGCCAAGTGGAACTGATCGAGGAAATGGCTTCGGTCGCCCAATCGGAGATGAGGGCCTTGCTCCTCCACTTGCGCCCGGTATATCTGGAAGGCAAAGAGCTGTCTCAAGGCTTGACCGAACTCGTCAAAGAGCTGAAAATGAAAGTGCCGATGGATCTCACGCTGGAAATGGACGAGGAACTGAATCTCGGGAAAGGGATCGAGAACCACTTGTTCCGTATTATCCAGGAGGCCATGTCCAATACGCTTCGGCACGCCAAAGCCGACAAGATGGAGATTCGCATCCACCGGAAAGGCGACGCGGTCAAGGTTACCCTGCGCGACAACGGGATCGGCTTCCAACTGGACGAGAAGAAACAGGCTTCCTATGGATTGTCGACCATGCAGGAGCGGGTCGGCGAAATCGGCGGGTCGATCCAGTTTATTACCGCTCCCGGCAAGGGGACGCGTATAGAAATTACGGTACCGCTATTGAATGAGGAAATAGGAGGTGACACTCAGCATGGAGATGGAAGAGGAGAAGATGATTAAAGTGCTGCTGGTGGATGACCACGAGATGGTCCGGATCGGGCTGGCCGCCGTGCTCGGCACCGAGGATGGGATCGAAGTCGTCGGGGAGGCCAGCAGCGGTGAGGAGGGCATCCGACTGGCCCAGGAGTACAAGCCGGATGTCGTCCTGATGGATCTGGTGATGGAAGGGATGGACGGCATCGAAACGACGCGCCAACTGCTGAAGCTCTATCCCGATTGCAAGGTGATCGTGCTGACCAGTTATCTGGATGACGAGAAGATGTATCCCGTCATTGAGGCGGGGGCCTTCAGTTACCTACTTAAAACCTCCCGCGCATCCGAAATTGCGGAAGCGATCCGCGCCGCGGTTCGGGGGCAATCCGTCTTGGAATCCCAGGTGGCTTCCAAGATGATGAACCGGTTCCGCCAGCCGAAACCGGAGACGCCGGCTCACGAAGAGTTGACCGACCGGGAAATGGATGTGCTCCGTCTGCTGGCGCAAGGCAAATCCAATCAGGATATCGCGGACGACCTGATTATCGGAATTAAGACGGTGAAGTTTCACGTCACGAATATCCTGGCCAAGCTGGGCGTCGAAGACCGTACGCAGGCGGCGATTTACGCTTACAAGAACGGCCTGGCCGAATAAAAGGAAAGTGGACCTATGGAGGAAATGGGTCCGCTTTTTTTGTTCGCTCTATTTGTCCGGGCGATAAGGAAGTATAAAAAGACCGCTAGCGGGGCATTCTGAAGCTAATGATAGATTACTAGATTAGCGGAGGGAATACGATGCAAAACTCGGGCGGCCTGCGGAACAAAGGAACGATGTGGATGGCGGGATGCGCCTTGCTGCTGCTGGTAGCGATGGCCGGCTTTTTCGGCCGCGGCGGGACAGCGGCGGTTCCTGTGGCCATCGGCGACGCTCCGGGAGCCGAACATTCCCCCGCCGCGGCCGCAGCCCAATGGGAGCAATTGCTTGAACTCGGCGCGGGGGCCGTGCGGGAGGATCTGAAAGGGACGGCAAAGTGGCAGGGAACTTGGCGGACGCTGCTATCGGCGGAGGAAGCGGCCGGTGCCTTGGCTTCCCGGCTGGGCTTGGGCGAAATCCGCGCAGAATCGGTTCAGGGCCGCACCGTCCACAAGGCAGCGGGGAACCCGCAAGGCATCGCTTCCGGCTTGACGTTAACCAGCCTCCCCGGGGAGGAAGAGAACGCATTTTATGTCGTGCTGAGAATGGAATCCCGGGGGGCTGAAGCCGCCCGGAAGATGCAGGAACGGATCGCGTTGAGCGGGGAATCGTTGGCGGATGAAGGTGTCCGTATTCAATGGAATGGCGCCCTGCAGGGGGAGATTAACCCGGGCTTGAAAGAAGGGGAAGGAGTGGAGTCGGCGGCGAAATATCCGCTTGGTGAAAGTCTTTCTATCCTGGAAAAAGGTAGCTGGCATGCATTAAATCTGACGGCGGTGGAAGATTATGAGGACGGAGGCACGGTCAGCCGCTCGTATGCCGTTCCGGATATGGCGATTTCCGTTCTTAGCGGCGGTCACCGGGTTTCCCTGCAGATGGCGGTTCATCGGAATGACTTGACCGGTCAGGAAGAGGTTTCGCTCGGCTCGCCGTTATTGACAGTTGAATATTAATGATGAAAAAATAAATATTTGATAAAAGTTAAATGAATTTTCTGAAATGCCTAGCATTTTTGCTATGAATATGATGGCATCATTTCGACGAATATGCTAAAATGACATCACATCCAGTGATGCCGTGTAAATTCATATCATTGGTGGGAATTTGAATAAATATTCACTATATTACATAGAAAGAAATGAGGAGCCATGGCTGAATTTGAAAATTTAGAATCACTGCAGACACCTGGAGCGGTATTTTTTATTTTTGGGGCAACCGGAGATTTAGCACGCCGTAAGCTCTTCCCTGCCATATATTCGTTATATCGCGAAGGTAAACTGGCTGAGGATTTCGCAGTGATCGGCGTTGCGCGCCGGCCGCGTACACAAGAAGAATTCCGGGATGACGTCCATCGCTCCATTCAGGAGTTTTGCCGGTATAAAGTCAAGGATGAGGCCGACTGGACACAGTTTGCCGAGCACTTTTCCTATAAGTCGCTGGATATCAACAATATCGATGGATACCATGAACTTCGGGAACTCACGGAAACGGTCGAGTCGCGCTTTGGTATTCCGGGCAACCGGCTGTTCTACCTCGCGCTCGCGCCCGAGCTGTTCGGCAGCGTATCCTTCAACCTGCAGAAAGGCGGCATGCTGAGCAGCGGCGGTTGGCATCGTCTGGTTATCGAGAAGCCGTTCGGCTATGATCTGCTCTCCGCCCAGAAGCTGAATGAAGAGCTGAACCAAGTATTCAAGGAAGAGGAAATTTACCGGATCGACCACTATCTCGGCAAAGAGATGGTTCAGAATATAGAAGTTATCCGCTTTGCGAACGCGTTCTTTGAGCCGCTTTGGAACAACAAGCATATCTCCAATGTTCAAATCACACTGAGCGAAACCGTCGGCGTTGAAGAGCGCGGTGGATATTACGATCACTCCGGCGCGTTGCGGGATATGGGGCAGAACCATATGCTGCAGATGCTGACGATGATCGCCATGGAACCGCCAAGCCGCTTGTTCCCGGAAGATATCCGGGACGAGAAGGTGAAGGTTCTCCGCTCCTTGCGGCCGTATGCTTCGGCTCAGGAAGTGAAGGAGAACGTCGTCCGCGGGCAGTACACGGAAGGTGAAGCAGGCGGCAAGAAGCTGCCGGGATACCGCCAAGAAGACAAGGTGGATCCGAATTCGAACACGGAGACCTATTTTGCGGCCAAGGTGTTCGTCGACAATTTCCGTTGGGCGGGTGTTCCGTTCTACATCCGTACCGGGAAACGCCTTCCGGTCAAAACGACGGAGGTTGTGGTAGAGTTCAAACAGATGCCGACGAACGTTTATCTCGGACAGAAACATAATCTCGAACCGAATCTGCTCGTCATCCGCGTCAATCCGATGGAAGGCATCTACATCAAGATCAACGCGAAGAAGCCCGGTTCGGATTCCAAGATCGAACCGCTGGCGATGGAATTTTGCCAAAGCTGCCAGGTCGGCATCAACTCGCCGGAAGCTTATGAGCGGCTGATCTACGACGCGGCGAACGGAGATTCCACATACTTTACCCGCTGGGATGAAGTGGCGACGGCCTGGGCTTTCGTCGACCGGATCGCTTCCGCTTGGGCGCAAAACCCGGCCGACATCAGCAAATATCCTGCCGGCTCCTGGGGGCCGAAGGAAGCCGATGAGCTGTTGACCAAAGACGGGTTCCACTGGTGGCCGGTGAACGGCCAGGAAGAGGACAATGTCGTTTGGATTAGACCTTAAAGATTTGTTATAGATATGTACGAGCCGTCTTCGAGCGATACGCCTGAAGACGGCTTTCTTTATGGCTTGACACAACAAATCAATCAATCGAACAAAGTGTTTCAACAATTAAAGCTGTGATTAAAAAGAAATCTTTTTTACTCACGATTTGATGTGATACAAAAGTTCAATAAACGGGTGCGTTTGTTGAACAAGAATGGAGTTTTAATTTGTTTTGCATCCTTTGGAGTTGGATTTGGAGTTGGTAGTGCGATCGGCACCTTGAGCCTGTAGATTTGCAGGATTTACTTAAAAGAGAAAATGACGGGATCCGGGCGGGTGAAGTGGCGTATGTTGAGTTAAAATGTGTTACAATAAGAGACGTGACTTTGTAGAAGCGAGAGGAAAGTGAGAATGAGCAAAGCATTGGAACAACTGCAGCAGGAAGTCGATAAACGCAGAACGTTTGCGATCATCTCCCACCCGGATGCCGGGAAAACGACGCTTACGGAGAAACTGCTTTTGTTTGGGGGAGCCATCCGTCTGGCCGGTTCGGTCAAAGCCCGGAAAGCTAGCAAGCATGCGACAAGCGACTGGATGGAAATCGAGAAGCAGCGGGGGATTTCCGTAACCTCTTCCGTGATGCAGTTTGATTATAAAGGACACCGCGTCAATATTTTGGATACGCCGGGTCACCAGGACTTCAGTGAAGATACGTACCGTACCCTGACGGCCGCGGACAGCGCCGTGATGCTGATCGACGTGGCCAAGGGTGTCGAGGCCCAGACGATCAAGCTTTTTCAGGTCTGTGCCAAGCGGGGGATTCCCATCTTCACCTTCATCAACAAGCTGGACCGCGAAGGCCGGAACCCATTCGAATTGATGGAGGAAATCGAGCAGGTGCTCGGCATCCGCTCCGTACCGATGAACTGGCCGATCGGCATGGGCCGGGAACTTTGCGGAGTGTACGACCGGATGAAGAATCAAGTGGAGCTGTTCCAAGGGGACGATCACTCAAACATCCAGGTGACGAAGGTGGAGAGTTACACGGACCCGGTTATTCGTGAGATGGCCGGCGAATATTTACATGACCAACTGTGCCAGGATGTAGAACTGCTTGATGTGGCGGGAGATCCGTTTGATCTGGAAAAAGTGAAGCGCGGCGAACTGACGCCGGTCTTTTTCGGCAGTGCGGTCAACAATTTCGGTGTTCAGACCTTCCTGGAGAACTTCCTGCAGCTTGCTCCGAAACCGGAGCCTCGGCGGAGTACGAACGGACTCGTGGAACCGACGAACGAGAAGTTCTCGGGCTACGTCTTCAAAATCCAGGCCAATATGAACCCGGCGCACCGTGACCGAATCGCTTTTCTGCGTATCGTTTCCGGGAAGTTCGAGCGCGGCATGTCCGTCAAGCACGTGCGGGCGGGCAAAGAGATCAAACTGTCCCAGCCGCAGCAATTCCTGGCCCAGGACCGGGATATCGTCAGCGAAGCTTACCCGGGCGATATTATCGGGCTGTTTGACCCGGGGATTTTCCGGATCGGCGATTCGCTCAGCCAGGGCAGTGAGGTCGTGTTCGATGAGCTTCCGACGTTCTCGCCGGAGATTTTTGCCAAAGTAACGGTGAAAAATGCCCTGAAGCATAAGCAGTATCAAAAGGGGATCGACCAGTTGACCGAAGAGGGGACGATTCAGGTGTTCACCACCGTCGGTTTTGAGGATACCTTGCTTGGCGTGGTCGGACAACTGCAGTTCGAAGTATTCGAATACCGGATGAAGGGCGAATACGGGGTGGACGTTCAACTACAGCGCATGCCTTTCCAATTTGCCCGCTGGATCGTTGCCGATAAGATCGACCCGTCGAAATTCCGTATCAACTCGACGCTCGTCAAAGACAAGAAGGGGAACTATGTCGCCTTGTTCGAGAATGAATATGCGATGCGCACGGCCATCGAAAAAAATCCGGACGCCCAGTTCCTCGAAACAGCGCCTTAAAAACACTTCAAAGTTTTTGCCGTCCGCAGGGGCGGCTTTTTTTGCCTTGAAAAGCAGGACGAGCCTTGAGTCGCCTATAGCGGCGGCAAAAGACTCGCTTGCTTAGCAAGGCAGTCTTATTTCAATGGCTTGAGGTCGGCCGCTTCGATCTGCTGCTTGAGCACGGACAGAAGCTCGTTCTGCCGGGCTGTGTCGATGTTCTTCCAGATTAGTTCAAAAACGGCGCCAAGTCCCGGAAGCGCGGCCTCCTGGGCATCGACCGAGCCTTCGATCATCTCCCGCAGCCCCTCTTCGCTCTGGCCGTGGATTTTGTGCATAATCGCCTCGCGCAAACTCATCGTAATGGATGGCACGAATTCTTTTCCCTCCTTGGTCATAGTTGTCCGTTGTTAATGTGCCCCTTACGGTCCGCGAAAATTCAAGTTTTCCGGGGAATATGATATACTATAGCAATCCATAAATGATTCGGGATGGTGAAAGCAGATCATGGCACATAAAGATAAGAAGCAATTTGCCGTCATCGGGATGGGGCGATTCGGTTTGAGCGTGGCCAAAGCGCTGAGCGGAATGGGCTTTGACGTCCTGGCGATCGATTCCGACGAACACCGCACCCAAGCGGTCTCCAATATCGTCACCCATGCGGTTACGGCCGACTCGACCGATGAGGAAGCGCTCCGCGCCCTTGGCGTCCGGAACTTCGACGTTGTGGTTGTTGCTATTGGGGAAGACATTCAATCCAGCATCCTGACCACCCTGATTTTGAAGGATATGGGTGGGCCGCTAATCGTGGTTAAAGCCCAGAATGAGCTACACGGCAAGGTGCTGAATAAAATCGGCGCCGATAAGGTCATTTTTCCGGAGCGGGATATGGGACTTCGGGTGGCCCACCATTTGACGTCTCCCAATGTGCTGGATTACATCGAGCTTTCCGACGAGTACAGCATCGTTGAATTGCGCGCCACCCGGGCGATGATCGGTCAGAACCTGAAGGAGCTGAACGTGCGGGCCCGTTTCGGCTGCAACGTGATGGCGATCAAGCACGGGACGAAAATGAACATTTCGCCTTCTTCCGCCGACCGTCTCTCCGAAGGAGATATTCTCGTTGTGGTTGGGGAGAAGAACGATTTGACGAAGATGGAATTGGCGTATGCGGAAGAGTAAATAATGAGAGACGGAAAATACCTGCAAAAGTGCAGTTTGTGGGAGCCGGGAGGTCTCAGTTCGCAAAAATGACCAATACCTGCATATTTGCATCTTTATTGCTCGAATTGGTTTTGACAGGGAAAAATACCTGCAGATTTGCAGGAATTCCCTTTGATCCGAGGGGAATGAAGGGCAAGCTGAAGATCAGTGGTTGTGAAGATCGGGATGAGCAGCGGACAGCGATTTTAATCTGAACAAAGGAATGAACCATTCATGCAGATACTGTCTCCGCAAAACGGCCGGGTCAAGGAATGGGCCGGGCTTCTGGAGAAAAAACATCGGGACAAGCAGGGCAAGTTTCTGATCGAGGGGATTCATCTCGTTCAGGAGGCGCTGGAGGCGGGGGCGGCCATCGAATGCGTCTGTTATGACGCGGAGGGCGGGATCCCCGCCGAACTGGCCCAGGCGGCCTCGGCCGGCCTGGACGTGGAGTGGATCGCCGTATCGGAGGCGGTCATCGCCAAATGCAGCGATACGAAGACGCCGCAGCCCGTGTTCGCCGTCGTGCGCAAGGCGGACGGTGGGGTGGGGCCGCTGCTCGGGCAGGCGAGCGGCCTGGTGGTGGTGCTGGACGGCGTGCAGGATCCCGGCAACGTCGGCACCGTTATCCGCACCGCCGACGCGGTCGGTGCGGACGGGGTGATCGTCGGCGCGGGCTGCGCCGACATTTACGGGCCCAAGGTGCTGCGCGCCACCATGGGCTCGATCTTTCACTTGCCGGTGGTCCACGGCAAGCTCGCGGAGCTGTTGCCGCAGGCGAAGAGCCGCGGCATCCGGCTCGCCGGAACGAGCCTCCAGGGGGCGGTCAACTGCTTCGCGTATGACTTTACCGGCCCGGTGTGGCTCTTGTTCGGCAGCGAAGGCAGCGGGCTCAGCCCGGAAGTCCGCGATCTGATGGACGACGGACTCATCATTCCGATGCGCGGACAGGCGGAGTCGCTGAACGTGGCGATGGCCGCCTCGGTGCTGCTGTACGAGGCGCTGCGGCAGCGGCATTTTTCAATCAACAATTCCCGCTAACGTTCGACTCACTAACCCTCAGTATAAATAATGTCTATAAACACACCAAAGACTGGCAGAAGATCAATCCTCACCTCGATCTTTCCCCAGTCTTTTTCTCTGCCTTTTCAAGCCCTTTCCCCATTTATTATGGTAGGGTTTGCTGCCCTTGACCTGCAACTAATTGTTTGGTTCGAATTAAAGGGAATTCTTCCCGTTAATTTGGTGCGTATGCGGCTGCAGAGGGGAATTAGCTGGAAAACCTCCTGCTAATTCGCCTGAAATTGCGTATATCGGCAATAGGGCTGCGAAATAGATGGAGCTTTTCCAGCTAAATCCGATCGATGAGCCAAGAGCGGTACATTAAAGGGAGATTTTCCCGTTAATGATATAGACTCCGACGGTGGGGCTTTATATCTACAATTGTGGATGTTGGCAACCGTATCTCCGAAACCATTTCATATCCTTAGAACGGCCCAATCCGATTTTTTTAGAACATAGCTTTGGTATCATGCGGGAATGAAAGGCCAGTGAAGCCAGTGATCTGATCGATGAGATTTTTGTTAATGTTAAAAACTCGATATGGCTTCCTCGGCAGGACTTTGATTATATGAGTATATACGCATTGGAGTAACCCTGAACTCTCAATCGTTTTTAATTTCTAAAAATTATATCAGTTGAAGAGGAAGGTTGATAGCGCATGGCCCTGAAAACGGAAAGACTCATTGTCCGTAAATTTCACGATGCGTATCAATATGCCATTTTGAATGAAGAGCGGAAGTTTACTTCTAACAGGTTGGATTAGGGAGTTAAATCTTACAGGTGGTGGCCTAATGAAGTATTTCATAACGGATTTACATGGTGAGTATAAAGGGCTGGAGTTATTGCTAAAACATGCTGAAATTGATTTTGCAACGGACCAACTTGTTATTGGCGGCGACATGATTAACCGGGGGAAGGAAAGCGGCAGGGTAATCAAAAAGCTAAAGGATTTGGTTGATGAATACCCCAAAAATGTATTTGCTCTGATTGGAAATCATGAAGAAATGATGCGGAATTATTACCGGAATGGAGAAACCCTTTGGCTGTCTCATGGAGGAAAAGATACGATTAGGGATCTTGAGAAGACCTTCCCGAATCAGGCAAAAAGAAAGGAATATAACCCGAAACAAACTTGTGGTGCATGGTCATTCGCCCGTCGAGCTGATTTATTTTGATGGAGTGCGACTGAATTGCGATTTGGGTTCAAATACATACTCGGTTATGGAAGAACGGGGACTCTGTTTGATGGAACTGGATCGGATGATCTATTATGTTTATAAGCAATCTACAGGGAAGATCGAGGAGAGGAAAGTTATACGATATTAGAGGATCATTGCGGGCTCACAGGGGGCTTACTACAGAAGAGAAGGCTTTCCTCTCTATACAAAACAAAAGACGCTTATACTGGGAGGGCTTGTCCAGATAAGCGTCTTTTGTTTACACAAATTACCTATACTGTTCAAGATGAAGTAAGCGCTCCCGATGCAAAATATCAGTGTTCATTCCCCCGTTAGAATTCAGTACCCTACACCATGACCATTAGTAGTGATATCAGTTTTGGTAGGGTTTCCGACAGGAGTAAGACCAATAACAGCTGGGGTTACAGCGAAAATAACAAAGTTACACAGGGCTACCAATACAACCAGTTTCTTTTTCATTTTGTTTTTGCACCTCGCCAATTAATTTTTTGTACCGAAATTTTGCCTCTTCAGTTGCGAAATCCCGGTATTGTTCAAACAGCCCTACACATTTAAGCATATCGTGTTCGCTGCGAATTTCAATAGCAAATGCAAAACTATCCAAAATATATTTTAGTCCAAAATCAAGGTTGTTTTTCTTCAAATAATAGACTCCAAGGCCCGATAACAAGCTGACAAATCGGTCATTCGTATAATGCAAGCTATTTTTCCCGATACGACATTGTTGTTCTTGATGCTTTAAAAAGGACTCGTACTGTTCAAGTACAGAATCGATGTTGATATCGAATTTGTTAGCTGCAATCACTATCTCGCATAGGGCAAAAAACACTTCATTTTCTCTGGTGGAGATATACTTCGCATACTCCGGTAGAACCCCGACTTCGCCGGACATCAGCTGATACAGGTAACGATTCCCCTCAGCCCATTCCCGAAACTGTTGGATCACACCCATTTCAATGTCAGTGGGATCTTTTACCCAATCGCAGAGTGCATACAGTGAAACATAGCGCAGCGCATCCTCATATCTGCCAAATTGATAATGCGTTTCGCCTAATATTAAGTAGGCATACATAATATAAAAAATAATCGGCTTCTTGATTTCCGGCGATTTCTTACTACCGTTCAACTCATAGTGAAGCGTTGCTTTGACTTTCAGTTTCTCCGCCAGTTCCGCTACCTTATCCCAACGACGAAGAGAAGCAAACACATTGATCAATTCATTTAGCGCGTCTAGTTGATAGGGTTCTTCAAGCCGATCAATAAAATATTCAAAATGGGAAGCCAGTAACAAATTTTTGTTTTGGTCTTTGGACAAACCCAACGTAAATAAACGGTATTGACAAAGAGCCAGCCGCTCGGAATGCTGTTTCTGTTCACCTTCCGCAACCAACTCGTAAAGTATGACAGCCGCGTCCCGCTTTCCCTCTTTAAAAAGCTGTTCAGCCAGGTTAAACAGCAGTGGTATATAAGAAAGGTTATCCATCATCAGCCTAACCACTTGCTGAATACAATCGAGCTTATTCAAACTGGCGCAACGCTGCAAAAACGGACCGAGCCTCCGCCAATCCGGGTTGGCCTGGTAGAAGCATTCATCAATATACATCTCATAGAAATATCCTTCGGGAAGTCTCATTCCCGCAGTTAGCCGGTCGAGCTGCTGCATAGCAATGGGGCGATGACCATTGATAATCCCGCTTAACGTTCCGGTATTAATTTGCGTCAGTTCGGAAAATTGATTTAACGTCATACTATTCCTTTTTAAATAATCTTCCATCTGACTACGGATCGTTGTCAGTCCGGTTTCCATCGTTTTCAATCGATCACCTCCTTTGCTCATATATGGAATATACTACCATTACAACTCTATATTATAGATAAATTAAACGATGGTCAATAGATACTACGGAAAATTCTGTAATAAGCAAATAGTCAAACAGCTTTATTTATCGCTGCAAACTTTGGCCGTTGGTGGAAATAACCTCCTTATACCAGTTGAATGATTTTTTGCGGTAGCGGTTCAGGCTTCCGGTCCCGTCATCATTGCGGTCTACATAAATAAAGCCGTACCGTTTGCTCATTTGGGCGGTTGAAGCGCTGACCAAATCGATGCAGCCCCATGCGGTATAGCCCATGACTTCGATCCCGTCCTCCAGGGCTTCGCCCACTTGGACCAGGTGATCGTTCAAATATTGAATCCGGTAATCGTCCTCCACCGTCGGGATGCCGTTCTCGTCCGCGATGAGCTCGTCCTTGGCCCCGAGTCCGTTTTCCACGATAAACAGAGGCTTTTGGTAACGGTCGTAGAACATGTTCAGCACATAACGCAAACCTTTGGGGTCAATTTGCCATCCCCATTCGCTTGCTTGCAAGTAAGGATTGGTTACGCCGCCTAACAGGTTGCCTTCGGAACTTTTACGCTGCTCCGTATCCGCCGTTTCGCAGATGCTGACATAGTAACTGAAGGAAATAAAGTCTACCGTATGCTTTAAAATCTCCAAGTCGCCGGGCTCCATTTGAATCGAAATCCCATTCTCGCGGAAATAGCGTTTCATGTACCCGGGATAACTGCCTCTGGCCTGGACGTCGGCAAAGAAATAATTTTTGTGCTCGGATTCCATGGCCGCGATGACATCATCCGGGTTAGGCGTAAGCGGGTAGGTCGGCATACTTAGGACCATACAGCCGATTTTTGCGTCAGGCATCATTTCGTGCCCGATTTTGACGGCCAGCGCGCTGGCGACAAATTCGTGGTGAACGGCTTGATACAGGTCCTGCTTGCTCAGCTCCTGTTTTGGGGTATAAATGCCTCCGCTTAAAAACGGTTCTTCCAAAATAGAGTTGATCTCATTAAAGGTCAGCCAGTACTTTACCTTGTTTTTGTAGCGGTCAAACACCGTTCGCGCGTAACGTTCATAAAAGCCGATCAGTTTCCGGTTTACCCAACCGTTATACTGCTTGGACAGATGCAGCGGTGTTTCATAGTGGGAGAGGGTAACAAGCGGCTCAATCCCGTATTTGAGGCATTCGTCAAAAAGATCGTCGTAAAACTTCAGGCCTTGTTCGTTCGGCTCGAGGTCATCACCATTCGGAAAAATTCTTGACCAGGCGATGGAGGTCCTGAATACTGTAAAGCCCATTTCGACAAAAAGCCGGATATCTTCCTTGTAGCGATGATAAAAGTCGATGCCGACCAGCTTCAGGTTGTCTTTGGTAGGGAATTCGGTAATAGGGCCCTTAACTCCCCTCGGGGCAACATCCTGCGTAGATAACCCCTTGCCGTCCTCGTTGTAGGCCCCTTCACATTGATTGGCGGCGACGGCGCCGCCCCACAGAAATCCATCCGGGAATCGGATACTCATGATTGTCCACCTTCCTTGTTCATATAATCATTAGGGTAAACGGAATGGAGTACTGTCATGCATGCCTAAGGAGAGAAACAAAGAAGAGAGCATGTCATTGCTCTGTGGGAAAACAGGGGGGAGCTCAGACAGCGGCGCCGAGCGCACTTCCAATACTTCCAACTCCAAAAGATGCAAATCTGCAGGTATTTAGTTCGATCCACGAGGGGATGCGTAAAAAGATGCAAATCCTCTAAGGCCCCCTAATTAAACTGGAGTCTCCCTACCCAATAATTTAAACTTAGAATAAAGGGAGATGATCGGTATGGGAAAAAGGTTGAACGAAGAAAAACGTTTAAAAGTTGTGAAAGAAGCGAT
>NZ_JBAGJD010000024.1:0-34148 GCF_036864815.1 Paenibacillus sp. A14
TGCTCCAGGTAGTCATAATTCTCTTCACCACCATAGCCCGCATCGGCGATGACGGTGCCCGGGAGCTTTCCTAACTGCGATTTTAACTTTTCAAGATGCGGGATGAGGCAGCGCGTATCGGTCGGGCGCTGGTGTAAACTGTAACCGACAATAAATTGATTTTCGGTGCCGATCTGCACATTGTATCCCGGCTTGAGTTGACCATTTCGCATGTGGTCTTCTTTCATTCGCATAAATGTAGCGTCAGGGTCCGTTTTGCTGTAGCTGTTTCTAGTACCTAAAATTGCTTGTTGTGTTTCGTACTTTTGAAGACGCGGAAGCAAGTCCTTACGGAGGGTGCGCACCGCCTTCTTGAGCGGCTTGTCTTTCGGTTTCTCCCGCAGGCGCTCTTCCAATTGCTTGACTGCTTGCTCCAGCTTCTCACTGGTCATAGTAGAGGACTCACCCAGCTCGAGAAGATCCCGACCTTCGTGAATTCCTTCTTCTTGCTTCTCCGCTTCCTCAATGGCTTCAAATAGGGTCTGGACTTTCTCCTGAAGCTTGGCTTTATGCTTCACCATAGCCTTCCCCCAAACAAAGGTATATCGGTTGGCATTCGCTTCAATCTTAGTGCCGTCTACAAAATAATGCTCCAACTGTATGTAGTTCTCCTCTGCCAGAAACTGAAGAACGGCAGTAAACACAGTCTCCAGTGTGCTTTTCATTCGTTCTGATCGAAATCGGTTGATGGTACGGAAGTCTGGGCGCTGACGACCCGCGATCCACATAAACATGATGTTTTCGCGGACAGCTTTGGCGATCTGGCGAGAGGAATAGATGCGCTGTGTGTAGGCGTAAATGATAACTTTGGTGAGCATTTTAGGATGGTAGCTGTCTCGTCCGCCTCCAGGGTAAGACGGGTCGAAGATAGCGTCGTCGAGACGATTTACGGCGGCGTTAACCACGCGAACGAGATGATTTTCGGGGATATCCTCTTCTAAATCCATTGGTAAACAGAGTTGATCCATGGTATATTGAATGTACAAAAGAAACCTCTCCTTTTGGGTAATGGTTGGTGGTACTTCCATTTTACCAAAGAGTGGTTTCTTTTTGTTTGACAAACTAAAAGAGGTTGCCCCTCAGTCATCTATGATGACTTTTGGGACAGCCTCTTTATTTGATGACGCCCCGGTTCGGTGAGTGTTGGTCCCCACCGGCATTTACGCTTCTTCCGGGTACATTGACTTGCGCAAATTTTGAATCTCTTCGCTTTCCAGATATTCATCATAAGTCATAACTCGGTCAATAATACCGTTTGGCGTGATTTCAATAATCCGGTTGGCGATCGTTTGAATGAACTGATGGTCATGGGACGTAAACAGAATCGTCCCGTCGAAATCGATCAGCCCGTTATTCAGCGCTGTGATGGATTCGAGATCCAAGTGGTTGGTCGGTTCGTCAAACAGCAGCACGTTTGCGCCGTTCAGCATCATTTTTGCCAGCATACAGCGAACCTTCTCGCCCCCGGACAACACGCTAGCCTTCTTCAGAGCCTCTTCACCGGAGAACAGCATCCGGCCAAGGAAGCCGCGAAGGAAGGTCTCGTCCTGGTCGTTGGAGTACTGACGGAGCCAATCGACCAGATTGATGTCCACCCCGTCGAAGTATTTCGAATTGTCTTTGGGGAAATACGCCTGCGACGTGGTTACGCCCCAGCTGTATTCGCCGGCATCGGCTTCCAGTTCGCCCATAACGATTTGGAAAAAGGTTGTCTTGGGCAGCGAGTTTGGACCGACGAAAGCGATTTTGTCCCCTTTATTGACGACAAAACTCACGTTGTCCAGCACCTTCTCGCCTTCCAGGCTCTTGGTCAGACCGTCGACCGTCAGCAATTGCTTGCCGGCCTCCCGCTCCGCTTTAAAGTGCAGGAACGGATATTTCCGGTTGGACGGACGGATATCGTCGAGCGTGATTTTGTCCAACTGCTTCTTCCGGGAAGTCGCCTGCTTGGACTTGGAAGCATTGGCCGAGAAACGCTGAATGAAAGCCTGCAGCTCCTTGATCTTCTCTTCCTTCTTCTTGTTCGCATCCCGCTGCATTTGCAGCGCCAATTGGCTGGATTCATACCAGAAGTCGTAGTTGCCGACATACATCTGGATTTTGCCGAAGTCGATATCCGCAATATGCGTACATACCTTGTTCAGGAAGTGACGGTCGTGGGATACGACGATTACGGTGCCTTCGTAGTCCATAAGGAAATTCTCGAGCCATTGGATCGATTCCAGATCCAGGTGGTTCGTAGGTTCGTCCAGCAGCAAGTTGTTCGGACGGCCAAACAGCGCTTGCGCCAGGAGAACGCGGACCTTCTCGTTGCCGCTAAGCTCCTTCATATTCTTGTCGTGCAGATCGCGCGGAATCCCCAGCCCGATCAACAACGCGGCCGCGTCAGGCTCCGCATCCCAGCCGTTCAGCTCGGCGAATTCGCCCTCCAGCTCGCCCGCGCGCATCCCGTCCTCTTCGGAGAAGTCCGCCTTGGCGTACAGCGCGTCTTTCTCTTTCATAATCGAATAGAGACGCGCATGCCCCATAATAACCGTCTCCAGTACAGGGTACTCATCGTACTCGTAATGGTTCTGCTTCAGAACGGCCAGGCGTTCCCCCGGCGTCATGCTGACCTCGCCCTGATTAGGCTCGATTTCCCCCGCCAAAATTTTCAGAAAGGTCGATTTTCCCGCTCCGTTGGCTCCGATCAATCCGTAGCAGTTGCCCGGCGTAAATTTTATATTTACATCTTCGAAAAGTGCCCGTTTTCCATATCGGAGCGTTACACCATTTGTACTGATCATTTAAGCAATCCCATCCTTTATCCATTATCCACTACTGGGTCAATATTATAGCATAGAAACTCCCGGAAGCCCATTCATTGCCTTCAAGATACGGAACAAATGAAAAAGGGCAAATCCCCAATCTTCGAATCCAGGTCACCCGGCGGCAACAATAGTCAACCTCGGATCTGGGAAATCCGGCGGATGGAGTAAATAGGTAGTTGGAGTAACTTGCTTCGGCGGACGATCTGCGGATTGAAGGCGGCGTGTGAGGTCAAATGTACGGAGAGGGTAGGGAGAAGCTGAGGAAGGAGAAATAGGCACGAGGCGGCCTTTACCACTGACGCTGCATCCAGCCTGACATCGTGCAACCATGGTGAGACATGGAAAGTCTAACGGCTGTAGCAGCCGCTATTTAGCGAAAAGTAACCCTTTCGAAATTCTAGCGGTCGTGAGCGCCGTTATTTCCCCTGGATTCTCGCCCTAACAGCCTGTTTTTGCGAAATAAGCGCCGTGGCGGCCGTTAGAATGGGAAGTCGGCGTTTTCGAGGCAAATAACGGCTGTGGCAACCGTTAGCGTTAAAATGCGCCGACGGTTAGGGAAATGGGGCGCGCCGGATCCAACTCGCCACACCGAGGCGACAAGTTTCAAAATAGGCAGCACCCTGTCAGGTTTGATGCAGCTTCAGGGCCTAAAAGGCCGCTATTTCACATCGCCCCGCCGAATTCGACAAAATAGCGCAGCAAAAGCCCCTTATTCACCTGCCCGGCTTTCGAAGGGAAGGTGGCCGATGCAGTGCCCGCCGCTTCGGGCGGCCTGGCCTCCGGCCCGCCCCTCGCTCTACCTCCGCACCGCGCGCCCCGCCGTCACGCCTCCGGGAAGCGCAGCGTCTCGCCGTGCAGCAGCACGCGGATCGCCGATTCCGGGATGCCGCGCTTCCGCCGGTCGGCCTCGAGCCGGTCGAGCGCCTCCCGCGCCGTGTCGTCGGCCAGCCGGAACGTGCCGTAATGCATCGGCACCATCAGCTTGGCCTTGACGTCCACGAAGGCCTGGAGCGCTTCCTCCGGCGTCGTGTGCTGGCTCGTCATGAACCATTCCGGTTCATACGCTCCGATGGGCAGCAGCGCCACGTCGATCTCAAAGCGCTCCCCGATTTCGGCGAAGCCGCGGAAATAACCGCTGTCCCCGGCAAAATACACCACCTGCCGCTTCTCCCCTTCCCGGGGATTCGCCGGCTCCAGAACGAACCCGCCCCAATGGGAGGTGTTCGTATCGAACAAGGTGCGCCGCGTCCAATGCTGGGTCGGCACGAATGAGATTTTGGCGTCCCCGATCTGTAAATGGTCCCACCACTTTAATTCCCGGGTGCGCTGGAATCCTTTGCGTATCATTTTGCGCGCCAATCCGCTGGGCACGATGATCTGTGTCATGCTTCCGTAAAGCCGCCGGATGGAGGACACGTGCATATGGTCATAATGGGAGTGCGAAATCAGAATGACGTCGATGTCCGGAACGTCGTCGATGGGAATGCCCGGTGCGCCAAGCCTCCGCTGAAACCCCATCCGGGAGGCCCAAACCGGATCGGTCACGATATTTAAGCCTTCATATTGGATCAGGAAGGTCGAATGACCGATCCAGGTAATCGTCGTTTCTTCTCTATTCCCCTGCAGATAATCCAGTTGGGGTTCCGAATTCGGAATAATGTAGGAGTAGTCCTTCTTCTTTCTGCGGCGTTCCTCCCGCCATTGTTTAAACTGCTTTAACGTTTTGTCCGTACTGATGTTATCCAGGTTGTTGTAGCGCGTTCTCGGCATACCGAGACTTCCTCCTTCCATTCCTCTCCATCCGCCGGATGATGTTCCTATCCATTGTAATGCACCGGGGAAAGCAAAGCCAAATTTGGCAGCGTCGCCGCTCCCCGGCCAATCCGTTCACTCCGAGGGATCTTTATACCTGCAGGCAAAAACAAACAAAAACACAAGCGAGAAAACAACTACCAGCCAAGGCGCCACCATCATCATAAAATGTTCCATCCGCAAGCTCTCATCCTTTCTTAGGCGAATGGCCCCGCACGTATTTCGCGTCAAACAGGAACAACCGCATCAGCAAAAACAGCGAAGGAATCAAGACGAACAATCCGGCGACAAAAACGGTAATGAGCGCCACCGCCATCGTTTCGTTCGTGATGGCTTCATAAATGCTGACCTGCTTATACAGAATGTACGGCAGATGGGTTCGGCCATAGCCGTACCAGGCAAAGCCGAACTGGAGGATAACCAGCAGGAACGACCAGCCGAGGAGACGCTTTTTCCATATAAAATAAACCGCCAACAGAAAACAAATCAGCGAGGCGATAAACATCCACGCCATGTTCAGCATATTCGCGAAATGCTCGGGATTTTGCCGGTTGATCTGAAAAAAGGCAAACACACAGGCCAGAATGGTCGGCCCGCTCCACATCAGCGCGTAGCCGCGCAGCACCTCGAAGGCGCCGGGGTCGCCCGCTCGATCGGCATAATAGGCCAAGAACATCGCCGAAATGTAGAGCACGGACACCAACGCCAGCAAAATGACGGACCAAGTATACGGATTGCTGAGAAACCTGCCCCAATCCAATACCACGCGGCCGTCTCTCTCCTCGATAATCCCGCCTTCGGAAATCGCCAGTACCGTCGATAGAGCCGCCGGGATCAACAGGCCCGTCGCCCCGTAAATGGCCATGTAGATTTTGTTGTTCTCTTTGCTGCTGCCATAGGTATTGAAGGCGTAATAAGCCCCCCGCAGCGCCAGGAGAACCGTGGCCAAGCTGCCGGGAACCAGGAGCGCCGTCCCGTAATAATAAGCGGAATCGGGGAAAAACCCGACCAGCCCCACCACGAAAAAGATAAGAAAGACGTTCGTCACTTCCCAGACCGGGGAGAGGTATCGCTGAATGATGTTGTGCACTTTATTTTTGTGGCCGGTAATCACGCTGTAATAGCTGAAAAAGCCCGCTCCGAAATCGACCGAAGCCACGATCAGGTATCCGAACAAAAACGTCCAGAGCGCCGTAATGCCGACCATTTCATAACTCACTTCGCATCCCCTCCCGCTATACCGAACTCTTTCATCTCTTCAGCCACATCCTTGTTCCGGAACAGCTTGGCGAGCACGTAAATGCAGGACACGCAGAGGATGATGTACAAAACGATGAACAGAATCAGCATGGAGCCGACATGCTCCGACGAAGTCGCCGCTTCCGATACCTTCATGTAGCCCCTTACGATCCAGGGCTGCCGGCCGAATTCGGCAAACATCCAGCCGAGTTCGATCGCGGCCATGGCCAGAGGTCCCAGCGCCACGATGCCGAGCAAAAGCCATTTCGGATACCCCTTTCCCCGCAGCTTGCCCGGGAGCCGCTTCCGCAGCAAAAACAGGAAAGGAATCAGCACAAGAAGCATGCCGATCGTAACTTTCAGATCGAACATATAATGAATGAGCAGCGGCGGCCGCTCATCCTCCGGGAATTCCTCCAGGCCGATCACTTTCGTATCCGGCAAATTTCCCGCCAAAATGCTAAGCGCGTACGGAATCTCCAGCGCGTACTTGACCTCGCCATTGTCATCCAATACGCCGCCGTAAATGAGCGGAGCCCGCTCCATCGTTTGGAAATGCCATTCGGCGGCCGCCAGCTTTTCCGGCTGGTATTGAGCGAGGAACTTCCCCGAAAAATCGCCGATGACCGCGGTGCTGAGCGCGAACACAAAGGATGCGGTGACGGTGAGCTTCAGCGCCTTCTTAAAGTAGGCTTCCTTGCGCCCGCGCAGCAGGCTGAACGCCGCAATCCCGGCCAGCAGACCGGCGCTCAGCGTGTAGGAGGAGGCCAGTACATGCGACACCTTCGTCGGCGTGGCCGGATTAAACATCGCCACAAACGGCTGAACATCGGCGAAAACGCCGTTTTTTAACGTAAACCCCTGCGGCGTGTTCATGAATGCGTTCATGGTCGTAATAAAAAACGCGGAAGCCGAGGAACCGATCGCCACCGGCACGAGCAGCAGCAGGTGGAGGAGCGGTTTGCTGAACCGGTCCCAGGTATACAAATAGATTCCTAGAAAGATCGCCTCAATGAAAAAGGCGAACGTCTCCATAAACAGCGGAAGCGCGATCGCCTGACCGGCTACGCGCATAAAGGTCGGCCAGAGTAAGCTGAGCTGCAGGCCAATGGAAGTTCCGGTCACCACACCGATCGCCACCGAGATCACAAAGCCCCGGGCCCACCTGCGGGCCAGCAGCGTATATTGAGGATCTTTCGTGCTAATGCCCCGCCATTCGGCCAAGGCGATCATCATCGGAATGCCGACGCCGACGGAAGCGAAAATAATATGAACAAACAGAGTCACCCCGGTTAGAATTCGACTTAACGTCACCGGATCCAGGGACAGCATGCCGACACCAACTCCTTAGTAATAGTTCATGAACCGAACGGCGCTTTTAATAAACGCGTAGAGCATTATGGCGGCGACAACCAGACAGACAATGGTCAGCGTTTTTTCCTGCTTTTTAAACATGGCCTTGTCCCCCTCTTGGAAATCGTCCCTTGTTTTCCCATTAGGTAGCATGTGCCAATCCGGCTCCCCTTTATTCCTTACCCCTCCCCACCGCGGATGAAGACCCCTGTCGCAAATTGTTGGGATCTCGGCGAGCATCGGTTAAAATAGACTTTGAAAGGAGATGTGAACATCCTATGAAAATTGTATTTATCGAACCGACTCCAAGTCCCAACTCCATGAAGCTGCATTTGGACGAAAGCTTGGAACCGGGAATCCGCAAAACATACACGCTCGACAACGCCCGCTCCGCGCCGGCCTGGATCGGCCAGCTGCTCCAGATTCCGGGGGTCAAGAGCATTTTTCATACCGCGGACTTTATCGCGCTGGACCGGAAAGGCAATGCCGACTGGGCGGCGATCCTGGCCGAAGTCCAGGAGCAATTCGGCCAGGATCGGGTGGACTCCGCCTGGGATCCCGGGACGGCCGAGGCGGCCGGCTACGGCGAAGCCCAGGTGTTCGTCCAGTTTTTCCGCGGCATCCCGATGCAAATCCGCGTCAAATCCGGCACCCGCGAAGAACGGATTTCCCTCGCGACGCGCTTTGTCTCCGCCGTCACCGAAGTGGCCAGCGCCACGCTGATCAAGGAGCGCAAGCTGACGGATTACGGCGTCCGCTACGGCGAGCTGGAGGAGATCGCGCGCGAGGTCGAGCAGGAGCTTGAGGCGGCTTATCCGCCTGAGCGGCTGGAAGCGATCAAGACGCAGGCGATCGCGCACGGGCGCAGCGAGGCGGAATTCGTCGAGCAGCGGCGCGAGCTGAGCCTGGACGAGGTCCGGGAGCGGATGCGGCACGGGGATTGGCACGTGCGCTACGCCGGGCTCGAGGCGCTGAAGCCCGGACCCGGCGCGCTGCCGCTGCTGGCCGAGGCGGTCCGCGACCCGCAAATGCAAGTGCGCCGGCTCGCGGTGGTGTATCTCGGCGATGTGCGCACGCCGGAGGCGATGGGGCTGCTCTACGAAGCGCTGCGCGACAACTCCGCCGCCGTGCGCCGCACCGCCGGCGATACGCTGTCCGATATCGGCGACCCCGCCGCCACCGGACCGATGATCGCCGCGCTGCAGGACCCGAGCAAGCTTGTCCGTTGGCGGGCCGCCCGCTTCCTTTACGAGGTCGGCACGGACGACGCTCTGGACGCGCTCAAGGCCGCCGTGGACGATCCCGAATTCGAGGTCGGTCTCCAGGCCAGAATGGCCGTGGAACGAATCGAATCGGGCGAACAGGCGGCCGGCACCGTTTGGCAGCAGATGGCCAAACGCGACCGGGCGGCCGACAAATCGTAAAAGACAAAATTTTGACATTGTCGCATCGGCCGGCTTGCTATATACTATTACATTGTTGCAAGACCGAGTTAATGAACTGAATAGGAACCTCATCATTTTCAGGTGGGGTAGAGGTCGCGACTGTGAAGAGTACACTGGAGGAGGCGTTTGGAAGCCGCCCGTGATTCCCGTGGAAAGGCACCGTCGCCGAAGCGTCGCCGCACCGCTTCTGGACCTGCGGCATGCTGGGGCTGTTACCGAAAGGGACAGAACTGTCACGGTTATTCTTCACCGGAAGAACCGTGTTGAGCTATCTTGGCAGGAATGGTGAGGGTGCGTCGGTATATAAGTCAGGCCGCGGATCCCTTTCCGCGGTCTTTTTCTATTTTTCCCGGTCCCGCAGCTTGAATTTCCCGCATCTGGAGGATACTAGTGCCCCTTCAGACATCGTGCTAGGAGAAAAATCGTATTTAACTCATGGAGATCAGGGGCCTGGCGCACTTTCTGACCCTTCCAACTCCAAAAAGATGCAAATCTGCAGGTATTTTTGGCCTGTCCCCGCGGGGATTCGAAAAAAGATGCAAATCTGCAGGCATTTCTGGCAATTTTAGAGAACGAGCCGATTTCGTCGAAAATTCCTGCAGATTTGCAGGAATTTTGAAATCATTGTTCCAAACAGAAAAAAAACATGCAGATATGCAGGAATTTTATGTTATCAGGGTTGTCTGATGGGGCACTAGATGCAGGAATGACGCAAATTTATCATTTTTTTTAGAGTGGAGTGTTTATGGATGAGCAAAAAAAATATCAGCACCGTGCAGTCCCTCAAGCCCGGACTTAAAGCCCGGCATATGACGATGATTGCGCTCGGCGGCTCCATCGGGACGGGTCTGTTTCTCGCCAGCGGCGGTGCGATCGCATCGGCCGGACCCGGCGGCGCCCTTCTCGCCTATGCGGCGGTGGGCATTATGGTTTATTTTCTGATGACCAGCCTGGGGGAACTCGCCACCTATATGCCGGATTCGGGCTCTTTTGAAACCTATGCCTCGCGGTTTGTCGATCCGTCCCTCGGGTTTGCGATGGGCTGGAACTTCTGGTACAACTGGGCGATTACGATCGCGGCCGAGCTGTCCGCGGCTACGCTGATTATCAAGTACTGGTTTCCGGAAAGCTCCTCCCTGCTGTGGAGCATGCTGTTCCTCGCCCTGATCCTCGGGTTGAATGTCCTGTCCGTCAAAGGCTACGGCGAATCGGAGTATTGGTTCGCCATGATCAAGATCACCGTTGTCATTGTGTTCCTGATTGTCGGCGTGCTGATGATCTTCGGCATTATGGGCGGCGAAGCGATCGGCTTCAAAAACTTTACCGTGGGCGACGCCCCGTTCCATGGCGGGTTCTTCACGTTCCTCGGCGTCTTTATGGCCGCGGGATTTTCCTTCCAGGGAACGGAAATGGTCGGCGTGGCCGCCGGGGAAAGCGACAATCCGCGCGAGCATGTGCCCCGGGCCATTCGCCAGGTGTTCTGGCGCATTCTGCTGTTTTACATTTTAGCGATCCTGGTTATCGGCCTGATTATTCCGTACACCAACCCCAACCTGCTCAAAAGCGGGCTGGAGAGTATCGGGGTGAGCCCGTTCACGCTCGTCTTTGAGAAAGCCGGCATGGCCTTTGCCGCTTCCGTCATGAACGCGGTCATTCTGTCCTCCGTGCTGTCGGCCGGCAACTCCGGGATGTACGCGTCTTCGCGCGTCCTGTACTCGCTGGCCAAGCGCGGCAAAGCGCCGAAGTTTCTCGCCAAACTCAGCCGCCGCGGACTGCCGGTCAACGCCCTGCTGCTGACGACGCTGATCGGTATGACTGCCTTTTTCGCCTCCCTGTTCGGGGACGGGGTCGTCTATAACTGGCTGCTGAACGCCTCCGGGATGTGCGGATTCATTACGTGGCTCGGCATCGCCGTCAGCCATTACCGTTTCCGCCGGGCCTATGTCGCCCAAGGGCGGGATTTGAAGGACCTGCCTTACAAAGCAAGATGGTTTCCGTTCGGCCCGCTGTTTGCTTTTGTCCTCTGTATCGTCGTCATTCTGGGACAAAATATGGCCGCCTTTGCAGGCGGCCGGATCGATTGGTACGGCATTGCCGTTTCCTATATCAGCATTCCGCTGTTCCTCGCCGTCTGGCTGGGCTACAAATGGATCAAGCGGTCGAAGCTCATTCCCCTTCAGGAATGCGATTTCGATACGCCGGCCCGGCCGATGGAATAGGATCGGCACAGCACGGCGAGCCATTAGAAGGATCGGGGAATCAGTCCGTTTCCCAGTGGATCTCCACCCGCAGGTCCCCCGTCCCTTCAAGAGGCTCGGCAAGATACTTGATGTGGTCGATGGATAGATCATAGAGGGTGCCGAGGTTCTCGACAAGCAGGTCCTCGGAACCGGCATAGCGGACCGTGACGGTAAGCCCGCCGGCCCGCAGCTCCTGCCCGACCTTCTCCTTCAGCTCCGCCGCCGTACGGACGGCGGCATCGGGATTATACAATTCGAAGCCGAGCTGCCGCTCCAGCTTTCGGTACACTTCCGCACCGTCGCCGCCCCGGTCCGCCAGTTCGCGCAATGCGTGGCGGTAAGGCGTGGGAGCCGCCGGATAGCGGGAGGCCGTCCAGTGATGATCTTTCCGCAGCTCGGCATCGGTTCGCAAATAATAATCGTAACGGATCCGGTCCTTCGGGGCGGACAACGGATCATTCCAGGTGGTATCGAGATGATACCACCTGTTTTCTAATTTAACGAGGTTCCAGGCATGAAGCTGGCCGCCGGCCACGCCCTCGACGATCCGGTTTTCGATCCCGGCTCCCTTCAGAAGCTTGTAAGTCAGCAGCGAATACCCCTGGCAGACCGCTTCGCCGGTCTTTAAAGCCTCATAGGCCGTATATTTTTTCAAGTCCTTGTCATATTCCAGATTCAGCACCACGTAGTCGTGTATAGCTTTCACTCTCTGATGGCCGTTCATGCCGGGTGTGATAATCCGGTTTAATATTTCCGAAGCCTGATTATCCACATAGCGGGTATTCTCGGCGGTTTCGCGATACTCGACGTTTAAATCGATTTTAGCCATGCCGGTCGTCCCCCGCCAAGTATAGGTGTATCCTTCGACCACATACTTGGTGTAAGGATCGCTTTCCAGCGCTCCCTCCATCGCCTGCTTCAGCAAATTCTCCAGTTTCTTCGTCGGTCCCTTATATTTTATAGTCATAGAGGTTGCACGGGCCTTCAGTCCGGCGGTCATCTCCTGCTGTATAGCGTAAGCGGAGGTCACATATGTCTTGCGGTCGGTTGAGGCGAATACCGGAGTACTCCAATTTTCCGCCGCACTTCCCATCAGCACAGTTCCAAGCAGTCCGACCGCAATCCAGCGTTTAGGCGTACTCTGTCCCATGTTCATCTAACCTCCTCTATAAGGTTCGGGTTCCGGGGATCGTATGTATCTTGCGGGTGAATCCGTTGGCTTTAAGCCCATTGTAGCACAGGCTGTCCCGCAAAGGTCTTCTAGTTTTGTCGAGGCGAATCGAAGGAATAGCGCGAAAAATGTTTCCCCCGCCGGAGCAAAAAATGACGTGAAATTGACTTATTTTAAGACATCGTCTTTCCCAAATGGAAGCAAGCTTTGGTATAATTAAACTATAATAATGTGATATAAATCATTGTATTTTCAAACCCGATAGAAACGGAGCGACCAAAAGCTATGACCATTGTCAATCTTTCGGATATTTCCATTGAATTGTTTGTCACCGTCATGTTCTTTTTGCTGATTATCGCTCCCTTGGTCAGCCTCGGGGTGCTGCGCTTATTCCAAGGCCGAAAAAAGGCGGGCCTCGGCCTGATCGGCAGCGGCGTCATCGGTTATTTCGTTTTTCAGCTTGTGGTAAGTCTGCTCAACTAAACTTGCTTGTTACCGGCAACACATAGAACGGCTCCGGCCGCACAAAAATAAGGAGCTTGTTCCAAGTAGCGATTGCGATCGCCGCGGCGGACAAGCTCCTTTTTATTGGATGGGGTGAATATGGGCGGGCTATGGCTGCAACATAAACTGCTCAACTTCACCTCATATATCTCCGGTCAATCTTTCCCGTGGATTTGCCTCGATTCCGTCCAAACGCTTTACAATTCTTGTAAGACCATCCGATTTCGACCTACATTAATCGAAAGCACTTCAACATCTCTCATAAGGAATTACCGCAACGATAATTTCTTTCCAGGGTATTGAGCAAAGTGAACAAAACGGCATTCGATAGAGCCATATATTCTGCCTGGTCAAGCATTTCGTGCGGACGTTGGACATATACCCCCTGATCCATTTCGCCGGCACAGTGGGCAATCAGCTTATCGATGCCGGTATGGCTGGATTCCAAATGGAATTGCAACCCGACCACATGTTCTTCGTATTCATACGCTTGATTCGTACAACCTCTGCTAAGTGCAATTCTCTTCGTTTTCTCCGGCAGTTGGAATGTGTCCGAATGCCAATGAAACGCTATAAATTCGTCCGGAACCTCTTTAAAAAATCTGGAGTGTTCTGCCTCCTCCGTCAGCTTTACCGGGAACCAGCCAATCTCCTTATACTGATTTTTGTATACCTTTCCCCCGATCACTTCAGCAATCAGTTGCGCCCCCAAGCATATCCCCAGCACCAGCTTCCGCTGCCGGATCGCCTCTTTAATAAATTGTTTTTCCGCGGCAAGCCAAGAGAACATCTCCACGTCATGAACCCCCATTGGTCCGCCCAGAATGACAAGCATATCGAATTCCGAAATGGACGGGAAACAATGATTTTTATATAATAATGTACCTGTTATCTCGTGTCCCTTTTCCTTGGCCCACACCGCTATATGTTCCAGTGATTCAAAGGGAACGTGCTGCAAATAATGAACTTTCATATAATAACCTCCGCATCTATTAGATATTTCTTATAGTTAAGATTATAATCATAGTAATTCCCTATCGGAAAAGACCGGGAGGCTGACTTATGGAACTGAAGCAATTAGAGTATTTTATGGCCGTATGCGAGGAGTTGCATTTTACCCGCGCCGCCGAGAAGCTGGGGATTGCCCAGCCCTCGTTGAGCCAGCAAATTCGTTTGCTCGAGCACGAAATCGGAATGCCCTTGTTTGATCGTATCGGTAAACGAACCCTGATTACTGAAGCCGGCAAAACATTGCTGCATCACAGTTACCATGTTTTTCACGAGTTATCCCAGGCACGCGCCGCAATCAGTGAGCTGCAAGGCCTGAAAAGAGGATCATTAAAAATCGGCACCCTGCTGACGGTAGTCAATTATTTGCTTCCCCCTACCGTGATCGGTTTTCACCGCAGTTATCCTAATATCGAGCTTTCCGTTCTTGGTTTGCGAACCAGGGATATTTTCGAGGGGCTTCTGCAAAATGAACTCGATTTGGGCATTGTCTATTTGCCGATGGAGCATGAAGATCTGGAAGCGATCCCGTTATATGAGGAAAAACTTGCCCTTGCAGCGCCTGTCAATCATCCGGTCGTCAAGGAACCGTCCGTTACGCTTGATATATTAAAAGAAACCCCTAGCGTTCTATTGCCGGGCTCCTATTTTTTGAGACAACTGATCAATGAGCAGTGCCGCGCACTTGATATAAAACCGCAGCGGATTGTGGAAATGACAACCATGGAATCCATCATCAATATGGTCGTCCAAGGCGTCGGCGTCACCATTTTGCCGAAAGGCTACCTGGATTATATCGACAATAAGGATATTCGGACGATCCCGATTAAAAATCCGGTGCTTACTACCCAAATTGGCCTTGTCTACCGAAAAAACAAATATTTATGCGCGGCAAGCCGAGTGTTTAAGGAGCAATTGCTTGCGACGGTAAAAAACGAAAACAAAAGCTAAGCAATGTTCATCTTCCCAGTTCCTCCATGATCGCTCTTAATGCCTGATCATGTGCCGTTATCGTCGTTTCGATGTCCTCGTCCGAATGAGCTGCCGATACGAACATAGCTTCAAAAGGACTGGGGGCGGTCAAAACACCGGACTTCAGCATGGCTGCATAGTACTGTGTAAATAACCGTATATTCGATAATTTGGCCGTTTCGTAATCGACGACATCATGCTCCGTAAAATAAGGGCAAAGCAGCGAACCTACCCGGTTCACCTTTAACGGAACTCCTATTTTTTCAGCATTTTGTGAGAACCCTTTAGCCAATCGAGCCGCTTTACTTTCCAAATCGTCATAAATTCCGGGCCTCGAAAGCCCTCGCAAGGTCGCATATCCGGCCGCCATGGCGAGCGGGTTCCCGGATAACGTTCCCGCTTGGTAGATGGGCCCGGCGGGGGCGATCTGGTCCATGATTTCACGTTTGCCGCCGTAAGCTCCCACCGGAAGTCGCAGCCAATCACTTTGCCTAGGCACGTGAGGTCCGGCCGGATTCCGTATAACCCTTGCGCCCCATGGTAATCCACGCGGAATCCCGTTATCACTTCATCGAAGATAAGCAGGCTTCCGTAACGCAACGTAATCTCCCGCAATCCTTGGAGGAATCCGGGCAAAGGTGGTACAACCCCCATATTTCCCGCAACCGGCTCGACAATGACGGCGGCGATTTGTTCACCGAACAGCTCAAAGGCCATTCGTACACTGTCCAAGCTGTTATAAGCCGCAGTAAGGGTATTCGCCGCGATGCCGTCCGGTACTCCCGGGCTATCCGGCAAGCCCAACGTTGCCACGCCGGACCCGGATTTGATCAACATTCCATCGGAGTGTCCATGATAGCCTCCCTGAAACTTCAATATTTTTTGACGCTTCGTATATCCTCTGGCCAAACGCAACGCGCTCATGACGGCTTCCGTGCCCGAATTCACCATACGTACCATTTCGACGGATGGCACGGCTGCGCAAATCAGCTCGGCCATCTTGGTTTCAATTTCCGTCGCCAATCCGAAGCTCGTCCCCCGTTCCGCAATTTCCCGTATGGCTTCAATCACCTGTGGATGGGCATGCCCCAATATGAGCGGCCCCCATGAGCCGATATAGTCAATGAATTCATTTCCGTCGATATCGTATATGCGCGCCCCCTTGCCTCCCGCTGCAAAAACAGGAGTCAACCCGACGGAAGCAAATGCGCGAACCGGGCTGTTCACTCCACCGGGGATTATGCGTTTGGCCTTATCGAATGCCGCTTTGGAAAACTCTTGTTTGAGTAAATGTTCCATTCATTTTAGTCTCCTTGTTAAAATTAGCTTTCGCTTCAGTGTTTCGGTTCAGTATAAATCGCGGGAAACGTATCGTTCAATACTATTATTCGTATCATTATGATAGGTTTTTCCTATGAATGTCCTAAATGCCACTAACAAAAAAGAACGCTCATTTCTGAACGTTCTTCTATTCCCTAAAACAAAGGCGCGAACAAGCGGGCAAACACTTGTTTACGGAACCCCGGTCTTGTTACAGACTCAGAAGGCCCCCTGATTATATCTATTTGAAGCTTAGTCAGCCAAAGCTTTCTCAAACTGGGTTTTATTCATCCCCAGAATACGGTGTTCGCCGATTACGGTCACCGGAACCGCTCGCATACGATAACATTCTCCATGACAGCGGGTTCTCCCCTTGGAATCCGATTAGTTAACGGCCGTCGCGGCAGTTTGATGCTCCAGGTTCTCGATGAATTTCTCGCAATCGAGCGCAGCCATACATCCGCTGCCCGCTGCGGTAATCGCCTGGCGGTAACGCGTATCCTGCACGTCGCCGCAAGCGAACACGCCAGGGACATTGGTTTCGGAGGTGCCCGGTTTCACAATAATGTACCCATTCTCATCCGTATCGATTTGTCCGCCCAGGAAGCCGGTGTTCGGATGATGTCCGATCGCCACGAACACGCCGGCCGCCGGAAGGATTTCCTCTTCTCCGGTAGCATTGTTGCGTACTTTCAGACCGGTTACGCCGACATCGTTGGTCACCACTTCAAGCGGCGTGCGATTGAGTGCCCATGCGACCTTCTCGTTGGAACGCACGCGATCCTGCATAATCTTGGAGGCGCGGAGCTCGTCACGGCGGTGCACCAAGGTCACCTTGGATGCAAAGCGCGTCAGGAAGCCCGCTTCTTCCAAAGCGGAGTCTCCCCCGCCCACAACGATGATTTCTTTACCGCGGAAAAAGAAACCGTCGCAGGTTGCGCATGTGCTGACCCCGCGGCCGACGTTATCGGTTTCTCCGGGAATTCCGAGGTATTTGGCGGTAGCGCCCGTCGACAGGACGATCGTGTCGGTGACCAGTTCCCCCAGTCCTTCCACTTGAAGCTTGAACGGCCGGGAACTCATATCCACGCTGTTCACCCAGCCGGTCCGGAATTCCGCCCCGAAGCGCTCCGCTTGCTTCCTCATGTTGTCCATCAATTCCGGTCCCAGAATTCCTTCCGGAAATCCGGGGAAGTTCTCAACCTCCGTGGTAGTGGTAAGCTGCCCGCCCGGCTGCGGTCCTTCGATAACCAGCGGGTTCAAATTGGCGCGAGCCAGGTAAATGGCGGCGGTTAACCCCGCCGGTCCGGTTCCGATAATAATCGATTTATACATATAATGAATCCTCCTTCAAGGCAGTTTACAAATACTACAACTATGAAATTAATTATGTGGAATCCCCGCCAGAGTGTCAATCATCGTACCGGAAGGGTTCAGTGAAGTTTAAATGAAGGTCTGATGAAGACGAATGCTGTATATCGCATATGGGGCAGCCCGTGTGACCTCTATGGATGGTTACCGGAGCAGGCGCAGCCCGTTTAATATGACAAGAATCGTGCTGCCCTCATGCCCGATTACGCCGAGCGGAAGCGGGATGCCCTGCACAAAGTTGCCGGCAATCAGCAAGAGAATCACCGCCCCGGCAAAAACCAGGTTCTGCTTCACGATCCGTCTGGCCCGGACCGCGAGCGAAATCGTATCTGCGACCCGTTCCAGGTGACCGTTCATCAACACGACGTCGGCCACCTCCAGGGCCGCGCCGCTGCCGCCGTCGCCCATCGCGATGCCGACGGTCGAGGCCGCCAGCGCCGGGGCGTCATTGACGCCGTCGCCGACCATCGCCGCCTGCCCGAACCGGGCGCGAAGCTCCCCGACATGGCGAACCTTCTCCTCCGGCAGCAGATCGCCGTAGACCAGGTCGATGCCCGCCTCGGCTGCCACCGCCCGGGCCGTTTCGGCGCGGTCGCCCGTCAGCATCGCCGCCGTAACACCGAGCTGCCGAAGCTGCTGCACGGCCCGCTTGGCCTCCTGGCGGATCTCGTCGCGAAGCGCGATCACACCGGCATAGCTGCCGTCGCACTGGATGACGGAAACCGTGTGCCCCGCTTCGGCCAGCCGCCGGAGTTCCGTCCGCAGCGAAGCCGGCAGCTCCGCCGCGTCTGGGTCCGCCTTCCCGATCCGCCATAGCCGGCCCTCGACCATCGCTTCGATGCCCCAGCCCGGCTGCGCCTTCATCTCCTCCGCGGCCGCAAGCTCCAGCCCCTCTTCCTCCGCCCGGTTCACAATGGCTCGGGCCAGGGGATGGCCCGACAGCCGTTCCGCCGACGCGCAGGCCGCGAGCACAACGCCCCGGTCCCAGCCCTCCGCTGTGATCAAGGCGGTCACAACCGGAGTTCCTGTGGTCAGCGTGCCGGTTTTGTCGAAGGCGACCGCCTTGACGCCAGCGAGCAGGTCCATGTACGCCGCGCCCTTGAACAACACACCTTTACGGGCACTCCGGGACATGGCGGACAGCATCGCCGGCATGACGGAGGAGACCAAAGCGCAGGGCGAAGCTACGACCAAAAACACCATCGCCTTATAAAACGTGTGCGGCCAGGACCATCCAAGCACAAACGGGGCCAGCAGAAGCAGGGCGGCGGTTACCGCCACAACGCCTTTGGCATAGCGCCCCTCCAGTTTTTTGATAAACCGCTGGGTTTGTGGGGTTTCTTGTTCCGCCTGCTCCACCATGGCGATGATTTTGGCGAACAGGGTGTTTTCCGCCGGGCGCGTGACTTCGACATAAAGCGCCCCCTCCCCGTTCAAGGTGCCCGCATACACCTCATCTTCCACGGACTTGTCGACCGGAATGGATTCCCCGGTGATCGCCGCCTGGTTCACGGCCGACCCGCCGCTGCGAATAATCCCGTCCGCGGGGATGACTTCCCCCGGCTTGACCAGCACCAGATCGCCCGAGGCCAATTCCGCGGCATCCACCTTTTTTATCCCGCTCCCTTCGACTTTCAGGGCCGTTTCCGGCTTCAGTGCGATCAGCGCGGAAATATCCTTGCGGCTGCGTTCGCTCGCGAAACTCTCCAGTGCGCCGCTGAGCGCAAAGATAAAAATCAGCATCGCCCCCTCGTTCCAATATCCGATGGAAGCCGCTCCCACCGCCGCGGCGATCATCAGCAGATTGACATCGAGGTCTTTATCGCGGATTAACGTGGCTATTCCTTCGCGCGCTTTGATGAAACCGCCGAGACCGTAAGCGGCAATATACAGCACGACGGAGAACTCGTAGGACCAATCCGAGGCTCCCCAGCCCGCCAGCATGAGCGCCCCGCTGCACAGGGCCAGCAGCATCTCCCGGTGGCGAAACAGCCGCAGAATTGATTCCCGGCGGCGCGGGTCCGGCTTTTTGGAATTCATTGTCCGGACCGGAACAGGCAGTGATTTATGAACGGCTTTAGCTTGCATTTTGATTTCCTCCTTGTTTGGGATACTTCAGGGGGAGGGCTAATTGAGAATGAAAACTATTGTTAACCCCCTTAAAATGGCACATGCTGCCCCTGGGTGGCCCCAAGGCAGCATGTAATTGAGAACGATAATCATTTTTGTATTAGGACAATAATTTTGCATTAGAGAAACTTTATGTTTATTTTAAACTCTCCCCCTCATTTTGTAAATAATATAAGTTGAACTTGATGCTAATCTTCGGGAAATACGATTTCTTTCGTTCCTACGATGACCTTCGTCTGCTCCTTGCTCACCTGTGCCTTCTCCTTCTCCGTCCCGCCTGGGCTTCGTCTTTTCTTCTTTAGAAGAACATTATAGGCGTAGTAAGTCGCTTCCTTCTCTTCAATTCCGTAGGAATCGTCACCTGTCGGCACGAACTTGTAGGATTTGACGAGCGCGGTGGATGCGTCAAGCCAGCTTACGATATCCAGCGCGCGGTCGTCCCCCGCTTCCGCCCGAATCGATCCCAAAGCCTTTCCGTCTTTGTCATAGAAATCGATCCGCTGCGGCGCGATGCTCAAATAGTCGATATCGATGTCCTTGATCCGGCCTTGCCCCTCCGGCGATGACTCCATCCAGGCGATCGAACCCGCCGGATTCCATTTCACTTTCTCGGACGGGACGTACTTGTCCGCAGGCAGCTTGATTTTCCCCAGCGGGGTGCCGTCCATCTTATAGAAAGTTACCTTCCCGCTCTCGTCGTCGTGAACAAACCGTTCCAGGTCGGGCGACGGGAACAGGGACGGGATTCCGGTCGTGGAGTGGGGAATCACCCGGAACAACCGCTCGGGAGCCTCATCTTTGCCGCCCTGCAAATCAAACACCCTCACCAAACCGAGATAGCTCTGCAAAAACAGCTTCTTCCGCCCGCTATCCCAGCGGTACTGATACATGTAGTCATAGTCGTACTTGTCGTTTAACAGCGGCCAAAAGTCTTCTCTGATCCGCGTGACTTTTCCCGTTCGGGCATTAAATTCGGAAAGGTGAAATTTGCCGCCGTTATTCGTAATTTCGGGTTCGAGGAACAGTACCCGCGTCTCATCCAGTTTGACCATCAGCTGTCTAATAAACGCATTATACCGGCGGTTGTTCGTGTCCGTTATCGTCTCGCTCCACACGGTCTTTACCTCGGCTTCGCCGGGTTTACGGGACAACATCACTTTAACGGCCCCCTCGTCCCCGGAAAACACGTTGGCCATCACCAACGTCTCTCCCTCCAGCTCAACAACAGCTCCGTTATCGATGAAGTAATCTTCTTTCAGACCGGCCGGTACCGCGACTAGCGCTCCGTCCGCATTGCGGCTTGCGTTGAAATCGCCCGACGTCCATTTGTCCTGCTGTGCCTCTGGCGGGGGCTCCGGGGTCTCCGGCGTTCCGCCTTGCGCTTCTTGCTTGACGTGTGCACTCGCCTTTTGAGCATTCGTATTTTGAGCTTCCGCTTGCTGCACACTCTCCTTCATCGACGAAGATGTATTCTCCCCGGCCCCTTCACCGCCTTTACCCGGATCGCTCGTCGGAGAGCAGCTCGCCAGCAGCAGTCCGGCGGCGACCATAGTCGGGAGCAGCCATTCCACTTTCTTCATAATGTAACCTCCTATACGATCATGAAGGACCGTTAATATACCACCGCCTATAACATAAACGATGTTATGCTCCCGTTCGTTTCACCTGCCCTATTTATTTACTCCGCTATTTGCTCCCATCAAAAAAAGCCACCGCCCGGGCGGATATCACCGTGATCCCGGAACAGCGGCTTTCGCTTTATGGATTGGAATTAGGCCTGGCTGGCGGCGATCGCCTGCTCCAGGTCATAAATAATATCGTCGATGGATTCCGTGCCTACGGACAAACGGATCAACTCGGGATTGACGCCCGCCGCGAGTTGGTCCTCCTCGCTTAACTGCTGATGCGTTGTGCTGGCCGGATGAATGATCAGCGACTTGGAATCGCCGACATTGGCCAGATGCGAGAAGAGCTTTACGTTCTCGATCAGCTTGCGGCCGGCTTCGACCCCGCCTTTAATGCCGAAGGTCAGGATGGCCCCTTGCCCTTTGGGCAGATATTTCTTGGCGAGCTCGTAGGATGCATGGCTCGGGAGTCCCGCATAGCTGACCCATTCCACATGCTCATGCTGCTCCAGGTATTGCGCCACTTTGAGCGCGTTCTGGCTGTGACGCTCGACCCGCAGGTGCAGCGTCTCCAAGCCTTGCAGCAGCAACCAGGCGTTGAACGGCGACAGCGCTGCGCCCAAATCGCGCTGCAATTGAACGCGGGCCTTGATGATGTATGCGAGCGGCCCCACCGCCTCCGTATACACGACCCCGTGATAACTCGGATCCGGCTGCGTCAGCCCCGGGAACTTGTCGTTCGAGGTCCAATCGAACTTGCCGCCGTCCACGATAATGCCGCCGATGGACGTGCCGTGCCCGCCGATAAATTTCGTGGCCGAATGAACGACGATGTCCGCGCCATGGTCAATCGGACGAAGAAGATACGGGCTCGGGAACGTATTGTCGACGATCAGCGGCACCCCGTTCTCGTGGGCAATTGCCGCCACGGCCTCAATATCGAGCACGTCGCCTTTCGGATTTCCGATGGTTTCAGCAAACAGGGCCTTGGTTTTATTCGTAATGGCGGTGCGGAAGTTTTCCGGATTCGAAGCATCCACAAACTTCACTTTTATTCCAAGCTTCGCCAAGGTATTGGCGAACAAATTATAAGTCCCGCCATACAAGGTGGACGAGGAGACAATTTCATCCCCGGCGCCCGCAATATTCAAAATCGAGAAGGTAATCGCCGCTTGTCCCGACGCCGTCGAAAGCGCCCCGACCCCACCTTCCAGCGCGGCAACGCGTTTCTCAAACACATCGTTCGTCGGATTCATAATCCGCGAATAAATATTGCCGAACTCCTTGAGGCCGAACAGGTTAGCCGCATGTTCGGTATCGCGGAAACCGTAGGAAGTCGTTTGGTAAAGCGGAACCGCGCGGGAATATGTGGTTGGATCGATTTCCTGACCCGCATGAATCGCGAGGGTTTCCGGTGCAAATTGGCGTTCTTCTGACATGGGTGACTCCTCCTTTAAATGGCTTTATGAAGTTTGTTCATCATATATTGCTCACTATTCTCTCACATAAAATGTGATTTGAAAATAGGAAATCCGATAAAAAAACTGTGAATTAAAATAACGCACCGTAATAGTCCCCGGTTATCCCTTGGCAGAGAGATTTATGGCTTGCTGTTTGGCGGCATAATCAAAACGACGGCAGATCAAGCTCCGAGGAGAATAGGAGCTGGCTGCCGCCGTACAATTTTACTTTATATAAAAATCCTTCAGCCCTCGCTGGTCTATAGACCTAACGCTTCCGCCGCAGCGCTTTCCCCACCTAGACGACCGGACGTAAAGGAATAGCCGAGTCCGACCCCATTGCCCACGTATGTATCGTTGAACAATACGCCCTCGGATTCCAAACCGACCGCATACAAGCCTTTGACCGGTACCCGCTTGTCATTCAGCACTTGAAACTTTGTGTTGACCAGCAGCCCGCCGACCGAACCCAAGTTGTTGACCTCGGCGATCACTGCATAATAAGGACCTTCCGTTCCCATCGGCAACAGATATTCCTTGGTCTTCCCGAATTCCGTATCGGTCCCCGTTTTGGTGGCTTCCGCATAGTTGTTGAACGCTGCGCTGAAGACCTCAACATCCATGCCGGCGTTTTGGGCCAGTTCTTCAACCGTCTCGCCTTTGTAACCGTCCCCGTTCTTCACCATCGATTCAAACACACTCTCCGCGTTGTCCCACGGCTGCTCCAGCGTAAACCGATCCTTGAAATCGGCATAGAACTCCGGCGGCATGCCGGGAAGCTGCGGCGCTTTAACCCCCTTCATACCTTTTGAGGTAAGGGCGTCCAATTGCGACTTAGACACGATCACCAAATGGTAAGGTCCGTTAAACGCACTCGTATTGGCAGCCGCTACGGAAGTGAGCGTAGCCGCCTCATCCCGGAATCTTGCCCCTGAGGGGCCGACGTTCATGAAATTAGGCAGATAGGACACCATCAGCGGATAACTGGCTTCAAAGGAAGAATATTCTTTCTTCAACTTCGCCGTCGCTCGAGCCAAGGTCTGGTGAAGCATCTGACCGCCGAAGTTGTCCGGAACCTTCGCTCCGGCTGCCCAGGCCATTTTCAGCCCCTCGCCCACATTTTGACCCAAACCTCCGTTGACGCCTTCAAAACCGAAGCTCTCCTTGACCATTTCCTTATTCCCGGCATATCCACCGGTCGCCATCACTACGCTTTTTGCTGTGATTTCCAAGGTGGTACCGTCGGTTTTTACCGCTTTAACGCCGGTCACCTCTCCATGATGCCCGGTCATGAGTTCTTTGGCCGTTGTTTCCGTCAAGACTTGTCCGCCATGCTGTTCTACGGATTCGGCCAACATATGACGCAGCAGCTTCTCCCGGGTTTCGTAAGCCGGCAGCATATGCAACTGCTCCCCGGCAAAATTGATAAACGTAGTCTCGTAGCCTTTGCTCTTCAGCCAGTCGTAAGTTTCACCGGATTGTGTGACGTACTGTCGGATCGCCGCCGCATCCACTCTCCAGTGGTTATTGACAATCCAATCGGCGATTTCTTTTTCCACGTTTACTTTCACGCCGTTTTCCACAGCGACCGAGGAGTTGTAGAACTTCCCTGCCCAGGAGAGGTTGCTCGCCCCGCCAATAACGCCGGTCTTCTCGAGAATGATGACCTTTGCTCCTTTGTCGGCTGCCGTTACGGCCGCCGACACCCCTGAGGCTCCGGCACCGACTATAACGACATCCGCTACTAGTTTTTCCGTTTTGCCTTCGCCGGCCTTTTTGATCTTAGCGGCTTTCAGCGTCTCCAGATCTCCCCCGGCCTGTTTCACCGCGTCTTCAACCGCGGTTAACAAGGCCTGACTGGAAAGGCTCGCTCCGCTGACCGCGTCGACGGACAGGGTCTGTCCTTCAAGAATTTGATTTTTGACCTGTTCGATCGCGTTATCTCCCAAACCCGCGGTTTCCGTTTGACTGATAACCTGAATATCCTTGATGCGGTCCGCCTGCTCCATGGTCACTTCTACCTTGATAGTTCCGTCCTTTCCTTCGGCCTGTCCCGTATATTTGCCCGCTTTAAATCCGCCGGAGGCTTCATTCACCTTATCCCCTTGACAACCACCCAGCACAGCTGTAATCAGCAAAAAACAGCAGCTGAGTAAAATGACTTTCATCCATCCCTGTTTCATTTGATTCTTCCCTCTCTTTTTACTCGTTCTGATTGAGTATCTTTAAACAGCCTAATAATGTGATTTTTTTCACTTATAATGGTGCACTAAAGTTGCTCCACCCACAGGCTACCCCTGAAGTTTAAACCTTAGTGCAGCACCAAGGTCAAGCGAAATCGCCGGTATAGTTCCGCGTCAAACCGCCATATATACTTTAAGATAATACCAGGTTTGGTTCTCCCGTTTTTCATTCACAATAATCCGTCCGACGATGTCGCCCCGCAAACTATATCCGTTATTCCGCAAGTAATCGAACATAAAGCTTAAAGATGATTTCGATATATTCTCTTTCTGATGCACCCGGATCGAAGCGGAGATGCCGATGGCCGGAGGCAAATATTCCGCTTGTTCCGGCACGGTTACTTCCAAGCTTCGCACATCGTCTTCCATCAAGGTTAATCCCCAGTTGTAATCCCAGTCATCCTGCTCGTCCGCGTCCGTCTCTCCCGACTCGATTCGGAAGGAGTAGAACGTAAACGGAAGCATATCCATCCAGGTAGTTACATCCCATTTCAGGGCATCGTTTCTCAACAGGCGGTTCTTATTCGTTTGCTTTAAACGGTACATGCCAGGTCTCGTTTTAATATGGCATTGATTCATCGTAGCCTCCAGAGATTCAAGGTCCCGGCAAATTTCGTCGATCTTTCCCAGGAGCATGGTGCTTCTGCGAATCTGAGTCTGCAAGCTATGACGGCTGTCGCCCACTTCCTTCCTAATTCTGTCCAACGTCGACTGCTGCATCATATCCGCCACGCTTTGTAAGGGCAACTGCAGGCTCCGATACCAGCGGCTCATCAAAAGATCCCTCGCATCAAAATCATCAAAATACCGGTAGCTGTTCTTCTCATCTTTGCTGGGCTGGACTATATTGTGCTTCTCATATAACCGTAACGTGTCCCGCGTGATCCCGAGCAGAGCCGAGAATTCGCCAATATTGTATTCCATCCTTCATGTCCCCCTTTCCTCCTAATCTATGGACAACTCCCATCATACAAGAGGGGATACGTGAGATAATATAACCGTGTTCACAACCGGGCCAAGCGCTAAAAAAAGACGCTTCCTCTGGAAGCGCCTCTCACATCTAAGAACTTACGTTCGATTTATGGTACATTTCAAATAAAGCTACCGCTATTCGCTTTTCATAATATTAGTATAATTCATCACGAATTATAAGTCTATACTTTGGACGGGACTTATTCTATATTTTGTATACCCGGCCGGGAATTTTCAGCTATAAAAGAGGAGATTCGGTGCAAATACGTTTATGGGATCTAAACTTGAAAGTCCGGTTGATGGGGGAAGGCTTGTTCAATATGCTGTTTTGGATGTATTTCCCCTTTATCACCGTCTATTTTGCAGAGGGGATGGGCACGCATACCGCCGGCCTGCTCATGTCGATACCTCCGTTATTCAGTATGATCGGAAGCCTGCTCGGCGGCGCCCTGACGGACCGTTTGGGAAGGCGCCCCGTGATGCTGGCGGGAGCTCTGCTGCAAACGCTTATGTTTGCCCTGTTCGCGGCCTCCCCTTCCCACTGGGTCGACTATGCCGCCTTTATTGGCATCGGCATCGGCGGCGCGATCTACAGACCTGCGAGCACCGCCATGGTCGCCGATCTGGTCCCGGATTCCGACCGCCGTCAGATTTTCGCCACATTTATGACGGCTAACAATATCGGCGCCGTATTGGGGCCGGTAATGGGAGCGATTTTCTTTTTTGAATACAGACAGGAGCTGTTGTGGACCTGCGCTGCCGTGCTGCTGCTGTATTTTGCCGCCATTTTTTTCATCGTTCACGAAACGAAGCCTCCCGGGACCCAACGCTGGGCATCGGCTCCATCGGCTCCCGCTTCGATAACCCGGGTCCTGTTCCAACAATGGAAGGAATATGGCGTCATTTTTCGGGATCGGATCTTTCTGGTTTATATTCTGGCGGGAATTTTCGCGCTGGTACCTATCATGCAGTTGGATCTATATATGTCCGTTTACGTCATTCGCGATGTTCCCGCCCAAGCTTTGCTGACCTGGAAAGAAGGCTCCCTGCTTCTCACCGGCAAACAGATTTACGGCTGGCTGCTTGGTTTCAACGGGCTGCTGTTCGTACTGTTCATACTGCCCGTAACCAAATGGTTTCGCCATTGGCGGGACCGGAATGTGTTCATCCTTTCTTCGCTGCTTGCCGGTTTCGGCACTTTTGCTTTAGGGCTCAGCACCAACATCTGGTTTCTGTTTCTGGCTACCCTGGTCTTTACCTTTGGGGAAATCGTGCGATCGCCGGTAACGTTGAGCTTTATAAGCCGCTATGCGCCCGAAGAAGCAAGGGGACAATATATGGGAGCGGACAGCTTGCAGAACACCATCGGTAAGTTTTTGGCCCCGGTGACGGTTTTTTTGGCTGGTTTCGTGCCGCCGATGGGAATATTCAGCCTCATTCTGGCCTTTTCCCTAATTAGCGTCGGATTGTACTTCGTACTGTTTAAACTGTATCGGGAACCGACTTCGTCCGCGGAGTGAGCCGTACGTTCTTAACGCACCACGCGGTCCCGTCCGTACTGGCGGACGAAGTAAGCATCCTCCAGGGTCGGCTCCGCCAAAGTCAAACCCGGGAAAAGGCGGCTCCCGCCGATCAGACGAACATGAATGCCGTCCGCCATCTCACGGAAGTGAATTAAATTCCCCGGGGGGCAGTTCTCGAACTGCTCCCGGGTTACAAGCCCCTCCCAGACTTCCAAAGGCAAGTCTCCGTTCCAGCGGCGACTTCCTCCCTCATAACCGATCCTTCCCCGGTCGAGCCAAATGACATGGTCTGCCGCTTCGTCCCATTCATTCATTTCGTGGACGGCGGCGACGACGGTTCGTCCTGCGGCATAACGGGACAAGTAGCTGATCGCCATTTTCCGCTCGGCCGTATCCATCGCATTAAGCGGCTCATCCAGAAACAGAAAATAAGGCGCGGCCAAGAGGGCTTGAGCCAGAACGATGCGGCGGCGAGTCCCCAGCGACAGCGTTTTGATTTTTTGATTCCGGTAAGGAGTCAGGCGAAAATCGGACAGCAGCGCCTCGATCCATTCCCGCTGATACACGCCCTTCAGTTCCGCCAAATAGACAAGGAGCCGATAGACTGTCATTTCCTCGTACAGCTCGATCTCGGCCGGCACATAGCCGATTTGGCTCCTGAGCAGCGGCAGATCTTCGGCGGCGGACCGCTGGCGGTACAGGATCTCCCCCTTCCGGGGCAATTGCAGTGTAGCCAGAAGCTCCAGCAGCGTTGTTTTTCCGGCTCCGTTGGCTCCGACCAGAAGCGTCAGCCCCGGGGGAATGCGGAGCTTTCCGATTTCCAGGGTCAGCTCCCCCATAGGGTGGCGTACATTTTCCAGCATGATCATCCCCGGTCTCCCCCGTCCGGACCGCCGTTCATTCGCAGGCTGCGGTAGTAGGAACGCAGGAGCAATAGTACACCGACTAGCAACATAAGCCCATCCACCGCGGCTTTAGCGTCCAACGTCCATCCATGCGACCGCGCATACTCCTCCAGGACGAACCAGAGGATATAGGCGGCGGAGGCTGCTCCGCAAGCAAGGTTCATGCCTTTGCGAAACAACACGTACATGGCCGCTCCTGCCGTCATCATGGAGATCCCGAGCCATTCCAGCAAAAAGGGAATAAACGGCAGCGACGCTTCCCCCGCCCACGAAACGCGCAGCCCGACAATCACCGAGCTGATCAGCGCCCAGCTCAACATCAGCGCGATCACCATAAGCATTCTGCTGTAGATCACCAGCGCCGGCGGGTAAGGGGTAATGCTTTCCACGGCCCGCATCCCGCGGTCCCAGGTGCGATAGCTGAACAGCATCGAAGCGATCAGCATAAGCGGTGTGATGACCGGAAACAACCCGCTCGGAATAGAATCCCCGAACAGCAAAACCCGATAAGGGTGCTCCGGATCGATCAGCAAAATCAGCATAAGAAAAACAGCGGAACCGGCCAGGATCAGCGATTTACGGTTTAAGCGGAACTGGCTCCACAGCAGCTTGCGCAGGGAAGGCGCTTCTACCTGCGGGTTAAAATCCAGCGAAGGAGAAGCCGCTTTGGCTTTCAGTACGTCGAACTCCGGCTGCAGAGAGGCAATCAATGCCGCGGTTTCCGAAGGGCACGGCGGCGGTAGGACGGCTTGGCGCAGCGGCTCGGACAGTTCCTTTTCCAACTGGGCCAATTCACGATCAATGGAGGGGTTCATGAGGATACACCTCGCTTTCTTGTTTTTTCTTTATTCGCCTTCCGAAGTCGGAGGAGGAAAATTCCGATGATTTGGACAGCGCCCGCTTCAGCTTGCGCAGCGCTCCGTACAAATGGGATTTGACCGAGCTTAGCGGTATTTCCAGCATCTCCGCAATCTCCTGCAGTTTCAGTTCGTGAAAAAAGCGCATCCGTACGATATTCTGCTGGACCTCGGGCAGCCAGGCCAGCGATTCGGCGATTTGCTCCACCGCTTCCTGCCTCTCCAGCAACTCTTCGGCTCCCGGAGAGGGGTCCGTATCTTCCGGCATCTCGTCGGCCGCCGCATACTCGGAGCGGAAAGAAGCGCTCCTCCAGTAATCCCGGCACAGATTCAGCGCCACCTTGTACAGCCAGGGCCGGAGCTGATCCAGCGCCCCGTTCCTTTCCAGATGCCGAATCAGCCTTATAAACGTCTCCTGCACCAAATCCTCCGCTTTCGCCCGGTCTCCCAGTTGCTGCGTAATATAGCTGAGCAGAGGCCCGTGATACCGGGTAACCAGCAGCTCGAAAGCTTCCTGTTCCCCTTGGGCCATGCGCTCCGCCAGTTGTTGATCGGAAATCATGCCTCTCCTCCTCTCCCGTTCCTTGTCGTTTCAATTTATATTTCTTTCATCCCGTCTTCTGCCGTTTATTCTTCTTCCTCAACAATCCAGCGGTCCCTTTTCCCGATCAGCCATAGCGTGAACCCCAGCAATACCCCGGCACCCGCCAGCAGAACAAGACGATTGACCACAAATGAGCCGTCCATGGGAAGAAACTCGACATATAGCGTGAATCCCTTCAATAGTTGGCCACTGCTGATCGTATCTAAAACCCAGACAGAAAACCCGAATACAAGTCCGCCATAAGTTTTTCGGAAAATAACCATCCCGGCCAGGGTCAGGGAAGACAGCAGCATGAACGCAGGCAAATTCTGCAGCATAAGCGCGGGAATTCCCGTGCTCAGCTTGCCCCCTTCTCCCCCGGACCAGGGATACATCAACGTCTTGATCTCTCCGAACTTCGCCAAGTAAACAAGCATCCATCCTACATTCAATACGGAGGCGTACACTAAGGCCAGCAGCCATTTCCGCAAGGCGATCAAGCGAAGGGATACCGGGTAAGTGGCTATCACATCCATCCCCCCTCCTCCGAGTTCCCGTTGGAACATCACGAGGGTCAGCATGATAACGAGGGGAAACATGCCCATCTCGGAAAAGTAATATACTGTTCTTGGCCGGTTCGGATCGCCGGTCAGAATGCTGATCAAGTACAGCAGAAATATCAAGACGACCAGTCCGGCTACAGGCTGCTTTTGCAGCTTGAAGTCAAAAGAAAGGCCCCGACGGAATTGGTCCAAAGCCGTTTTCATTGGCCCATCACCCGCTTCCATATCCGTTCCCATTCGGTATAAGGTATTTTACCCTCTTCGCCTGCGGCTTCATCGTTCGAATTGCGAACTTCCAACCCTTTCGCGTAAAAAACGTTAAGTATTTCCTTGACCTGCTTGTATTTCCCCTGATCCAGCGCCTCGGCCACTTGATTCATCATGCGTAATCCCAAGCGATCCGGATCATTCTCCTTCTCATTGGAATATAACTCGTAAATCAGATAGGCCCCCTCTTCGCCTTGCGCTAAAGTCTCGGCGCTAAATCCCTCTTCTTCGCGAAGATAAACATACCACATCAAGGCGCGAAGCTGGAGCCGAATATCCTCCTGGACGTTCCGGTTGGGATCCTCGTCCCGCCGGCTGCCCAGCAGCATTTCATTCATCACCATCTTGGCCAAATATTCGGTATCGAGAGCGTTCGGCATAATATAGGCCTGGTTCTCCACGCTGTAACTGATATAACTGTAACTCGGCAGATACAGCAGTTGAGTCAACCGGGGTTTAAAATGGTCCACCCAGCCGGTAAAATACCCGTACATGTCCTGCCAGCGTTGCAGCACCAGATTTCCGAAACGCTGATCATAGGGGGACGTCACCACCTTCCCCGGAAAACCCGGTTCGGTCAGTTCCGTAAAACTCCCGCCAAACAGGCTTAGCCCATCCCTGATTTGTCCCTCAAATAGCTGCGCGCCTTCCTGCCGTTTCGTTTCCGGAATGCTCGTATATAACGGATATGCGAAGCCTTCCGCCTTCAGTTTCAAAGAGGTGTTTCCCTGAACCAGCATTTGGAAGACGGAGCCTAATTCAATGCCAGGACTTTTTTTGCCGTGCCGTGTCTTTACGTAAACGGATTGATAACCGGGCAGCGGATACCAGGCGATATATCCCGGAAGGAACAAGCTCTTTCCTTTGGCAAAAGCATAGACGGAGCCTTGCCCCTGGAAGCCCGGTGCATAATCGAACAGGGTTCCGCCGTAGGCGACCTCAACTTTAAGCGCGGCATCCCCGGCCTCGGGAAGCTGAATCGCCAGCCGCTCGCCATTATGGGTGAAAGGGGCGGATTCGCCGTTTATCTTGGCCTCCTTGACCTGAAAGCTCCGGTTTAACGTCAGATGTATCTCGCTCCGCCCGCTCAACTCCCCAGCCGGGATATCAAGGACTGCCTGTAGGTCCAGAAAATCTCCCTTCCGTTTTTTCAGGGTAATATCATAGCCTTCGATGGCAAACATATCCGTCTGCTTCCCTTCGGGAGCGTCCTCTTCCATCATTTCCAGTCCCGGATCGGCCAGCTTCGCCCGGTAACCGTCGTACCGCTCTTTCCAGATCAGCCCGTAAGGGACAAACGCGCCGGCCGCCAGCAGCAGGGCGAGTCCTCCGGCCGTCCACACCGCCAGCTTGTGCTTGGTCGGGCGTATCCGGTCCAGCACCGTTACGCCGACCGCCAGCAGCAGGAGCGTAAAGGAGAGCACAAACGTACGGGAATAAAACAACTCATTCCCAAGGACATCAATCCCCCAAGCGTCAATCGGCGCTCCCTCCGTAATAAACAGCCGGTTCAAATGAAAGGTCCGCAACAGGTCGAGGCCGGCTTTATCGATCAGAAAGATATCCGTAAAGAAGGTGCCGAACATCCAGGCGCAAAAGCCGATGAGATAGACGACCCGGTTCGGAATCGCAATCGCCAGCAGCATGGCCAAGGCGAAGGTAACCAGGTAGGACACCTCATATGTCATGGCAAAAAAGGTTGTATACTCGCGGGTAATTTCCGGAAGCACGCCTTGACGTCCCGAAAACCAGGCGTATAGGCCCGCGGCCGCGAGCGTAAAAAGGGAGCAATAGAGTACACCGGCCAAATATTTGGCGGAAACTTTGGTTCCGTATGAAACCGGAAGCACCGCGCTCCATTCATAAGAGGGCCGGCGGATATCCCGGCGGACACTCAATATGCCGAGAAACATAACCAGTCCCAACGTCATGATTTGAATTAACGCGTGCATGTTGTAGGCTTCCTGAAACAAATTTTGATCAGGAGAAACCCGACTGAGCGTCCACCCGTTAAGCAGGGCGAAGAACACGGGCAGTGCCGGCAGCCACGGATTGCGAAAGAGCATCGCCAATTCAAAACCAAATTGCCTCCCCCACTTACTCATAGCTGTAGGCACCTTCCTTTGAGCCGGTCCGCAGCAGGGCCAGGTATCCATCCTCCAGGGTAGGTCGGACCTGTACGGCGCCGGAACCGGCCGGAGAGGCGTCGCCGATGATCCGGCAGCGCAGTCCATCCTCCGTCCGGCGTGTCGAGACGATCGACATCGGGTCGAGTCTTGCGAATTGCTCCTCGCTGACGACTCCCTCCCACACCTTGCCCTTGCCATACTCCTGCAGTTCGGACAAGTCGCCGGTCATTCTGACGTGCCCGCGGTCCAGGACGGCGATCTGGCGGCAGTTGCTCTCGATATCGGCCACGATGTGGGTGGAGAGCAGCACGATCCGCCCCAGACTGAACCGCGTCAACAGGTTACGAAAACGGACGCGCTCCTCGGGATCAAGTCCCGCCGTAGGCTCATCGACGATGAGCACCTGTGGCGATCCGAGCAGAGCCTGGGCGATGCCGAGACGGCGTTTCATCCCGCCGGAGTAAGTTTTTATCCGTTTCCCCGCCTTATCCTGGAGATTGACCTCCACCAGCAGGCGCTCGATTTCCCGTTTGCGCCGCTTGGGGTCATTTATCCCCTTCATCGCCCCCACGTAGTCTAGATACTCGGTTCCCGTCAACTGCGGGTAGACCTGAAACTGTTGGGGCAAGTAGCCGATGATTTTGCGGATATCTTCCGCTTTGCGCAGCGGGATTCCGTTGATCGACGCCCCGCCGGAGGTGGGCTCCACCAGGGTGGCGAGAATCCGCATCAGCGACGATTTTCCCGCTCCGTTCGGGCCGAGCAAGCCCACCATCCCCTCATGGAGCGTCAGCGTGACATCGTTCAGGGCCAAGCCGCCTCTCCGGTATTTTTTGGATAAGTGTTTAATTTCTATCATGAACATCCTCTTTTCCCAAAACAAATTCGATAACTCCGCGCGGATCGTATCTGTACCTGTAACGGGAAGGCGGACAAAAAAGTTCGTGCGACGATTAAAAAAATCAAACTGGAAATATTACAAAAAACCATCCCCCGGCAACGGCTGCATTATGCATTATGCGTTAAGGTTCCGAAGGATGGCGTTTACCCGCCAAAATCAAAGAGGCTGTCCCAAAAGTAAACTTTGGAACACCCTCTCCAACAAAATAGGATGATATTTGTAAAAAAAGAAGGAGCTAAGCGGGCTGTTTTCGCTTAGCTCCTTCTTTTTTGGAGTCTACGGCGGCTTTCTTAAGCAAATTGTGGGCAAGGGAAAGCCAGCCGACCTCCAGACTTACTTTTTGTAAGCCTCGAAGCAGAAACCTTTTAAAGCCTCGGTTGTTCTTCATATCGCCAAACACAGGTTCCGGCTCGATCATGCGCCTTACGGCCAAGGCATAACCTTCTTCACTGCGGAGTTTTTGCCTTGCCTGGCTCTTTAACCGCAAATACTTCATACTAACTTTGATCTCACGATCACCCTGGGCTTGTGTACACTGCGGCTTTAACGGACAACCCTCGCAGCCGGAGCTTCGGTAATGTCGGTATTCGATTTCATACCCACTTTCTGTTTTCTCCTTACTCCCTCTCCGGAAATGGAGCGTTTGCCCAGCCGTGCATGTCCATGTATCTTGTTCGCTGTTATAGGTCCAATTGTCGATTTTACT
>NZ_JBAGJD010000025.1:0-28720 GCF_036864815.1 Paenibacillus sp. A14
AGGCACTAGCATTGCATTAAACCTGACACAAGAAATTAACGGAACAGTATTTACTAAATATGTTAATTTATATGTTATTTTCATGGAATAAAATAAAAAAAGCTCCTATTGTTGAGTTAGATGCGTTACCCATAACTCATCTCAACAAAAGGAGCCAACCATGGGTAACATACACAATTTATCTGTGATTCGTCAATGCTTTTCTTATATTTCTGAAGAAAATTTTAGCTTTCCAATTTCCGATCATCGTGTTCGCAAGCTTACTACCTTAAAAAGTATCAAGTTAATTTTAGCCTCCCAACTCGCTAAGTGGGATTCTTATGAACACATTTCTCAAGCCACTTCGAACAAGCACAACGCTGCAGGAAAGTCTGGAACTATCCAGCATCAGTAGTTCTCAAATCTCCAGGCGTCTAAAGATGATTCCTACCGAGATACTCGAAGGTCTATTCCTTGAACTCATCGGCAAGGTCAAGCAGAAAGCTCCATCGGAAATCAAGGGCACACAGATTCGGATTATCGACTCGACTTGTCTAAGACTTCCGGCGACACTGGCCAACTGGGCGTACGTAACCCGTGACCACACTCAAATCAAAATTCATGTTCGAGTCTTGGTTTTGACTAAAAATGAAGAGAAAGAGGTCATTCCTGAGAAGGCCATCCCTACTACGGGGAATGTGAGTGACTACGAAACCATGAACTTTCTGGTCGAAGATGACGGCACAATATACGTGATGGATCGCGGTTATGTGAAGTATAAACAGTTCGATACTTGGCTAGAGCAAAAAGTTCAATTCGTAACTCGAATCAACGAAAAACATAGGGTTTGGCAGGTGGAGCAAGAGCTGCCGGTTCATCCGGATTCAAACATCATCCGAGATGCTATCGTTCAATTAGGGAGTGCCTTTCGCAAGACAGAGAATTCTTTACGCCTTGTAGAGTTTTTGGATGAAAAGGGGCGCAAGTATCGTCTGGCTACTTCGTGCTTTGACCTAAGTGCTGAGGAAATCGCGGACATCTATCGGCAGCGTTGGCTGATCGAGCTATTTTTCAAGTGGATGAAGCAGCATTTGCGATTAGTGAAGCTGTATAGCTATGATCCTCAAGGGATATGGAACCAGATCTTTATCGCTTTGATCGCTTATGCTATGGCCATGCTCATTCATGTGATCAGTGGAACCCGAATGAGTTTGTGGGAAGTGCTTCAATCACTTCGTCTTTTATGGGAGAAACCTAATTTGCTACTTGAATCCGAGCTTCATCGAAGGAGTAAAAGCCAGAACAACAAAGGGCGTCAAAGGAGTACAAAAATGTACAAGGAACCGCCTATTATGAACACATCGGTTGGAATGATCAAGCCAAGAAGAAAATGAAGCTGAGTGAAGAGGCAAAATAGAACAAAAAGTTAATATCCATAAAATGGAATAACGCATCTATTTTCTGACCCCCTTCATTTTTTGGCCAATTACTTAAAAATCGATATGGAAAATAATTACACAACATCTCTGTAAGCCATCATGTAAGCTTTGGTGCAATGCCAGTGCCCAAAAGGCCGCTATTGGGGCGAACGCAGGTAAAATTACGGGCGTCGGATCCAGTTCACCAAACGCCGCTTCTTAAGTCGGCGAATAAGTTCAAAATGGCCAGCATCTAACAACCCTTAATCCTTTACTTTCGCAAAATCAACGTGGCCAATCGGCCTTATGACCTTATCTGATCCCTTGAGTTCCCGTAACGTTTCTCCTTACCCGCTAAGGATTTCGGATGCCGATATCGCGGATCAACACGGCCCCCCGGGACGTTTGATCGAAAACGAAGGAGATTTGGCTCAACCGTTCCGGTCGAAAATCCGGATTGGCCGCCCTCAAATCCGCCATCCGGATTGAAAAGTTTTGAAAAACCGGTTCTTTGGTCGGCACAGCTTTTGTAAACGGCCGCTTAACGATGTTGCTCTCGAACATCGGCAACAGGGTTCCGCCGCTGCTTAGCGGGACGGATGCAACGTTCCCGTACCCGTCTTCAACCTGAACGCTCAAATCGGTTAATTCCCCGGAATCGGATTCCCTTTTACCATCGTCCACGTCAGCTACGGAAAAGACAAAGGCGCTGTCGGCATCCGCCGCCGGCCCCTGCTTCGGCAGCACGATCGTATAGGCCGGGACGCCGGATACCTCTGCGCTATCCCACTCAAGACGCACGGCGCTATTATACAGGTCGGGGGCAAACTTCATTTTCACTTTTTCTTCTCTCCATTTTTTCAGAAAAGCTCCGGTCGCTCGCCCGCCGGGAAACGTTGTGGAACCGAGATCAAAATCTTCATCGAAACCGGCAATGATCGTCGTATCGGCATCCAGATAGTTGGCGATATACATTGTGTCCGGCAGCCAATTCAGGGCATAGCCGAGATCCTGGAACACGGTCCGGTACTCGCTTTTACCGCTCAATGTCGCTTCGAGGAACGCGGAGATCAGCGTTTTTCCGGCCTGAAGCTGTTCCTCTTGCGGCATTAGCTGGGCCGTATTGTACAGCTTGTTGCCGAGTCCCGGAGCGTCCTTTCTTCCCCAAACGGTGTTGAATTGCCCGTGATTGGCCCCGTAAATATAAACCGACGCCTTGAAGTAGTCGCCGCTGCCCGTAAAACCGGTCCGGCTGTACTGACTCGCTCCGTCAAATGAGGAGACGTCCATGTCATGGGCTCCTTGCAGTGCCAGATAGTTCGTGTCCTGCAGACGCGTCGGATGTCCGGCCGGTTTGTACTGTCCGTCCGTACCGGCGATCGAAATGACGGACCGGATGCCGAAACGATAGTCGAATTTAATATTTCCGTCTTCCGGATATGCCGGAAGTTTGTTCAACGCCGCAGCCAGGGCGACCGCTTCGCCTCCCCGGGAGTGACCGATTAGCGCGATTCGGCTCATATCCGCCTTGCCGTAAAACGGATTTCCCTCCGTCTTGGTCCACTTGTCCCATACCTTCAGATGCTCCAACAGCAGCAGGGCTCTGGCCGGATTCTCCTTCTCCGGCGTGCTGAACATGAACCAGTCGTCAAACAGCGAAGTATTCAAAAAATTTTCGTCGACGGAAACGAAAATATAGCCGCGGCTAGCCAGCAATTCGCCCAGATAAGCGTAGCCGGGATCCGAATATTCGGTCGCCGTGTGATTACCGTGGACGGCGATCACGAGCGGAAAAGATCCTTTCTCCCGCGGATACCATACCGTTCCGTTCAGGGGCATCCGCTCGGGCCCGAAGCCGAACGTCTTTGTCCGGGTGGAAGACCATTTGTCCACGAAAGCCGTGCCATCTACCTGTTCGGTCACTAGCGAATCGGGCCGGTTGAACTCCTCACGGTAGCTGTTCTTACTGCCGTAGGTAAGCGTGAGCACAGGGTACGCCCCCTGTTCGGCCGGGTTCTCCATCGTAACAGGGTAGCGGTCCGCCGGCTTTACAACCGATAATCGGTACGGCTTGGCCGCATCCCCGCTCCCGTCACCCAGAAGCCAATACCCACCGATGCCGGCAAAGATCAGCAGCGCCGCCGCCAGCCCTCCGACACCCGTTTTGACCGCGAGTCCCGCTTCCCGGTACGTCCCCGCCCTCCACCGGAAGACAAGCGCCCCCAGCGCGGAACAAGCGATGGTAATCGTGAGCGCCACGAGAACCATCAATGGTACCGGGCCGATGAACGCCAGGAACATCAGGATGAACGAAACGGAGGCCAGCCAAAAATAGCGCGAAGGCATCCGCTTCACCAAGTGAAAGACCGCGGCCACAATACCGGTCGCTAGCACGACCGCAATAAGGAACAGCAGCGTCCCGAGCAAAAAATCGCCGGGTCCGCGCGAACCCAGCAGAAGATATCCCTGGGTGAAGTAGGCGATGACTGCGGCAGCCCCTAACAAGAGGGAAGCACCCTTCCATCCCGGAGAAAGCGGCACGGCTTTTAACTTTTTCCCCGCCCGCCGACGCACCTCTACCTCAATATCCCGTAACTTTTGTTCCATCCGCCAACCCCTTCTCCCTGTTTCATAGTTAAATGCTTTACATCTCCACAGGTTGAATTATAAAATCCTTCGCTTTCCCCCCACTTTCCCATTCCTTACATTATCCTTACAACGCGGCGAGAGACGAAGGAAATCGGTAAATGAGACCGAACTACAACAGCTAAAGAAGATTCCAGGGGAGGACGGAGGGTCAAAAATGCGAAAAACGATTCTGCTGGTCGATGATGACGAGGATATCGTCGGTTTGCTCAGATTGTTTTTGGAACAGGAGTACGAGATTCTGGAGGCGCATGACGGTCAGGCGGCCACGGAGTTATTCTCCCGGACCGATGTAGACCTGGCCGTTATCGATATCATGATGCCGCGGCTCGACGGCTTTCAGTTGCTGCAGTGGATTCGCGGACGATCGAAGCTGCCGGTCATCATCCTGTCGGCGAAGAACGAGGATATCGACAAGATCGCCGGGCTGGGACTTGGGGCCGACGATTTTATCGCCAAACCGTTTAATCCCTTGGAAGTGGTGGCGCGTATCCGCGCTCAGCTGCGCCGAACCTATGAGTTTAACGAAATCCCGGAGACGCCCGAAGAAATAACGGAAACGCGGGTCGGTGATCTGTCGCTGCATCACGATTCCTGTATGCTCTACAAACGCGGAAAGCCCATCGCGCTCAGTGCGCTCGAATACCGGCTCCTGAAGTTGTTTATGGAAAGCCCGGGCCGCATTTATACGAAAAAGCAAATCTTTGAAAGAGCGTGGGACGATGAGTACATCGCCGACGATAATGCCATTATGGTGCAGATCAGCCGCTTACGGGATAAAATTGAGGATTCTCCGCGCGAACCGGTTTATTTGAAAACGGTGCGGGGCCTAGGCTATCGTTTCGCCAAAAAGGAGGAGCTGCATGCGAAGTAAACCGACGATATTCCGTACCCTTGTTCGGAATTATATTTTCTTTTCGCTAACAGTCGGGGCAAGCGTCGCATCCCTGCTGATTTATTTTGTGGAACGGACGGACCGGTTGGCGGAATCCGGGGGCGGGACGAGCGCGGAAACGTTGGCGCTGTTCTGGAAGGCGCTCGCGGAGACGGGATTGCTGTTCCTGGTGCTGTTCGGGATCAACGTTTTTCTTTACAGCCGCCTGACTGCGGTCAAGCTGACGAACCCGCTCGGCGACATCGTCGCGGGAATCCGCAGCATAGCGGGCGGGCATTATCATGAGCGGTTGCGGTTCGAAGCCGAATACGAGTTGGCGCAGATCCAGGAAAGCTTTAATGCGATGGCGGAAAAGCTCGAGAAGGCGGAGAATGAAAAACGTCTGCTGGAGGAGAGCCGGCGGCAGATGCTCGTCGACATATCCCATGATTTGCGGACGCCGATTACGACGATCCAAGGGTATGCCAAAGCGCTTCAGCTCGGCATCATTGCAGATGAGGAGAAGAAGCAACGCACGATCAAGCTGATCTGTGACAAGACGTACCTGGTTGCCAAGCTGATTGAAGACGTGTTCGAGTTATCGAAGCTGGAAGCTCCCGACTACCCGGTAGCGAAGGAGCCGACCGACATGGCCGAATTTCTCCGGGAAATCGCCGTCACCTTTTACGATGCGTTTGAAGAAAAAGGATTCGTGTTTGACACCGAAATTCCCTCCGACGAAGTAATTGCGGAGTTCAACACCACGCTGCTGTACCGGGCCGTATCCAACCTGCTGGCGAATGCGCTGAAATACAATCCGCCGGGAACCCGTGTCCTTATCGGACTGGAAGATCACGGCGAGACTGTCCATATCGAGGTCACCGACGACGGCATAGGCATTCCTGGACCGTTGAGGGACAAGGTGTTCAACACCTTCGTTCGCGGAAACGCGGCCAGAACCAGCGACGGCGGCACGGGCCTGGGTCTTGCCATCGCCAGACAGATCGCGGAAAAGCATGGAGGTTCCATCTCGCTGGACGAAGATCAGTACGTTACACGCTTTGTGCTGGTGCTTCCGAAAAAGTAAGGCGCAGGGGATCAAGAATGTTCAGCAGAGTTAAACGCCTTGGGGATAGACTCGTCTCTACCCCTTCCCCCGCTTCATATATATGCGTTCGTTAAATCCCGCCAGTTTGGGGAGCAGGCGCTGTTTTTTACGCTTGATCACGGTATACCCGAGTTTTTCATACAACCGGTAGGCGTTGGTGTTCGTATCCACCACTTCAAGGATAAACTCGTCAAAATCCAGCGTGGCGATCAGGTGGTTGTTGAGCAACGTGGCGATCCCGCGTCCTCTGGCCTCCCGGGCGGTGGCCACCGACTCGAAGTAGCACTGGCGGTCGTTGAAATCGAGCGGTTTGCCCAGCTCTCCATACAGCACCTTGTAGATAAAAGAACCTTTAATTCGGCCGAATTCTTTTTGAAATACTCGTTTATCGAACGAGAACGCCCGGTTCCGGTTTGTGGAATAAGCAAAAATGCCAAGAACCTTGCCGTTTTCCACCGCCGTATAGAACTGATCGCCGACAAACGTATGCCTGAGCGCTCGGGCCAGCCTGGTTTGGTCTTTGGACATGAACTGTAGCGAACGTAAAAAACCGTCCGTAAAAATTTCAACGGCCTGGTCCCATCCGGACGCGTCGAGATCCGCCAACTTTTTAATTGAAAGGGATTCCATTCCTCTCTCTCCTTTTCGCAGCTTTCCATCTTATTTCCACTATATTTCAAAACATGACGGAGAAGAACAGGCTGGAGCAGGAAGTTCCCTCGTTCCCAAGGCTTAAGGCCGCGTCTTTACTTCCGGCTGGCCAGTCCTAGAATGGCGCTCTTGATGATCGAGCAGGATTCGTTGAATTTATGCTGTTCCTCCTCATTCAGGTTCAGCTCTACGACCTCTTGGATTCCCCCTTCTCCGATAATGGCCGGAACCCCGGCGCATACTCCGGACTGGCCGTATTCTCCCTCCAAAATGGCGGAAATCGCGATGATTTTATGCTCGTCGTTTAAAATGGAGCGAACGATGTAAGCGAGCGCGTTGCCGATCCCGAACTGCGTGTTGCCTTTCCGGGTAAAAATCTCCCATCCCGCATCCTTTGTTTTTCGCGCGATCTCATTCAGATCGACCCCTTGAAAACGTTCCTTATGCTGTTCCAGAATTTGCAGAATCGGCTTGCCCCCGATCGTAACATGCGACCAGGCCACGAATTGGGAGTCTCCGTGCTCACCGAGCGCATAGCCGTGAACGCTGCGCGGGTCGATGGAGAAAACATCGGACAGCAGCGTTTTTAAGCGTGCGGAATCCAGGGAGGTTCCCGTACCGATCACTTTATTCCGGGGGAGCCCGGATACTTCACGTACGATGTACGTCACCACATCGACCGGATTCGCGGCAACGACAAATATGCCGTCAAAGCCGCTCCCCATAATCCGGTTGACGATACCGGAAGTAATTTGCTCCGCATCTTCCAGCACATCCAGCCTCGATTGCCCCGGCTTCGGATTGGCTCCCGCCGTCAACACAACGACATCCACATCGCGGCAATCCTCCAAATCGCCCGCGTATACCTTCGTTCGGGTGGACGTAAAATCCATACAGTGCGATAGATCGAGCGCCTGGGCAACCGCCCGGTCATACGTTCTGTCCACCATCATAATCTCATCGCATATCGACTGATTGATCATGGAATAAGCGCAGGCCGCACCGACAAGCCCGGAACCGACAATGGTAACTTTTCTTGTTTTTCTGGCCATCTCTCCGCCTCCAATTTCCCTGTCTGTTTTAATCTGCCTAAATTATAACCGTAACTATCCCATGCAATCCAATGATTTACTTTCGCTTTTTTTGCACTTTTACGCCTATTCCGGCACAATTCTTAGTTGTGTCAAAATTGAGATTAGCCCGGGACATCGGTTACTATGGAGGAGATACTATTTCAAAGGGAGGAAACGCATATGAGTTTTACGTTAGCGATTGGTGAAAAAGCCCCGGACTTTCGGCTTCCGGCCACGGACGGCAAGGATTACTCTTTGGAGAGCTTCGCCGCTTCCCCTTATCTGGTCGTTTTTTTCACGTGCAATCACTGCCCTTTTGTCATCGGCTCCGATGAAGTAACGAGAAAAACCGCCGAAGCTTTTAAGGACAAAGGGGTAACGTTTGTGGGGATCAACTCCAACAGCGAGCAAACGCATCCGGATGACTCCTTTGCACATATGGTGCAGCGCATGAACGAGCATCGCTTCCCTTGGATTTATTTGCGCGACAAAGAACAGACGGCGGCCAAAGCGTACGGCGCCCTCCGGACCCCTCATTTCTATGTGTTTGATGCCGAGCGCCGGCTCGTCTATACGGGTCGGGGCGTGGACAATCCCCGCGAAACCGACAAAATGACCGTCAACGATTTGGAACGCGCCCTGACGGAACTGACGAACCATCAACCGATTTCGCTGCCGTTGACGAATCCGATCGGCTGCAATGTGAAGTGGGAAGGACAGGATGCCCACTGGATGCCGGCGGACGCCTGTGATTTGGTGTAATTATGCGGATATACGATTTCGAAGTGACGACGATCGACGGGCAGAAGACCACGCTGGAACCTTATCAGGGACAGGTACTGGTAATCGTGAACACCGCCAGCGCCTGCGGGCTTACGCCCCATTACAAGGGACTTCAAGAGCTGTATACGAAGCATAAAGATCAGGGCTTTAGCGTGCTCGGTTTTCCCTGCAACCAGTTCGCCGGACAGGAGCCGGGGACCGAAGAGGAAATCATGAATTTTTGCGAGTTAAACTACCAGGTGACTTTCCCGATGTTCAGCAAAATAGAGGTGAAGGGCGAAGGAGCCCACCCGCTGTATAAGTATCTTTTGCAAAATACACCCGAGCCTTACCGCACCGGGGAGATCGAATGGAATTTCGTCAAATTTCTGATCGACCGCAGCGGGAATATCGTTAGACAGTACAGTGCCCGGACGGAACCCGAGGCGCTGGAAGAAGACATCAAGCAGCTCTTGTAAAAGAGCCGCCCACAGGCGCTGCTCCAACCGTCGGTCCGTCCGCGGCTGGGGCAGCGTTGTTTTAATCCGTATAAACTGCAAGACTGGTCTTTCGGACTATAATTATGCCATTTTTTTGTCGAAAAATAAGACCAAAGCGGCATGTCCTTTTTCCTGGGTTTCCTCTATAATCGGAATATCTTACATCTCGGAGGATTAAGACTATTTATGATTTCCCGCAGAAAAGAACCTTTCCGCTACACCATCAACCCGCCTATGACATGCTGGATCGAAATTAAATCCATCGACAACATGCCGGTCAACAGCAAGCTGGCGGAAGCCGAATTGATCAATATCAGCAAATCCGGATGCTGCATCCAAATCGGGCTGGACCTTCATGCCGAGCAGCACACGATTCGTACCCACGTGCACTTCCAGCTTAGCGAGGAGCGCTACTGTTTTCCGGGTGAAATCCGCTGGCAAAATCCCCACGGAGAACATCTCTATCATTATGGGCTTCAGATGGAACTGACACCGGAAGAAAAGGAAAAAATCAATATCGAGCTCCGTTCCTTGGCGGCGGCAAAGCGCATTATCGTGATGTAACGAAAGATGCGCTTGAATTTTTTTGGCGCGATATGATATAATGATCAAGTCGCTAATGCGGGTGTAGTTCAATGGTAGAACGCCAGCTTCCCAAGCTTGAGGCGAGGGTTCGATTCCCTTCACCCGCTCCATTATTTTGACTTCGGACCTTCGGTAAAACGGAGGTTTTTTGGTTTGTTTCGATCCGTACAGAACATCGTCTGCATGTTATAAAATGAAGCGCTCGTCGGGAACGCGATGGTTCCTCCTTGACGGGCGCTTATTTTAGCAGGCGCGTTCCCGCTAGCGCCTCATCAGACATCATAGTAGGAGAAAATGAAGATCCGTTGAGCTATGATTTGGAGTGAGGTCACTCGAAAGTACGCAGTCTCAAGCCCACGACTATCAAGGTGCCTAGCAACTTCCAACTCCAAAAGATGCAAATCTGCAGGAATTTAGGCCGATCTACGAGGGTATGCGAAAAAAGATGCAAATCTGCAGGTATTTCTAGCGATTTTAGAGAAACGGGCCTATTTCGTCGAAAATTCCTGCAGAATTGCAGGAATCTTGAAATTTTTGTTCCGAACAGGAAAAAATCCTGCAGATATGCAGGAATTCTGTGTTAATCAAGGTTGTCTGATGGGGCACTAGCTCCAGAGCGAAGTAATTCCGCCCGCCCCTCTCTACTCTTATAAATAAGAGCCTTTTCGGCCAAAAAAACCTCAATTTTACTTTCCTCCCCTTGGAACAGGCCCCAACCCCGCTTCAGTGAAGCAATCCTTGTATATGTTTCGAACCGTCTTCTCGTGTACACCGATAAAATTTGCAATCTCCACAAAGCTATAATCGGCAATGATCAACTCTTGGATTTGCTTTACGAGCCGTTTGGTCATCCTCCTTTTGCGATCCACATTGGAAAGTTCCTCCCAAAATATAGCGCCGCAATTTCTGCACTTGTATCGCTTCCGCAAAATTACCAAACTGACATGTTTTTGCCTTACAGGCAGGTCCAGCACCACTTGCTCCCTACACCCGTGTTTATATAAAGGCTCCCCGCTGCCGCAATAGGGGCAATATGCGGGAAAAGCCGCTCGCTCCACCGGGATCATAAGGTCTTCCGGATACTCCACGACAGGTCCGCGGACTTTCAAATCCGACAGACTATGCCAGTTCTGATGGTTCGCTAACATGTTAGGCCTTTAGCTTGCGGAGAGGGAGCAAATAAATTAGAAACAAGACACTCAAGGTCGTATATGCCGCCGTAAGCCCGAAACGATCCGTCAATGCACTCGCCAGAAGGGGACCGAGCATCATGCCAAGCGAGTAGGCCGTGTTATATGCCGCAAATGTAGCGCCTTGAGAAGCGAACCCCATTTCCTGCGAGATGTCGGCGAGCTTCGGAAGCGCGGGGGTTAACACCATTCCCAAACTGATTCCCAGGCCGATCAACCCGATAATTTGCACCCAAATTTGCGTGGGAAGAGCATTCAGCGGCAATGCGACCGCAGCCATTAAAATCCCCAGCCGGATCGTTGCAAGATGCCCCAGCCGGGTAGACAGTGAACCGATCCATGGGGCAGCCGCACCGTAAATCAATGTGACTACGACAAACATCAGACCGATCATGGAGGGGGACAAGTGCAGGTCCTCATTAAAATGAATCGGCAGCGTCGGCTCTATACTTGCAAACAAAGCGGCACCCACCGTAGCCACACCGGCGATCACCATGACTCGCTTATTCCGGAGCAAACGGAAAGGGGAGATAAATTTGTCCGCTTTGGTATCTTTCAAATGACGCAGAAGCACGACGCTGATGGTCGCAGCCAAAAGAGCGATCCCCGCCGCGATCAAAAACGGCAGACGGTAGCCGCCCCATTCATACAGCCAGCCCCCGGCCGGCGGACCAAGCAGAATCCCTCCCGCCTGGCCCGACATCGCGATTCCCATCGCTCGGCCGCGCTCATTTGCGGGGAAAACCTCGGCGAGCAAGGAAAGCCCCGCCGTCCATGGTGCCGCCGCCGCTACTCCCTGCATGGCACGCGCCAGGACCAGAATCCAGAAGCTCGAAGAAAACGCGTAAACCAAAGTTGTCGCCGACAGCACAATCAGCCCGGCCACCAGCATCTTTTTTCGGCCTACCCGGTCTGCCAGGGCCCCGACAAATGGCGTCGCTATAAATAAGGCGATAGCATAACTGGCAAAAAGCAAGCCGATTTCCGATTGCGAGGCGCCCAGCGATTCGGCATGGAGCGGCAGAAAAGGAACGATGATACCGTACATTAACATATCGGCAAATATAGCCACAATCACAACCAACAGAACAGATTTTTTAAGGGGGTTTGAATCCATGAAGCTCACACTCCTCTTCCTAAAATTCCTAATATTTCATCGATGCATTTAAGCTGAAGCTCGCATTGTTCATAAATATTATGAAAAATAACATCGATTTTCGGAGTTACTTCTCCCGGTACGCCATGCTTCTTCTCGTATCCCGATTTCATACTGGCATACACCTTTAAAATTTGCGCTTTCTGCTCTTCCAGAGCCTCCGCGATTTGTTCCTCCCCCAGGTTCTCCATAAAAGTCAGAGCCGTGTACAGGGATGCGGGGAACACAACGGATGATTTTGAAAAAGAAGTCCTCAATAAGCGGCTCAATTCTAAAACCCCGTCCTCGGTAATTTTAAAGATGGATTTGGTCCTCATCCCGGTTTTTTCGACCTTTTCCAACACCACTTTCCCTTCCTCCTGCAGTCTCTTTAGAGCATGGTAAATGGACGCGGGCTTCACGTAAGCCCATAAATCGGTCTGTGAGGACTCCATCATCTGCTGAATTTCGTAGCCCGACATCGGCCCGTTGGCTTTTAAAAGTCCCAATACCATGGTACGGGTCATGATTATTACCTCCTGTATCAACTTTATAGTAATCGTTTAATACTAAACGTTTAGTATATGAGCAATACTATCACAATCTCCCACGTTAAAAAACCGATTTTGGGCATTTCACCACATAATCCGATTTCTAGATAAGTTTGAACTATTGAAAGTTGGGCGGAGTAACTTGGTTGGTCTCGTTGACTCGGATGTTGGTAGTAGATGATAGGATATACGCGCTGAGGGTGAGGGGGTCAAATTAACGGGAATTCCTCCCGTTAATTTGGTGCCTATACGGCTGCAGAGATGGATTAGCTGGAAAACCTCCAGCTAATTCACCTGAAATTGAGTACATCAGCGGTTGGGCCACGGAATAGATGGAGTTTTTCCAGCTAAATCGGACCCAAGGGACAACAGTGGAAAATTAACGGGAGGTTTTCCCGTTAATATATGGAGTGTGTGTAGACTGGTTCCAGACAGTGCCGCTTTATATCTACTTTGGGTGGATGTCTCCATAATCATTTCATTTCACACTATTCCTTATCGCCAATTCTTTAGTTCAACCTATATAGTTAAAAAAACGGAGATCACCCGGCCTCCCCGTATTCGCGGGCGGTCTTGCTTCAACGAGCCCCTATGGGGGTTCTCATCCCCTTGGGACGCAAAAAGCCGGTTCATTAAGTTGAACCGGCTTTCTCTTACGTCCCAGGAGGGATTCGAACCCCCGACCGACGGCTTAGAAGGCCGTTGCTCTATCCAGCTGAGCTACTGGGACACAAAGTATGTAAGAAGGATGCGTTATTTATTATAACGCATCCTTTCTATTTTTCAAAGGGGGTATTTAACCTTATGATGACTTTGCCCTAACCCCCGGATGATTACCGCGGTAGTCCGGCGTCGAGGCGCTCCATGATCTCGCGGTCCGCCAGCAGGCGCTGCAAAAACTCGGCCCGCTGCCGCTCGGGAGACGGCCAGCCGTCGCGGCAGAAATCCTGCTCGGCGACCTCCTCGTACGCCTGGTGCATATTGTTGTCGTACCAGTCGGTTTCGAGGTCGGCGTCGCTCTGAATCATCCGCACGATCTCGTACTCCCCGCCTTGTCCGCCGGACGAACGGGCGACATACACAAAAAGATCGGGATCGTCCACCGCGCCCGGGCGGACCAGGATTTCCCCGCAAGGCGTTCCTTTAACTTCGGTGATCCGCCGGAATACGGCATTCTTGATGTAGTACATCCCTAAACCTCCTCGCCTTCGCCTTCCACCATCCCGGGAGAAATGCGGAGGGAGCGGTGTAATTGTTCGCGCGTTTCCTCGGTCCCCAGCTTATAAATTTGCCGGTATAGTTCGTCCACCTGGCTCTGGTAGCTGGCGTTCACGTCCTCCTCGGGACTATCCGGCCAAGGAAACGTATAGGCAAAAAAGGTGCTCACTTCTTTTTCATCAATTTGCTCCAACATATGACGTATCATGTCAGCTTCTTCCGGGGTCGCGCGGATTTCCCACTCATAACCCGTCGCACCTTGATCCTCCAGCAAGGACCGGCCTTGCAGGGATACATAGTATGTTTTTTTCTCCATCGCCTACCTCCTGGCCCCGGGGGAATCCCCCGTTTGCTCATAGTTTTCCGTTAAGGACAGACATTTTATGCCCCGGGTAGGCATAATTTGTTAGTACTTTTCAGCCGGCCCAAAATGGGGAACGTAAGCGATCATAGAGAGGAGAAACCACCATGTGCGGAATCACGGGTTTTATCGAATGGAATCGAGATTTGACGGCAGAGCTGGACTTGGTGCTGTCGATGACATCCTGTTTGGAAAAAAGAGGGCCAGACGCCCAAGGTACCTGGATATCAGGTCCCTGCGCCTTCGGACACCGGCGGCTGAGCGTCATGGACCCCGAAAACGGCGCACAGCCGATGGTGATTCAGGAGGAAGATGCCGTTTACAGCATCGTATATAACGGGGAGATCTACAACGCGCCCGAACTAAAAGATGAACTGCGCCGCAGGGGCCGGACATTCCGGACAAACTGCGATACGGAGGTGCTGCTTCAATCCTACATCGAGTGGGGGCCGGATTGCGTTTACCGGCTGAACGGCATCTTCGCTTTCGCGGTCTGGGACAGCGTAAGGCAGCACGTTTGTTTCGCCCGCGACCGGCTTGGCGTCAAACCGCTGTTTTACAGCGAGCTTGAGGGGACGTTGATTTTTGCCTCCGAGCCCAAGTCGATCCTCAAGCATCCGAGGATGGAAGCCGTCGTCGGGCCGGAAGGACTGGCGGAAATTTTCGTCATCGGGCCGGCCCGGACGCCAGGGCATGGGGTCTATCGCAACATGAAAGAGCTGCGTCCCGGCCAGGTCATGATCTACAACCGCTCAGGGCTCCGCACGTACGCTTACTGGAAGCTGGAGGCCGAGCCGCACACGGATTCCGTTGAAGCGACCGCAGGCGAGATCCGCAGCCTGCTGCAGGATACGATGGAACGTCAGCTCATCTCGGACGTTCCGGTCTGCACCTTGCTCTCGGGCGGTCTCGATTCCAGCGCCCTGACCGCGCTGGCCGTCGATTATTACCGGCGGACCGGGCAGGGACAGGTGCATACGTATTCGGTGGACTACGTCGATAACGACAAGTATTTTCAGGCCCACAGCTATCAGCCGGGGGCCGACACCCCCTGGATCAAACGGATGGTCGAGGAGCTCGGCACGGAGCATCACTGGATCTCGTTTGATACCCCCGAGCTTGTCGGCGCGCTGCCGGACTCCACCCTGGCCCGGGACCTCCCCGGGATGGCGGACGTGGACGCCTCCCTGCTCCTGTTCTGCCGGGAGATCAAGAAAGGCGCCACCGTCGCCATTTCCGGGGAGGCCGCGGATGAAGTGTTCGGCGGATATCCGTGGTTCCACCGGGAGGAATTGCTCGGCTCCGGCACGTTCCCCTGGTCGATCGCCACCGGGCTGCGCGCCGGCCTCCTCTCGCCGGAAATTCGCGATTGGATCGCCCCGGAGCGGTACGTCGCGGACCGGTACGCCGAAGCCTTGGAAGAGGTGCCGCGACTGGACGGGGAAACCCCGGAACAAGCCCGCATGCGCACGATGTCGTATTTGAACATCACCCGGTTTATGCCGACCCTGCTGGACCGCAAGGACCGGATGAGCATGGCGGCCGGCCTGGAAGTCCGCGTGCCTTATTGCGATCACCGTCTCGTTCAATACGTTTGGAACATCCCCTGGGAGATGAAAACGACGGGCGGCCGGGAGAAAGGGATTTTGCGCAAGGCGCTGGAAGGCGTGCTCCCGGACGATGTCCTCTACCGCAAAAAAAGCCCCTACCCCAAAACGCATCATCCGGCCTATCTGGAGGCGGTGCGGGGACAGATGCTCGAAATTCTCGATAACCCCGCCTCGCCCATCCTGCCGCTGATCGATGCGGACCGGATCCGCGAAATCGCCGCTTCTCCGGAGTCTTCGTCCCATCTGCCCTGGTTCGGCCAATTGATGTCCGGACCGCAGTTGTTCGCTTATCTGGCCCAGGTTAACCACTGGCTGACCACCTACAAGGTGGCCATCCGCTGATCGCAAGTTCAACCAAAGAAGCCGCATTCCCTGCGACCCAACGCGGAATGCGGCTTCTTGATATTTATTTTCGGGCGGCTTGATTCAGCTTCTCCGCAAGCTCCCGGAGCGCCGCTCCCCGGTGACTGACCGCCTGCTTCTCTTCCAGTGTCAACTCGGCGAGCGTCTTCTCATACGACGGCAGGTAAAACAGCGGATCATAACCGAATCCGCCGCCCCCCGCCGGCTCGGAGGTGATCCAGCCCTCCACGGTGCCTGAGGCTTCGGTAAACTCCCCAGTCGCCGGGTCATACAGCGCCAAATGGCAGACGAACCGGGCCGTGCTCAATAGCGGCTGCTCCGTATCTTCGCCCTGCTGCAGCTTCTCGAGTTCCGCGAGCAGCTTGCGGTTGTTCTCCTCATCCGCGGCGCCTTCTCCGGCGTAGCGGGCGGAGTAGACGCCGGGTTCCCCGTTCAGCTTATCGACGCAAAGGCCGGAATCGTCCGCAAGGACGGGATGCCCCAATAAATCGCCCGCCGTCTTGGCTTTCTTCCTCGCGTTCTCCGCGAAGGTCTCGCCGTCCTCAACGATTTCCGGTACCTGCGGATAATCGTACATGCTGCGTACAGGCTTGCCCAAAAACTTCAGGGCATGGGCGAACTCGCGCACCTTTCCCTGGTTTCGCGTAGCGACGATAATAACGGACTCCTCACTGTTACTCATGCGTTGGCCCCCGGTTCGCCGCCGGTGATTTTTAACCCGATCGGTCCCAAAGCTTCGCGCTGCTGCTCGATCATCTCCCGGATTCCTTTCTCCGCAAGCTGCAGCAATCCGTCAAGCTCCTGCCGCGAAAAAGGCTTCTCCTCGCCCGTCCCCTGGACCTCGACGAACTGCCCTTGGCCCGTCATGACGACGTTCATATCGACTTTGGCTTTCGAATCCTCCTCATAGTTCAGATCGAGCAGCATTTGCCCGCCCACGACACCGACGCTGACGGAAGCCAAATAATCCGTAATCGGAAATACGGGCAGAGAGTGCTTGACCGCAAGCTTGTTTACCGCGTAAGCGAGCGCGATAAAAGCGCCGGTGATGGACGTCGTCCGCGTTCCGCCATCGGCCTGGATCACATCGCAGTCGACCGTGATGGACCGTTCGCCAAGCGCCTGCAGATCGACAACCGACCGCAGGGCTCTTCCGATCAGACGCTGGATTTCCATCGTTCTGCCGCTGAGCTTGCCGCGGGCCGATTCCCGCTGGTTCCGCGTATTTGTGGCCCGGGGAAGCATGGCGTACTCGGCGGTCACCCAGCCTTTTCCCTGTCCCTTCATAAACATCGGAACCTTCTCCTCCACCGTCGCCGTACACATGACCTTCGTGTCGCCGACCTCGATATAGACGGAGCCCTCCGCATATTTGTTGATGTCCACGGTCAATTTCATCGGCCGCCGCTCATCCGCTCCACGCCCGTTAATTCTCATTCTGATTGCCTCCTACGTTTCATGCTGTCTGTATTACGACTTTCCCTATTCTACCAAAGTGTAGGCATAAAAGCATCATTCCATTCCTCCCCGCCGCCCTATACAATCCGCCTCACCAGAGGGGAGTCATATCCGCCTGTAGCGGCAAGTCCCAGCGGTCATACGGCCAGCTGCCAGCTTCCCTTTTGAAAGCTGACCGGGTGAATAAGGGCTTTATACGGCCCTATTTTGTCGAATTCGGCTGAGCGATTGAAATAATTGTTTTTAAATGGCGGGCGGCAGGATGGGCGCCTGAGACCTAAACGACCGTCACAGCCGTTAGTTCCCATTTGCCCCTACAACGGGATCTCATTGATGCGCTCGGGGCGCAAAACCGGCTCCCCGTATTTCTGGTTATCCATGCCGATGACGTCCCTTTGCCCGTTAAGCCAGATTCGCACCTTTTTGTCCGGCGCGTTCTCCGTCACCGTCAGCACCACCGATTGCAGCATCTGGGCGGGCGGCTTCTCGCCCGGCTCGAACATATCGTCCTCCAGGGATACGGTAATGACCCCGTTCTCCGACTGCTCCACGGCTTTCAACACCGAATTGTCCGTAAGGACCCGCTCCAGGCCGTCTCCCCGGGCCGGCCCCTTGATCAGTTCGCCCAGCGCTCCCGTGACCGGATTGTTATCCGCATCCACAAACCGCGTAACCGGGACGAAATACGGCTCCCCTTCAGGACTTGACGCCGAGAAAAAGACGGTGACCGAACGTTTTTGCGACAGGCTTGTTCCCTCACCCAACTGCAAATTGATACCAACACTCCGAGTCAGCGGCCGATCCAGCGGAAAGCCGTTTACAGGCATTTCGTTCAGTTTGGCCCCTTCCATCCAGAACTGGACTTTATCGATGTCGGGATCGTCCACCAGCGTCCAGGTGACCGCCTCCACGATTTTCCGCTCATCTTCGGCGGCATAGCTCCCGAACGATTTGTTGAATTCGACGACCGCCAGCTTTTCGTCCTTTTTCAACGTAACCGCCTGAACCACGGTTCCCTGCGGCAGGACGCCTTTAAATCCGGCCGGCAGCATGCTCTGATACGCCCCGCCGGCCACGAGCATCTCCAGCATCCGGTTCAGTTTATCGGCGGCCTCCCCCTTGGGCAAATGCAGGGAAACGGGCGCCAGTAGCCCCTGCTCGTTTTGCAAATAAACCGTGGAGAGCGACTCCTCGGTTTCCACGGCGGTCGGATTCGCGGTTTCCAACGACTTCAACATTTGCATCTCCATCTCGCCCGGGGGCGGATCAATTTGCGCCGAAGAGCCTGTCCCGAACAAACTGCAGCCCGCTAGCACCAACGGAACAGCCAACACGCCGGCCACGGCGGTTTTTCGTAAATGGCGGTTTGAGATCATAACCGGGTTTCCTCCTCAACTGACCTGTACTGGGGATTGCCCAAAAGATGACTTTTTGAACAACCTCTATTACTATGTATACGAGCCCTTTTTCGGAAAATAACTAATTTTTCGGGAAGTGGACAAACTGCATCATAGCTATGTGTCTTTTGACGGTAATCCTAAGGCACTCTGAAAATCGTGAGGAGTAGGTGAAGGATATGGACATCGAACCAAGAAAAGCAAAAGCGCCTTATAGTCTAAACAGCAAAAAGGTGGCCGACGCCACGAAAATGTGGCTGCAGAAAAGAGGCGTCAAAATCGAGGAAATCGCCGAATTGGTGATGCTGCTGCAAAAGAAGTATTACCCGAATCTGACGATGGAAGAATGCATTCACAATGTCGAGCAGGTGCTCAGCAAACGTGAAGTCCAGAACGCGGTGCTCACGGGAATTCAGTTGGATATTCTCACCGAGCAAGGCCTGCTGATTCCCGAGCTTCAGGATATGATCGCCAACGATGAGGGCCTGTACGGCGTGGACGAAATTCTCGCCTTCTCCATCGTTAATGTCTACGGAAGCATCGGATTTACGAACTACGGTTATGTGGACAAATTGAAGCCGGGCGTTCTGGAGCGCCTGAATGACAAAACGTTAGGCCCTTGCAATACGTTCCTCGACGATATCGTCGGTGCGGTGGCGGCTTCCGCCAGCAGCCGGATCGCCCACCGCAAACAGGCGGAACGGGAATTGGAGCGCGGCGAAGAGACGCTCGGCCAGGATATCGTCCGTTAATGCATAAAGGCAGTACCGCCCTCATCGGAAATGAAGGGAGGTACTGCCTTTTCAAGGCCAAATTAACTGGTGGTTTTCCCGTTTATTAGGGATTAGGCAAGCCGGTAAATCACGGTCCCGGCCAGATCGGCGGCTTCGAGCGCCCGACCTTGACGGACCAGCTCCACCAGATGCGCCAGCGCTTCCGACATGGCGAAACGCATCTGGTGGATGCCCAGGTCCGTCCCGAAGAGCGTGGCGCAGACTTCGAAGCCGCTCATCTCCCGCCGGGCCAGCAGCGCTTCGATCATGGCAAGCCGCTCCTCATGATGGGCGATCAGCGCCGCGCACCGTTCCGCGAAATGGGGGAACGGATTCCGGTGGCCGGGAAACGCTTTGGCCACCTCCACCGCCCGAAGTTTGGCCAACGACGCCATGAAGGTCTGCAGCGGCTGCGGATCGCTGCCCGGCAGCAGGCTTACATTGGGCGATATTTGCGGTAAGACGGCATCGCCGCAAAGGATCAGCCTGCGCTCTTCGTCATAATACGACAGATGTCCCGGGGCGTGCCCCCCGGTCTCGATCGCCGTCCAGCTCCGTCCGCCCATGACCACATCGTCGCCTTCCTTCAGGAAAGTGACGGAAGGCGATGGCGTCACCTGCGCAACAAAGCTCTGCAGGTGGGCCGGCAGTTGCCCGCACCAGGCCTCCGGCATGCCATGCCGCAGGTACAGGCTCGGCAGCACTTCATTCATCGTGCTGTCCGCTCCCCACATCCGCAGCGTTTCCTCGTATGCCCGTTCGGACATATATACCTTTGCTCCGGTGAGTGATTGCAGGTGCCCGGCTAGCCCGTAGTGGTCGGGATGGTGGTGGGTCAGCACGATGGACACGACCTCATCGGGGGATGTGCCGAGCGCGTGCCAAGCCGCCCGCCAACTCGCTTCGGAAGCTTCCGACCGCGGGCCGGGATCGACGATCGTGACGCCTTCCGGTCCGCGAAGAAGGTAGCTGTTGACCCAGCGGAGCGGCGGAGCCATCGGAATCCGGATCCGGACCAGTTCTTCTTCATCAAACCTTTCGAAATCGGACCCGTGAATCATGCCCGCCTCCCCACCATGATCATCCGGGACGACCGCTCGGGATCATAGAGCTCCTCCTCGTAGCCGCCGTGGACTTGCTCCAGCATGAGGCCCGCTTCCGTCAGCATCGCCTCAAAAGTCTCCCGCGAATACATCTTAATTCGCTCCAGATAATGCCGGGGCTTTTCCCCTGGGTTGGTCTCGTTCGTGATAGTGATCCATTTTTTCACATAACCGTTCTCAATCGCCCGCTTCTCGTCAATCCGCTGGCCGTCATCGACCCGCTGCGAGGCGGGAACCAAATGCGCCGCCGTATACGACGGGTTCAAAAAGTCGATAATAAACCGCCCCCGCGGCTTCAGCATCCTGCAGATCTCTCGCAGAACCTTGACGTGCTCTTCGTCTTGCTCAAAATAACCGAAAGAGCTGAACAGGTTGACGACCGCGTCAAAACCGCCCGGAAGCGGTAATTTCCGCATGTCCGCCTGCAGCCAGGTGACCCGGCCTTCCGGATCGTTCCTGCGCGCTTCCCGAAGCAGCACCTCGGACAAATCGATCCCCGTCACCTCGTAGCCCGATTCGGCGAGAGCCAGGGAATGCCGTCCCATTCCGCAGCACAGGTCCAGTACCTTGGCGCCTTCCGGCAGTCCCAGCCAAGCGATCATTTTATGTACTTCCCGCTTTGCCCCTTGCACATCCCGGTGTTTATATACGAGCAAATAATCTTCGCCAAAACTTTCCTCAAACCATTCCGCCATTCTCGTCTCCTCCCCGTTCCTTTGACCGTGTCATCTGTCTGTTTGGTCCATAGCTTTAATTGTACCTCCTGACTCCCTCCGAAACAAAGGACAAAAATCGAAAAAGACCGCCGGAACAGTGTCTGTTCCAAGCGGCCTTTTTCCGGGTATATAAATTGAACTATTGATTCGGCTGCTGCAATCTTTTTTATTTCGCCGCAGGAGTCTTTTCCGCCGCTTTCTCCGGCTGATCCGTCAAGGTGTTCTTGATGTCCGCTTTGCCGCGGATTTCTTCCAGCCACGTGCCGCTCAGTTGGGCCACTTGCTGTGACACGAGAGTTTTGCGGATTTCTTCTTTCTTCTCTTCCAGCGTGGCGGTATGAGCTTCCTTCCGGTCCGTTACCTTGATAACCTGATAGCCTTCGCTTGTCTTCACCGCGCCGCTGACTTCGTCCTTGGCCAGCTTGAACGCCGCATTCTCCACCGCTTCTTCCCGCTCGCCGCGCGCGAAAAAGTCGGTGTCTCCGCCGCTCGCCTTCGTCGCTTCATCCAACGATTTGCTCTTCGCCAGCTCCGCGAAGTCTTTGCCCGCTTTCAAATCTTTTAAAATCTCATTGGCTTCCGCTTCCGTTTTGACCAAGATAACGGAGGCGCGTACCTGCTCCGGCGTATCGAAGCTTGCTTTATTCTCTTCAAATGCCTGCTTGATCTGCTCATCGGTCACTTTAACCTGAGGTTCAAGAATTTTGGTGAGCAGTTGGTTCATTTCGATGTTCTCGCGCAATAGCTCCATTGTCATGCCGTTTTGGCTCAAGGCTAGATTCAGGTTTTCCTCCGAGCCGAAATTTTTCTTGTAGGTTTCGATCTCCTTGTCGATATCGGCCGCCGTAACGGCGATGTTCTTCTTGGCGGCTTCCTGATGAACCAATTCCTTCGTGATCAGCATATCCAGCGTCGCTTCGGCTCCCCCGGCTTTGGACAGCTCGTCATACAGCTGATCTTTTGTAATCTCTTTGCCGTTAACGGTAGCCACGGCCTCGGCTTTATTCGGGACGAAAGGAGGCTTGACCAGCACAACGACCAGGAGTACCGCCAACACAAGGGAAACGATCGGCCATACTTTGCCGGCTTTTCCGCCTGTATTAGGAGCGTCCGCCGCGGGTTCCTCTCCGCTCACCGCGCTCAACATCGTTAAGGTTTCCGACTGCGCCAAGTTAACACCGGCGGGGGCTTCATTAGTCTCCGCGATGTTGCGATTTTCCGGCGTGGCGGCATCCTTTTCTTCCGTTACGGGCTCAAAATTTTCTGTCCCCGTATTCTCCTCTGTATTCTGAACGGAGGCTTGTCCGTCCGCTGCCGGTTCCCGGCCCTCTTCCGGCTGCTCCGGGTCTACTTCCCATTCTTTTTTCTCTTTTTCATCCATTCGTCGATTGACTCCCTTCATTTATTGACGCTGCTCTTGCTAATGCATCTCTTATGACTTTATCAGAATTATGCCCGGATTACCTTAAGGATTCCTAAAAATAAGCCGGATTTTTTTAAGTTTATTTTAATGTCCCCCCCGCAAAAGCCATACTCGCATTCGTGTTATGGAAAGAAAAGGTGTAAAATAAGGGAGAATACACTGGTCGGGAGGAAGCTGACTTCATGGAATATCAAGCTTATTTTCAAAGTAAAAGAGAAGAACATTTAAAAGAGCTCGGAGAATTGCTCGCCATCCCGAGCATTTCCGCCTTGTCCGAGCATAAGGGCGACATGCTGAAAGCGGCGGAATGGGTTGCCGATGCGCTGCGGCGCGCCGGTATGGAAAACGTCGAAATTCATCCGACGGACGGCCACCCTGTAATCTACGCGGAGCATTTGCACGCCCCCGGCAAGCCGACCGTCCTCGTTTATGGACATTATGACGTTCAACCGGTTGATCCCCTTCATTTATGGGAGACGCCTCCCTTCGAGCCGTCGATTCGCGACGGGAAGCTGTATGCCCGCGGGGCAACGGACGACAAAGGGCAAGTCTTCATGCACATCAAGGCGGCCGAGGCCATCTTAAAAGAGGAAAAGGAACTGCCGGTCAACCTCAAATTCTGCATCGAAGGCGAAGAAGAAGTGACAAGCCCGAATCTGCCCGGCTTCCTGGACTCGCACAAGGACAAGCTGGCGGCCGACGTCATTCTGATTTCGGACACCGCGCTGCTGGCGCCGGGAAAACCGGCGATCTGCATCGGCCTCCGCGGGCTCTGCGCCCTGGAAGTATCGGTGTTCACCGCGAACACCGACCTCCACTCGGGCACGTTCGGCGGCGGGGTGCCTAATGCGCTGCATGCGCTCGTGTCTTTGCTGGATTCGCTACACGACGAGAAGGGCCGCGTCGCCGTGGAAGGCTTCTACAAAGGCGTTCCCGAACTAACCGCGATGGAACGGGAAGAGTTCGCCAAGCTGCAATTTGATGAAGACAAATTGAAGAGCGACTTGGGCCTAGGTGCCCTGTACGGGGAAGAAGGCTACTCCTTTGTCGAACGTACCGGCGCCCGCCCTACCCTGGAAATCAACGGAATGTACGGCGGCTTCCAGGGCGAAGGGACCAAGACGGTGCTGCCGAAAGAAGCCCACGCCAAAATCACTTGCCGCCTGGTGGGCGAGCAGGATCCGCAGGATATTATCGATAAGATCGCGGCGCATTTGCATGCGCACCTGCAGCCGGGCGCTACTCTTAAGGTGACGGCTACCGAGAAAGCCCGCGCCTTTACGATCGATCCCGCCGATCCGATGCTGCAAAAGGCGGCCGACGCCTACGGGCGCATCTACGGTACCCGCGCCCTGTTCACGAAAGACGGCGGCTCGATTCCGATCGTCGAGACGTTGTCCCGCGTTCTGTCGGCTCCGTCCGTGATGATGGGCTTCGGACTCCCGGACGAGAATCTGCACGCGCCGAACGAGCATTTCAATCTCGAAAACTTCGATAAAGGACTCTTGACGATCGTCGAGTATCTAAAGTCGCTGTAAAACAACTTTACGAAAGAACCGTCCAAGTGCGAATGTGCGCTTGGACGGTTTTTTTGTTGCCAATCGATTTTAGTTATATTAATATAGAACTTAAATTATGTTCTATATTTATCGAACATATAAATGCAGAGAAAGGAATCTGGTCCCTATGTCTTTTAAAATCGAAGTGGATTTTGCTCCCGTTTATGAGTGTGTAACAAGTCTGACCGCTTTTTTTAACAAACAAAGCCATGGCTCGATCGATGCCGGAAAGACCTGGGTCCGAGAGGTTCAGGATCTGTTTGCCCCCGTAAGTTTGTACAAGATGCGGGATACAGTCAAACTCTTGAGTGACTTCAGTCTATCTCCGTTTATTTGGAAATGCCCCGCCCCCCGTACGGTCAGTGGCTTTTTGGATTGGTTCGAAGGTCTATCTATGGGCCAGTTATTTGACATATCGGCGGCGTGCGGACAGACAGTCCCCTCCAATCTCGCGGAATTGCGAAATTTGGCTTCCGAAGTTTTGCGGGAATGGGATTTGCGTTATTTCTGCCGGATTGATTCGCGGATTCTCGAGGGACTGCAACAAGAGGCTGTTTCACTGAATTCCCGGCTTCACGAAACGGACAGTATGGAAATATATGAGCAAGCGACAGGAGGGATGCGGCTATACCCCGGCGAGGAACTCAAACAAGTCGTATTGACTCCTCAGTATCACTACCGTCCGCTTGTTACTTCCAGCTTCTTCGATTCGATTGTGTTCACCAGTTATTCCTGCGACCTTTTCCCCGAGGCGCCCGGGTATCCTTCCCCAAGCCTTCTCAGGTTAACCAAAGCGCTATCGGATGAAACCCGGTTGCGTATTCTCCACTTGTTGTCCCGCAAGCGGATGACTTTTACAGAAATCGTACGCGAGATTGCTTTATCCAAAAGCACGATTCATTACCACTTAATCGCACTGCGGGCCGCGGGACTGATCGTCGTGCACTATCATACCAAGTACTTGGAGTCCAAATCCGTGGAATACAGCTTGCGCGGCGAGGCCGTGAACTCTCTGCCCCTTCAAATCAACGCCTATCTCCGCCATAATGCACCTGCCCGCATGGATACAGAGGAACAGGGGGGGGTTTGTGAAAAAGCAAAAGCATAGTTATTACGGGCTGCTTTCCACCATCGCCCTGAGCGGTTTCGGCGATGCCTTCGGTTTACTTTCCATGGAATGGCTCGTATATGAGATCACCGGATCGAAACTGGCTATGGGGGCGCTTGCGTTATCCTCCGGAATTCCTGAGCTGGTCCTCCGCCTTCTTGGTTCTCCGCTTTCCGACCGTTGGCCTCGCAACCGCCTCATGGCCACTTTGGCTACCGTACGGTTAGCCGCCATTATCCTGCCGCTGTTCGCCGGTCTGATCGGCCAGCTCCAGCTTTGGCACTTGTTCCTGGCGGCAGGACTTAGCGGTTCATGTTCCGCCTTGTTTATGCCGACCGCCATGGCCCTCGTGCCGGATGCCGTGAACTCCCGCAAGCTAACCCGTGCTTTTGCGCTTATCGACGGCTGCAGGAACGCGGTAGCTTTGATCGGCCCGGCGATGGCCGGAGCCGTGGTTGCCAGTGTGGGCACGCTTCCGGCTTTGGGTGTTAATGCCCTGTGTTATATAGCGGCCATTGTCATGTTGCTGCTCCTGCCGAAAACACTTCACAACGGCAAAGCTCCATCCAACCCTTCTATTGCTGCTTATCTCCGGGAAATCACCGAAGGGTTCGTCTTTTACAGGCAATTTCCGCCGATGCTAGTCATTATGGGGATGGTCTCGATCAGCAACATGTGCTCCGTAGCCATATGGACGATGATGGTTCCCTATGTCAGCGAAGTTTTGCACCGGGATGCCGCAGCCATGGGGACCCTTACGGCCGCTACAGCATTTGGCACTTTGACCGGGCTCGCAGTCGTTTCGATAATAGGAGAAATCAACCGGCGAAGAATGGTGATGATCTCAAGTCTTGCCGCCATGGGTTTCTTCAACATGATCTTGGGATTTGTGCACAGCTACCCGATCGCCCTGATCGTACTGTTTGCGTTTGGTGCTTCCACCCCCTTTTTCGGCGCTCTGAGTTCTTCTTTGCATGGCAAGCTCGTTCCCGGCCAGCTTCAGGGGCGGGTCAATGCCATCCGTTTTCTGATTGGAGGAGCCCTGCAGCCTATAGGGGCTTTTGTTGGCAGTGCGGTAGCGGAACGCTATGGCGTGCAGATGTTGTTTCTGGCCGCTGGACTACTTCCGATACTTGGTTCTTGCGCCGGCTTGTTTTTAACCAGTTTAAAAACACTCAATGGGGATTTGTCCGAAATAGAGGCCCAAAGCCAGCAAAAAATATGCCATGGCGGCTGTCAAGGACCAGGTAATCCTTTGACAACAAATAAGAAAACCTGTTAGAACAGCAAAAGACCTCCGGTCCCGCTTGTTCAGCAGCGGCTGGAGGTCTTTCTTCTGAATCAACTCTTCAACAATCATGCCTTCGCCTGATTCTATCTCTCTTTAGCTTTTCCGGCTTTAGTCCCGACTATTAGTCTATAAATTTCAATAACCTTAACAATCTCTTGATGACTGAAGCTGCCTCTGCTCGAGTCGCGTGTTCTTTCGGGGCAAGGGTATCTGTGGATTTCCCTTGGATCAACCCCTGATTTATGGCCTGGTTCATAGCACTCTTCGCACAAAGGGATACCGTGCCCTCATCTTTGTATGCAGGTAGGTAAGGAGCATTCGAACCTTCCCTTTCCCCGGTTCCTTTAACATACTCCAGCGCTTTTTCAGCGATTAGAGCGATTTCCTCCCGAGTTATAGGGGCATTGGGAAGGAATTCGCTATTCTCGTTCCCCTGCACCAATCCTGCTTTTATTGCCGCTCCAATACTGCCTGCATGCCAATCGTTGGCGGTTACGTCCGAAAACGGCTCTGACTCCGAGTCTTCTTGTAATCCTAACCCTCTTACAATTAATGCGACAAATTCGCTACGGGTTATCGGCCGGTTCGGATCGAATTTTTCAGGGGTTACGCCCTGTAAAATAAGCTTATTTGCCATTAATTCCACATCATCGTATGCCCAATGGCCATTCATATCCGAGAATTTTTTATCTGCCGAGATTACGGTATAAATACTGTTGTGAGCTGTCTTTATAGTAACCTCCGTAGCCCCGTCCTCATTTTCAAAGAGTGAAGGAACAAAATGCAAACGATTCGTTTCAGGATTCATCCATACCGCTGTTGAATTTTTTGCGGAAACCGTTTCGCGCAATAGGAGTTTTCGCTCAACATATTTATTTGAAAAATCGGAAATCTCCCGTTGACCGGCACGAACCAAAAATTCAGTAGGTCCGGGTTCGGCTTGCACTGCTTTTTCATTAACAACCATGCCTTGAATCAATGACTTTGTCTCATTTTCCAATTTGGTGATTTGGATAGACAATGTATCGTCGTTATAAGTCTCCGCCCATTGTTGGATTAGTTCTGCCGGCAGGAAATATTGAGCCTCTGAAGAACCAAATCCAATGCGCAGATTTCCTAATGCCTCTGAAATGCGGAAAGAGCTCATAGGCAGATTAACTATAATATTTGACCCATATTGGGCTGTATCTATCATTAAGGTTTGGGATTCATTTAACAAAAGCTTATTTTTGTGTAACTCCTTGGTCAGATCGTCCTCTTTAATATCTAACGTCGTCCGCTCACCTGCTTCAGTTATCGTGGTTGTTTTTTTTGCATTAACCAGTATCCCTCCTTGCGCCGTGAGCGAAGGAACTGAAGTTGGGGTAACGGAACCGGAATTTCTTGTTCTATCAGATACTTTACTCGGAGTTTGAGGTAAAGTTCTAAACGTCCACCCGCTCGACCCCTGGATGCCCGCGAACGGGTTGCCGCTGTGGTCCATAAGCGTTCCCGGCGTCACTTCCACGTAGTACGATGTTCCCTCTTCCAGTCCGCCGTCCAGATACAGGTCCGCTCTGTCTCCATTCAAGGTTCCGTAGCCGGTTGTAAACATACCGCTCGACACGCGGACTTGTCTTGCTATGCGGCCATCCAGGGCCTCACGTACAATGACGTCCCCCGTTCCCCACTGCACCGGTTCGTTAAACGTCATGCTCAGCCCTGAAACTAACATCGCTCCGCTGCCTTCCGGACTCTTGCTCACCATCTGCGGGGCCGTTTGGTCCGCCGTCCGGAAGCTCCACAATCCGGGTCCATAGATGCCGCCAAACCCTTGCCCCGCTCCATCCCGGAACATCCCCGAGCTCACTTGGACGTAATACGAAGTG
>NZ_JBAGJD010000026.1:0-14264 GCF_036864815.1 Paenibacillus sp. A14
TTTCGAGTTCTTTTTCACCAAGGACCTTAACGGCCTTTTGGTAGCGTTGCTCTACCTCCTGCAGGCGTTGCAACTCTTGAACATGTTCGTCTGCCGCAGGAATTTCTTCAGGCGAAATAGAGTCCCGGTGATCTCTAATCCAACTACGGACAGTCTCAGGGTGGACGTCGTACATTCGAGCCAATACCCCCACCTTAACACCTGCCATCGCTTCTTTCACAACTTTTAAACGTTTTTCTTCATTCAACCTTTTTCCCATACCGATCATCTCCCTTTGTCCTAAGTTTAAATTATTGGGCAGGGAGACTCCAGTTTAATTAGGGGGCCTTAGAGGATATGCAGGGATTTTATGTTATCAAGGTTGTTTGACGGGGTGCTAGTAATAATCGCACCCCTTCATGGGGTAGTCAAAAGCGGCAGCGGTATAGTAGCTTGAACGTAGTGAAAGCTAGCGCCTTTAGACGCGAGCCGGTAATAAAGGCTTATAGCCTTAGAGCAAACCACCCGTTCACACGGGTGGTTTTGATTTTGATCCAATCGTGGTATAGTTTGGGTAGAAGATACGAACAATGCAAAGGGAACCGTGCAGCTAACACGGTTCCGGATGCAATAGCCGCTTTTAAGGGCGGCGGCTTTACGGCTTGACAGTCAGAAATAGACCGCAACCTTTGGATGAGGGCGGTCTATTCGCCTTTTCTATTGCCTATTCATTATACCATAATTGCATCTGCTATGGCATTTTCTGGTGCTCTTTCCGAGTTGTAAATACGCCAGTTTCAGCCTTTCCAAAGCTCGTCGATTTTCACCGGATGTCCCGTTTGCATGGACCGATTGGCGGCGATACCGGTCATAATGGACAGCGCCCCATCGATATGGGAAGCGGACCGATTGAACCGGTCGGGCTCGGCATGGCCGAACAGGTCCCGAAGCAGGAGGGGGTCACCTCCGCCGTGGCCGCCCGCGCCCTGCTCGATGCTTACCCGATAAGGCTCTCCGAAATGAGGATAGACTGTCATCCGGATGCCTCCAAGCGCGCCTTCGTTCTCCTTCTTTCCGCCGGAGTTGACGTAGGACTGTTCCGTAACGCGCACCTCCAGGCGTCCGCGGGTTCCGTTAAACACAACGATAAACCCCTCCCAAGGCATGTAGGCGTTGAGCGAGTAGTTCATGACGGTTTTATTTTTGTATTTCACCATCACGCTCATCGTATCTTCAATGCTGATGTTGTCGCCAAAGACACTTTGGTCCCGCTGGTACCCGTCCTCATGTTCGGCCTCAAGGTACATCCGCTTTAAATGCTCATTCCGGTCCAGGTGAAGGGCGAAGGGATCGCTCTCGGCCGCCGGGCTTCCGTAGGCGCGTTGATAGAATTGCGTGACTCCCCGTTTCTCGGCGTTCTCCTTTCCATAGAACCGCAAATCTCCCATCGCAAAAACCGTATCGGGCTGCGAAGCGAGCCAAAAGTTCATCAAGTCGAAATGGTGGGTCGATTTATGGACGAGCAAGCCTCCGCTATTGCGTTTATCGCGGTGCCATCTGCGGAAATAGTCGGCTCCATGCTCGGTATTCAGCAGCCATTCAAAGTTGACGGACAGCACCTCTCCAATCGCCCCGTCCAGGATCAACTCCCGGATCTTCGTATTATGCGGCGCATACCTGTAATTGAACGTCACCCGTAATTGCCGGCCCGTTCGCCCGATCGCCTCGAAAATATCCCGGCACTTTTCCGCATCGATGGTCATGGGTTTCTCCGTAATCACATCGCAGCCAAGCTCCATCGCGTGGGTGATGTATTTATGGTGGGTCCGGTCAATCGTACATACAAGAACCACGTCCGGTGTCCGCTCCCGGATCATTTTCTCGAAGTATTCCGCTTTATAGGCGGGAACAGGGGGATAACCGTACTTGTCTCTCAACAGTTCGTTCGCATAATTCATTCGCGTTTGGTTGACATCGCAGATGGCGACCAGTTCCGTGGTTTCCTTATAAGTCGTGGCCAGCGCGCTGTAAAAAAATTCCGCCCTTCCGCCAACGCCCACGATCGCGTATCTCTTTTTAACCAAGACGATCCCTCCATTTACATGAACTTGGATCTATCTTATAGTATATAAAATGCAAATTTCTAAACATTTCCTGCTTATTCGGTGAAAAAGTATGCATATATTATCCGATTTGAATGCGGAGGATGACGTATATGGCTCATGCGCCGATTCTGAGTGTTGAAAAAATGAAACGTACCGGGCCGTTTAATATGGACTCCAACCATATGCACGATACCTATGAAATCTATTATTTGTTGGCCGGGGAAAGGTTTTACTACATCCATGACCGGGTATATGCCCTTCAGGCGGGCGACATTGTATTCATTCATAAAAATCAGCTTCATCGGACCACCGGGAAGGGCGAAAACCCGCATGAACGGATTCTGGTCAATTTCGACGATGCCTCTGTTCGGCCCTTTCTGGAGATGGGACTGGGGAGTCTCCCTCTGTTCCGGGGCGAAAGTTATTTGCTGCGGCCGAGCGTCCAGGAACAGGGGAGGATCGCGGACTTGTTGTTTCTGATGCTGCGGGAAGAAAAGGAAGGCCGACTATGGCAAGGTCCGTACCTCCAGACGTTGCTGGCCCAGCTGCTGATTCTGCTCGGCCGGATTCGGGAGACAAGGACGGAGCCCGTTAAGCCGGAAAATACGGAGCGGCAGCAGCGGGTTTACCGGATCGTGGAATATTTGAATGGGCACTATGCCGAGCCATTGAAGCTTGAGGACATTGCGGAGCGCTTTTTTATCGGGACCACTTATTTGTGCCGGATTTTCAAGCAGGTTACCGGGTTTACCGTGGTCGAATACTTAACTTACATACGGGTTCGCGAGGCGCAGACTCTATTGGCCCGGACGGATTGGAAGATTACCAGAATCGCCGAGGAAGCGGGCTTTGACAGTATCGCCCATTTTGGGAGGGTATTCAAAAAAATTACCGGCCGCTCCCCCCTGCAGTACCGTAAGCAGAAAAGGGACTGAGCCGGCTGCCGCCTATAGGCTTTGCCTTGGGCCTGGCAGGCTCTCAAGTCGGTTTTTGTTTGCTAGATTCCGCAGGCTTCGCTAGAATGGAATACTAGAGAGGTTGGAGTGGAGGTTGGAAACGATATGTTCGGAAATGATTGGGATGAAGTTTTGCAGGAAGAGACACAGAAATCTTATTTTCAGGAGTTAAGATACGCGTTGGCCAGGGAGTACAAGCTGCATACCGTCTATCCGCCCAAAGAGCTGCTTTTCTCGGCGCTGAAGCTGACGCCTTATGAGCGGACGAGGGTGGTCATCCTTGGGCAGGACCCTTACCATGGACCGGGGCAAGCGCACGGACTCAGCTTCTCGGTCATGCCCGGGGTGCGCATTCCGCCTTCGCTGCAAAATATCTATAAGGAACTGGAATCCGACCTCGGGATCCCGGCTCCGAATCACGGATATCTGCTGCATTGGGCAGAGCAGGGCGTGTTGATGCTGAACGCCGTGCTCACGGTGCGTGAGGGCCAGCCCAATTCGCACAAAGGACTTGGCTGGGAGCGGTTCACGGACGCGATCATGATGAAGCTGAATGAGCGCAATGAACCGCTCGTGTTTATCCTTTGGGGGAGCTATGCCCAGCAGAAAGGTGCCTTTATCGACCGCCGCCGCCATAAAGTCATCCGCTCCCCGCATCCGAGTCCGCTTTCCGCGCACCGCGGTTTTTTGGGCAGCCGGCCGTTCTCGCAGACCAATGAATTTCTCAAGGAGCATGGCCTGGGACCGATCGATTGGACTTTGCCAACCATGTAAAATAGAAAATGGTAAATAGACCGCTGTCTTTGCAGGCAGTCGGTCTATTTGCGTTGCGCCAAGTTCGACTGGGGCGGCAGAGAGCCGATCATCGGGAATGGAATTAACGGGATTTCCTCCCGTTAATTATGCCATAGGGCTGTAGCTCCCCTCCTACCCGTTTACAGCGGCGATCACGACGATCAGCCAGCCCGCCAGGAAACAGAGGCCGCCCAAGGGGGTGATCGCGCCGAGTTTACGGATGCCCGAAATGCTCAGGGCATATAGGCTCCCGGAGAATAATACGATACCGGCCAAAAGGAGCCATCCGGCCCAAATGATCAGGGAAGGGTCGGCGATTTCCCCCGCAAGGATCCCCAACAGCAGCAGCCCCAAACTATGGGCCAAATGATATTGGACACCGGTCTGATAAGTTTTTTGCTTATCCCCTGTCAGCTTGTGCTTCAAGGCATGCGCGCCGAAAGCGCCAAGCGCCACGGCAAGAAACATCATGATTCCGCCGAGTGCGAGCAATGTGTGCATGATCGATCACCTCGCTACTATGTTACTCTACCGCGAGATATAAGGGCAATTGTTATATAAATTGAACTATTGATTTACATGTGTGGCCGCCGTGTGAAATGTTCTTCCGATCGCTGTTGCTCCCGGATTTCTTTAATTAATTTTAAATGGTTGAAATCCAGTCACAAAGGCGAACGCTTCGCTTCTCCAGAATCATTTCACACTCTAGCCTATTGGTAAATCTTAAGTTCAACTTATATAGGGAATTTTTTAATTTTATTTCGTATTGGGAAAATGGCCCAAATTACGGAGAAATGTGTAAAGCAATTGGAATATTATTCCGATATACATAAATAAGTGCTTAGTCGTTGACTTTGGCACGGCATCTACAGCGATTGCTTCCTAGGCATGTGCACCCCGGGAACGTCGCTGTTTTTTTGTAGCTGGCGGAATTAGGCCGGAGGCTAGGCGAAGTCGGCTTGGCCGAAAAAGAGTACATAGGCGGAAGAGGTGCTTGCATGACCCCATTTATGGATGAACAGTTTCTCAAATTGATTCGGGAGGAGGATCGGCAGGAGCGGGAACAGCTTAGAGAGCATCGGCTTTCCATTCCGGAAGTGACCCAAGCGGTCCGGTCCGGCGAGCTGGAACTTGAAGAGGAGACGATGGAATTTGCCGTATTGGAGGTGATTCCGGAACGGGTGAGCTTGCGCTTGCCGGCGTCTTTTACCGAAATGCCGGAGGCCTATGCCCGGATCAAATACCCGTCCGACCGGAGGCCCAAGCTGATCTACACCAATGATTCCCTGACGGCGAACGTTACGGTCAACCCCACGGTCAATCGGCTGTTTGACGATGAGCTGGAGGTGTATCAGCAGGAACTGCTCAAGATGCTGAAACGCATGCAGCCCAATGCTTCCTGGCTGTCGGACGGGGTGCTGGAACTGGGCGTGGCCAATACGGCGGAAGAATTGCCGCCACCCCAAAAATTGGCCGGTTATTATGAGCTGGTGTCTCCGGCGATGGATGGCAATATCTATAACTTGACTTTTTTTATGGCCTGGGAACAAAAAGGGATCTTCTTCGGGGTGAATTGCATGGAGAAAGAGATGAAGCTATGGCGTCCGATCGCCCATGGCATCATGGCTTCCTTGCAGGTGAGCGGACCGGAAGGCGAAGGGGAGGGCTAAAAGATGGAAGGAACGCAGAATTCGTACATTGTGATCGAGCCGTTTGAGCTCAAGCAACTTCAGGAACTGAAGATCGAGAAGCGGATGAACGAACATGTAAGACTGACATTGAAAGGGATCGTTCCGGAAAGCCGCAAGGACAGTTATGTACAGATGGCCGACGCGCAGACGGAGATCGTGGTGAAAGAAGTCGACGGGGAAGGCAAGCGGGTGACTTTGTTCCACGGCATGATCCTGGATGTGGAAGTTCAAATGGTGAACGGGGTGTACTCCATTTCCGCCCGGGCGGTATCGTCCACCTACAAGCTGGACGTCAAGCCGGTGGACCGTTCTTTCCAGCAGATCGGCCTCGCTTACCGGTCCGTGATGAATCAGGTGGTCGACGCTTATCCCCAGGCCGATTTCATCGATTATGCCTCGAACGGCTCCTCGCTGGAAAGCATGATTTTGCAGTATCGGGAAAGCGATTGGCAACTGCTTAAGCGGCTGGCTTCGCATTTTTACACGGGGGTGGTCCCGGCTGCCATGGATGGGCGGATTTTGTGCTATATCGGGCTCCCTCGGCTCGGCGGCAAAGGCAAGCTGACCGTGCACAATTACCGCGTCAAAAAGCGGATGGATCTGTATCAGCGTGCGCTGCGCGCCCGTATTCCCGGGGTCTCGCAGCATGATTTCGTATTTTACGAGGTAGAATCGCCCCAGGTGCTGGATCTCGGGCATGAGGTGGAATTTGCCGGGAAAAAGCTGCTTGTTAGCGAGGTCGGGATGCTGCTGGAACAAGGAGAATTAAAGCGCAGATATACGCTCGCCAGAGAGGGCGGTTTGGTCGTTCCCAAACAATATAACAGCACGATCGTCGGGGCTTCGGTTCAGGGGAAGGTGCTGGCCGTCAGCAAGGACACGGTCAAGGTGCATCTGAACATGGACGCGTCACAGGATGAAGGAGGCGCCTGCTGGCTGCCGTACTCGACGATTTATGCGTCCGCGGACAATGCGGGCTGGTACTTCATGCCGGAGCAGGGGGACCAGGTGCGGGTATATTTTCCGACGCATGAGGAGAAGGACGCCTTTGCCACCAGCTCGGTGGCGAAAGCGGGCGGGACCCCGGGAAGCGGGCCAGCCGGGAGAGGGGCCGGCGAGGCAGCGGGCTCGGGCGCAGGTGCAGGTGCGAGTGGTGGCGGCTCCGGCGGTTCGGCTGGTTCCGGCGGCGATCCGATGCAGGACCCGGAAATCAAAACGCTCAAAACAAAGAACGGCAAAGTGATCGTGCTGGCACCGGACTACATTATGATTTCGGGGAACGGCGTATCGATTTTGCTGGAGGACGAGAACGGCATCACGCTGACCAGCAGCAAGGATATCAAGGTAACCGCGACGGAAAATGTGATTCTGCAATCGAAGAATATCACATTGGCGGCAAGCGAAAAGGTGGAAATGAGCTGTAAGGACAGTTCGCTTGTGATCGAGAACGATGTCGTACTCAAAGGAAACCAGGTGCGGAACAACTAGGATTAGGAGGAGGGATGGGCTTGACCTTGACGGATTCGGTAGAACGAGAGGTTACCCGGCTGCGGGATGCGCTGCTGCAAGAAGCCGACAAGTTTTGGCGAGCCGGGAGGATGGAGGCGCATAACGGCGAGCTGATCGCGGCGTTCCGCAGGCTCTTCTTACGCATCCGCAGGCAGCAGGAAGACGGGACGAAGGCCGGAATCGCATTTGTTCATTTTTCTTATTTACGTTCCTGGCTGCTGCTGGGAAGGCTGGTGTACAGCATGGAAGCTTACGATGATCGCTGGTATGTCGACCGGAACGAATGCGTGGAGATGATTGAGCTGTCGTGGCTTTATCCGCTGCTGCATTCTTTTAAGCGGGAACTCGGCACAAAGCTGTCCGGCACGGTGCCCGAGATGGAGCAGGAAGCGATCTTGCTGCGGGAGATCACGGTTCTGCATCAGTATGTCAGAGAATGGGTGCGCCGGCTCGTGCCGCAGCTGATCGCCTTGCCGGAGTTCCGGCAGGTGGAGCGGTCCGGTGTACTCCGATTCCGTACCGGGGAATACAAGGATTTCAGCGAACCAATCTGGAAGGAAAACGTGGCGGACAAGGATGCGGCGGCCCTGAAACGGTGGCTGGAGAAAAAATGGCCGAATGGCTACATGAACAGCGATTTTCGGGGCCTGAACTTGAGCGGAGGGAATTATGAGGACCTCGATTTGCGCTACAGCCATTGTGAGCGGAGCGATTTTAGCGGGGCTCGTCTAAATCGGAGCGTCTGCATCGGCACCGATTTTAGCCGCGGCATCCTGACCGGCGCCGACCTGAGTCAGAGCCTGCTGTACGATGCCGATTTTAGCGGCAGCGATCTGCGCGGCGCCCGACTGACGGAAACCGTGGGCGGCGAACGGTTTATCCACGAAGGGATGGTGCTCGGATTTGGCGGCGTTCGCTTTAACGGCGCCAATCTCGAGGGCGCCAACCTGCTGTACGCCGATCTGGCCGGGGCCGATTTCCGGGGAGCGCATATGGCCGGAGCCGCGATTCTGAAGCGGGATGCCGTCCATTGGCGGCTTAGCGAAGAACAGAAACGCAGCGTCGTCTGGATGGAAGAGGACGACAGCGGCGTTCCCGTTCCGGCGAATGAATAGAAAGGGGGGATGTGGCGGTGCACTATTTTTTGCTGGAGCAGGATGAACGGAGCAAACCGCTGCTCGTGATCGGCGGCCGGCGGGATGGTTTAAGCGGTACGGGCGGCGAGCGCGGCGGGCAGACGAGCAACAGTTTGTATGTGCGGGAAGATGCGGAGGTTCGTTTCCTCGATTATGTCGAGAAGCCGCGTCGTATGGTGTCAAACCGGATGAAGCAGCTGTTGGAATTGTATGAAGCCGGTCTGAACTGGACCTCCGTTATTTTGACGGCCAAAGAGGCCAAGCGGCAGGAGCTGTACTGGTTTTTGGAACCGAGGGAGCGGGAAGTGTTATCGGATCGAAGCCGACGCGACCGGCTCGGTCATGTGACCGCATGCGTGTTGGACGGAAGGTGGCTGCGGAGCGAGCGGATCTTGTGCGCGGAAGGGCAGGTCATCGTCCATCTGGACGTGGCCGAAAGTCTGCTGCGCCGGGCTTATTCGGGGCTGCACTTCATCCCCGTGGAAGTGGACGGTGGATCGGAATTTTAAGTGAGGGGGACTAAATGATGGCATCTGCAAAAGGAACACGCACGGTTGTGCAGGAGGCGGCCACCGAGGAGTTCAGCTACGTGGTGCGCGGGGCGATGCTACGCTGTGCGTGCGGCAGTCATCCGAACATGCTGAACCTGCCGACGAGTCACGGCATGTACATAAAAGGTCAACCGCTGATGAATGTGGGGGACAGCAAGGTCGAGGACAATATTTCCACCTTCGGGGTATGCGAAGCGAGGGACAAGCCGTGCGAGCCCGATGTGCATATGGAGTGGGTAAACGGCAAGCCGGATTTAATGGTTGAGGGCAAGCCCGCGCTGCTAAGCTGCTCTTATGTCACTTGCGCACACCATGAGAACGGCATCATTTATGTGGAAGACGACGGCCAGAAATAAAGGGAAAGGAGGAACGGCATGCTGGAGCAAAAAGTACAAAAAAGTGAGCCCGCGAGCCTTACGATTGGAGATCTATATCTAACATGGCCGTACGGCCGGCTTCGCCTGGAGGGGATCAAGATCATCCGCCACCCGGGCGATCACGCGCGGTTAATGCTGCGGGGATTACTGCCGGAGCATAACGGTGAAGAAATCGTCGAGCGGGCAAGCAGTGGCGACCGCGTCGGATTATGGGGACACGGCGGGGACGGTCTCCCGGACTATCCGCTGTTTCTGGGACAGCTTCATCAGCTTGAACTGCATGAGGTGCAAAACAATCAGCACATCGAACTGGTCGTGATTTCGCCAACCTATCAATTGGATATCGAACGGAAAAGCCGTTCGTTTCAGCAGCTAAATATGCGCTACCGCGAAGTGATCGACGAAGTGTTATCGCCTTACAGCCACCGCCTTCAGGAAAATGCGTTCGATACGTCGCGGCCAATCGGGAAGCTGCTGCTTCAGTACGAAGAGACGGATTGGGAGTTTCTGCGGCGGGTCGCTTCCCACGCGGGGGCGGTGTTTACGCCGGACGTCTCCGGGGATGAGGCGCGGATCTGGATCGGAGCGCCCGCCCGGTCCGGCCGGTTGAAGCTGCCGGAAGGGACGGCCTACCGGCTCGGACGGGAGGTGGATGCCTTCCTGACCGCGATCGCGGCGCCGAACGAAAGGCTGCGGGAGAACTCTTTTACCCGTTGTGTGGTCAGGCTGGAGCAACTGCTTCAGTTGGGTGATCAGGTGGAGCTTGGCGGCGTGTGGTTTACGGTCATGGGGTTGGAGGCGGAACTCCGTAAAGGCATTCTCGAGTTTGATTATTTGTGTGCGCTGCCCGAAGGGATCCGGCAAAATCAGCGGTACAATCCGTATTTGGTCGGGCTGGCGTTAGAAGGCAAGGTTATCGGTGTTGCTCCCAATATGGCCAAAGTACATCTGGATATCGATCCGGAGCAGAGTGAAGCCGAAGCCGTCTGGTTCCCTTATTCTTCGCCGTTCAGCCATTTGCTGCATACGATGCCGCAGGTGGGGTCGCGTGTCAAACTGTATTTCCCGGGCAAAGACGAGGACGACGCGATGCTGATCAATTCGGTGCGCACGCCTTTGTCCGCCGGCGGAGAAGCCTCCGCCAAAGCCGGTCAGAAAATGGCCGATTCCACGGTCAAGTCGTTTACGACCAGCTATGGTAAGGATTTTGTTCTGGGGCAGCAGGACATTTCTTTTACGGCCAAAGAGGGCTCGCTGTTCTTGTCGATTCATGAGGGCACGGGGATCGAGCTGCACAGTGAACAGGACATCGTCTGGATGGCACCGGAGAAAATCGATTTTAGCGGGTTCAAGCAGTTTCAGGCGATCGCGGAAGAGGAAATCATCGTCGTCGGCAAGGGCGGCAGCATGATCATAAACGACAATGTGGAAATCGCCGGTCAGGTCATTGTGGCCGAAGGCCGGGATCGGCAGTCGTTTGAGAAGCTGACCAATCCGGAAGCCGAGCAGGCGAAGATCGATAAGGAAAAAGAAGGGTTCTGGGACAAGATCCAGACCGGTCTGGACGTGCTGGGCATGCTGCCCGGCGTCGGCGCGGTGTTCGATGTGCTCAACGCGGGAATCAGCCTGGCGCGCGGGGATGTTGTCGGCGCGGGTCTGTCGCTCGTATGCATGATCCCCGGGGTCGGGGACGCCTTTGGCGCCGCCCGTCTGGCGGGGAAGGCCGCGAGCAAGATCGGCAAGGCGGTAGTGAAGTTTGGCGGGGAGAAGGTCCTGAAGCTGGGCAAAAGCCAAATGGACAAGGTGCTTACGGCCGCGAAAAAGGTCGTGGGCCAGACCGATGTCATTCAGAAGCAGGTCGCGGAAAAACTGGCAAAAATGCAGGACGAGCTGGCGGAGCGAACGGGCAAGCTGGTGCAGGCGGCCTTGGAAAAATCCGGTTTGCATAAAGCGCTGACCGCTTTGAATCACAAGGTGCTGAAAAATTTCAAATGTACAGAAGGGTTGAGTGAGAAGTTCTGTAAATGGGGCTTTGAGCCTGTGGATTTAATTACCGGACGGATGATGAGCCAGGCCACGGACTTTGAATTCCCCGGCCCGCTGCCTTTGGTCTGGGAGCGCCGGTGGATCAGTGACAGCGGGTACCGCGGCTGGCTCGGTCACGGCGTGCATCATGCCCTCGATATGCGCCTCGCCGTGCTGAAGGAGGGCATCGGGGTGCTGCTCGGCGATGGCCGGGCGGCGGCGTTCGAACTGCTGCACCGCGGCCGCGTGGAGACGTTTAACCGCGCCGAGCGGCTGACACTGCGCCGCCTGGGGCACAACTACGCGCTGTATGAGCATGAGCGGCGGTTGACGTATTATTTTGCGCCCGTGCCCGGGGTTAGTTTCGGCTCGGAGGCTCCTGGGGCGTTATCCCCTCCTGGCTTGGCGTCGAGGGAGGGGGCTAAAGCGGCAGCGGAGACGGTGTCGGCGGGGGCAACATTGCATCCGGTGGCGGGTGACGAAGCGGAGGGTGAAGAAACCTCTGTGCCATACCAGTTGGTGCGGGTGGAAAACGAACTTGGTCAGCGGATTGAGCTGCATTATGATGAACAGGGCTTTTTGCAGCAGGTGATCGACAGTGTGGGACGTGTGCTGGAGGTCGATACGGACGCTGCGGGGAGGATCACGAAGGTCACTCATGTGTACCGCACAAACCCGGACAGCCGACTGAGTGAGCAACGCGAGGTGCTGGTGCAGTACCGGTATAACGAAGCGGGCGATCTGGTCGCCATTACGGACGCGCTGGGACAGACCACGTATCAAACCTATGACCAGCATCTGCTGATTGGGAAGAAGGACCGCAACGGGTACCATTTTTACTGGCGTTATGACGGCCCTACGACCGGCGCGCGCTGTGTGCATACGTGGGGCGAAGACGGGTTGTTGGAAGGGCGAATCGCCTATTTTGACGGGTACAATGAGGTGACGAACAGCCAGGGGCATACGACCAGGTATGAATATACCCCGGACTATTATTGTACGGCGATCGTCAACCCGCTGGGCGGCCGTACTGAATATACGTACAGCGATACGGCCGACCTGCTCAGCGAAACGGACCCGGACGGCCGGAAGACGCAGTACTTGTACGACGAGCTCGGGCAATTGGTGCGGATGGTCCAGCCGGATGGCGGCAGTTGGCAGTATAAGTACAGCGAGCAGGGGCAGTTGCTGCAGGTGACCGACCCGGAAGGCGGTAGTCAGGCGTGGGTGTATGACGAACGGGGGAGATTATACAGAATCGTCGGCCCCGAAGGGACGGTTGCGACGTTCGCGTATGATGAACGCCACCGGATTCGCGAGGTGCGAAATCCGTCAGGGGCGGCCACGTCCCTGGCCTATGACGACCACTGCAATTTAACCCGGATGACGCTGCCGGACGGAACGAGTGCCGAATGGCACTATAATCACCGGGGCGAGATGGTGCAGGAGACGAATCCGCTCGGCGCAAAGCAAACCCTGGAATATGACGCGCTGGGCCGCGTGGTTCGCGCGGAACTGCCGGACGGCAATGTGGTCAAGCTGCGGTACAATGCGTATGAGGAAGTGATCGCCGCGGAGGATGCCAAGCTGCGTGTCACTTTCGGGTATAATCCGCTCGGACAGTTGACCTGGCGCGAAGCCAAAGGCAAGCGGGTTGAGCTGGTATACAACAATGAGGAAGAGCTGACGGCGGTCGTGAACGAGCACGGTGAGCGGTATGTGCTTGAACGTGACGCGAACGGCGAAATTGTGCGGGAAACCGGGTTTGACGGCATTGTCAGACAATATGTCCGCAGCCCGGGTGGGACGCTGGAGAGAGTGCAGCGCCCCGGCGGCCGGTGGTCGGCCTTCAGCTATGATGAGATGGGCCGTGTGGCACAGACAGACTATAGCGACGGTTTGAGCGAAACGTTCAGGTACAACCGGATCGGAGCTTTGTTGGAGACCTCCAATCCGTTTGCTGCGATCAAGCTGGAGTATGATGCGTCCGGTCGCCTGATCAAGGAATGGCGGGACCGTTATTGGGTCGCCAGTACGTATGATGAACTCGGCAACCGAAAGGAAATAAACAGCAGCCTGGGTGCACAGATCAGGATGGACCGGGATGTGCTGGGTCAGATCAGCCAGTTACAGGCGGAGCAAAAAGGGCAGGGACAAGAGCAGGCTGGCCCCGGTACGGTCTCGACGGAAACGGCCATGCCATGGACGGCACAGATGTCTTACAACAAGTTGGGGCAAGAGATCGAAAGGTTGCTCCCCGGCGGCGTAGTGAGCCGGTGGCAATACGACATCGTCGGACGACCGGAGCGGCACAGCGTAAACGTTGGCGGTCGGGAAAGCCGGAAGAGAAGGTATGCCTGGGATATCAACTTTAGGCTGAAGTCACTGACGAATGAACTGACCGGCAAGCAAATCAGCTATAACTATGACGATTTCGGCACCTTGATTGGGTCGAGCAACGAATTCGGTAACCTCTTCCGCATGGCGGATGATGTCGGGAACCTGTACAGCTGCGGCCTGCGTACGGACCGGAAATATGGCACGGGCGGGCGCTTGCTGGAGTTCGAAGGAACGAAGTACAGCTATGACGAGGAAGGCCAACTGATCGAAAAGGTGGACCCGGACAAAACTCGCTGGCGTTACGAGTATTACGACAACGGCATGATGAGCAAAGTCATGCGGCCGGACGGCCAGGAAGTGATGTTCACGTACGACAGCTTGGGCCGCCGGATTGAGAAACGCTTCAACGGCGTAGTATACTGCTATATATGGGACGGGAACCAAATTCTGCATGAGTGGGCAGCGGAGAGCACGCAGGACAAGTATGAGGAAAAACCGGAGTTTGATTCAGTTGCACCTCAAGGAGCGGCAGAAAAGTTTAAGTACCTGATATCTCAACCTGCTGCTGCACAAGAACCCGACCCCGCGAGCCTGACGACCTGGGTGTTTGAGGACGGAACCTTCCGGCCGGCTGCCAAAATCACGGCCAATGGTACGTACAGCATCATCACCGACCATCTGGGCACCCCGGTAGAAATGTATGATGCACACGGGGAACGCGTTTGGGCCGCCGAATTGGATATTTACGGGGATATCCGCGGAATTTACCTCCGTGGCAAGAGAGCCGATTGCCCGTTCCG
>NZ_JBAGJD010000027.1:0-12262 GCF_036864815.1 Paenibacillus sp. A14
AGCGATCGGAAGAACATTTCACCCGGCTGCCTCTATCCCTCCATCATTAGTTCAACTCATTACGACTAACTGATGTTAAGGTTTTTGCAAGATTAATGCTGTTAAGGCGAGAATCCAGGGGAATAACGGCACTCACGACCGTTAGAATTTCGAAAGGGCTACTTTTCGTTAAATAGCGGCTGCTACAGCCGTTAGACTCCTCTCAGGCGTTAGTACCAGCCGGAAAGCCTGACCTTTTGCAGGAATTCATACTCGATTACATCAATGCAGGTAAGTCTTGGAAGGAAGAAAAAAATTCCCAATAAAAGAAAGGCTGCGCCATGCGTAAGATAGGGCTCCCATTTTTAACCACACTCTTCTTTCATGTTAGGGTTAGTGCATCGCTAGTGCCCTAAAAGCCCGCCCGGGTTTAGAAACCGGACGGGCTTTCTATGTCCGCCGCGTTCTATTTGAACACGGCGCGTTTCGGGTGGGCGTAGAGCTTCCAGCGAACCCAGGCGGTATTGAACAGCAGCAGGATGCCGGAGACGATAAAGAGGCCTTCGATGCCGATAAAGCCGGACAGGAAGCCGCCGATCAGCGAGCCGAGCATGTTGCCGAGGGCGAGCGTGCTGCTGTTGAACCCGAACGCGCGGCTCTCCATCCCGTCCGGGGTGTAAAAGCGGATGAGCGCATTAACGCTGGGCAGCAGACCGCCCATGAAGACGCCCATGAGAAACCGCACGAGGATAAGCTGCCAGACGGATTGCACGAACGCCTGCGGAATCAAGGTAATGGCGGCGCCGATCAGGCAGAAGGTCAAAATCCGGTGCGCTCCCACTTTGTCGCTGACGCGGCCGAGGATCGGGGAGGTGATCATGTTGGAGATCCCCGTTACGGCGCTGACGAAACCGGCCCAGAACGCCACGTCCGTAGGGACGCCGTGGAGCTTTTCCACATAGATCGGCAGCAGGGACATCGGGCTCAGCATGGCGAACTGCAGCAGGAAGGTCACGGCGAAGAGGGCGGTGAGCTGCGGCGTTTTGTTCAATTCAAGAAAGCCCTGCAGCACCGAGATTTGCGGTGTATGCGCCGCCTCTTCGCGGTCGAAGTTTTCCCGCACGAACAGCCAGGCCAGGACGGAGGCTAGGAACAGCAGGGTCCCGGTAATGTAAAAAATCGGGCGAAAGCCGACCCATTCCGCCAGTAGACCGCCGATCAACGGACCGAGAATGGTTCCCGCCACATTGCCGGACTGGATCGTCCCCATAGCGAAGCCCATCCGTTCTTTGGGCGCGGTGCCCGATACGAGCGCTACGGCGGCCGGGTTAAACCCGGAGATCGTCCCGTTCAGGAGACGCAGCACGAGCAAATGCCATGGCTGTGTGGCAAAGCCCATGAGCGAAATGACGATCGCCATGCCGAAGCCCGAGCGCAGCAGCATGATTTTTCGCCCGTATTTATCGGCAAGCTTGCCCCACAGCGGTTGAAAAATAAAGGATGTCGCAAAATTGGCGGCAAAAATCATCCCGGCCCAAATGCCGATCTCATGCTCACCTTGTACATGTAAGTTTCTGGCCAGGTACAGCGACAAGAACGGAGTGATCATCGTCATCCCCGCGTTGACCAGAAATGAGCCAAACCAAAGCACAATGACATTGACTTTCCACGATTTCAAAGTGCTTTCACTTCCTTTCCGGGTCCAAGCTTTTTTAAACAATTCTTATCAGTATATCACAAATCGACGGGCCGACTTGTCCGCAATGTCATACGATTGTCATCGGACAACCCGGTGTGACGGTTGTTACTTACTTTTAAAAAGGGCATAATATATAATAGAGATTTAAGATTGGAGGCTAGACTCGTGGCTTATAACGATCGGTTTATCCGCGCCTGCCGGAAGCAGGAGGTAGACCGTCTTCCGGTTTGGTACATGCGCCAGGCGGGAAGATATGATCCGGATTACCGCAAAATTAAAGAGAAATACAGCCTGCTTGAAATTTGCCGGCAGCCCGAGCTTGCGGCGGAAATTACGACGATGCCGGTGCGCAAGCTGGGCGTGGATGCGGCTATTTTGTATTCCGATATTATGAATCCGGTTGCTTCGATCGGCATCGACTTTGACATCGTGAAGAATATCGGACCCGTCATCGACAATCCGATTCGCACGCGCCAAGATATTGAGCGCTTAAAGCCAATCGACGTGGAGGGGGACCTTTCCCACATCCTGGAGACGATCAAGCTTCTGGATAAGGAACTGGAGGTGCCTCTGATTACTTTTGCCGGCGCACCCTTCACGATTGCAAGCTACCTGATTGAAGGACGTCCGTCAAAAAGCTACATACGCACGAAAAGCCTCATGTACGGTGAACCCGAACTTTGGGATAAGCTGATGGCCAAGCTTGGCGATATGGTCATTACGTATTTGCGGGCGCATGTGAACAGCGGCGGGAAAGCGTTTCAACTGTTCGACAGTTGGGTCGGTGCGCTCGCGCCGAAGGATTTTGAACGTTACGTCCTGCCTACGATTACCCGTATTTTTGCCGAACTTGGCGATTTGGATGTACCGAAAATCTATTTTCCCGGCGTTAGCTCCGGTGAACTCCTGCCCACCTTAACGAAAGTGCAAACGGATGTGATCGGGCTCGACTGGCGGGTAACGATTCCGGAAGGACGCCGGCGTCTGGAAGGGAAATTTGCCGTGCAGGGCAATCTCGATCCGTATATTCTAACCGCTCCGATGGATACGATTAAACTGTATGCCAAGGAGATTATCGATCAAGGGGTGGAGGCACCCGGTTTTATTTTCAATTTGGGGCATGGCTTATTCCCCGAGGCATCGCTCGAGAAGCTCCGCGAGTTAACCGATTTTGTTCATGAATATTCGGAGGAGGCTATCGCGCGTAGCGCCCACGCCATTTGATTTGAACAGGTATCATCACATGAACTTATAGAGGTGAAACAATCGTGACAACAACAAAAATCGGCGTGTTGGTCATGTCCTACGGCACGCCGCAAAGCCTGGATCAGGTGGAATCGTACTATACGCATATCCGGCGGGGGCATCCGCCTACGGCCGAGCAGCTCAAGGAGCTGAAGGATCGTTACGAAGCTATTGTCGGCGGGGTGTTTCCGCTGCGGGCCAATACGGATCATCAAGTGGCCTCGCTGCAGGGGACCTTGAACCGGCTCAATCCCCACAAGGATAAACAATTCGTTTGCTACCAAGGCTTAAAGCACGCGGCGCCGTTTATCGAGGACGGGGTTGAGGCGATGGCGAAAGACGGCATTACGGAAGCGATCGGGGTCGTTTTGGCTCCGCACTACTCCGTGATGAGCGTCGGCGGTTATATCAAGCGGGCGGAGGCGAAGGCCGGGGAAGCCGGAATCGCCATGAAATTCGTACGCAGCTATCACCAGCATCCCAAGCTGATTGAAGCGCTCGCGAAGAGAGTGTCCGCGAAGCTGGATCTGTTCGAGGAAGCCGGAGCGGAGCGGGATAAAGTAAGAGTACTCTTCAGTGCGCACAGCCTGCCGGAACGCATTCTCGAAATGGGCGATCCTTATCAGGACCAGCTTATGGCCACATCGAAAGCCGTTGCCGAGCAAGCCGGCGTGACCTCCTGGCAGTTCACCTGGCAGAGTGCCGGCCGTACGGCCGAGCCGTGGCTGGGACCGGACATTCTCGATACGCTGCGCGCATTGAGTCTGGAGCAAATTGAGGACGTTCTGGTTGCGCCGGTCGGCTTTGTCTCGGATCATCTCGAGGTGCTGTATGACCTCGATATCGAGGCGAAAGCGATCGCCAAGGAGCTGGATATGCGGCTGGAACGCATCGACTCTTTGAACAGCGATCCGCTGTATATGGAAACGCTGAGCGATGTTGTTTTTCAGGCTTACGCCAAGAATTAAGAACTAGGAACAATCGGGCCCTTCGCTTAAAATAGGCGAGGGGTTCTATTTATTTCCGGTTAGCTGATATAATAAAATCAATCATGTTCAATCATGCAAGGCAAGTATGGGAAAAAAGGAGTAGAACATGTATCCACCACGTTCCGAGAAACACAAAAAGAAGAAGTCGGAAAAACAGCGGAGACAGATCCGCTTTTGGATGGGGGTCAACGTATCCCTGATTTTGATCATCGCGGTGTTGGGGCTGTATTACCTTCTTGGCGAACGCGAAAGGATCGGCAATCCAGGAACGGAGACGGGCAATGCGGCGGGTGCTCCGGCGGAAGAGCAAATGACCGGGAGCGGCGAAGCGAGCTCGGCCTCGAACGGATCTTCAAACGAAGAACAGGCTCCGGCGCAAGGGGACGGCGCCCCGGAAAATTCCGTGGACGATGAGCCGGCGGAGGACCCCGTGAAGGGGGACGAAGGTCAAACGGCAAAGGAAGAAAATTCGAATTCCGGAGCGGAGAGTGAACGGGAGGCCGATTCGGGGGAACGCTTGCTGATTCATTTTGCGGGGGATACGATCTTTTCGAGCAAAGTTGCCGAGAAGCTGGAAAAGGAAGGCTACGATTATCCTTACCGCTATGTAAAGGATTTGTTCCAGAATGACGACCTCAGCGTCGTGAATCTGGAAACCCCCGTGACCGATGGCGGGACGGCGGCCGAAAACAAGACGTTTGTGTTTAAGTCTTCGCCCAAGGCGCTCCCCGAACTGGCAAAAGCCGGCGTGGAGGCGGTCAATCTGGCGAACAACCATACCCTGGACCAAGGGGTGGAGGGGCTATTGGATACGATAGAGCATTTGAAGGAAAGTCAACTGCAATTTGTGGGCGCGGGCAAAAACAGTACGGAAGCCTACGCACCGGTATATATCAAGCGAAAAGGTATCGTGATCGCCCTGTGCGGCTTCACCCGCGTCATTCCCGAAAGCCATTGGACGGCCGGCAAAGGACCGGGGGTCGCGGCGGCGTACGATTCCACGCAGGCCGTGAAAGCGGTGGAGACCGCACGCAAGAAGGCGGACCTGGTGCTTGTCGCCGTCCATTGGGGCAAAGAGCGGACTACTAAGCTGGAGGAGCATCAAACTTCGCTGGCCCATCAGTTTATCGATGCCGGCGCGGATTTGGTGATCGGCGGTCATGCGCATGTTTTGCAAGGGCTGGAAAATTATAAAGGAAAATGGATCGCTTACAGTACGGGGAATTTTATTTTTACGAAATCCAAGGATCCGAAAACCTGGGAAACGGCCGTATTTGCCGCGGAATGCAGCCGCAGCGGGGATTGCGACTTGAAGCTGATTCCTTACAAAACCGAGCTCGGCCAGCCCGTGCCGATGACGGAGGAAGAAGGAGCCAAGCTGTTCAAAGAGTTGGAGGGCTACTCGCCCGGGGTCTCGATTGGTACGTCGGGAAAGGTAAGCTTGGCGAACGGCTCCAAATAAGTACACAGGGAGGGAGCGTGAGAGGATGTCCAACCTGTGCGTTGCTCACCGGGGATTTTCCGGCATTGCTCCGGAGAACACGATGGCCGCGATATCACTGGCGATGGAACAGCCTTTTGTACATTGGGTGGAAGTGGACGTTCAGCTGTCCAAAGATGGCGTTCCCTTGCTGATTCACGATTTCACTTTGAACCGTACGACCAACGGCCGGGGCCCGGTGAAGGACAAAACCTGGGCCGAGCTGCAGACGCTGGACGCGGGACGTTGGAAGTCCAAAGCTTACGCGGGGGAAAAGCTCATCAGCCTGGATCAGTTTCTGGATAAAATTCAAGGGCGGTTACGAGCCAATATTGAAATAAAAACGCAAGGCAAACTGTATCCGGGGATTGAGGAAAAGGTGATCGGCGCGATCAAAAAACGCCGGATGGAGCAGGACGTGGTGCTCACCTCCTTTGAACCCCGGATTTTGGCCAAGATCAAGGAAATCGGCCGCGGTGTCCGGACGGGACTGATTATCGACGGTTACCCGAAGGATTTGTTGCTGCGGCTGCAACTGCTGGAATGTACATTTCTCTCCATCGGTTACCGGCATTTGACCGCCGAGCTGGCCGCAAAGGCAGCCAAGCGGGGGATCGAGGTCATGGCCTGGACCCTGGATGACGCCCGCCGGATGCGTAAGGTGGCAGACCTGCATAAGGACATCCTCCTTTGCACCAACCGGCCCGAAGTGTGGCGGAAAGCGATCGGCGACCGGGAGGGACGGGAGAGTTCCTGAGAAGCCTTAAAGAGGCAGACCCTACTGTACAGAGAATTTGGGAGGCGTTAAGGGATGAACAAAATGATAGCGAACGTATACTGTGTCGGCCGAAACTACCGGCTGCATGCCGAAGAGCTCGGCAATGAGGTTCCGGCGGAGCCGATGATCTTTTTGAAGCCGTCGCATGCGGTCGTTTCGATGAACGGTACGGGGATTTCGCTTCCGGAAAACCGCGGGGAAATTCACTACGAAACCGAACTCGTTCTCCGGATCGGCCGTGCTTACGAGCCGGGCATGACGGTGGACGAGCTCGTCGATGTGATGGCTTTCGGCATCGATTTTACGCTTCGGGATGTGCAGAACGAATTGAAGAAGAAAGGCCATCCCTGGACGGCGGCCAAGGGTTTCAAAAACGCCGCTCCCCTGACGCCTTATCTCGCTTTTCCGGGGACGGAGCGGACGGCGGAGAAGGATTTTACCTTGCGTAAAAATGGAGAGGTTGTGCAGCGGGGGAATATTCGGAATATGATCTTTTCCCTACAGCAAATTGTGGATTATATCGCGGACCGATACGGTCTTGACGAGGGGGACCTGATCTTTACGGGAACGCCGGAAGGCGTGGGTCCGGTCGTTCAGGGGGATCGTCTGGAAATCGCATACGGCCCGGACTTGCTGGGCAGCTGTGAAATTGTGTCCGGTCCGCAGGCGAAAGCATGATCGATTGGATCATAGGGGCGCTGTGCGCCCTTTTGGTTTCTGGAGCGGCTTACCGCAAACGATCGCTGTCCCTCTCGGGAATGATCGCCGCTGCGGTGATGGGGACCGTGTATTATGCCGCGGGAAATCTGTTTTGGTTCGGTTTGTTGCTGCTGTTTTTTATCACGTCCACGGCATTCTCCAAATTTCGCGGGGACCGGAAACGGGAACTGGAGAAATCCTATGCCAAAAGCGGGCGCAGGGATGCCGGTCAGGTGTTTGCCAACGGCGGGATCGGGATATTGGCCTGCATCGGGAACGCGCTTTGGCCCGATCCCGCTTGGGCCTGGTTCTTCGTCGGCTCGATGGCCGCGGTGACCGCCGATACGTGGGCGACGGAGTGGGGCGGCCTAAGCAGGACGCCGCCGCGGTCGGTCCTGACCTGGAAGCCGCTTCCCGCAGGGACCTCCGGCGGCGTTTCGGGGCTGGGGAGCTTTGCCGCCCTGGTCGGAGCGCTGATGATCGGCGGGGCCGCCCAGGTTTTGCTGGACTTGACGGCAGGCGGGAGCGGGGCGTATGAAACCGCCTCCTACTTCGCGTCCTTGTGGCGCTGGACCGTGATCGGCGGCGTATCCGGCTTTGCCGGCGCCTTTGCCGATTCCCTGCTGGGGGCGACCCTGCAGCGGATGCAGCGCTGCCCGGTATGCGGCAAGAGCGTGGAAGTGGGGGTCCATTGCGGCACTGCTACCTTGCCGCTGCGGGGGTTGCGCTGGATGAACAACGATGCCGTGAATGTGCTGAGTGCCCTGGCGGCGGGCTTCATCGCCTGGGGGCTTGGCGTCATGCTGACTTAGAAAGTGGGAAAAACGATGAATATTTTGACAGTGGAACAACTCGGAAAAAGCTATGGCGAGAAGGTCTTGTTTCAGGACGTTTCCTTCGGCATGGATGAATATAATAAAATCGGCGTTATCGGCGTGAACGGGACCGGCAAGTCGACGTTTCTGCGCGTCATTGCCGGCCTGGAGCCGGCGGACGAAGGGAAGGTGTCGGTGAACCGGGATACCCGGATCACCTTTTTGGCCCAGAATCCGGAGTATGATCCGGGGATTACTGTACTGCGGGCCGTCTTTCAGCACGGCGGACCGGAACTGCAGGCCGTCTCTTCCTATATGGAAGCGATCGAGGCGCTGGAGCTGCATCCGGAGGACGCCGCGCTGCAGTCCAAAGTCTCGAAGCTGAGCCAGGAGATCGACCGGCTGGGGGCTTGGAACCTGGAGAGCGAGGCCAAGAGCGTCTTGTCCCGGCTCGGCATTACCGAGTTCGGAAGGAAGATCGGCGAGCTCTCCGGAGGGCAGCGGAAACGGGTTGCCTTGGCCTCGGCGCTGATCATCCCCTCGGAGCTGCTCATTATGGACGAGCCGACCAACCATATCGACAACGATTCGGTGGCCTGGCTGGAAGCCTATTTGCAAAAGCGTCGCGGCGCGCTGCTGCTGATTACGCACGACCGGTATTTCCTGGATCGCGTATGCAATGTGATGCTGGAGCTGGATCACGGGCGTTTGTTCCGCTACGAGGCGAATTACAGCCGTTTTTTGGAGCTGAAAAGCGAGCGCGAGGAACGGGAGGCGGCGTCGGAGCAAAAGCGGCAAAATCTGCTGCGCAATGAGCTCGCATGGATCCGGCGCGGCGCCAAGGCTCGCTCGACGAAGCAGAAGGCCAGAATCGAGCGGTTTGAGAAGCTCCAGAACATAAAAGTGGAGCACAAAAGCGACGCGCTGGACATCTCCGTGGCTTCGACCCGTCTGGGCCGCAAAATCGTCGAAATCTCCTGGCTGCGCAAGTCGGCGGACGAACGCCTGCTGATCGGCGAGCTCACTTATGCGGCCGTGCCCGGCGACCGGGTCGGGATCGTCGGGCCGAACGGCAGCGGCAAATCGACGCTCCTGAACATGATCGCCGGCCGCGTGCGGCCGGATGCCGGTGAGATCGAGCTGGGGCAAACCGTCAAGCTGGGGTATTTTACCCAGGAGCATCAAGAGATGGACGGAAAGCAGCGGGTCATCGAATACATTAAAGAGGAGGCGGAGGTCGTCGAAACCGCGGACGGCACGAGAATTACGGCCGCCCAAATGCTGGAGCGGTTTCTTTTTCCTCCGGCGATGCAGTGGACGCCTATCAGCAAGCTGTCCGGCGGGGAGAAGCGCAGGCTGTTTTTACTCCGCGTACTGATGGGCGCCCCGAATGTGCTTCTGCTGGACGAGCCCACCAACGATCTGGATATCCAGACGCTGACCGTTCTGGAGGCTTATTTGGACGAGTTTCCGGGGGCCGTGTTCGTAGTATCCCATGACCGCTATTTTTTGGACCGGACGGTGGACAAGATCTTTGCGTTTGAAGGCGGCGGCAGGGTGGCGATTCACGCCGGCGATTATAGCGATTACGAAGAGCGCACGCAAAGCGCTCTGTCCGCGGTAGCCGCCGATCCGGCGGCGAAGCCGGGAACGGATGGCGGGGCGGGACGCAAGGACGGCGGAAAGCGGGAAGAGGCTCCGGCCGTCTCGGGGAGCGGCGGGGCTGCGGGAAGCGTCAAGGATCCGTCCCGCGGGGAGAAGCTGAAGTTCAGCTATAACGAGCAGCGGGAGTACGATGCGATTGATGAAAAGGTCGAAGCCGCCGAACAGCGGCTGGCTGCGCTGACCGAGGCGATGGCTGAGGCCGCCAGCGATGCCGTCAAGCTGCAGGAACTGATGCGTGAGCAGCAGGAAGCGGAGGCCGAGCTGGAGCAACTGATGGACCGCTGGGCCTACCTGAACGAGCTGGCGGAAAAGATCGAAAAGCAGCGAAACGGCTAGGGCCCCCTTCCCACTTCTGGAAAACAATGTTACACTGGACTGAAGATATTCTATTCCTTGAAATGGTGGTGAGGAGATGGATATGTTCGGTGGCTTCGACGGACCGAACCGGCCTTATATGAACGCTGTAGATGAGGACGCCGCCAAAAGCAAATTCAAGGCAAACGAGCGGCGTCTGCACCGATACGGTCCTCCGGGGTTCGTGCGCGAATCCGTCAATTTGCTTATTGCGGTCGGTGCTTTGGTGGTTGTGTTTTATTTGATCAAATGGTTGGGTTGAATCGTCAATAAAAAACGGTCTCCGTCCCGCAGCCTTTAAAGAAGCTGTGAGACGGAGACCGTTTTTGTTTACCGCTGCGGCCCGTTCCCTTTGAAGGGGCAAGTGAATAAGGGCTTTAAACGGAGCTATTTTGTCGAAACCGGCTTAGCGCTATGAAATAGCGGACTTTTTGGGTCTTATTGTTGGGAAAAAGCGGGGCAACCCTGATTTCGGGGCCCTCCCCAGGGGGAATAAGGTCCTTTTTGACCTCTATTATTCCCGGGGAACCGAATCGGATCGAAATAGCGCCCCAAAAGACACTAGCGATGCACTAACCCTAACATGAAAGAAGAGTGTGGTTAAAAATGGGAACCCTATCTTACGCATGGCGTAGTCTTCTTTTTCTTAGGAAATTTTCTTTTTTCTCCCAAGACTTACCTGCATTGATCTAATCGAGTATGAATTCCTGCAAAAGTCAGGCTTTCCGGCTGGTACTAACGCCTGAGAGGACTCTAACGGCTGTAGCAGCCGCTATTTAACGAAAAGTAGCCCTTTCGAAATTCTAACGGTCGTGAGCGCTGTTATTCCCCTGGATTCTCGCCTTAACAGCATTAATCTTGCAAAAACCTTAACATCAGTTAGTCGTAATGAGTTGAACTAATGATGGAGGGATAGAGGCAGCCGGGTGAAATGTTCTTCCGATCGCTGTTGCTCCCGGATTTCTTGATGAATTAAATTCAGATAAGGTAGAAGTCCGGTCACAAAGGCGAACGCTACGCTTCTCCAGAATCATTTCACCCTCTTGCCTTTTCCCATCCTATGCTCTAGTTCAACTTGTTTGCCAGTGATGTTTCGCCTCTCCCAAAAAGGCAAAAAAAAGCCCCACCTCACTTCAAACGTACAGACACATTTTTTTCCAGAGTATGGTTTTTCTTCTGTTTTGGTTCTACATTTTTTTAGTAATAGATCATCCGTAGTTTCTCCAAACGTTCTGGATGAATTCTTGGACGACCGCCCTTTTTCCTTCGGCCCTTACTCGTCCGCTGCGTCACTGGATGTAAACGGTCCAAGAAATCGGTCCACGCATTCGTTAAATACGCACGCATCTTCCTCGTCACTTGGCCAATGGGCAGATCCGGAGCGTAGAGATACCGGATTTCTTCACACACTACGTACGCCAGTAGGTTTAAATAAATCAGGTTCCATACCGCCTGTGGCTTGTTGTTGTATATTTTTTTCAGATGCAAATTTGACTTCATGAATTTAAAAAATAGTTCCACTTTCCAGCGGTAGTGATACATTCGGGCCACATCTTCCGCTTTTACATCCCAGCGGTTCGTTAGAACTCGCACTTGATGAACCTTGTGCTTATTGTCGATAAACTCAAACTCGACCAGTCGGAACACGCCGGTTTGTTGGCTATCCGGGTCCTTGATTTCTACTTCGGCATCCCGCTTGATGAAACTCCCCGCGACCTTGGACTGAAGCACCCGTACTCTGCTGTTGCTCTTAAGTCGGACCACAAAGTAAATCTGATTTCGATCCCAATGGAGGAATTGTCCGTAACAGATATAACCTCGGTCAAACAAATAGGTGGTTCCTGGCTCCCAAACAAGGTGTTCCAACACTTCCGAGTCTAGGTCGGCCACCATCGCCGTGGAGAGTACGATGCCTTTTAGCCAGGCGCTTATCTCGCCGGTGAGATGCAGGCAGGTATGCATTTTTACCGCACTCTCTCCCGCTTGGCGTAATGCCCACTTCCCTCGCGGTAGGCTCAGAGTGATTGACGAGGAGTCTACCGCGGCCAGTCGCCCAAGTCCCTTGAGCTTTTTCGGTAGTGTAGGTCCCTGGTGATGCCACAGGTTTTTGAGACGCTGGAGGAACAAGTTACGAACACTGTCGGTTGGAATTTGCGCTAGTTTTCGATTTAAGGAGGAAGCATGGATCGACTCCAAGCCTACCCATTTTTGCAGCCACGGAGCACTTCGTAAATGCTCTGCGACGTTATCTAGTGAACTCCGTTTTTGCAAAATGGCCTCCAGAAAGAGAAGAATCGTGTTGCCAAAGCAAAGCTTCTTGGCGTAATGATCGCCACAGAGTAAACGCACATGGACATCCAACCAACCTAAGGCTTGACGAATCACGGATGGGTTAGGTATCTTTTTATTCAAGGAGACCTCCTTTCGTATGTGTCTGTACAATTCTACGATAACTGGGGTCTCCTTTTTTTGTAAATTATTCTTCTTACTTTTTATGTCATTTTTTTTGCAAGATTACTGCCTTAACAGCCTGTTTATGCGAAAATAAGCGCCGTGGCG
>NZ_JBAGJD010000028.1:0-9940 GCF_036864815.1 Paenibacillus sp. A14
GTTATTCCCCTGGATTCTCGCCTTAACAGCATTAATCTTGCAAAAACCTTAACATCAGTTAGTCGTAATGAGTTGAACTAATGATGGAGGGATAGAGGCAGCCGGGTGAAATGTTCTTCCGATCGCTGTTGCTCCCGGATTTCTTGATGAATTAAATTCAGATAAGGTAGAAGTCCGGTCACAAAGGCGAACGCTACGCTTCTCCAGAATCATTTCACCCTCTTGCCTTTTCCCATCCTATGCTCTAGTTCAACTTGTTTGCCAGTGATGTTTCGCCTCTCCCAAAAAGGCAAAAAAAAGCCCCACCTCACTTCAAACGTACAGACACATTTTTTTCCAGAGTATGGTTTTTCTTCTGTTTTGGTTCTACATTTTTTTAGTAATAGATCATCCGTAGTTTCTCCAAACGTTCTGGATGAATTCTTGGACGACCGCCCTTTTTCCTTCGGCCCTTACTCGTCCGCTGCGTCACTGGATGTAAACGGTCCAAGAAATCGGTCCACGCATTCGTTAAATACGCACGCATCTTCCTCGTCACTTGGCCAATGGGCAGATCCGGAGCGTAGAGATACCGGATTTCTTCACACACTACGTACGCCAGTAGGTTTAAATAAATCAGGTTCCATACCGCCTGTGGCTTGTTGTTGTATATTTTTTTCAGATGCAAATTTGACTTCATGAATTTAAAAAATAGTTCCACTTTCCAGCGGTAGTGATACATTCGGGCCACATCTTCCGCTTTTACATCCCAGCGGTTCGTTAGAACTCGCACTTGATGAACCTTGTGCTTATTGTCGATAAACTCAAACTCGACCAGTCGGAACACGCCGGTTTGTTGGCTATCCGGGTCCTTGATTTCTACTTCGGCATCCCGCTTGATGAAACTCCCCGCGACCTTGGACTGAAGCACCCGTACTCTGCTGTTGCTCTTAAGTCGGACCACAAAGTAAATCTGATTTCGATCCCAATGGAGGAATTGTCCGTAACAGATATAACCTCGGTCAAACAAATAGGTGGTTCCTGGCTCCCAAACAAGGTGTTCCAACACTTCCGAGTCTAGGTCGGCCACCATCGCCGTGGAGAGTACGATGCCTTTTAGCCAGGCGCTTATCTCGCCGGTGAGATGCAGGCAGGTATGCATTTTTACCGCACTCTCTCCCGCTTGGCGTAATGCCCACTTCCCTCGCGGTAGGCTCAGAGTGATTGACGAGGAGTCTACCGCGGCCAGTCGCCCAAGTCCCTTGAGCTTTTTCGGTAGTGTAGGTCCCTGGTGATGCCACAGGTTTTTGAGACGCTGGAGGAACAAGTTACGAACACTGTCGGTTGGAATTTGCGCTAGTTTTCGATTTAAGGAGGAAGCATGGATCGACTCCAAGCCTACCCATTTTTGCAGCCACGGAGCACTTCGTAAATGCTCTGCGACGTTATCTAGTGAACTCCGTTTTTGCAAAATGGCCTCCAGAAAGAGAAGAATCGTGTTGCCAAAGCAAAGCTTCTTGGCGTAATGATCGCCACAGAGTAAACGCACATGGACATCCAACCAACCTAAGGCTTGACGAATCACGGATGGGTTAGGTATCTTTTTATTCAAGGAGACCTCCTTTCGTATGTGTCTGTACAATTCTACGATAACTGGGGTCTCCTTTTTTTGTAAATTATTCTTCTTACTTTTTATGTCATTTTTTTTGCAAGATTACTGCCTTAACAGCCTGTTTATGCGAAAATAAGCGCCGTGGCGACCGTTAGAATGGGAGATCGGCGTTTTCAGGACAAATAACGGCTGTGGCAACCGTTAGCGTTAATTTTCGTCTTTCTTGCAAGGCTGCTCATGCGACGGCGGTTAGGGAAATGGGGCACGCCGAATCCAACTCGCCACACCGAGGCGACAAGGTTCAAAATAAGCAGCACCCTGTCAGGTTTGATGCAACTTTAGTGCATTTTAGGGTCTTATTCTGGGAAAAAGCAGGCCAAACCCTGATTTCGGTGCCCGCAGCAGGGAAATAAGGCCTTTTCTGACCGCTATTTTCCTCGTGAAGGCGAATCGGGCTGAAGTAGCGGCCCCAAAGGCCACTATTTCAACGGGCGGCTAGGGAAACTGCGGGGCGCCGAATTCAGCACGCTACGTTGAAGCGAAAAGTCTTAAATATCAGCACCAAGGCAACGCCGTTCGTTTCTCAAAAAATGCTAGAAGGAGCTGAATTTTGCATCTTTTGGAGTTGGAAGAAGCTCTAAATGGGCGGATTTAGAGAGAGTCGCCAGCCTACAGACTATAGCAATCCCCGCAAGCGGGTCCGCAGCAATACCAGCAGTACGACGAGATTCCAAACGGCGCAGCCGAGAAAAACGACCGCCGAGCCGTACCAGGCAATGATCCATCCGGAGGCATACACGGCAATTGGCATGCCGACCCGGAACAAAGTACCGGTAATCCCCGCGATCCGGCCCATTAACGGAGCCGGGGTCTGTTCCTGCCGAAAGGAGTAAACGCAGACACTGTGGATGGTCGAGCCTAATCCGGTCAAGAACAGGGCGGTCAAGAATACCGGCAGCCCGTCGGTAAGGAATAAGAACAGATATCCCGCGCCGCTGATGAGAATGGACGCGGCGTACAGTTTGCCGAGGCCGAAGCGCAAGCGCATTTTTCCCATGGCGAGACTGGCGGCAAGTCCCCCCGCTCCGGCTGCCGACAGAACGACGGCCAACCCCGAAGAAGACAGATTCAATTCATCTTTGGCGAAAAAAATCACGGTCGTGCTGACCACGGTCGAGCTGCAATTCAGAAAAATGACGAATACAGTCATCATCCACAGTGAAGTGTTGCTTTTAAAGGCGGTCCAGCCCTCCATAAACGCTTTGGCCAAGCTGGCTTGCCCGTGGCCCTCCCCGCCGCCGGCACTCTTCTCCTCCAGGCGAAGCCGGGTGAACAGCAGCATGCACGAGCCGTAACAGCCAGCGGTAATCAGCAGCCCGTCGGAAATGTCCGGCAGCAAGAGGATCATGGCCGACAACGCCGGTCCCATGATGCCGACGAGCGTTTCGGCAAATGACAATTTGGCGTTTGCGGAGGTAAGCCGGTGCGTAGGTACGGCCAGCTTGGTCAGGCTGACCTGGGCGTTGAAGTAGCCGTAATTGAACGTCATCAGCAAAAATCCGATCGCATAATACAGCGGTAGCACATGGGTGCCCGAGCGAAAAAACAGAACGAATCCGATCAGAAGCAGCGCCTGAAGGCCGATCATCCAGAGCACCCAGCGTTTTTTGTCGACGCGGTCCACCAAGACGCCGATGAACAGGGCAAAGAAGAAATTCGGGAGCAACTCGGCGGTCTTCATACTGGACATGGCCACGGAGGAGTGTGTGATGTCATACATCATCAAAGGCAAGATGATTTCGTACAGCTTACTTCCGAAAGACAAAAGCAGCACACTGCAAAGAATCACAAGAAAAGGCCGGTTGGATTTCGTACCGTTGTAAATGTTCAGCGGGGATGAAGTTCCGCCTTGGGCTTTCGCCGGCTTGGGTTGCGCGGCCGCGTTAAAATCGGGATTCATGGGGCTACCTCCAGGAGTCATTTGAACTTGTTTTATTGTAGCTCTCCGGGCCGGCAAGAAAAATGGAAGGTTTGCCACGGAATATTTCTACTTTTTCACGGGTGGCGGGAGTTGCTGTGACACGGGCCTATTCTGCCGCATATGATGCCTAAGACGATCATCTTGTGGCAAAGGGGAGGACGGCTCTGAAAAAGCGAATCAAAACCACGAAGACCAGCAGCAGAGCGAGGAAGTCGCTCTACTTCGTAGATAATCCGGAAATTGACGAGTTAATGATGCTGGAGGAAACCGAGGTCGGGGAACCGGAGATCAAGATCGAACCGACGCGGGAGATGAAAATTCACCAAACGATTTACGCGCCGGAACTTCCGGTGAAGGAGGTATTTGTAGAGGAACAAGCGTCCGGGGATGATCCCGATGACGAAGCGGTTTGGGCTGAAGACCGGGAGGAGCAGTTGGAAACCGTGTTGGCGGAAAAAAAGGCGACGGCATCCTCGAAAGGAATTATCTATACGGATGATTTGACGGAGTACGCCGTAACCGGAGACAAAATCGCTCCCTATACGATCGACGCCACCAAGCTGAAGTTCAGCACGGTCGGTTCCGCCTGGATTGCCGACTACGCGGTGCTCGGCAGCAAGATCGCCGACGGTGCCGTGAACGGAGCAAAAATCGCGCCTCTGGCCATCCGCGGCGATCATTTGATCGACGGAGCGGTGGAAGGGCGAAACATCCGCGACCGGTCCATCAGCGGCAGCAAACTGGAGGACGGCAGCGTCACCGGTGATAAGCTGGCGGACGGGATCATTAATGGCGGCAAGCTGGCGGACGGCTCCATCGAAAGCCGTCACTTAAGCGAGTGGATCGTCACGACCGATTTGATCCAGGACCAGTCGGTGACGTCCGAGAAAATCCGCAGCGGATCCGTCAAATCCACCCACCTGGAGAATGGAGCTGTCGATAATTCGAAGCTGGGCGATTTGTCCGTGACGACTTCCAAGCTGCGCGACGGGGCGGTGACATCCGACAAGGTGCAGGACGGCTCCATTGAATGCCGCCATTTGGCCGAAAATGCCATTACGGTTCGTCACCTGGCTCCGGGCATGATCAGCCAGGAACATTTGGCCGCTTCCAGCGTGGGGGCCGAGCAACTGGGCGATGGCAGCGTCGGATCCGGACATTTGGCGGATCGGAGTATCGAAGCCCGGCATCTGTCTCCGGGGGCGGTTCACGCCGAGCATCTTCAGCCGGGAAGCATCGGGGAGCGGCAGATCGGTAAAGGCGAAATTCATGGCAAGCATCTGGCGGACAAAGGCATCCAGTCCACGAAACTGGCGGATCAATCGATAGGAACGTCTCAATTGGTGGACCAGGCGGTAACCTCGTCCAAAATTACCGATCAGAGCATCCTGCCGAGCAAAATCGCTGAGGAAGCCGTGCAAACGCGCCATCTCGCCAGGTCCTCCGTGCATGGCCCGCAGCTTGCCCCGGAGGCGGTAACGACGCTGCATCTTACTCCCGGTTCGGTGAACGGGGAAAAAATCGCCTTCGAAGCGATCCAGGGTTGGCATCTGGCCGCTGGGACCGTGACGGGCGACAAAATTGCGCCAGCATCGATTTCCGAAGGCCTGCTCGCAGCGGAGTCGGTGACCGAACGGCATTTGCAGGTTGGCAGCGTGACAAGCGCCAAGCTCGCGGACGGCGCTGTAACCGAGAGCAAGTTGGCGAACGGCTCGATCACCGGCCGGGCGATCGGCCAGGAGCAGGTGGATTCAGGGCATATTCGGCCGGGTGCGATCGAAAGGCCGCACCTTGCGGAGCGCAGCATTGATGGCAGCGCGCTTCAGGAAGGAAGCGTCCGCGAAGAACATATCGGAGACGGGGCGATATTTTCCCGGCATTTGCAGGACTTCGCGGTGACGTCCTTAAAGCTCTCTCCCGAAAGCGTAACAACCGATAAACTGAACGACTTGGCCGTAACAGCCCCCAAATTGGCCGAGGGAAGCATCACCGGTTCGAAAATCGCTCCGGGCTCGGTTGAATCTCGGCACCTGGCTCCGGGCGCGGTGCAGGGTGAAAGTTTGGCGAACGGCGCGGTGGGCGTCCGGCATTTGGACGCCAATGCAGTTGGGTCGGAACAGATTCAGCCGGCAGCGGTACAGGAAATCCATTTCGCCGATGCTGCAGTTTCCGAGCGGGTCCTGCAAAATGAGTCCGTCACCACAGCCAAGCTTGCGGCTGGAGCGGTTCGCTCCGAGCATTTGGGAGAGGGCAGCGTAATTGGCGTCCACCTGGCAGACGGTGCGGTGGAATCCCGGCACATCGGGTCCGCGGAGATCACCCGGGAACATTTGTCCGAGGGCCTGAAGCAGGAAGGCGTTCTGCCGGAGAACGGCATCGGCGGGGCCGATCTTCAGCCGTCTTCCATACAGCGGGCCCACTTGCAAAAGGGCATTATCGACGGGGAAGTGCTCCAGGAACATGTGGTGGGTCCAACCCATCTTCGTCCCAAGACCGTGCAAAGCTACCATTTGGCGGAGGCGGCCATCCAAGCGGAGCATCTGGCTGAAGGCGCGGTGGATTCGCGTCATGTGGCCGAAGGTAGCATTGACGGCCGTCTGCTCGGAGAACAGGTCATAGAGGGCCGGCATCTGCAACCGCACGCCGTCTCGATTGGCCATCTGTCCCCCGAATTGCAGGAGAACGGTTTGCTGCCCACCGACGGGATCGGCAGCGACGATCTTCAGGCCGGCTCAATCCGCAGGTCTCATTTGCAGAAGGGCAGCGTGGACGGGACGATTTTGCAAAATGAATCCGTGGGCGCCCTGCATCTGAAATTGCAGGCTGTGCAGTGCTATCACATTATGGATGAAGCGGTGCAAAGCCAGCATGTGTCTTCGGGCAACATCCATTCCCATCACTTGGCGAAAGGAATTATCGATGCCGTCCATATCGCGGAAGGGGCGGTGCAATCCGGTCATCTCGGAGAGAACGCGGTTTCGTTCCGGCAGTTGTCTGCCGAATTGCAGCGGGACGGTCTGCTGCCGACGGCGGGAATCGGCGGGGAGCAATTGCAAGCGGGCTCGATCGGGCCGCACCATCTCCAGCCGGGATCGGTGAACGCGGAGACGCTCGGTGCCGAGGCGGTAGGCCCGGATCACCTGCAGGCCAACGCTGTGACCAGCCGTCATCTGACGACGGGCTCCGTGCAGGAACACCATATCGGTAACGGTGTGATTCAGCGTCAGCACTTGTCGGCGCAATTGGTTGAAGCGGGCCATCTGGCCGACGAAGCGGTCCAGACGCGGCACATTTCTCCGGGCAGCGTGGAAACCTGGCAACTGTCGGCAGAATTGCAGCAGGGCGGTCTGCTGCCGTCGGCGGGGGTCGGCGGGGATCAACTGCAAGCGGGCTCGATCGGGTCGCACCATTTTCAGCCGGGAGCGGTACCCGCGGAGGCGCTTGGCGCCGACGCGGTAGGCCCGGATCACCTGCAGGCCAACGCCGTGTACAGCCGCCATCTGACGGCGGGATCGGTGCAGGAGCACCATATCGGTAATGGTGTGGTTCAGCGTCAGCACTTGTCGGCGCAATTGGTTGAAGCGGGCCATCTGGCCAACGAAGCGGTCCAGACGCGGCACATTTCTCCGGGCAGCGTGGAAACCTGGCAGCTGTCGGCAGAATTGCAGCAGAGCGGTCTGCTGCCATCGGCGGGGATCGGCGGGGATCAACTGCAAGCGGGCTCGATCGGGCCGCAGCATCTCCAGCCGGGAGCGGTGAACGCGGAGGCGCTTGGCGCCGAGGCGGTAGGCCCGGATCATCTGCGGGCCAACGCCGTATACAGCCGCCATCTGACTGCGGGGTCGGTACAGGAGCACCATATTGTGAATGGTGCGATACAGCACCAGCACCTGTCGTTGGAATCGGTGCATGCCGACCATCTGGCCGACGAAGCGGTTCAAACGCGGCACATCGCTCCGGACAGTGTGGAAACCTGGCAGCTGTCCGCCGAACTGCAGCGTGATGGTCTGCTGCCGTCGGAGGGGATCGGCGGAGACCAACTGCAAGCGGGCTCGATCGGCCAGGAACATCTTCAGCCGGGAGCGGTGAACGCGGAGGCGCTTGGCGCCGAGGCGGTAGGCCCGGATCATCTGCGGGCCAACGCCGTATATAGCCGCCATCTGACGACGGGATCGGTGCAGGATCACCATATTGTAAATGGTGCGGTACAGCGTCAACACTTGTCGTTGGAATCGGTGCATGCCGACCATCTCACGGATAAGGCGATTCAAACGCGGCACATTGCACCAGGCTCTGTGCAGGATCACCATATCGGGGACGGTGCGGTACAGCGTCAGCACCTGTCGGCGGAATCGGTTGATGCGGTGCATCTGGCCGACGAAGCGGTTCAGGCCCGGCACATCGCTCTAGGCTCTGTGCAGGAGCACCATATCGGGGACGGTGCGGTACAGCGTCAGCACCTGTCGGAGGAGTCGGTTGATGCGGTGCATCTGGCCGACGAAGCGGTTCAGGCCCGGCACATCGCTCCAGGCTCTGTGCAGGAGCACCATATCGTAGATGGTGCGGTACAGCGTCAGCACCTGTCGGAGGAATCCGTTGATGCGGTGCATCTGGCCGACGAAGCGGTTCAGGCCCGGCACATTGCACCAGGCTCTGTGCAGGAGCACCATATCGTAGATGGTGCGGTACAGCGTCAGCACCTGTCGGAGGAATCCGTTGATGCGGTGCATTTGGCCGACGAAGCGGTTCAGGCCCGGCACATTGCACCAGGCTCTGTGCAGGAGCACCATATCGTAGATGGTGCGGTACAGCGTCAGCACCTGTCGGAGGAATCGGTTGATTCCAGCCATTTGGCCGACGAAGCGGTCCAAACGCGGCACATCGCTCCGGACAGCGTGGAAACCTGGCAGCTGTCCGCCGAACTGCAGCGTGATGGTCTGCTGCCGTCGGCGGGGCTCGGCGGAGACCAACTGCAAGCGGGATCGATTAGCCAGGAGCATCTTCAGCCGGGAGCGGTGAACGCGGAGGCGCTTGGGGCCGAGGCTGTAGGCGCGGATCATCTGCAGAGAAGCGCCGTATACAGCCGTCATCTGACGGCGGGGTCGGTACAGGAGCACCATATCGGGGACGGTGCGGTACAGCGTCAGCATCTGTCGGCGGAATCGGTTGATGCGGTGCATTTGGCCGACGAAGCGGTCCAAACGCGGCACATCGCTCCGGACAGTGTGGAAACCTGGCAGTTGTCCGCCGAGCTGCAGCGAGATGGTCTGCTGCCGTCGGCGGGACTCGGCGGAGACCAACTGCAAGCGGGATCGATTGGCCCGCAGCATCTTCAGCCGGGAGCGGTGAACGCGGAGGCGCTTGGGGCCGAGGCTGTAGGCGCGGACCATCTGCAGAGAAGCGCCGTATACAGCCGTCATCTGACGGCGGGGTCGGTACAGGAGCACCATATCGGGGACGGTGCGGTACAGCGTCAGCATCTGTCGGCGGAATCGGTTGATGCGGTGCATTTGGCCGACGAAGCGGTCCAAACGCGGCACATCGCTCCGGACAGTGTGGAAACCTGGCAGTTGTCCGCCGAACTGCAGCGAGATGGTCTGCTGCCGTCGGCGGGGCTCGGCGGAGACCAACTGCAAGCGGGATCGATTGGCCAGGAGCATCTTCAGCCGGGAGCGGTGAACGGGGAGGCGCTCGGCGCCGAGGCTGTAGGCCCGGATCATCTGCGGACCAATGCCGTGTATAGCCATCATCTGTCGATGGGTTCCGTGCAAGAGCACCATATAAGTAATGGTGCAGTACAGCGCCAACACTTGTCGGTAGAATCGGTGCATGCCGACCATCTGACGGATAAGGCGATTCAAACGCGGCACATTGCACCAGGCTCCGTCCAGAAGCACCATATCAGGGATGGTGCGGTACAGCGTCAGCACCTGTCGGCGGAATCGGTTGATACGGTGCATTTGGCCGACGAAGCGGTTCAGGCCCGGCACATCGCTCCAGGCTCTGTGCTGGAGCACCATATCGTAAATGGTGCGGTACAGCGTCAGCACCTGTCGGCGGAATCGGTTGATGCGGTGCATTTGGCCGACGAAGCGGTTCAGGCCCGGCACATCGCTCCAGGCTCTGTGCTGGAGCACCATATCGGGGACGGTGCGGTACAGCGTCAGCACCTGTCGGCGGAATCGGTTGAAGCGGGCCATCTGGCCGATGAAGCGGTTCAAACGCGGCACATCGCTCCGGACAGCGTGGAAACCTGGCAGCTGTCCGCCGAACTGCAGCGGGATGGCCTGCTGCCGTCGGCGGGGCTCGGCGGAGACCAACTGCAAGCGGGATCGATTGGCCCGCAGCATCTTCAGCCGGGAGCGGTG
>NZ_JBAGJD010000029.1:3627-3866 GCF_036864815.1 Paenibacillus sp. A14
GTAAGACCCCTTGAAGACGACGAGGTTGATAGGCCTGGGGTGGAAGTGCAGCAATGCATGGAGCTGACAGGTACTAATCGGTCGAGGGCTTATCCAAAAAATCACCCCACAAAGTGAAGAACAGCTTCGATGCTGATTCCGAGTACTTTGCGGGGACCCCGAAAAACAAATAGGGGCTAAAACGCAAATACGTTTCGTATCCAGTTTTCAGGTGATCAAACATCTGAACACGTTTGGTG
>NZ_JBAGJD010000031.1:0-1051 GCF_036864815.1 Paenibacillus sp. A14
CAACACCCGAAGTCGGTGAGGTAACCGCAAGGAGCCAGCCGCCGAAGGTGGGGTAGATGATTGGGGTGAAGTCGTAACAAGGTAGCCGTATCGGAAGGTGCGGCTGGATCACCTCCTTTCTATGGAGAATCGTTCTCTGCAACGAGAACATTCAAATAGCTAACCTTGAGTTAGCAAACTTACTCACTCGTTGGTCAGTTTTGAGAGTTCAACTCTCGCGCGTTTGGTGGCGATGGCGGAGGGGTTCCACGCGTACCCATCCCGAACACGACCGTTAAGCCCTCCAGCGCCGATGGTACTTGGACCGAAGGGTCCTGGGAGAGTAGGACGTTGCCAAGCGCACCCCTTAACAGGGTTTGCAATTGAATAATTGATTATGGGCCCTTAGCTCAGCTGGTTAGAGCGCACCCCTGATAAGGGTGAGGTCGGTGGTTCGAGTCCACTAGGGCCCACCATTCACTCCATAATCGAAACTTGAGGCTGGAGTTATATATGGGGCCATAGCTCAGCTGGGAGAGCGCCTGCCTTGCAAGCAGGAGGTCAGGAGTTCGATCCTCCTTGGCTCCACCATACAACATCACTTCCATGACTTACCGGTTGAACGGTAAGGCAGGAGATGATAAGATAGTCTTCCGCCGGTAAAACGGCGAAAGAATCTGCTGAAATATTGGACATCACCTTGTGTGATTGTTACAACATTTCGTCATTGATCCTTGAAAACTGGATAACGAAACGAAATTTGCGTTTTAGAAACAACTCTTTTAGCTGAACTTGTGTTTAACAAGTTTAATAAAGGTAGTGACTACAGAGCGAAGGTTTTGGGATGACCGAACTTTAGGTAGTGCGCGGCTGCTTGCGAGAGCAAGTCAGTAAGCGACGAACGAGGAGAGGACAGCGCAAAACCGGAGCGAATTGGTTAAGCTGCTAAGAGCACACGGAGGATGCCTAGGCGCTAGGAGCCGAAGAAGGACGTGGCGAACAACGAAACTGCCTCGGGGAGCTGTAAGCAAGCTTTGATCCGGGGATGTCCGAATGGGGAAACCCGGCTGGA
>NZ_JBAGJD010000032.1:0-783 GCF_036864815.1 Paenibacillus sp. A14
TTCGGTCATCCCAAAACCTTCGCTCTGTAGTCACTACCTTTATTAAACTTGTTTTGACACAAGTTCAGCTAAAAGAGTTGTTTCTAAAACGCAAATTTCGTTTCGTTATCCAGTTTTCAAGGATCAAGTTTGATTTTTGCAACGTCCGCCTTCGGCAGCGTTTAAAATTCTATAATAGATGGAAATAATGGTGGAGCCAAGGAGGATCGAACTCCTGACCTCCTGCTTGCAAGGCAGGCGCTCTCCCAGCTGAGCTATGGCCCCTCAAATTCCATCAAAACCGAACAAATGAAAACACGTCATGGTCGACTTCGCTATAACAAAGCCTAATTATCGGCGACCTTACGGTCAGCCTGTTTGTACCGTTCCCCACAGGAACGAGGTACTCCATAGAAAGGAGGTGATCCAGCCGCACCTTCCGATACGGCTACCTTGTTACGACTTCACCCCAATCATCTACCCCACCTTCGGCGGCTGGCTCCTTGCGGTTACCTCACCGACTTCGGGTGTTGTAAACTCTCGTGGTGTGACGGGCGGTGTGTACAAGACCCGGGAACGTATTCACCGCGGCATGCTGATCCGCGATTACTAGCAATTCCGACTTCATGCAGGCGAGTTGCAGCCTGCAATCCGAACTGAGACTGGCTTTTTAGGATTCGCTCCGGATCGCTCCTTCGCTTCCCGTTGTACCAGCCATTGTAGTACGTGTGTAGCCCAGGTCATAAGGGGCATGATGATTTGACGTCATCCCCACCTTCCTCCGGTTTGTCACCGGCAGTCACT